>NZ_JBFTIO010000005.1:0-400200 GCF_056394985.1 Variovorax sp. 10N412
CCGCCGAGCATGGCGGCCGCGCGCATGAGCCTGCGGCCCACGCTGCACCTGGTGCGGCAGGAGCTGAAGAACGCCGCGTCCAACCTGGGCGAGGCCATCGTCACCACGCTGGTGGGCCACCTGAACGCCACCATCGCCGGCGAGCTGGACACCTTCATCGAGGGTGCCATCGCCAAGCTCGACGGCATCCTGAAGAGCTGCGCCGACCTGGCCGACAAGATCATCGACAACCTGGTGGACATCCTGCGACGCGTGCTGGGGCAGAAGGACCTGTTCAACGTGGCCACGCCCGGCGCGGCCGAAGCCCGCGTGCATGACCCGAAGACGGAGAGCACCTGGCGCCGCATGTGGGGCACGGCCGTGCGCTACACCAAGCAGTCGGCCAACTACGTTGCCAAGACGGCCGCGAGCCAACTGCCCGCGGGCGTGGCCAGCCGGGTGGACGGCGTGATTTCGCAGATGCTCGACTTCAAGCGGCAGCTGCGCAGCCAACTGTCGGCGCTGGCCAACAAGGAGACGCAGGCCAGCATCATGTGGCTGCTGCACAAGCTCATGGACGCGCTGCTGCGCAGGAAGGGCAAGCAGCACGCGATGCTGTCGCCGAACACCGGCGCCAAGGCCGAGAAGGTCAAGCCCGGTGAGCCGCTCGAGCACATCACCAGGCAGGCGCCGGCGCAGGGAACGGGCGGCTGCAAGACCTGCCCTGCCCTGCCGCGCGTGGGCAAGTCCATCAGCCTGGCCACCGGCAACGAGAGCTTCACGCACACCGATTTCGCGCTCGCCGCGCCGCTGCCCATCGAGTGGTCGCGCACCTATGCGAGCGACCTCGACGCTTTCGACCGCGGCAGCCTCGGCGCACGCTGGATCACGCCGTTCAGCACGCGGGTGGACGTTGCCACGCCCGTGCGCGGTGCGCGCCAGGGGCAGGCCAGCTTCGTGTACCACGCGGCCGATGGCCGCAGCCACGCCTATCCGGTGCTGCAGGTGGGGCAGAGCCACTTCGATGCCATCGAGGAACTCCGCATCTCGCTGCTGAGCGAGAGCCTGCTGGCGCTGGACTTCGGCAAGCCGCTGCCCGCCGGCGAACAGAGCGAATGGCGCGAGATCTACGAGCGCGTGGACAGCCGCCAGCCGCACTACCGGCTCGTGGCGCAGCAGGCGAAGGACGGCAAGTCCATCGGCCTGCGCTACGACCATGTGATTGCGTCGACCGGCGAGCGCGTGCTCAGCGACATCGTCAGCAAGCAGGGCGAGGTCGTCATGGCGCACGTGGGCACGCAGCCCGATGCGCAGACCGGGCTCATCCAGTCGCTGTGGGAGCTGAAAGACGGCCAGGTCGTGCGCCAACTGGCCGCCTACACGCACGATGCGGAACGCGACCTCGTCGCCGCACAGGACGAAGACGGCGCGAGCTGGGCCTACACCTACGCGCACCATCTGGTCACCCGCTACACCGACCGCACCGGCCGCGGCATGAACCTCGAATACAACGGCACGGGCGCCGATGCCAAGGCGGTTCGCGAGTGGTCCGACGACGGCAGCTTCGCGCTCACGCTGGAGTGGGACCCGAACATCCGCCTGACCTACGTGACCGACGCAGTGGGCGGCGAGACCTGGCACTACTACGACATCCAGGGCTACACCTACCGCGTGATCCACCCCGACAAGCTGCAGGAATGGTTCTTTCGCGACGACGCCAAGAACATCACCCGCCATGTGCACACCGACGGCAGCACCGACGACTTCACCTACGACGAAGACGGCAACCTGCAAACCCACACGCGCGCCGACGGCAGCCGCGTGCATTTCGAGTACGACAAGCTCAACCGCCTGACGGGCATCCTCGATGCCGAAGGCGGCGTGTGGAAGCGCGATTACGACGCGCAAGGCCACCTGACGGAAGAGATCGACCCGCTGGGCCACAAGACCGAGTACGCCTACGACAAGGCCGGCCGGCCGGTGCGCATCACCGATGCGAAGGGCGGCGTGAAGTCGCTCGCCTATTCGCCCTCGGGCCAGTTGCTCAGCTACACCGACTGCTCCGCCAAGACCAGCCAGTGGGAATACGACGCGCGCGGCCGCCTCACCAAGGCCACGGATGCCGCGGGCAACGCCACCAGCTACCGCTACGCCGCCGGCCAGCTCGAACAGGTCGTGCAGCCCGACGAGACCGTCGAGCACTTCGTGCACGACGCCGAAGGCCGCCTGCTTACACACACCGATGCGCTCGGGCGTGCCACGCGCTACGGCTATACCCGAGCCGGGCTGATTGCCGGCCGCACCGACGCCGCAGGCCGCTCGCTCAAATACCAATGGGATCTGCTGGGCCGCCTGACCGAGCTGCACAACGAGAACGGCAGCCGCTACGACTTTCGCTACGACCCGGCGGGCCGCCTGCTCGAAGAGACCGGCTTCGACCGCAAGACCACGCAGTACATCCACGAAGCGACCACCGGCATCCTCGCCGAGGTGGTCGAAGCCGGCCACCGCACGGCGCTCGACTTCGATGCGCTCGGGCGCCTGAGCGAACGCAGGGCCGGCGAGCAGGCGGAGCACTTCGGCTACGACCGCAGCGGCCGGCTCATCGAGGCCGCCAACGGCGACGCGCGCCTGCAGTGGTTCTACGACGCGGCCGGCAACCTCACGCGCGAGCACCACGACTACCTCGAACGCAAGCGCACGGCCGTCTGGCAACACCGCTACGACGAGCTCAACCAGCGCATCGCCACCGTGCGGCCCGACGGCCACGTCACGCAGTGGCTCACGTACGGATCGGGCCATGTGCACGGCCTGCTGCTCGACGGTCAGGACATCCTGGAGTTCGAGCGCGACGACCTGCACCGCGAGGTGGCGCGCGAGCAAGGCAACGGCCTGAGCCAGCACCTGAAGTACGACCCCGCCGGGCGCCTGCTCGAACAGCAGATCTCGCGCACCAGGCCCGGCGCCGTCGAGGCTGCGAGCGCGGCCGGCATCCAGCGCAGCTACAGCTACGACAAGGCCGGCCAGCTCGTGGGCATCGGCGACAGCCGTCGCGGCAACCTCAGCTACCGCTACGACCCGGTCGGGCGCTTGCTCGAAGCCAACAGCCGCGTGGGCCGCGAGGTGTTCGCCTTCGACCCGGCCGGCAACATCGCCGACCCCGCAACGCCTGCAGACCCGGACCAGCGCGCAGTTGGCAAGCTGCTGGACAACCTGCTGAAGAACTACGCCGGCACCAGCTACCGCTACGACGAACGCGGCAACATGACCGAGCGCGTGCGCAACGGATGGCGCACCGTCTTCGCCTGGGACGGCTTCAACCGCATGACCGCGGCCACCGACCCGAGCGGCATCACCACCACCTTTGCGTACGACGCGCTGGGGCGGCGCATCGCCAAGCGAACGGGCGAGGCGACCACCCTGTTCGGCTGGGACGGCGATGTGCTCGCGTTCGAGAGCACGCAGAGCAAATCAGCGGTGGAAGAGGGCGGCGAGCACGGTTTCAGCGTGCACTACATCCACGAGGCCGGCTCGTTCGTGCCGCTGGTGCAGGTGCGCCAGGCGCGCGCGATGGCGCTGAGCGAGACGACGGATGCGAAGGCGCTGATGGAGGCCAACGGCGGCGTCTACGACATCGAGCAGGACCCACTGTGGAACGGTGAGCAACGCAGCGGCGCGGTGCCGCGTGCGTTCGACAGGAAGGAGATGGCGTTCTATCAATGCGACCACCTTGGCACGCCGCAGGAGCTGACGGACCATGAAGGGGTGGTTGCGTGGTCGGCGCAGTACAAGGCCTGGGGAGAGGCGCGGGAGGCGATCAGCGAGGCGGGGAGACGAGCGGGGGTGCGGAATCCGATACGGTTCCAGGGGCAGTATTTTGATGAAGAGACGGGGCTGCATTACAACCGGTATCGGTATTACGATCCGTGCGCAGGCCGATTCATTTCAAAGGATCCCATTGGCTTGATTGGCGGCTCAAATCTTCATCGATTTGCTCCCAACCCGGTAGCGTGGACCGATCCTTTGGGCCTTGCTCGAAAGAAAGGCATCACGCCAAACAACCAAGGCACGCGGACCACTATCGAAGGCGGGAAGCTTTCTGAACCTGTCGTCGGATACAGCGGTGGAGCTGGTGGAAAGGGGCCGCAGCACCCAGTGGTCAAAGAAATGTATGACGAGATCCCAGTAGACGATAGGTCCAAGACACACCCTTGGTGCGGCGAGCCCGACGCGCTTAGCAGCATCGCGCATTCGCACAATGCTTCTAGCGTTGACGAACTTCGGGGCATCGTTCAGGGAGGTACGTCGACGACCGTGAGAAATGATGGGAAGTTGATGCCGTACTGCAAATCGTGCAAGGTTGTCATGGGCCGGCTTGGTGTTTGTGATGGAGTGAAAGAATGATTGGTCCGTACACCGATGAAGAAATTAGCGAACTTGATGCTCTCGAAGAGCAACTGACGGACAGGCATGTGCCCTTTGGCCGAATGATGAAGATGTATGCCGAGTTCCTAAGCACTTGCATCTTGACTGGTCGGTTCGATCAGGCGATCCCACCGACGCAGCTGAACTTCATTGCTAAGCAACTTCAGGAGGCCGTTGTCAGCTCTGAAGCAAGCAATAGCGACGAGCTTCGCAAACCGGGCAAGCTTGCGCTATGGGCGTTGTCCGATCGTTCCGAAAAAGAAAACCCGGCCCTGGCCGCGTTGAGCCGATGCGCCGTCTGCTGCTTCTATGAAGACACAGACTGGAATCCGGACGAAAACGAAAGCCCAACGCCCTTACCGTTCTATCTTTTCTTGCTTAAGCGGCTTGCCCCCGAAATGGGCATGGAGTTTTTGAAGTACGCCCGGAAATATTTGCTTGATCCTCTGTGATTCGGCGCCAATCGACTGGGACAGCGCCCTGCTCGGGTTCGAGAGCACGCAGAGCAAATCAGCGATTCAGGAGGGCGGCGAGCGCGGCTGGAGCGTGCACTACATCCACGAGGCCGGCTCGTTCGTGCCGCTGGTGCAGGTGCGCCAGGCGCGCGCGATGGCGCTGAGCGAGACGACGGATACGAAGGCGCTGATGGAAGCGAACGGCGGGGTCTACGACATCGAGCAGGACCCGCTGTGGAACGGCGAGCAGCGCAGCAGCGCGGTGCCGCGTGCGTTCGACAGGAAGGAGATGGCGTTCTATCAATGCGACCACCTTGGCACGCCGCAGGAGCTGACGGACCATGAAGGCGCGGTTGCGTGGTCGGCGCAGTACAAGGCCTGGGGAGCGGCGCGGGAGGCGATCAGCGAGGCGGGGAGACGCGCGGGGGGCGGAACCCGATACGGTTCCAGGAGCAGTATTTTGATGAAGAGACGGGCTGCATTGCAACCGGTATCGGTATTACGACCCTTACAGCGGAAGATTCACGTCCAGCGACCCAATCAAACCTATTGGAGGCCCCAAATTCGTATGAATACGCGCTCAATCCGATCCAGTGGATCGACTTATTAGGGCTTCAAAGATCTAAGGGATGCCCCAATGCGCTTGAAGATGCAAAGCGAGAAGCAGCAAGGCTCAGGGCGATAGGCGGAAAATTACCCACAGCCACTTGTGCAATGGTGAACCGTAGAACCGGAAAGATCTATACCGGAACCAGTGAAACAAAACTCAAAAACATTAATGGAGAATTGGGAGTTGGCATGCCAGCATCTTCGTTGGAAAGCTGGGGCGCAAACAATTGCGCGGAAATTCATGCGGAAAATAAAGCATTAAAAGATGGGTCGTCCATTGTCGACCTCGATGTCGCTACTGTCTACACGAGGTCAGGAGAGCCGATGCCCTGTTGTAAAAATTGTTCGGTGACATTCAAGAAATTCAAGGTTCTGACAGGCAATAGATCATGGCTTATCAATTAAATCCAAAATTGACTGCTGCTCTGGGGCGTTTCGGTTGGAATTCTGCGCGAAAGATCGAAACGAATCAGTTTGCATCTGACTGGAAGAAAGATGGCTACAAAACATTTCGGGAAGCATTGGATTTTGCTGGATCTTTTGGAGGTATTAAATTAGTGCATCCCGCCTACAGCGGAGAATTATCCGATGAAAGCCATTTTGATCCTTCCGCGGCTACGCGTCGCTTAGACCGCGCTTGGATCGTTGGAGATTATGAACGACTCGCCGGCGAGGTGTTAATTCCGATCGGGCAAGGCTATTCCGGGCATTTGACGTTCTTAATTGGCGATTGCGGTGGCTTTTTTGGGGGGTATGACGATTACTTTTGCAGGATGGGGAAAACGGTAGAAGAAGCTTTGGACAAGATTATGTTTGGCGGTAAGTTTCAGAAGCTCTCGGAGTAAGACGGGTCTATTTGGTGCAAGGCCTGGGGGAGGCGCGCGAGGCAATCAACGGGGCGGGGTGACGGGCGGGGGTGTGGATCCCGATACCGTTCCAGGGGCAGTATTTTGATGAAGAGACGGGGCTACATTACAACCGTTTCCGATACTTCGTGGCGATATTTTTGTGGGCCGCCCCACCCACTGTCCTTTGGCAAGGAAGAAAATGGATGACGCAGAATTAATTGACAAAATTGAGTCAATAGTTAAATCAAAAAAGGTCTATTGGGTTCAGGGTGACTATATTCGCGCCGGCGAAACGGTTCATTGGGAGTGCTTTATCAGGCCGCTTGAAGACTCTGTTGCGGTAGGCTTTGATGAATATTTGGATAAATACGAGGAAGCCGTGGATATGTATGATGCGTATATTAGAAATAAGCTCCCAAATATCAAGGCGGCCGTGGATTTTGTTCTGAGCTCATTTCCTCTGGCTGCTGAAAAAATGCGTGTGCGCTGATCACTGCGTGACTAGAGAAGCAAGCTTGGCCTAGGGCGTGCGCAGGCGCTGTGTTGCCCACTCGTACGAGTTAAAAAAATGAATGACTACCAGAAGATCCTAAATCCTCAGGCTTTGTTGGCGCCGTATGGAGATTTTTCGCCCCTGAGTGATTCAAAAGTATTGGAAATACTATTGAAGCGAGATGAACCCAGATTTTCCATAAAACTAATGACCGAGAAAAGGCCGAGAAATCCCCCGGCCAGATGGGCCAGGGCCTACGATGTTATTTATCTGGGCGTATCGTTTCTCGGGGTTAAAAAGTTGGTTGCGACTGACTGGGATCATAAGAACACAGTGAGTCGACTCAGCATCCAAACTTCCAACGGCTTGGCCTCGGTGCACATGCATTGCATAGAAGGTTTTTCGATGATCTTCGATTGCGAGTGGATCTCGATCGACAGTCTGGTTCCGGGAAGTATCGGAACTGCGTAGGCGGCAAATTAATTATTGATCGATGGTGTTTGCGTCGGCTATACGTGCCAATAAAGTGAAGATATTTAAATTTGGCGTGGCATCTTGTTCTCGGGATTAAAGGTGATAATTTTCAATTTTGGGCCGTTGAGCAAGGATGAGTTGACGATCACACTCGACGACGAGGGCGCCAGACTGTTGCTCTCTCGAATTGCCGCGCTGGCTCACTGCGCATCACTTGTTGAACGCGTCGACTGTTTTTGCTATTCGGGTGAAAATCTGGAGCGCGCGCAAATCGAGCTTCGTGCGGAGAATCCAGATCTCCTTGAAAGGGGTAAAGGCAAATTGCTGCTGCGATTGAGTGGCGATGTAATCGAGTATGCAGATCATCAATTGGAGGTATTCTTGGAAAAAGGGTACTTCTTTCCTGCAGAGTATTGGTCTTTCTCGCGATCGGATCGAAAATATGATACTCAGGTCTTTTTCGAAAAATTTGCTGCGACCAATGCCGTCGCGTAAATGATGATCGAATTTGCGTCCATTGCTGTTTCTAATTTTGACTGGGGTAATTACGAGACGGTTCAAGGGTCTGCTGACTGAATCCCGCAAGCATTGCGCTCGTTGCTTGATGCTTCGTTGGCGCAAGCCGATAGCTACTATTGGGAAATTGAAAATCAAGTTGTAGTGCAAGGGCAATTGTTCAGTGCCGCCGAGCCGACGCTTCAAGTACTTGTCGCATCCCTTTTGGATCCAAGGCCTGGCTTATGTCCGTACGCATCTGCTTGCTTCGCGTTAGTCCGAGGCATTGGCGAAGGACGCCCGCGACGGATTGTTCCGCTACCAACCCCCGGGTTTCCGATAACTAAACCCACTTGATTTAGTCCTCCCGCTGGCCGATAGTCCCCCTGCGCCCGGACGCCGCGCCCCCTGGCCGTAACGCGATCCGGTTCCCAAGCCCGCAGGCACCACTTCCCCAGCCTGCCCACGGAGACAAAAATCATGCAACGCAGCAGCATCAGCCGCACCCGCTCCCTCCTGGCCCTGGCCGCCACGACCCTGGCCGTATCGGCCGCATTCACCGCCACCACCGCCGCCTTCGCCGCCGACCAGCCCGTCATCGGCCTGGTCACCAAGACCGAAACCAACCCCTTCTTCGTGAAGATGAAGGAAGGCGCGCAGGAAGAAGCCAAGAAGCTCGGCGCCAAGCTGCTGTCGGGCGCGGGCAAGGCCGACGGCGACAACGCGGGCCAGATCACCGCGATGGAAAACATGATTGCGGCGGGCGCCAAGACCATCCTGATCACGCCGAGCGACGCCAAAGCGATCGTGCCGGCGATCAAGAAGGCGCGCGACAAGGGCGTGATGGTGATCGCGCTCGACAGCCCGGCCGATCCGCCGGACGCGACCGACGCACTGTTCGCCACCAACAACTACACGGCCGGCGTGCTGATCGGCGAATACGCCAAGGCCGCGATGGCCGGCAAGCCCGCGAAGATCGTCGCGCTCGACCTGCTGCCGGGCCACCCGGTGGGCGCGCAGCGCCACAACGGCTTCATGAAGGGCTTCGGCCTGGCCGCGAACGACGCCAAGTCGAACGAGCTGTCGAAGGCGCCCGAAATCGTGTGCATGGCCGACAGCTACGGCGACCAGGCCAAGGCGCAGACCGCGATGGAAAACTGCCTGCAGAAGGCGCCCGAAGTGAACCTGGTCTACACCATCAACGAGCCCGCCGCGGCCGGTGCGTACAACGCGCTCAAGCGCGCAGGCAAGGAGAAGGGCGTGCTGATCGTCTCGGTGGACGGCGGCTGCCAGGGCATCAAGGACACCAACGCCGGCGTCATCGCCGCGACCTCGCAGCAGTACCCGCTGAAGATGGCCGCCATGGGCGTGGCCGCGGGCGTGGAGTTCGCCAAGACGGGCAAGAAGGCTTCGGGCTACGTCGACACCGGCGTGACGCTGATCGCCGGCAAGAGCGTGGCGGGCGTGGACAGCAAGGACACCAAGACCGGCGCCGACCTGTGCTGGGGCAAGAAGTAAAAGCGTAGCCCGGGGAGCACACAACGATGGCGACAAAACCTGCAACGCACCACATCCCCTGGGGTGCCCTGGGGCCGTGGCTGGCCCTCTTGGGCGCATGCGTCTTCTTCGCGACCCAGTCCGACCGGTTCCTGACCGGCGGCAATCTCTCGCTGATTCTTCAGCAGGTGATGGTGGTCGGCGTGATCGCCATCGGCCAGACGCTGATCATCCTCACGGCCGGCATCGACCTGTCGTGCGGCATGGTGATGGCGCTGGGCAGCATCATCATGAGCAAGTTCGCCACCGAACTGGGCATGCCGGTGCCGCTGGCCATCCTGTGCGGCATCGGCGTGACCACGCTGTTCGGCCTGCTCAACGGCCTGCTGGTCACGCGCATCAAGCTGCCGCCGTTCATCGTGACGCTGGGCACGCTGAACATCGCGTTTGCCATCACGCAGCTTTACTCGTCTTCGCAGACCATCACCGACCTGCCGGGCGGCCTCACCGGCCTGGGCACCACCTTCACCATCGGCAGTGCCGAGGTGGCGTGGGGTTCGGTGCTGATGGTGGCGCTGTACGCGCTCGCGTGGTTCGTGCTGCGCGAGACGGCCGCCGGCCGTCACATCTACGCGGTGGGCAACAACGCGGAGGCCACGCGGCTGGTGGGCATTCCGACGCAGCGCGTGCTGCTGGGCGTGTACGTGGCGGCGGGCGTGCTGTACGGCATCGCCTCGCTGCTGTCGGTGGCGCGCACGGGCGTGGGTGACCCCAACGCGGGGCAGACGGAGAACCTGGACGCCATCACCGCCGTGGTGCTCGGCGGCACCAGCCTGTTCGGCGGGCGCGGCATCGTGCTGGGCTCGCTGATCGGCGTGCTGATCGTGGGCGTGTTCCGCAACGGTCTCACGCTGATGGGCGTGTCGTCGATCTACCAGGTGCTGGTGACGGGCGTGCTGGTCATCCTGGCGGTGGCTGCGGACCAGCTCTCGCGCAAGGGAGCACGCTGATGAACGCCGTTGCCAACCCCAAGATCGTGATGCAGGCCAAGGGCCTGGTGAAGCGCTACGGCCAGGTCACGGCGCTCGACGGCGTCGACTTCGAGCTGCGCGAGGGCGAGATCCTCGCGGTGATCGGCGACAACGGCGCGGGCAAGTCCTCGCTCATCAAGGCGCTGTCGGGCGCGGTGGTGCCCGACGAGGGGCAGATCCTGCTCGACGGCAAGCCGGTGCACTTTCGCAACCCGCTGGACGCGCGCCGCGCGGGCATCGAGACGGTGTACCAAGACCTGGCCGTGGCCCCGGCCATGACCATCTACGAGAACCTGTTCCTCGGGCGCGAGCTGCGCCGCCCCGGCTTCTTGGGCAACGTGCTGCGCATGCTCGACAAGAAGAAGATGCTGGTCGAGAGCACCGCGCGCATGGCCGACCTGAAGGTGGGCATCCAGTCGATGACACAGGCGGTCGAAACACTCTCGGGCGGGCAGCGCCAGTGCGTGGCGGTGGCGCGCAGCGCGGCTTTCGCGCGGCACGTGGTCATCATGGACGAGCCGACCGCCGCGCTGGGCGTGAAGGAAGGCAACATGGTGCTGGAGCTGATTCGCCGGGTGCGCGAGCGCGGCCTGCCGGTGGTGCTCATCAGCCACAACATGCCGCACGTGTTCGAGGTGGCCGACCGCATCCACGTGGCGCGGCTGGGCAAGCGCGCGGCGGTGCTCAACCCGAAGAAGATCAGCATGAGCGACACGGTCGCCGTGATGACCGGCGCGATGACGGCCGATCAGCTGCCCGCGGAGGCGCATGCCTGATGCCGACGCAGCACCTGCGCGCATGCCCGACCTGCTGCGGCCCCGCGGCTCGAACCAGGTCGGCATGCGCCAGTTCAACGAGCGCACGGTGCTGCAGGCACTGCGCGTTCACACCAGCCTGCCCAAGGCCGACCTGGCGCGGCTCACCGGGCTGAGCGCGCAGACCATCGGGCTCATCACCGCGCGGCTGGAGGAAGACGGCCTCATCGTCAAGCAGAGCCGCGTGCGCGGACGCATTGGCCAGCCCTCGGTGCCGCTGGCGCTGAACCCCGACGGCGCGTTTTCCATCGGCATCAAGGTGGGCCGGCGCGGCGCCGAGTGGCTGCTGATCGACTTCACCGCGCAGGTGCGCGAGCGCCACGCCATCAGCTACGACTTTCCCGACGCGGACGAGTTGCTGCCCGCCATTGCGCAGCACATCCACCGGCTGCGCGACGGGCTCGGGCCGCTGGCCGCGCGCAATGTGGGCGCGGGGCTGGCCGCGCCGTTCCAGCTGGGCGGCTGGCACCGCACGCTGGGCCTGTCGAAGGCGCAGGCCGACCTGTGGAACCAGATGGACCTGGCCGCCGAGGTGCGCGCGCGTACCGACGTGCCGGTGAGCTTCGCGCGCGACACTGTGGCCGCCTGCGTGGCCGAACTGGTGAGCGGGCGCGGGCACGACCTGAAGAGCTTCCTGTACATCTTCGTGGACACCTTCGTGGGCGGCGGGCTGGTCATCAACTCGCACCTGCATGCGGGCGCGCACGGCAATGCGGGCGCCCTCGCGTCATTGCCGATGCAGCCGCCGGCCAGCGGCGGTGCGCTGCCGACGCAGCTGATCGCACAGGCCTCGCTGTGGGAGCTGGAGCAACGGCTGGCCGGCGAGGGCCTGGACGCCACGGCCGCCTACGACGACCGGGCGTTGCAGCCGCCCTTTGTCGCCAGCACGCAGGCCTGGCTCGAAAGCGCATCGCATGCCTTGGCACACGCCATCGTGAGCGGCGCCGCCATGCTCGACCTGGCCGACGTGGTGGTGGACGGCTCGATGTCGCGCCTGCTGCTGCAGGCCCTTCTGGAGCGCACGCGCGCCGCGCTGGACCGCTGCAACTGGGAAGGCCTGTGGCGCCCCCAGGTGCACGGCGGCAGGGCGGGAGCGCTGGCGTGTGCGCTGGGCGGCGCGATGCTGCCGCTGCACGTCAACTTCGCGCCGGACCACGAGGTGTTCCTGAAGGCGGCCTGAATTAGCTGCGTGAGGCAATCGCCAGCGGAGTTGGCTCGTTCGTCCTACGTGGAACTCGCAAGGGGGGCGGGAGGATCCGGCGAATGCCTGAATGAATGTTTCCGGGCGAAAAACTAGGTATGCATGAAGCTTTCCCGCTTTCTCACGGAGCGCGCCGAAGACATCCTGGTGGACTGGGAGGCCTTTGCCAAGACGTTGAAGCCCGCCGCCACCCTGATGACCAGCGAGGCATTGCGCGACCACGCGCACCAGATCATCAAGGCGATTGCACTGGACATCGACAGCTTCCAGAGCAAGGCCGAGCAAACGGCCAAGTCGCATGGTGACGCGGATGACGAGGGAAGTTTTCACAGTGCTGCCGCGATCCACGGCACGTTGCGGGAGGTCAGCGGCTTTTCACTGACGCAGCTCACGGCGGAATTTCGATCGCTGCGTGCGAGTGTTCTGCGCCTGTGGCTGCCCACCGTCGAGGAGTTCAACCGCGAGGTCGTGGAGGAAATGACGCGCTTCAACGAGGCGGTGGACGAGGCCCTGGCCGAGTCGGCAATGACCTTTTCCGAGCACACGAACCACACGCGCGAGCGCTTCCTGGCCATCCTCGGCCACGATTTGCGCACGCCCCTGGCCGCCATCAGCATGACCGGCCTGCTGCTGGAGCGGTCGAAGAACCTCGACGGCAACGCCGTCACCGGCAAGCGGCTGGTGCGGAGCGCCGCCACCATGACGACCATGGTCAACGACCTGCTGGAGTATTCGCGTACGCAACTCGGCGGCAAGATGCCCATGGCACCCGCAGCGGCGAACATGGGCGACATTGTTCAGGCCGCCCTTCACAACGCGTCTTCGGCAAACCCCGATTGCGTGTTCGACTTGAACACGCGCGGCGACCTGTCGGGCGATTTCGACGACGTCCGGCTTCAACAGGTGGTCGTGAACCTGCTCGCCAATGCAGCCCAGTACAGGGCGAAGGGGACAAGCGTCCAGCTCGACGTGGCCGGCGAAACGAATGACGTGCTGGTCTGCGTGACCAATCGCGGCCCCGCGATTCCGGCCGAATCGCTCAAGACGATCTTCAGCGCGATGGTGCAGCTGCCGCTCGACGGAGAGCAGCCCGGGCGCCCGCGCACAAGCCTCGGCCTGGGGCTGTTCATCGCGCGTGAGACGGTCCTGGCGCACGGTGGCTCGATCCACGTGGCGTCGACCGACGCGGGGGGCACGAGTTTCTCGGTCCGCATTCCTCGCGCCGTTGCGGCGCCGAGAGCGCCGACCTGAGAAGCGCATTCACACTTCGATGAATGCGAGGCGCGTCGCCCGGTCGAGTTCAATTACGTCGTGCTCTTTCAACGGCATCGCTTCGGTGTCCAGCAGCTTGCCGTTGAGCGTGACCACACCCATCACGCTGGCAGCGACGTAGCCTTGCCGGCGTCGTGTGACCGCGGCCACGGCCACACCGGGCGTACCGACGGTGGTGACGACCTTGCGCAGCGACAGCTCCCGGCCTTCCCCCTGCCCTGACAGCACGCGCAGCACGGGCACGCGCGGCGTCCCGGCTTCGGCAGGTTCCGTCGGTGCAAATTCCGTGGGCATGGGCCGAGCCGCGGTCGGCTCGCTGCCCGCGCCGTGTTTATCAGTGCCGACGTCGGCGTCCAGAAAGAGGATCTGACAACCGCCTACCTCGATGAAGTCGTTGTCCTCGAGCGCCTGCTGGACAACCGGCACCCCATTGACGAGGGTCCCATTGGTGCTGCCCAGGTCTTCGATGAACACCTGGTTGCCGCGCAAATGCAGCGCCGCATGACTCGCGCTCACGGTCAACCTGTCGAGAACGATGTCGCAGTCCGTACGGCGGCCGATCGTCGTACGGCGTTTGACCAGTGCCACCTGCGACAGGTTGGCACCGATTGAAATTACCAGCTCCGGCATTCGTATTTCCTGTGAAGACAACTGTGCCCGTGCGGGCGAAGCAATGCACCATGCCCCGCCGGGCTGATCGGAAAATGAGCGCTTAGGTATACGTCCGGTGTAGTCGCAGGGCTTGAAACCCTGTCGCCCGACGAATCCCCCGCGCTGAAAAGAAAGCCCCGGAACCGGGGCTGACGGGGAGCGGAGGATCAGTTCGATCCAGGGGCATCGCCCTCGGGAGGCTCTGCGTCCTCATGCTTCAACGCAGGCTTCTGCCCGGGCTGCGGCGCATGGATGGCGCCAGGTGCGATTTCTTCGCCGTGGTGTTTCTTTTCCTGCTGCACTTTTTTGTCGTGCGCGACATTGCGTGGATCGGTCATGCACGCAGGTTGGACGCTCGCTGGCTGCCGAACGTGGGACGGGGCGCCTATTGCGGGTCAGCGTCAGGGGATGGACGCGCTTGCACGACGTTCGCCGCGACCGACCGCTCGCGTCGGCAAGCCGACGAGTCAGGGCTTCCAGCGGCGCAGACCGAGCTCGTCGGCGAGCACCCGGTAAGCGGTGATGCGCGCCTGCACGTAGCCGTCGAGCGCGGCGCCGGTGAGCGTGAAGGGGTACAGGCCATGCTGCTCGCGCAGCGCCGCAAAGCCGGGTGCGGCGGCCGCTTCGCGGAAGGCGGCGGCCCAGGCGTGCACGGCCGGCTCCGGCACGTCCGCGCTCACGTAGAGGCCGCGCACGGTCGGCCACACCAGGTCCACGCCTTGCTCGCGCGCCGTCGGCACGCCGGTGAGCGCGCCGCCCAGGCGCTGGTCCGACAGCACAGCGAGCAGCCGCACCGCCGCGCCCCCCGCAATGGCCTGCAGCGCCTCGGCCGCGTCGCCGGGGAAGGCATCGACATGCCTGCCCTGCAACGCGCTCAATGCGTCGCCACCGCCTTCGAAGGACACGAAGCGCATGGCCTTGTGGTCGCGCCCCGCCGCGCGCACCAGCAGGGCGGCCTTCACCCAGTCCTGGCTGCCGACGGTGCCGCCCGCGCCGAAGGCAATGCGCGACGGGTCTTGCCGCAGCGCGGCGACCAGGTCCTGCAGGCGCTTGTAGGGCGAGTCGCGGTGCACGGCGATCACGCCGTAGTCGGTGCCCAGCGTGGCGACCCAGCGCACGGCCGAGGGCGGGTGCGGGCCGAAGCGGCCCTGCGCCAGGTTGAGCAGCGAGCCACTCGAAAACGCCACCAGCGTGCCGGGACCGCCGAGTTGGCCGGTGGCGATGCGGTCGAACGCGACGGCGCCGATGCCGCCGGGCAGGTATCGCTGGCCCAGCGGCGGACGCGCGGGGCGCACGGCCTGCAACGCATCGCGCGCAAGGGCGCAGGTCAATGCGAAACCGCCGCCGGCCTTGGCGGGAATGACGCAGTCGGCGGCGTCTTCGGAAGGGTCGTTGGCAGCCAGCGCGCGCGTGCCGAGCCAGGGCATCAGCAGCGCGGACAGCGTGCGAAGTGCATGGCGGCGGGAGGTCTGCAAGGGCATGGCGGCAGTCGCGTCAGGTGGCGGTGGGAGCCGATGTGCGCGGCCACCAGATGATCGCATGCAGCCCGCGCCCGGCCTCGCGCGCTTCGAGCCGCAGCTCGCCCTGGTGCCGCTGCGCGATCGAGCGCGCAATGGCCAGCCCGAGCCCGAAGCCGCCCTTGCCCGCGCGCGCCCCGCGCCGGAAGCGCTGGCCCAGTGCGGTGCGTTCCTCGTCGCTCAGGCCCGGGCCGTCGTCCTCGACGTTGAGGCTCCAGCCTGCGGCGTCGCCCGCCGCAAAGAGCGTGATCGTGCCTTCGGCCGGCGTGTACGTGATGGCGTTCGTGACCAGGTTGCTCAAGGCTTCGCGCAGCAGGCCGCGGTCGGCCACAGCACGGAATTCGGGCGTGGGCGAATGAATGCCCAGGTCGATCCGCTTGGCGCGCGCCAGCGGCAGCAGGTCGAGCGCCACTTCGCGCAGCAGCGCGGCCATGTCGAAGGCGGCGGGCTCCACCGACACCGTGTCGCTGCGGCCCAGCGCCAGCAGCTGCTGCGCGCTGCGCGTGGCGCGGCCGATCTCGGTGCCCAGCGCATCGAGCGCCACCTGCACCTGCGCCGGGTCTTGCTCGCGCCGCGCGTAGTCGGCCTGCATCTGCAGCGTGGTGAGGTGCGTGCGCAGCTGGTGCGAGGCGTCGTCCAGGAACTGGCGCTGCTGCGTCACCAGCGCCTGCGTGCGCGACATCTGCTGGTTGACCGCGGCCACCAGCGGGCGCACCTCGGCGGGCAGGTCGGTCTCGGCGATGCGCGTGAGATCGTCGCTCGTGCGGGCCTGCACCTCGCGCGCGAGCCGCGACAACGGCCGCAAGGCAGCCGCCAGCGCAAGCGCGGTGCCGCACAGCAGCATCGCCAGCACCAGCCCGTCGCGCAGCGCCGCGCTGCGCACGAAGCGCGCGCTGAACTCCTGCCGCGAGCGCGTGCTTTCTCCGACCTGGATCAGCACGCTGCGCCCGGTGCTGCCCGCCGGCGCGCGGTCGAGGTCGCGCCGGTAGGCCGCCAGGCGCACGGCCTCGCCGAAGTAGGTGGCGTCGTAGAAGGCCGGCACGCCCATGGCGAGCTCGGCGGGCGGCGCGGGCAGGTCGGCGCTGCCCAGCTCGACCAGCCCGTCGGAGGTCGCCACGCGGAAGAACACCTGCCCGCTGGCCGTGAGCTCGAAGAACTCGAACATCGTGTACGGCAGCTCGACCGACAGGCCGCCCGAGGCGGTGGAGATGTTGGCATCGATGGACTTGAGCGCGCCCAGCAGCGAGCGGTCGTAGGCCGCGTTGGCGGCGGCCAGCGCGTCGTGCCGCGTCATCCACAGCTCGATGCCGGTCACGAGCAGCAGCGCGGGGAACAGCAGCAGCGCCAGGCGCTGCCAGAGGCTCGCGCGCTTGAGCCTCTGGCGCATGCGCGCAATGCGGCTCACGCCGTGGCTCCGCCGCGCCGCCGGTGTTGCCCCCGGCGAGGTGGGAGGAGACGCGACACGAAGTGCGCGAAGCCTGGGGGTGAGCCCATGTCAGTCGGTTTCCAGTACGTAGCCCAGGCCGCGCAGCGTGACGATGCGCACGCCGCTGCCGTCCAGCCGCTTGCGCAGCCGGTAGACGAACACCTCGACCGCTTCGGGGTGCACCTCTTCGTCGTCGGAGAACACGCGCTCCAGGATCTGCTGTTTCGACAGCGGCTCGCCGCTGCGCTGCACCAGCACGCGCAGCACGGCCAGCTCGCGCGGCGAGAGCGCGAGCGCCTCGCCGTTCAGCGTGAAGTGCTTGCGTGCACCGTCGTACACCAGCGCGCCGCAGGCCAGGCGCGGATGCTCGACGCCGCGTGCGCGCCGCACCAGCGCGTGCAGGCGCGCCTCGAGTTCGGCCAGTGCGAAAGGCTTGGCGAGGAAATCGTCGGCGCCCGCGTTGAGCGAGGCCACCCGCTCGCTCAACGAGTCGCGCGCCGTGAGGATCAACGCGGGCAGCCGCTGGTCGCGCTCGCGCAGCCGCTGCAGCACCGTGTGGCCGTCCATGCCCGGCAGGCCCAGGTCGAGCACCAGCGCGTCGTGCTCGCGCTGCTGCAGCGCCCGGTCGGCCAGGCGGCCGTCGTCCACCCATTCGACCTGGATGCCCGCATGCTCCAGTGCCTTGCAGAGCCAGGTGCCCAGGGTGTGTTCGTCTTCGGCCAGCAGGATGCGCATGGCGCCGATGCTAGGGCCTGGAACGCTCAGTCTGGTTTGATGTTTGCCCGGGCGATGACTTTTTGCCACCGGGTCTGTTCGGCCGTGATGAACTGCGCGAACTGCTCCGGCGTGCCGCCGACGGCTTCGGCCGCGTCGGCCGACAGGCGCTGCATCGAGTCGGGCGACTTCACGGCCTTCATGGTCTCGGCCGAGAGCTTGGCCAGGTTGGCCGGCGTGAAGTTGGCCGGCGCGAGCATGCCGTACCACTGCGTCATTTCGAAGCCCGGAAAGCCCTGCTCGGCCACGGTGGGCACGTCGGGCAACTGCGCCAGGCGCTTGGCCGAGCCGGTCGCGATGCAGCGCACCTTGCCCGCCTTGATGAACGGAATGATCGCCGCCGCGCCGATGGCCGAGGCGTCGAGCCGGCCCGAGAGCAGGTCGGTCACCATCGGGCCGGTGCCGCGGTAGGGCACGTGCAGCATGAACACGTCGGCCGTCATCTTCAGGTACTCGAAGGCCAGGTGGCCCGCGCTGCCGTTGCCCGCCGAGCCGTAGCTGAGCTTGCCGGGCCTGGACTTGGCGTAGGCGATGAACTCCTTGAGGTTCTTCGCCGGCACGTCGGGGTGCACCACGTACAGGCTGGGCACCTTGGCCAGCAGGCTCACGGGCTTGAAGTCCTTGTTGGCGTCGTAGGGCAGCTTGGCGAAGATGTACGGGTTGACCGCCAGCGTGCCGATGTGGCCGAGGATGATCGTGTGCTGGTCGGTGCTGCGCGCCACCTCGCTCATGGCGATGTTGCCGGCCGCGCCGGGCTTGTTGTCGACGAACACGCTTTGGCCGAGGGTGCGCGAGAGCTCGGCGGCGGTCGAGCGCGCGACGATTTCAGAGCTGCCGCCGGGGGCAAAGGGGACGACGAAGCGAATGGACTTGCTGGGCCAGGTCTCTTGCGCCGAGGCCAGCGACGGCAGCAGGCCGCCCAGGGTGAGGGCGCCGCCGGCTTGCAGCCAGTGGCGGCGGGTGTGTGCGTCGTTCAGGAAGGGTTCCGACATGGTGCGTGTCTCCGTCTTTTTGGGGAAAGTGCGCATCCTGCACTGTGGATGCTGTCGGAATGCTGTCAGTGCATCAGATCAGGTTGCGCATCGCCTGCGCCGTCTCCCGCAACACCGGCAACACCCGCGCCACCGCGTCTTCCGAGCTCTCATGCCCCATGGGCATCGTGATGTTCAGCGCGCCCACCAGCGTGCCGTGCCGGTCGCGCAGCGGCGCGGCGATGCCGCGCGAGTTCAGGTCGAGCTGCTGCTCCGACAGCGCCCAGCCCTGTGCCCGGATGCGCGCCAGCTCCAGCCGCATGCGCTCCATGCTCGCGATGGTGTGCGAGGTGAACACGGTCAGCGTCTTGGTCGCCAGCCATTCGTTGAGTTCGGCGTCGCTGCGCAGTGCAAGCATCAGCATGCCTGAGGCCGTCACCTGCGCCGGCACGCGCGCGCCCAGCACGTAGCCGGTGCTCATGCTGCGGTTGGGGCCGTTGCGCGCGATGTAGACCACCTCGTCGCCGTCCATCACGCTCAGGTACGCAAACTCGTTGGTGCCGGCCGCCACGCGCTGCAGAAAGGGCTGCACCACGCGCGGCAGGCGGGCCGATTCCAGGTACGACTGCCCCAGCCGCAGCACGCGCGGCGTGAGCCAGAAGAGCTTGCCGTCGCTCGCCACGTAGCCCATGTGCTGCAAGGTGAGCAGGTAGCGCCGCGCGGCGGTGCGGGTCATGTTCGTGCGCTGGCCGGCCTGGCTGGCGGTGAGGCGCGGGTTGGCGTCGTCGAAGGCCTCGATGATGCTCACGCCGCGCTCCAGCCCGGCGATCCAGTCGCGCTTGTCCAGCCCCGCGGGCGGTGCGGCGTCGTCCTTGTCCAGGTCCTCGCTGTCCTTCGTCATGGCGGAAGTGTGCCTTCGGTAGAGGGGCGATGGGTGCCGGCGGCACCCCTGAAAACCCTCAAATTGAACGATGATCGATTTCTGTAGTTCGATAATCGCACGTTTGAAGCTCCCTAAGGCAGCAAGGGTGAGGCGAAGGGTCTATAAAGCGAGGCATTCGGCCTCGAAACGAGCGATTGACGAACGGAAGCAAGCACATGAGCCATTCCATCCGCGGCAGCACCCAGGCGTACCTGATTCCGGGCGACCCGGTTCGCAATGTGCGGCTTCCGCGCATGTTCAACGCCGCCTTCGAGCGCTACGAGATCGACGCCGTGCTGCTGCCCATGCAGGTGCCGGTGCGCGACTTCGCGGTGTTCTTCAAGTCGGCCTTCCTGGCGCGCAACGTGCGCGGCATGGTGATCGCGCCGCCGCACAAGCCGCTGGTGGTCGACCTGCTCGACGGCTGCGGCCTGTTCGGGCGCGTGGCGGGCTCGGTCAACGTGGTGCGCCGCACCGAGGGCGACCAGCTCGAGGGCGACCTGTTCGACGGCGAAGGCCTGATCGGCGCGCTGGACCGCTGCAACATTCCCTTCCGCGGCAAGCGCGTGCTGATCCTCGGCGCGGGTGTGAGCGCCGCGGCCATCGGCGTGGCGCTGGCCGAAGGCGGCACGGTGAACGGCGCGGAGCACATCGCCTTCTTCGACAGCGCGGCCGGCAAGGCGGCCGGCGTGGCGGCCAAGCTGAATGCCTTCTTCGACGCGACGGTGGTCGCGGTGGAGAGCAATGCGCCCGAGGGCTACGACCTGGTCATCAACGCCACGCCGCTGGGCCTGGTCGAAGGCGACGCGCTGCCGGTCGACGTGACGCGCATGGACGGGCATGCCGCGCTGTTCGACATCCTGCTGCGCAACCAGCCCACGCCGCTGGTGCGCGCGGCGCGCGCACGCGGGCTCAATGCGCAGGCGGGTTTCGAAATGCTCATTCAGCAGATGCCGCACTACCTGCGCTACTTCGGCCACCTCGATGCAGCGACCGCGCTGCAGGCCGACGCGAACTTCCTGCGCGAAATCGTCTACCCGCCGGCCATGCAAGCGGAGATTGCGCAGCCCCTGCGCTATCACTCGCCCAGCGTGGCCTGAGCCTCATCTTTCAACGAAACGAACGACATGATTTCCGGCAAGACCACGCTCATCGCCCACCTGGGCTTTCCCACCGAGGCCTTCAAGGCCCCGATGATCTACAACCCCTGGTTCGACAAGCAGGGCATCGACGCGGTGGTGGTGCCCATGGGCGTGAAGCCCGAGGACTACGCGGCCTCGCTGCCGCAGATCTTCAGGTTCAGCAACCTGCGCGGCGCGCTGGTGACCATGCCGCACAAGGTCACGACGATGTCGCTGGTCGACGAGGTGACACCCACCGCGCGCGTGGCGGGCGCGTGCAACGCCATTCTCAAGCGCCCCGACGGCACGCTGCTGGGCGACCAGTTCGACGGCGCGGGCTTCGTGCGCGGCGTGGAGCGCAAGGGCCGCCTGTTCAAGGGCACGCGCGTGCTGGTGTCGGGCACGGGCGGCGTGGGCTCGGCCATTGCCGCATCGATTGCGGCGGCCGGCGCCGCCGAGCTGATGCTGTTCGACATGAGCGAGGCCTCGGCCAACGCGTTGGCCGCGCGGCTGCGCGAGCACTATCCGCAGATGAAGGTCGCCACAGGTTCGAAGGACCCGGCCGGCTACGACGTGGTGGTCAACGCCACGCCGCTGGGCATGAAGGAGAGCGACCCGCTGCCCTTCGACGTGGATCGCATCGATGCGGGCACCTTCGTCGGCGAGGTCGTGATGAAGACCGAGTTCACGCCGCTGCTGCTGGCCGCCAAGGCCAAGGGCTGCCAGGTGCAGGTGGGCACCGACATGCTGTTCGAGATGATTCCGGCGTACCTGGAATTCTTCGGATTCGGCACAGCGTCCCCGGAGGAATTGCGCGCCGTGGCCCAATTGAAGTATTGAAAGAGCAGGTGTCCGCATGAGTATTTTCGAAGGCTTTCTCTCCACGTCCGAAACGCTCGGTGCTTTCAGCGACCGCGCCTTCGTCGACGCCATGCTTCGCTTCGAGGCCGCGCTGGCGCGGGCGCAGGCCGCCGAGGGGCTGATCCCCGAGAGTGCTGCGCACTCCATCGTCAGCAGCTGCAAGGTCGAGCTGTTCGACGTGCCGAAGATCGTGCGCGAAAGCGGGCGTGCCGGCAGCGTCGCCATTCCCCTGGTGAAGGCGCTGCGCGATGCCGTGGGCATGTTCAATGCCGATGCCGCGCCCTTCGTGCACTTCGGCAGCACCAGCCAGGACGTGATCGACAGCGCCATGTCGCTGGTCACGCGCGAGGCCGTGGCGCTCATCGAGACCGACCTGGCCAAGGCCGCCGACGCGCTGCTGCGGCTGGCCGTCACGCACGCCGAAACGCCGATGCTCGCGCGCACGCTGATGCAGCCGGCCTCGGTCACCAGCTTCGGCTTCAAGTGCGCGGGCTGGGCCGCGCCGCTGGTGCGCAGCCGCATCCGGCTGCGCGAGGCTGCCAGGCACGCGCTGCAGCTGCAGTTGGGCGGCGCCGTGGGCACGCTCGCGCAGATGAAGGGGCAGGGCGCGGCCGTGCGCAAGCGCATGGCCAAGGAACTGGGCCTGGGCGACCCCGGCGCCACGTGGCACACGCAGCGCGACGAGTGGGTCGCGCTGGGTTGCGAGCTCGGCCTGATGACGGGCAGCCTCGGCAAGATCGCGGTCGACATCGCGCTGCTCGGCCAGTACGAAGTGGCCGAAGTGGCCGAGCCCAGCGAGCCCGGCCGTGGCGGCTCGTCGGCCATGCCGCACAAGCGCAACCCGGTGGCCTCGATGGTGGCCATCGCCGCCGCGCACCGCGCGCCGCAACGCGTGGCCGCGCTGCTCGGCGCCATGCCGCAACAACACGAACGCGCGCTCGGCGCCTGGCAGGCCGAGCTGGCCGAATGGCCGCAACTGCTGATGTCCGCGCACGGCAGCACGCGCGCCATGGCGGGTGCGTTGCCCGGCCTGCAGGTCGACGCCGCGCGCATGCGCGCCAACATCGACCGGCTGCGCGCCGAACTCCCGCGCGACGCGGCCGACGAATGGTTCGACCCCGCGCTCGCCCACTATGCCGGACAGACCGCGCTCGCCGAAGTGAAGGCGTTGCAGGCCCGGCTCACCGAACACAAGGAACTCTCGCAATGACCGCCCCCGAATTTCCCGCCGCGCCAACGGCCTCCGAGATGCCCGCCGAAGGCTACGAGTCCGGCCTGCTCAACCGCCGCCGCGTGCTCGGCGACGCCTGGGTCGACAAGTCGCTCGCCAACCGCAACGAGTTCAACGCCGAGTTCCAGGAGCTCATCACGCGCCATGCCTGGAACGACATCTGGGGCCGCCCCGCGCTGGGCGACAAGACGCGCCGCTACATGGTGCTGTCGATGATGCTGGGCATCCACGCGTACGAGGAGTTCGCGATGCACGTGCGCGCCGCGCTCGACGGCCCGCCCGAGTCGCGCCTCACGCCGCAAGACATCAAGGAAGTGATCATGATGGCCGCCATCTACTGCGGCGTGCCCGTGGCCAACCATGCCTTCGGCATTGCGACGAACATCCTGCGCGAAAAGGGCCTGCTGGCCGCCGCTTCGTCACCGCAACCCGCCACCCGGTGAGCGCGCCGGTCGCCCGCAAGGGCCGGTTCGACGTCAGCTTCACCTTGCTGCTGCCGCTGCTGCTCGCGGCGCAGCCGGTGGCCACCGACAGCTATCTTCCCGCGCTCCCGGCCATTGCCAGCGAGCTCGGCTCGGCCAGCACCAGCCTCACGCTGTTCGTGCTGGCCTTCGGCTTTGCGCAGTTGCTGTGCGGCCCGCTGGCCGACCGCTTCGGCCGGCGGCCGGTGCTGCTGGCGGGGCTCGCCTGCTATGTGCTGGCCGCATTGGGCGGCGCGTTCGCGGGCAGCGTGGCGTTGCTCGCGGGCTGGCGCACGCTGCAGGGCTTTTCGATGGCGGCCATCCTGGTGTGCTCGCGTGCGGCGGTGCGCGACCTGTACCCCGCGCACGAAGGCCCGCACGTGATGGCGCGCGGCCTCACGGGGCTGGGCGTGGTCGGCCTGGCCGCGCCGCTGCTGGGCGCCTGGCTGGTGCAAGGGGCGGGCTGGCGCTGGGTGATGGTGGCGATGGCGCTCTACGCCTCGGTGCTGCTCGCGCTGTGCTGGCGCTCCTTCGGCGAAACGCGCCGGCCGTTCGCACAGGGCAGCGGCGAATCGTCCGCGCCGCGCGGCAGCACGCGCGCCGTGTTCGCGAGCCGCTCGTTTCGTGCCTGGGCTTCGCTGGCCGCGACCACCTACGGCGGCCTGTTCTGCTTTCTGCTGCTGTCGCCCATGGTCTACATCGGCTACCTGGGCTGGTCGCCCGCGTGGTACGGGTGGATCCCGGCGGGCGGCTCGCTGGTCTACATCTTCAGCACCACCATGTGCCGCACGCTGCTGCGCCGCTACGGGCCGGTGCGCACGGTGCGGCTGGGCGCATCGCTGAGCCTGGCCGGCCCCGTCATCCAGGCGCTGGGCTGCCTGCTGCTGCCGCTGAGCGCGGTGCCGCTGCTGGTGGGCCATGCGGTGTACTGCCTGGGCCACGGCATCCATCAACCGTGCGGGCAGGCAGGTGCCGTGGGCGACCTGCCGCACCTGGCGGGGCGGGCGGTGTCGTGGTCGGGCTTCGGCATGATGATGGTCGCGTTCTGCGTGGGGCAGATTGCCGCGCTGTTCGTCGACCCTGGTTACTCCCACGGCGCCTGGCCGATGGTCGTGCCCATGCTGCTGGCCGGCTGCGTGCTGATGGCCATTGCGTTCTTCTGGCTGCCGCGCCTGCAACACTTTCAACCTGCTGCACACCCTGCACATCCGACAAAGGAAACCACACCATGACCCGTTTGAACGTCGTTCGCGAGGGCAACGGCCCCATCGTCGTGCTCAGCCATGCGCTCGGCTGCGACCTGCACATGTGGGACGCCGTGGCCGCGCTGCTGTCGCGCGCCCACACCGTGGTGCGCTACGACCACCGCAACCACGGCGCATCGGACGTGGTGCCCGGCGCGCTGCGCATCGAGACGCTGGCGCAGGATGCGGCCGAGCTCATCGCGCGCGAGGCGGGTGGCGAGCCGGTGCATTTCGTCGGCCTGTCGATGGGCGGCATGACCGCGCAGGCGCTGGCCGTGCGGCACCCCGAGTTGCTGAAGACCGTGGTCATCGCCAACTCGTCGGCCCACTACCCCGACCAGGCGCCCTGGCGCGCGCGCGCCGACACGGTAAACGCCAAGGGCGTGGCCGCCATAGCGCCCGGCGCGGTGTCGCGCTGGCTCACGCCGGCCTTCGCGGGCACGGCCGAAGGCGCGGTGGCCGCCAAGGTGCTGCACGACACGCTGGTGCGCACCGACGCGCAGGGCTACATCGAGAGCTGCAACGCCGTGGCCGCCATCGACTTTCGCGAGAGCAACCGCCGCATCGCGGTGCCCGCGCTGGTCATCGGCGGCCTGCAGGACGAGGCCACGCCGCTGGCCATGTCCGAGGCCATGGTGGCAGCCATTCCGGGTGCGCGCCTGGCCACCATCGACGCTGCGCACGTGAGCGCGGCCGAGCGGCCGGTGGAGTTCACGCAGCTGCTGATCGATTTCTGGCGCAGCCTTTAACTAAGAAAGCGCTGTCGCGCTCACTCCGCGCGAATGCCGTTACGCAGGATGCCGATGGCGTCGACCTCGATCTCGACCACGTCGCCCGGCTTCATCCACACGGGCGGGGTGCGCTTGGCCCCCACGCCGCCCGGCGTGCCGGTGACGATCACGTCGCCCGGCGCCAGCGGCATGAACGCTGAAATGTGCGCAATCTGGCGCGGAATGCTGTGAATCAGCTTGTCGGTGGTCGTGCGCTGCATTTCCTGCCCGTTCAGCCGCGTGACCAGCGTCATGACCTGCCCGTGCGCGATGTCGTCGCTCGTCACCAGCCAGGGGCCGAAGCCGCCGGTGCGCCAGAAGTTCTTTCCGGCGGTCCATTGCGGCGTGGCGGTCTGCCAGTCGCGAATGGAGCCGTCGTTGTAGCAGGCGTACCCGGCAATGTGGTCCCAGGCGTGCGCTTCGTCGATGCGCCGCCCGCCTTGCCCGATGACGATCGCGATCTCGCCCTCGAAGTCCAGCTTGCCCGACTCGGGCGGCATGACGATGTCCTGCCCGTGCGCGACCTGCGATTCGGCGACGCGCAGGAACAGCGTCGGCTTCTCGGTGATCTCGCGCCCCGTTTCCCGCACGTGGTCGCCGTAGTTCAGCCCCACGCACACGATCTTGCCGGGGTTGGGAATCACCGGCAGCAGCGTCACTTCACTCATCGGCAGCGTGGTCTTGGCGCTCGACGCGGCCTGCGCCGCTTCCCCGAGCAGTCCGGCGGCGATGAGCGCCTTGAGGTCCGTGGCGCGTGCGCCGAAGACTTCGCGCAGGTCGACGATGCGTTCGCCGAGCACGGCGCCGTAGCTGTCCTGGCCGTTGTGTTGGTAGCTGATGAGTTTCATGGTGTGCCTCCGAGGGCGGTGGGGTTGAAGAAACGGTTTACCGGGCCAGTCGACCTCCTATGCGCGCGGCGCCTTCGGTGATCAGCTGAACCAGCTTGTCCAGGTCGACGATGGACAGGCGGGCGGTGTCGAAGACCAGCGAAATCGCGGCCCATGCACCCCCGTCGGCCTTGGGAATCGGCGCGGCGACGGCCGCCAGTTGCGGCTCCAGCTCGCCGATCGACACGTAGTGGCCCGCCTTGCGGATGGCCGCGTAGTGTTTGCGGAAGTCGCTCCACTCCGCCGGCAGGCCGCTGCGCACCGCCTCTTCCTGGCGTGCATCGAACACCTTGCGCAGCTGCGGCGGTGTGAAGCTGGCCAGCAGCACCTTCGGCGCGCCGCCCAGGAACAGCGGGCGCGGCCGGCCGCGGCCGTACGACAGCGTGGGCGGCGTGCTGCCCATCTCGCGGTGCGTGTCCAGCACCTGCATGCCGAACACACCCGAGGCGACGCAATCGAAGCCCGTGGCCGCGACCAGCTCGCGCATCACCGGAATGCCTTCGCGCAGCACGGGGTCGGCCTTGCGGATGTAGTGGTCCAGCAAGATGATGCGCGGCCCCAGTGCGTAGTGCGAATCTTCCACGCGCTGCAGCAGCCCGGCCTCCAGCAGCAGCCGCACGTAGCGGTAGCCCGTGGGCAGCGACACCTCGAGCTGCACGGCGATGTCGTCCGCGGTACGCGTGAGGTGCCTGTCGTCGAACAGGTCCAGCACGGCCAGCATGCGGCCCAGGCTGGACATGGATTTTTCCGGCACGCCAATTCCTTCCGAATGGTTTGAACTTCATGGCGCGGCGGGAAGGTATTGCGAGATGCGATCCAGATCGAGCCCCGTGCGCGCAACGCCGACGATGTATCGGTCGGGCCGCAGTATCACCGCTTGGGCTTCATTGCTTGCCAGCCAGGCGCTCAGCGACGCGTCGGGGCGGTCGATGACGACGGCGCCGGCACGGCGCCACCGCTCGGCCGTGGCGGGTGCCGCGCAGGCCAGCGCCCGCGCATGGCCGATGACGGCGCTGCGTGGGCCGAGCGCTTCGTCGAGCAGGCGGCCGTCGTCGAGCCGCGGCTGCGGAAAGGGCCGCCCGGCGGGTGTGCCGGGCGTGGCGTCGAACGCGCCCGCGCCGAGCATCTGCGGCGGCAGCTCGAAGATCTCGGGGCGGCCGGTGCGAAACCTGGCGTCGCGCTCGGCGGCCAGTGCAGGGTCGGTGGTCTGGATGATGTTGCCCAGGCGCACGGCCAGTTCGATCAGGGCGCGCACGTGCGGGGCGCGCTCCGACTCGTAGGTGTCGAGCAATGAAGGCGCAGCCTTGTGCCTGAGCACGGCTTCCAGCTTCCAGGCGAGATTGGCCGCGTCGCGGATGCCCGCGCACATGCCTTGGCCGAGGAAGGGCGGGGTCTGGTGGCAGGCGTCGCCGGCCAGCAACAGGCGGGCGTTGCGCCAGCCTTGTGCGATCACCGAGTGAAAGGTGTAGATCGCAGCGCGTTCGAGCCGAGCCTGGTCGGGCCGCAGCCACGGCGCGACCAGGCGCCACAGCGCCTCGGGCCGCAGCATCGCTTCGCGGTCGTCGCCGGGCAGGACCATGATTTCCCAGCGTCGGCGGTTGCCGACGACGTTGCAATACGTCATGGGTCGCGCCGGGTCGCAGTGCTGCACCGTGTGCTGCGGCAGCGCGACGTCTTGCTCGAGCACCACGTCGAACACCAGCCACGGCTGCTTCAGGCCGAGGTCGGTCATGGGGCTGCCCATTCGCGCCCGCACGGGGGAACGCGCGCCGTCGCAGCCCACCACGTAGCGGGCGCGTACGCTCGATGTGCGGTCCGCCTCGAGGTCGCGCACCTGCAGCACGGCGCCGTCGGCGTCCTGGTCGACGCTCAGGACTTCGTGGCGCAGGCGCACATCGACATTGGGGAAGCGCGCGAGCCCTTCGCGCAACACCGCCTCGAGCTGCGGCTGGTGAAAGTAGTAGTTGTTGGCGCCGCCGTGCGGCCCCAGTGCGGTGGCGCCGCCGCGAATCAGCATCGTCTCGCCCGCGCCGTTGACGAAGTGCATGCCCTGTTCGCCGGGCCGCGCGATGGCCAGCGCCGCGTCGCGCAGCCCCGCGCCCTGAAGAATGCGCAGCACCTCGCCGTCGAAATGAATGGCGCGCGGCAGCGCGAAGATGCCGCTCTCTTTTTCCAGCACCACCACCGACAGCCCCGCCGCGCCCAGCAGGTTGGCCAGCAT
This sequence comes from Variovorax sp. 10N412, assembly GCF_056394985.1. Classification (NCBI taxonomy): domain Bacteria; kingdom Pseudomonadati; phylum Pseudomonadota; class Betaproteobacteria; order Burkholderiales; family Comamonadaceae; genus Variovorax; species Variovorax sp. 10N412. Next base: position 28,652 of record NZ_JBFTIO010000005.1, read on the forward strand.
CGCGCCGGTCGGGCCCAGGCCGACGATGGCCACGTCGTGCACGGCGCGCTCAGTCACGCTGGTCTTCCTGCATGCGGCGCGCCACGTCGGCTTGCCATTGCGCGCGGCTCATGAACCTGGGCAGGCGCTTGGCGATGGCCTCGGCCTGCGCAAGGATCGCCTCGTCGGGCTGCGACAGGTCCACGGGTTCACGCAGCGGCTGGTCGCAGTACCAGGGCGTGTCCATGAACAGTTCGAGGCGGTTGCCTTCGGGGTCGCGGCAGTACACCGAGACGGCGTTGCCGTGCGTCACGGGGTGCATGTCGCTCGCGCCCCCGGCCAGCATGCGGTCGTGGTACCGGCGCAGCGTGGCGATGTCGGGCACCCGGAACGAAATCTGGTTCACCACGTTGAAGCCCATGTCCGCGGGCCGCCCGGTGGCCAGCACCAGCTGATGGTGCTCGCGCGGGTCGCGGCTGAGGAACACAAGCTGCACCGTGCCCAGGTCGCCGGCGTCGGTTTGCGTGAAGCGCAGCGCTTGCTTGTAGAAGCCGGCCATCAGGGGCAGGTCGGTCACATAAAGCCCGATATGGCTGAACTGCAGGTCGGATGGGGTCTGGTCGAGCATCGGTTTTGTCTCCATGCGAAAAAGCCCGAGCCCGTTCTGGCTCGATTCAATGAAAGAATATCAATATTCTCACATATTGACAATAGATGGTATGTTTGTATGATTCGAGCAGGTTTCGAACACATGAAATCACACCAGGAGACAATCCATGAAATTCAGAAATTTGGCTTTTGGCCGCTGCATGGCGCTCGCGTTGTGCGTGTCGGCGGGCGCAAGTGCGTGGGCACAGTCCGACTACCCGACCAAGGCGGTGCGCATCATTGCCCCCTTCCCGGCGGGCAGCGGGCCCGATGCGAATGCGCGCGAGATCGCGGCCGAGCTCACCCGCATCCTGGGCCAGACCTTCTATGTGGAGAACCGCCCCGGCGCGTCGAACATCATCGGCACAGAGGTCGCCGCCAAGGCCCCGGCCGACGGCTACTCGCTCTACATCGGCACGACCAGCTCGCTGTCGGTGGTGCCGCATCTCTATTCGAAACTCCCCTTCAACGCCGAGCGCGACTTCGCACCCGTGAGCCTGCTGGGCGTGCTCAACACCGGCCTCGTCGCCACGCCGGGCATCGCGGTCAAGGACGAGCGCGCGCTCGTCGCCGCGCTCAAGGCCAAGCCCGGCAGCATGGACGTGGCCACGGCCGGCATCGGCAGCTATTCGCACCTGTCGGCCGTATGGTTCAACGCCGCCGCGGGCGTTGCCACCAACCTGGTGCCTTACAACAGCAGCAGCCCGTACACCGACCTCATCGCAGGGCAGGTGCAACTCATGTTCGACGGCCTGCCGGCCGCGGCCAGCAACATCCGCGCGGGCAAGCTCAAGCTGCTGGCCATCACCGGCAAGGAGCGCCACCCAAGCTTCCCCGACGTGCCGACTTTTGCCGAGTCGGGCCTGCCGGACTACGCACCCATCGCGTGGCAGGGCATCCTGGCGCCGGTCGGCACGCCCAAAGCCATCATCGACAAGGTCAACGCCGCGATGCAGAAGGCCTGCACTTCGCCGGAGCTCATCAAGAAGTGGCGCGACTACGGCGGTGAACTGCGCTGCAACACGCCTGCCGAGTTCAAGGCTTTCATCGACGCCGACCGTGCGATGTGGGGCAAGGTGATCAGTGCCGCCAAAGTCAAACTCGACTGAAGGCTGGGGCCCGGGGGTGGCCGGGCCGGATCACCCCAGCCCCCGGGATCCTAGGTGTATCCCGTATTACGTGCGATTAACGGACGTATTTGATCGCTGATCGATCAGCGGGCCTCTGAATAGATTGTGGCGCGGGCCGGGTGTTTTTAAAGTCCACCCCATGCACCGCTCCATCGCCACCGTATCGCTCAGCGGCACCCTCCGCCAGAAGCTCGAAGCCGTCGCGGCCGCCGGCTTCGACGGCATCGAGCTGTTCGAGGCCGACTTCATCAACTTCAAGGGCACTGCCGGCGACCTGCGCCGCATCACGGCCGACCTGGGCCTGACGATCGACCTGTATCAGCCGTTTCGCGACTTCGAGGCCATGCCCGAGCCGCAGTTCCGCCGCAGCCTGGAGCGTGCCGAGCGCAAGTTCGACCTGATGGAAGCCATGGGAGCGCCGCTGGTGCTGTGCTGCTCCAACACGTCGCCGCTGTCCGTGAACGACCCGGCACGGGCCGCCGCGCAACTGCACGAGCTGGCCGAGCGCGCCGCGCGCCGCAACCTGCGCGTGGGCTTCGAGGCGCTGGCCTGGGGACGCCACACCTCGCTGTACGGCCAGGCCTGGCACATCGTGAAGCAGGCGAACCACGCGCACCTGGGCTTGATTCTCGACAGCTTCCACACGCTCTCGCTGAAGGACGACCCGGCAGGCATCGCCGACATTCCGGGCGACAAGATCTTCTTCCTGCAGATGGCCGATGCGCCGCTGCTGGCCATGGACGTGCTGCAGTGGGCGCGCCACCACCGCTCGTTTCCGGGGCAGGGCGACTTCGACGTCATCGGCTTCTTCGAGCAGGTGCTGCGCGCGGGCTACACCGGGCCGCTGTCGCTGGAGATCTTCAACGACATCTTTCGCGAGACGCCCAACCGCCGTACCGCCGTGGATGCGATGCGCTCGCTGCTGTACCTCGAGAGCGAAGCGCGCCAGCGCATGGCGGCCGCCGAGCCCGTGCAGCCGCAGCGCGTGGAGCTGTTCAACCCGCCGCCGGCACCGGCGCTGTCGGGCCTGTCGTTTATCGAATTCGCGGCCGACGAGGCCTCGGCCCCGACGCTGCACACCGTGGTCTCGCAGCTGGGCTTTCGCCGCATCGGCCAGCACCGCTCCAAGGCCGTGACGCTGTACCGCCAGGGCCAGATCAACCTGATCGTGAACGCCCAGCCCGACTCCTTCGCGCGGCAGCGCTTCGACGCGCACGGCACCTCGGTGTGCGCGCTGGGCGTGCGCTGCGACGACCCGCTCGCGGCCGTCGGACGCGCCACCGCCATGCGTTCGCAGCGGCACGACAGCCCGGTCGGCCCGAATGAGCTGCGCGTGCCGGCCATCGTCGCGCCGGGCGGCAACCTGATTCACTTCGTGCCCGAGGCGCTGGGCGCCAACGGCCTGTACGAGGCCGACTTCGTGCTCGAAGACGCGGGCACCGATGTAAACGACGCCGGCCTGCAGCGCATCGACCACGTGGCCCTGGGCCTGGCGCTCGACCAGCTCGACACCTGGGTGCTGTTCACCCGAGCCGTGCTGGGGCTCGAACCGGGCGAAAGCCTGGAGCTGGCCGACCCCTTCGGGTTGATCCGCAGCCGCGGCGTGGCCAACGCCGAGCGCAGCCTGCGGCTGGTGCTGAACGTGTCGCTGAGCCAGCGCACCCGCACCGCGCGCACGCTGAGCGTGACCGGCGGCGGCGCGGTGCACCACATCGCGCTGAGCTGCGCGGACATCTTCGCCTCGGCCGCGAAACTGCGCGCCAACGGCACGCGCTTCGTGCCCATTTCGGACAACTACTACGACGACCTGGCCACGCGCATCGACCTCGCACCGGAGCTGCTGGTGCGCATGCGCGAAGCGGGCGTGCTGTTCGACCGGTCGCCGGCCGGCGACTACCTGCACATCTACACCGAGAGTTTCGAGGGCGGACTGTTCTTCGAGGTCGTACAGCGCGTGGGCAGCTACGACGCGTACGGTGCCCTCAATGCACCGGCGCGCATGGCGTCGCAGGCGCAGGACTGATTCGCCGGGTTTTTCTGATTACTTACCTGTCAACACTGGAGACAACACATGGCCACCAACACAGCCCATGAGCCGCAAGGCAGGCACCAGTCGAAGAAGGCCGCGGCAAGCGGCTGGATCGGCTCGGCGCTGGAGTACTACGACTTCTTCATCTACGCCACCGCGGCGGCGCTGATCTTTCCGCAGATCTTCTTTCCCAAGGGCGACCCCAAGACCGCCATCATCGCGTCGCTCGCGACCTACGGCGTGGGCTACGTCGCGCGCCCCATCGGCGCCTTCGTGCTGGGCCACTGGGGCGACACGCACGGGCGCAAGCAGGTGCTGGTGCTGTGCATGTTCCTGATGGGTTTCTCGACCGTGGCCGTCGGCCTGCTGCCGACCTACGATCAGGTCGGCCTGCTGGCCCCCGCGCTGCTGGTGCTGCTGCGCCTGATCCAGGGCTTTGCCGTGGCCGGTGAAATCTCGGGCGCGAGCTCGATGATCCTCGAGCACGCGCCGTTCGGGCGTCGCGGCTTCTTCGCGAGCTTCACGCTGCAGGGTGTACAGGCCGGCCAGATTCTGGCGGCCGCCGTGTTCCTGCCGCTGGCGCACTACATGCCTGAAGACGCCTTCAACTCGTGGGGCTGGCGCATTCCGTTCCTGCTGAGCTTCCTGGTGATCGTGGCCGGCTACATCATCCGCCGCGAAGTGGACGAAACACCGGCCTTTGCCGAAGTCGACAAGAAGGGCGAAGTGGCCAAGGCGCCGATCGTCCAGGCCTTCACCGACAGCTGGGCCGACATGCTGCGCGTGGTGTGCATGGCGCTGATGAACGTCATTCCGGTGGTGGCCACGGTGTTCGGCGCGGCCTATGCCGTGCAGGCCGCCTACGGCATCGGCTTCCAGAAGGACGTGTACCTGTGGATTCCGGTGCTGGGCAACATCCTCGCCGTGATCGTGATTCCGTTCGTGGGCAACCTGTCGGACCGCATCGGCCGCCGCCCGCCCATCATCGTCGGCGCGCTGGCCTCTGGCCTGCTGTCGTTTGCCTACCTGTATGCCATCAGCATCCGGAACGTGCCGCTGGCCGTGTGCATGTCGCTGCTGATGTGGGGCATCGTGTACCAGGGCTACAACGCCACCTTCCCGAGCTTCTATCCGGAGCTGTTCCGCACCCGCAACCGCGTGTCGGCCATGGCCATCTCGCAGAACGTGGGCACCACCATCACCGCGCTGCTGCCGGCCCTGTTCGCCGCCGTCGCGCCTCCGGGCTCGACCAACGTGTGGCTCACCGTGGGCGCCATCTCCTTCGCGGTGACCATTCTTGCGGCGCTGGCGGCGATGAGTGCGCGGGAAACGTACCGCATCCACATGAAGGACCTGGGCAACCCCGACGCCGTGCCGGTGGACAAGCAGGAATACCACCGCCTGCGCGAGCAGACGCTGTCGGACGCCCGCATGGCCAAGGCCACGGCCCGCGCCTGAGCGAAAACCTTTCGCGCACCAAGGGTTGGGGGGCCGTGAAGAATGGCGCCATGACCTCCCACCTCAAGATCGATTTCGTCTCCGATGTGTCCTGCCCCTGGTGCGCCGTGGGCCTGAGTTCCCTCGAAGCGGCCATCCGGCGGGTGGCGCCCGACGTCACCGCGGAGCTGCACTTCCAGCCCTTCGAGCTGAACCCGCAGATGCCGCCCGAAGGCCAGGACACCTTCGAGCACCTGAACGAAAAGTACGGCTCCACGCGCGAGCAGCAGGCGCAGTCGCGCGAAATGATCCGCCAGCGCGGCGCCGCCGTCGGCTTCGAGTTCAGCCCCGAAGGCCGCCCGCGTGTGTACAACACCTTCAATGCCCATCGCCTGCTGCACTGGGCCGAGCTGGAAAGCCCGGCGAAGCAGGCGGCGCTGAAGAAGCTGCTGCTGAAGGCCTATTTCACCGACCGCCAGAACCCCTCCGACCCCGAGGTGCTGGTGCGCGCGGCAACCGAAGCGGGGCTCGACGCAGCGCGTGCCCGCGAGATATTGAACAGCGACGAGTTCGCGCAGGAAACCCGCGAGCGCGAGCGCATGTACACCGACGCGGGCATCCACTCGGTGCCCGCGATCATCATCAACGACCAGCACCTCATCTCCGGCGGCCAGCCCGTCGAGGTGTTCGAGCGCGCGCTGCGGCAGATTGCCGGCGCTGCACCGGCGAGCCTGTCCGTGGCCTGACTTCGAGGGCGCCACGGCGTCATCTTTGCGCAGCGTTACGAAGGTAAAGAGCGTCAACGCGGCGCGGGTTTCAGCGGTTGAGGAGGCATCCTTGAATTTGCTGTCACCCTCAGGAGCCCCGAAGATGATGAAGAAGAAAGGCCTCATGGCCGCCTCGGCCGTCGCCCTTGCCCTCATGGCGGCGGTCTCGCTGCCCGCGCAAGCCGACGAATACGGCAAGCATCCGTTCTACCTGCACGCCTTGTCCGACCTGCGCACCGCTGCGTGGCAGGTGGAGCACCGCCGGCCCGAAGACGGGCAGGTCTCGCGCGACGAGCAGGTGGTGGTCGACGAAATCCATGCCGCCATCGGCGACCTGCAGCACGCCGCGTGGCTCGACGGCAAGCCCGTGCAATGGCGCGAGCCCACCGACGCATGGCTGCCGCGCGAAGGCCGCCTGCACGTGGCGGCCGACCTGCTGCGCAAGGTGCGCTCCGACGTGGCGCGCGAAGAAGACGACCCGCGCTCGCGGCCGTTCCAGCAACGCGGACTGGCGCACGTCGATCTGGCGCTCGCCACCGCGCAGCACGCCATCGGCGATGTGCGCCACCACGACATGCGCAGGGAGTGAGGGCGGTGCCCGTCACTGCTTCGCGCTTCGCCATGCGCCGCGCGTCGATGGCGCTTGGCGCGTGTGCGCTGGCCCTGCTCGCGGCCTGCGCGAGCGCACCGGGCGAGCGGCGGCCGCTGGTGTCGGTGTCGCTGCCCTCGGCACCCGTGAACGAAGCCACGCGCCTGCGCTGGCTCGACCGCGTGAGCTGGGGCGCCAACGCCAGCAGCGACGCGCAGCTCGCGCAGCGCGGGCTGTCGTTGTGGATGCGTGACCAACTCAACCCGCGCCCCGCGCCGCTGCCGGCTGCCGCGCAGGCGCAGATCGACGCCATGGCCATTTCGCGCACCCCGCTCGACCAGCTCGTGACCGGGCTCGACGCGCAGCGCAAGGCCGCCGATGCGCTGCCCGACGAAGACCAGAAGAAGGCCGCACGGCAGGCCTACCAGCAGCAGCTCAACGACCTCGCACGCGAGGCGCAGACGCGCTTCGTGCTGCGCGCTTTGTATTCGCCCAACCAGCTGCAGGAGCAGATGACGTGGTTCTGGATGAACCACTTCAACGTCAACCTGCGCAAGGACAACCTGCGCGCGATGGTGGGCGACTACGAAGAGAACGCCATTCGCCCGCACGCGCTCGGCAAGTTCCGCGACCTGCTGGGCGCCACGCTGCATCACCCGGCCATGCTGCGCTACCTGGACAACGCGCAGAACGCGGCCAACCGCATCAACGAGAACTACGCGCGCGAGCTCATGGAGCTGCACACGCTGGGCGTGGGCAGCGGCTATTCGCAGGCCGACGTGCAGGAGCTGGCGCGCGTGCTCACCGGCGTGGGTGTGAACATGCAGCCGCTCGATGCACCGCCGCCGAACGTGCGGCCCGCGCTGCGCGCCGACTATGTGCGCAAGGGCCTCTTCGAGTTCAACCCGAACCGGCACGTCTACGGGCCGAAAACGCTGCTCGGGCAACCGATGCAGAGCCGCGGCCTGGCCGAGGCCGACGAGGCGCTCGACCGCCTGGCGCGCGCGCCGGCCACCGCGCGTTTCGTGTCGCGCAAGCTGGCCGTGTACTTCGTGTCGGACGATCCGCCGCAGGTGCTGGTCGATCGCATGGCCGCGGCCTTCACGGGCAGCGACGGCGACATCGCCGTCACGCTGAAGGCGCTGTTCGAGTCGCCCGAGTTCACGGCCTCGCTGGGCCGCAAGTTCCGCGACCCGGTGCACTACGTGATGGCCGGCGTGCGGCTCGCGTACGACGACCGCGTGGTGCTGAACGTGAACCCGATGCTCGGCTGGATCAACCGCATGGGCGAGCCGCTGTATGGCCACGAGACGCCCGATGGTTATCCGCTGAACGAGGCGGCCTGGGCCAGTGCGGGGCAGATGAACACGCGCTTCGAGATCGCGCGCGCCATCGGCGCGAACGGCGCGGTGCTGTTCCGCGCGGACGACAAGGCGCCGCTGGAGAAGCCCGCCTTTCCGCAACTGGCCGAGTCGCGCGCGGTGCGTGCGATGCAGGGCGGCTTGAGCGCGGACACGCGCGAGGCGCTGGCGCAGGCGAAGAATCCGCAGGAGTGGAACACCTTCCTGCTGGCGTCGCCGGAGCTCATGCGCCGCTGAGGTTGGTCTTGGTTTTTCTCCCTCCCCCGCTGGGGGAGGGCAGGGGTGGGGGCAAGCGGCGCTCGATGAAGCGCTGTGGCGAATGCAAACGCCGCCGCGCCCCCATCCCAGCCTTCCCCCGGAAGGGGAAGGAGCAAGGCAGGTATTTCTCCCTCCCCCTCTGGGGGAGGGCAGGGGTGGGGGCAAGCGGCGTTCGATGAAGCGCTGCAGTGAAAGCAAACGCCGCCGTGCCCCCATCCCAACCTTCCCCCAAAGGGGGAAGGAGCAAGGCAGGCAAGAACAAAGGACACATCGTCATGCAACGTCGAGAACTCTTGCGGCTCATGGCCGCCGCTCCCTTCGCAGGCGCCGCCGGCCAGCTCATGGCCGCGCCCGCGGCCGAAGGCGCCAAGCTGCTGGTCGTGTTCCTGCGCGGCGCGTACGACTGCAGCAACCTGCTCGTGCCCACCGCCAGCGACTTCTACTACGCCTCGCGCCCCAACATCGCCATCGCGCGCCCCGGCACGCCCAACGGTGCGCTGCCGCTCGACGGCAACTGGGGCCTGCACCCCGCGCTCGCGCAAAGCGTGATGCCGCTGTTCCAGCAGAAGCAAGCCGCCTTCATCGCCTTCGCCGGCACCGACGACCTCACGCGCAGCCACTTCGAGACACAAGATTCCATCGAGCTCGGCCAGGCGCTCGACAAGCGCCGCGACTACGGCTCGGGCTTCCTCAACCGGCTGGCCGGCGTGCTCGGCGCCGGGCCCGTCACCGACGTGTCGCCCATCGCCTTCACCGACCAGTTGCCGATCTCGATGCGCGGCAAGGCCAAGGCCGCCAACATGGCGCTGGCGGGCAATGCACGCTCGGGCATCGACGCGCGGCAAAGCCAGGTCATTGCGGCCATGTACCGCAACACCGCGCTGGCCCAGCCGGTGGCCGAAGGCTTCCAGGTGCGCGACGAGGTGATGCGCGCCGTGCAGGCCGAGATGGACGCCGCCAGCCGCAACGCCATGACCGCCAAGGGCTTCGAGCTGGTCGCGCGCCGCATGGCGCTGCTGATGCGCGACCGCTTCGACCTGGGCTTTGTCGACGTCGGCGGCTGGGACACGCACGTGGGGCAGGGCGCAGCCACCGGCTACCTCGCCAACCGCTTCGAGGAACTGGGCCGCGGCGTGGCCGGCTTCGCGCAGGAGATGGGTGAGGACGCCTGGCGCCAGACCGTGGTGGTCGTCATCAGCGAGTTCGGCCGCACCTTCCGCGAGAACGGCAACCGCGGCACCGACCACGGGCACGGCACCGTCTACTGGGTGCTCGGCGGCGGGCTCTCGGCGCAGGCCGGCGGGCGCATCGTCGGCGAGCAGCAGGCGCTGACGCAGGCCACGCTGTTCCAGAACCGCGACTACCCGGTGCTCAATGAATACCGGGCGGTGTTCGGCGGGCTGTTCCAGCGGATGTATGGGCTGTCGGCGGCGCAGCTGGCGCGCGTGTTCGACGGCGTCGCGCCGAAGGATCTGCAGTTGGTTTGAATTGAAGGGCGCGGGCGCGGGCGCCGGCCCCGTGCGCCCTCACCCCGGAATGTTCGGCTCCACCAACTGCGCCAAGGCCACGAACGACTCCTGCCAGCCCAGGTAGCACATCTCGGCTGGAATCACCTCCGGAATGCCTTCCTGCACGATGGAAATTTCAGTGCCGCAGGACACCGGTGTCAGGCTCACGGTGGTCTTCATGGTGCCGGGAAGGTTGGCATCGTCGAAGGTCGCGTCGTAGGCAATGCGCGCGTCGGGCACCAGTTCCAGATACGTCCCGCCGAACGAGTGGCTGTGGCCTGTACCGAAGTTGGTGAAGGACATGTGCCAGGCGCCGCCCACCACGGGCTCCATGGCGTGGACCTTGCCGGTGAACCCGAACGGCGGGAGCCAGCGCTCGAACGCGCCGGGCTCGGTGAACGCGCGGTAGATCCGGCTGGGCGGGGCGCGAAGAACGCGGTGCAGACGCACGGTGTTGGTAGCCATGGATGTTTTCTCCCAGGAACAGAAGATGACCCCCGGTGGGCGTCGAACGAGCCCGTCGACAACAGGCGTGCCGCAATACTAGGTTCCTGTACAGCTCCGGTGAAGAAGCGGTTTCTACCTACATGCGTGGACGCAGCCGCAGATAGTTTTGCCTTGTGCATTTGCACATGTAGCGCTGTGGAGCTGTCATGCAAACAAAGCCGAAAGTGGGCGATGCCGTCGATTGGAAGACGCCGCAAGGCGAAACCACCGGCAAGGTGGTGCGCAAGGTGACGAAGTCGGCGCGCGTGAAAGGCCATGTCGCGAAGGCTTCCGACGCCGCGCCGCAATTCGAAGTAAAGAGCGACAAGACGGGCAAGACCGCGATCCACAAGGCTTCTGCTTTGAAGCGCCACGCGTGAGAGAAGTGCTGAGCGCATAGACGGGGTTGGGTTTGACAGCCAGCTCCTGATGCGCAATCCGCTCACCGGCGTGCAAGAGAAAGCGCCGCTCTTGTCGATGTGGCTGACGATCCCGCGAGTGCGCTCCATCAGCGCCGTGCCTGGCGAGGCGCGCCCACCCAATGCACCACGGCGGCGGCGACTCCCAGCACGAGGCCGAAGACCACGATGCCGCTCCAGCCGTAGCGCGCCATCAGCCAGCCGCTGGCCATCACGCCGAGGGCGCCGCCGGAGAACGTGGCGGTCATGTACAGGCTGTTGATGCGGCCTTGCGCCTTCGGATCGACGGCAAAGGCGCGGGTCTGGTTGGCCACCAGGCCCGACTGCACGCCGATGTCGAGCACGATGACGCCCAGCACCAGGAACACCAGCGACGACTCCGCGCCGGCCAGCAGCAGGAAGGCCACCGTCACGATGCCGATGCTGGCTGCGATGACGCTGCGCGATCCCAGCCGGTCGGTGGCGCGGCCGCCGAGCGACGCGGCCATGGCCCCGGCCGCGCCGATGATGCCGAAGCCGCCTGCCCAGGCGCTGCCGAGGTGCCACGGGCCGCTCGCCAGCAGCGCCGCCAGGTTGACCCAGAAGGCATTGAAGCAGGCCCACAGCAGCGCCTGCACCATCATCGATTCGCGAATCGCGCGGTGATCGCGGGCCAGCGGCCACAACGAGGCCAGCAGGCGTCCGTAGGACAGGTCGGTGCTCGGCACGCCACGCGGCAGCAGCTTGGCGGCCGCGATCCACACCGGAACCATGAACGCCGCCTCCAGGCCGTAGACGGCGCGCCAACCGCAGGCCGCGCCCACCACGCCGCTGATCGTGCGGCCCAGCAGGATGCCGACCATGATGCCGCTGACGACCGTGCCGACCGAGCGCCCACGCTCGCCGGGCAGCGACATGACGGCCGCGAAGGGCACCAGCTGCTGGGGCACGCAGCTGACGATGCCCAGCGCGAAGGAGGCCGCGATCAGCGACCAGATGCCGGGCGCCAGCGCCGCCGCCGCGGCGAAGACGAAGGCTCCGGCGATCTGGCCCAGCACCAGCTTGCGGCGGTCGAAGCGGTCGCCCAGCGGCAGCAACAACGCCAGCCCCACGGCGAAGCCGAGCAGCGCCGAGCCCGCGACGAGGTCTACCGTTGCCACGTCCACCTCCATGCCCGATGCAATCAGCGGCAGGATCGGCTGGGTGCAGTAGATGTTGGTGATCACCGCGCCGGCGATGATCGCCATCATGAGGATCTTGCCGCGCGATGCGACCACGGGCGCTGGCGGACTGGCGGGTGTGATGAACGGGCTGCTCACGGCGTTCTCCTTCGATGTGTGCCTCCGGTTGCGGCGGGATGCCGCGCTCCGGAGAGAGCGATGCCCTAAGTTACTTGTTTGCACGTGCCGAGAGAATCCTGCAAGATCGAGAATGATTCTTCCGAAATTTGGTAGCCGCGAATGAACCGTCTCGAGTCGATGTCCATCCTTGTCGCCGTCGTCGATGCGGGCAGCCTGTCGGCCGCCGCGCGTTTTCTCGACATGCCGCTGGCGACGGTCAGCCGCAAGGTGGCGGAACTGGAGGCGCACCTGAAGACGCGCCTGCTCCACCGCACGACGCGGCAGCTGTCGCTGACGGAAGCCGGCATCTCCTACGTGGCGGCGTGCCGGCGCATCCTCGAGGAAATCGGCGAAGCCGAGCGCGCCGCGACGGGGGAGTACGCCTCGCCCAAGGGCGAACTGGTGGTCACGGCGCCCGAGATGTTCGGACGCCTGCACGTCGTGCCCGTGGTCGCGGAATTTCTCGCGCACTATCCGCAGATCGGCGTCAGCCTGATGCTCACGGACCGCGTCGTGCATCTGATGGACGAGCACGCCGACGCGGCGGTACGGATCGGCCAGTTGCCCGACAGCACGCTGATGGCAACGCGCGTCGGCACGGTGCGGCGCGTCGTCTGCGCCAGCCCGGCCTATCTGGCGGCGCACGGCGTGCCGGCCAGGCCGCAGGACCTTGCGGCGCACGCGTGCATCACCTTCGAAGTTCTTGCGTCCATGCGCGCCTGGGTGTTCGGTGCCGGCAAGTCCGAGCTGTCGGTGCCCGTTCAGTCGCGGCTGACGGTCAACACGGCGGAGGCGGCCATCGCGGCCGCAACGCTGGGCGTCGGACTGATACGCGTGCTGTCTTACCAGGTCGCGGATGCCGTGCGCGCGCAGGCGCTGCGCGTGGTGCTCGACGAGTTCGAGTCGGCGCCTTTGCCTGTCAGCCTGGTGCACACCGGACAGGCGCCGTTGCCGTTGAAGCTGCGCGCCTTTCTGGACTTCGTGACGCCGCGCCTGCGCGAGCGCACCGCCTGAGCCCGCGCCCCAAAGGATTCACTGCCAAATGAGCGAAGCCCCCGCCCCCCAGGACCCCGACGTGCTGCGCCGTCTGCTGCGCGCGAAAGACCGAATGGACGCCGCATCGCACGAGCAATGGCCCGTGCAGCGGTTGGCGCAGGCAAGCGGCATTTCAGAGGCCCACTTCGCGCGATCGTTCAAGCAGGCCTTCGGCATTCCGCCGCACCGGTACCTGCTCACCCGGCGCATCGAGCGGGCGATGACGCTGCTGCGCGAAACCGAGTTGTCCATCACCGACATCGCCTTCGACACGGGCTGGGCGAGCCTGGGCACCTTCGGGCGCACCTTTCGCGACATCACCGGAAGCAGCCCGAGCGCGGTGCGCACGGGCGGGCGGGCGACCGCGCACGCGCTCGCCCGCGTGCCGGCCTGCATCGTCAGCGCCGCGCGCCGGCCCGACCTCAGGACCGCAGTTTCGGAGAAGCGGCGCCAGGCAACGGACGGTACAAACGAGCCCGAACAACAGGAGATTCCATGATGCAGGGCATTGAAGTGGTGGGTTTGTACGTGCGCGATCAAGACGAAGCGCTCGCGTTCTATGTAGACAAGCTGGGCTTTCGCGTGCACACGGACGTGGGCAACGGCGACTATCGCTGGCTCACTGTGCAGCACCCGGAGCAGCCGTCGTTCCAGCTCGGCCTGTTCAAGCCCGGGCCGCCGGCGCTCGATGCGGCGACGGCGCAGGCGGTGCGTGCCATCGTGGCCAAGGGCGCCATGCCGCCGCTGGTGCTGACCGTGGACGACTGCCGCGCCGCCCATGACCGGATGCTGGCGCTGGGCGTGGAGTTCACGCAGGAGCCGACGGAGCGCTACGGCACGGTGGACGCCGGCTTTCGCGACCCGTCGGGCAACGGATGGAAGATGATCCAGGCGCGCCGCTGACCGGCGCGCGGCCGGTCGGCCTTGCCTGCTGCTATGCGACGGATTGCCGTGCGCGCGGCGCCGCTCGCACGGCAGTGTCTATCGCCTTGTCGAGCAGCTCCAGACCAAGGTCGAGCTCGCTGTCGCTGATCGTCAGCGGCGGTGCGATGCGGAACACGCCGCCCATCGACGGCAGCTTCACGATGTTCATGCTCAGCCCGAGCCGCATGCACTCGCGCGTGATGGCCTCGCCGAGTTCGAAGGCCGGTTCGCGGGTCTTTCGATCGGTGACGAGTTCCAGCCCGAGCAGCAGGCCGCGCCCACGCACATCGCCGATGCACTCGTGGCGTTGCTGCAAGCTTCGCAGCCCCTGCGCCAGGCGCTCGCCTGCGGTGCGTGCGCGTTCGACAAGTCCGTCGCGCTCCACCACCTCCAGCACTTTCAGGCCGACTGCCGCGGGCAGCGGGTCGGAGACGTGCGTCGTATAGAACAGGAAGCCGCGCGCATGCGCCTCTTCTTCGATGGCGGCGGTCGTCACCATCGCGGCCAGCGGCAGGCCCGCGCCCAGGGTCTTGGAAAGCGTGAGGATGTCGGGGGCAACGCCGTCGCGATCGCAGGCGAACATCAGGCCGGTGCGGCCGATGCCGGTCTGCGCCTCATCGACGATCAGCAGCATGCCGCGCTCTTCGCACTTGTGCTTCAGCGCCGCCATGTAGCCCGGCGGCAGTTCGAGGATGCCGCCGCTGCTGAGGATGGGTTCGGCGATGAACGCGGCGAGCGCGCCGGTCGACTGCCGGTCGACCTGCTCGAAACCGTCGTCGAGTTCGCGGCGCCAGTCCAGCGCGCCGTCCGGCGTCGTGAAGCGGGGCCGGTAGGCGTTGGGCGCCGGTATTGCGAACGAGCCGGCCGCCGTGGGGCCGTAGCCTTTGCGGCCCGCGCTGTAGGTGGCCGCCGCCGCGCTGCCGGTCATGCCGTGCCACGACTGCGTGAACGCCACCACCTCGTGGCGGCCCGTGACCAGCTTGGCCATGCGGATGGCCGCTTCGTTCGACTCGGCGCCCGTGCTCAGCAGCAGGCAGCGCTCCAGGTCTGCGGGCGCGTGCCGCGCGATCTGCGTGGCCAGCTCGACGACCGGGCGCGACAGCATGCCGCTGAAGAGATGGTCAAGCGTGCGCATGTGTTCCGACACCACCGCGACGATGTCCGGATGCGAGTGCCCCAGCAAGGCGCTCATCTGCCCCGACGTGAAGTCGAGGATGCCCCGGCCGTCCGCGTCGTAGACGAAGCAGCCCTGCGCACGCTCGATGATCAGGGGCTCGAAGCTGCCGCCGTAGCGCACCAGGTGCCGTTGGGCCTGCTGCCAGAACTGGGGGTCGTTGTTCCTGCTCATGTCGATGCTTCCCGATCAAAATGACGCACCTTACGCAGCACCTCCCGCGCCGGGAAGCGAATTGTTTTGAACTCAGCTATCAGGAGAATTCATCCCGTGAGCCAATCCCTGGACATCGACCTGCTTCGCAGCTTTGTCGCCATCGCGGAGACCGGCGTGCTGGGCCAGGCTGCGCTGCGCGTGGGGCGCACGCAGTCGGCGCTCAGCATGCAGATGCAGCGGCTCGAAGGCATCGTGGCGCAACCGCTGCTGCATCGCACCGGGCGAGGCGTGACGCTCACTGCCACCGGCGAGCGGCTGCTCGTGCGCGCGGGGGAACTGCTGCGCAAGCACGACGAAGCCCTGGCCGAACTGCGCGGCGAGCAGCTGTCGGGCGTGCTGCGCTTCAGTTGCCCGGACGACTATGCCGTCGTGTTCCTGCCGTACCTGCTTCAAGGCTTTGCGAGCCTGCACCCGCGGGTGCAATTGGAAGTGATGTGCGCGCCGACACCCCGCCTGCATGAGCTGCTGGCCCGGCGTGCGGTCGACCTGGCGCTGGTGTCGGTGTCGGTGGCCGAGACGGGCGGTGCGGTGGGTGGCGACGTGATCCGCCACGAGCCTCTGGTCTGGGTGACGCAGCGCGGCGGCGCCGCCGCGTCGATCGATCCGCTGCCGCTGGCGCTGGGCGCGCCCGATGCACTCGACCATCTGCTGCCCAGGCAGGCGCTGGAGGCCGCGGGTCGCGCCTATCGGCTCGCCTATGCCAGCAGCAGCCTGTCGGGCCTGGTCGGCATGGCGCGCTCCGGCCTGGCCGTCATCGTGCTGACGCGAACCGCCGTTCCCGACGACTTGGAGATCCTGACGTCGGCGCAGGGGTTCCCCGATCTGCCGGGCGTCGGGGTCAAGCTTGCATTCGCTCGTGACGAGCCGACCGCGTTGACGGCTGCCTTCGCGGCGCATGTCAGGACCTTTCTTCCCGAGGCTGGCCCTCCCGCGATTGCCTAGCCGCTGGCGCTGTTCGGACGCAACGCGGCGGGGCGGGCCGGTTTTCGGCCGCCAACCCGCTTTGAGACACCGCCGAGAATCACTGCATGCCCCACGCCGTCTCCCTTCTTCGCGCCGCGCGCCTGGCGCGAAGCGCCAAGCCCTTTCTTGCCCGTGGCGGTTTCAAGCGCGAGCGCTGCGCCGGCTGCCGGCTGGTGCCCAGCCACTGCATGTGTGCCTTGCGGCCCCTGCTGACCACGCGCGCGGGGGTGTGCCTGCTCATGGCCGACATCGAGCCGCTCAAGCCGACCAACACGGGCTGGCTGATCGCCGACGTGGTCGCCGACACCTTCGCCTTCGGCTGGGCGCGCACCGAGACCGACCCCGCATTGCTGGCCTTGCTGGGCGACCCGCAGTGGCAGCCGTACGTGGTGTTTCCGGGGCAGTACGCGGCGCCCGAGCGCGTGGTGCATGCCGTGCCCTTGCCCGACTCCACCGACCCCGCCGACCCCGCCGACCCCGCCGACCCTACCGGCGGCGAGCCCGCGAAGCGTCCGCTCTTCATCCTGCTGGACGGAACGTGGGGCGAGGCCCGCAAGATGTTCACCAGAAGCCCGTATCTCGATCCGCTGCCCGTGCTGAGCCTGCAGCCGGAGCAGATCACGCAGTACCAGCTGCGTCGCTCCGGGCGCGACGACCACTTCTGCACCAGCGAGGTGGCGGCCCTGTGCATGGACCTGGCAGGCGAGCACGTCGCCGCGCAAACACTGGAGGCCTACCTGGCCGTGTTCACGCACCACTACCTGCGTGCGAAGAACCAGCAGCCCATCGCGTGGGAGGGGGCTGCGCACAAGCGGCTGCGCGAGGTCTCGGGTGTGCTGCCATTGCGCGCCGCAGATGATCCGCACGCCGAACCCGACGCGCGGGGCCTGGCCGCGGGGGATTAGCCGCAGCGCAGCGCGAATCGGCGGTCGTGTGCGTGCCTGCGTTGGTCCTTGAGCCGGTCCTGCTCGAACGGCGGCTGCGGCTGGCGGGCCGCGGCGTCGATCGAGGCGATCAAGGCGTTCAGTTGGTCGCACTCCGAAGTCGAGCTGTCGACGTTCATGGCGACTCGACGCTCGTGCGCCAGTACAGACTGGGCCACGGCGCTGCTCTCGCGCATGTCGGCGGTATGTAGACCAGCAGCGGGGAAACGAGAGACGCGGGCCCACTGTCTTGCAAGCGCGCCTTGGCGAAAGCTTCTGCTGCCCGCGGGTACTCAAAGGGGGAGCGTCGCGCTCCTGCCACTCAAACGCCTTCGATGATGCGAATCTCGCGGTCGGCTCCGTCGCCCAGTGCAGCCAATGCGGCCTGGTATGCCGGGCTGTCGTGTGCGGCAACTGCTTGTTCAACACTGTCGAACTCGATCAGTACGGTGCGTTGCATCACGCCGAGTTCATAGACCTTGGACGGTTCGCCGCGCGCCAGGAAGCGCGCGCCGTTGGCAGTGAGTGCCGGGCCGGCCAGCTTTGCATAAGCGGCAAGTTTTTCGGAATCGTTGACTGCGCGATACGCGCTGACCCAGTAGGCTTTTGGCATTTGATCTTCTCTTCGGTGCGCTGAAGGTAAAAACGTGACTGTGCCGCGTGTCTTGATTTGTCGCAAGCTCGGCACAGCATCTTCGGTGTGAAGAACGGTTTTGAGAGGCGCTGACGTTGGCGCACGTGCGGCAGGATGCCGCCACCATCAAACGTTCGACGACATGGCTTGGCGAGGATAAGAGTGCATGGAACACTGCATGGATTTTGAAGAAAGTTCTCGCACGCGGCCACCCGAAGACGCCGCCCGCGAAAAGCCTCAACCCACATGAACTTGCACATCATTTCGGCCAGTCGGTCGCTTGTCCAGGAGGCCTGGAAGGAGCCTGACAAGTGGGAGGAAAACCTGACCTCCGCAGAAGCGATGCTCGCGAGGGCGCTCGTTGAAGTCCCCGGCAACGTCCTTGCGGCGACGTGCCTGGGCGCTGTGCTCTGCGACCGGGGCGAACACAAAAAGGCGGCATCCGTCCTACAGCGCGCGGTTGAACTCGGGTCAACTGACCGGAATACGTACTTCAATCTGGGGGTGGCAAAGATGAACTGCGGCGCAGACGAGGAAGCCATGGCTTCCTTCCGAAGGGCCGAGGGCCTCCAACCTTCGCGGCTGTCGTGGGAGGCCTACTTCGACCCTCAGGCCCACTGAGTGCCGGGCCTGAACCACCGGCTGAAAGCGGCCAGACCCGAATGGCAGCATCATCGGAACAATCACATGAGGGGGTTTCAAGTTTGTTGGTCATACGTCCCAGTAGCCACATCGTGGCGGACCTGAGTTCGCGCGACCGCGCATCCGTCACCATTTCGCGGAAGTCTCGAGAAGTACTTGCGGCATGCTTGCCCGCCGACTATCTGTCATTGGCCGACTTCGTTGGCGCGCAGGAAATCGCGGGGGACTTCGTGCTGCTGAATCTGGCGCAGATGCTGCAAGAGACCGCTGGCAGAGATCATCCAATGATTGACCTTGGGAAGACCTGGTGGGTTATCGGCGCCTCAGGCACTGGCGATGCGTGGCTTCTGAGGAGAACGGAATTCGCCTCCAGGGTTGCGTTTCTCGACCACGACCAGGGAACCAGTGCGCAGGGGATCGATATGGGTATCGACTTCATGCAATGGCTCCAGTTGGCCGACCTGATGGCACAGGTGGAGCAATGTACGGGCAGCATCCCGAACGTTGGCGAAATTGCTTTGGCAATGAACAGTTTGTCGATGGGCTTGGCAGAGCGCTATCCGTACAAGCTGGACGTTTGATTCGCAGAGTGGGCTTGGCCACTGGCAGACCTGCACGGTCACGGCACGATTCTTCTCCCGCTTTTTTTTGTCCAGCAATGAACCTGCCGACTTTTGACCACGACGCAACGCGCGCACTGATCAAAGAGAGAGCCGACGCGCCTTTCTCGGCATTCGCTATTGGCGACCGCGCGCATCGCATTCAATCGTGCAGCGGAGATCGAGACGGCAGAGCCGCTGCTGCGCCAGGCCATCGCCTTCGATTGGGCCGCGCAAGGTGTTCCGAACGACAGGCATATGGTGGAGTGGGCTTACTTCGAGTTGCTGTTGAACGCCCGGCACGATACGGACCGCTTTGAGCGGCTCTTCGATGAAGCCGTGTCACGGTGTGCGGAAGTCGACACGGACTACACAGTGATCCATCCGCCCCAGGAGGAGCTGCTGGAGATCGCCGTTGGAATGGGGCACCGACTTGTCGTCGAGCGGCTCGCCGGGAAGACAGCGGATCGACGCCAGCCAAGAAGACGACCAAGGAATTGTTGGCTCGGGCCAAGGAACTTCTCTCTGGTTCCACCTGATCGCTGCGCAAACGGATCTGCTCATGCCGACGGAAGTTGGTCATTTTGGATCGATGACATCAAACTCGAACTGCACCGGATCGGCGTTTTCGACGTAGGCGCTGATCAGGTAGTGGCCGGCAGGATCGCCATCGGCCACGTCCCAAGACTTCGAAATGGTGCCGTCGTAGATGGTCAGGGTCACGTCCAGCGAAATGGTCTTGCGATCCGCTGACGTGCCGTAAGGCTGGCCACCGCTGCCCCACGTCTTCGGGGTCTGCGGCAATGTCGCGCGTTCGAGAACGCGGACCTTGCCAGATTTCTGGTTGAGTTTCAGGATCCAACCGTAGTTTTGGTTGATCGTCCGCGGTACGATTTTCGAAACCTTGAAGTCCAGCACGTCGTTGTTGGGCGCGAGCTTGAAGAGCCCAAAGACCGCATCGAGCGGGCACGCTCCCTTCGCTGCAGGAGCGACGGCGCAAGCTTTGAACACGGCGGCATTGGACTCAGAAATGGATGCCTGCGGTGCGGCGCCCGTCGTTTGAGCGCCAATGTGGGTGCACGCGACCGCGGCGAAAAAAACAAGAGGATGGCGTAGATATTTCATGGCAGATGAGGTTCGGCAAGCGACTGTCAAACGATCAAGCGGTCGAGCTGTATATCAAGCTCGGCAAACGCACCAGGGCGGCCATTCATCAGCTTGGTACCTGACAAGAACGCCCTGAAAGGCTGGCACCGGGCTGCCAAGGCTGGGTGTCCTCGGTCAACTTGGGTTGCGGCATTCATACCCTCTTCAACACCGCGTCGATGGTATCCAGCAATGTGTCTGCGTTCACGGGCTTGAACAGCACGGGGACACCGGATTCGCGCACCCGCTGCAGGCGCTCGGGCGCGGTCTCCCCCGTGATCAGCAGCAGCGGCATCCGCGTGCCATTGCGCCAACGCAAGCGCAGGCCCACATCGAGTCCGCTGCCACCGTCGGCCAATCGATAGTCGCACAGCAGCAGTTCGAACGCTCGCCCCTCGGCTTCCGCCTGAGACAGTGCCATGGCCGCCGTGCCCTCGTCGACCACCGCCTGTACATCGAATGCATATGCGCGCAACAACTCGCTCATCGCCTGGCGGATCTCGGCCTCATCGTCGATGAGCAGCACACGCCGCGCCAAGGCCGGCGTCGGAGGCTGGGGCGGCATCCGGCGCGGCAATCCACCTTGCTGCGGGGTGCTCGGCCTCGGGCCGGGTGACGTGTCGGGCGGGGGGTGTGCTGGCGCCAGGTGCACGCGAAAGCGCGTGCCGCGATCCACGCGTGTGTGCACCTGAACCTGATGATCGAGCAGCCGAGACAGCCGCTGCACGATGGACAGGCCGATACCGAGGCCGCGTGCACGATCGCGCTCCGGATTGTTGATCTGGTAGAACTCCTCGAAGATGCGGCCCAGCTGCTCGGGCGCCATGCCGATGCCCGTGTCGCGCACCTCGATCCACAGGCGCTCGCCGCGCGAGCGCACGCGCACGATGACGCCGCCGCGCACCGTGTACTTGAGCGCGTTGTCAACGAGGTTCGAGAGCATCCTCTGCAGCAACTGGGCGTCGCTGTAAACCCATGCACCACTGGCCTGTACCCGCAGCTGCAGGTCCGCCTGCTCTGCACGCGCCAGGAAAACATGGTTGAGCGACACCAGCAGCGTGTCGAGCGCGACGGGCCGGATGTCCGGGGTGATCACGCCGGCGTCGAGGCGGGAGACATCGAGCATGGTGTCCAGCGAGTGGCCCAGCGCATTGACCGAGCGCATGAGCCGCTCGGCGTTCTGGTGCTCGGGGTGATCATGCAGCGCGTTCTGCAGCGCCGCACCGAACAGCGCGATGGCGTGCAGGGGCTGGCGCAGATCGTGGCTGGCGGCCGCAAGGAAGCGCGTCTTCTCCACGCTGGCGCGCTCGGTCGCCGCGATCTGCTCTGTCAGGCGGCTTGCGAGCGACTCGTTCTCAAAGCGCAGGATCAGCGCATCGGTCAGCTGCTTGTGCTGCAAGACGCCGCGGCGCAGCGCAAACAGCAAATAGGCCGTGCCCACGGCTGCCAGGAACAGGTTCACGCCATCGCTGTGCCAGAGCAACGCACCAATCAGTCCTCCCATCATCGGAATGCCATAGCCGAACAGCGAGGCCGTCATGGGCCACAACGATTGCATGGCAAGCCCGCAGCCGACCATGATCAGGATGGCCATCAGGGCCGTCACCTCCGGGTTTTGCGTCGATACGAAGAACCAGGGCACGGGTGCGGTGGCCACGCCGATCAGGATCATCTGAAGGGTGTGCCTGCGCGCCCAACGCGGTCCATCGGCCAGTGGCACCTCGGGATGCCAGCGCGGGGCCCACAGCACGTACAGGTTCGCGAAGACAAGCATCGCCACAAAGGGCAGCACCATGGGCAACTTCAAATAGAAGTAGCCCATCGCGCCGCCGATGAAGGTGAAGCAGAGATGACCGCACACGCCGGCGTTGCGCGACGCATAGGCCGAGGAAAGATGCTCGCGCAGCACTCGCAGGCTGCTGGACGTGTCGATGGTGGTGGTGTTCAACGAAAGGTCGGCGGAAAGCGCAGGAACGCACAGATTTTGAGTGCAATCCAACCTGTTGGTGGCGTGGTGCTGCAGAATTCTGGGGGCTGACGCGGGAAGGCAACTGACGGGCCAGGACCCGACGTTCATCAGCGGTGCGCAGTTTGCCCTGGAGCAACTGGCCGTGCCGTAGGCTAAAGGTTCAAACCCGTACTTATGAAAAATATCCGCTTTTCCGGCGCGAACGCGTCGCCGCGGAGAACCCGTCGTTCGCCGTGCCGCCACAAGGTGTCCCGATCAGCGAAGCGGAAACTCAACTATCAAGTCAAGCCGAAAATGCTGCGCAGTCGCACAGATGCATATCAACTGCTGAAGCGGCTTGGTGCTCCTCCGCGGTTGCTGCTTCATGTTCAATTGGTTGGAGAAGCCGCCGACATGCTCGTGGAACGCTACGCAAAATTGGGGCTAGACGTCGATGCAAAACGAATTGAGTTGGGCGTGGCAATCCACGACGCCGGAAAGATTCTGCATCCGGAGGAGATGAGCGGACCCGGGTCGCTCCATGAAGCCGAAGGCAAGCGGTTGATGCTTGAGAACGATGTTCAGGTCGAGATAGCCGAGTGCTGTGTATCTCACGCAGCATGGCGCAGCCCCGGTCTGGGATTGGAAGAGCTCTCCGTTGCGCTTGCTGACAAGCTATGGAAAGGCAAGCGAGAGGAGGAACTGGAGCTTCTTGTAATCGACAAAGCTGCGCAGCACCTGGGGACGGACCGTTGGGAAGTATTTGCTGCGCTTGATTCTGTGTTCGAAGACATCTCGGCTGGGGGTACGGAACGCCTGCAGCGCAGCAGCATCGCGTGATAACGCGGCGCGCCTCTCGCGAAAATACGATGGCTGCTATCGGCCGCTAGTCATGACTGCTCAGTGCCAATGCGGTCTTCCGACATTGTTCAAAGCGGCCGGTCGTCGCGCCAAAGCTATGAGACATCTCCTTTCACGCACTGCCCAGCCAGGCACGCTGAATAAAATCCGGCCATGTCCGCCGCTTCAGTTCCACGCCCCCAGTGCACCGCTTGCCTGCGCCCGCTCAGCGCCTGCATTTGCCGCTGGGTCGCGCCCACCGCCCACGCGGTGGAGGTACTGGTGCTGCAGCACCCGATGGAGGTACATCAGGCCAAAGGCAGCGCCCGCCTGCTGCACCTCAGCTTGGCGCACTGCCGCTTGGTGGTGGGTGAGGCATTTGCCGTGCCGGTGTGGCCGGTGGACGGCAAGCACACGCTGCTGCTGTACCCGGACAGTCTGCAAGATTCCGCGCCGGACCTGCGGGTTGAGCCCCCGCTACCGCGCGAGTGGCTGCAAGCCCAGTCGCGCCTGCGTCTGGTCGTGCTGGACGGCACCTGGCGCAAAAGCCGAAAGATGCTCTACCAAAGCCCGCCACTGCAACAGTTGCCCCGCTTGGCGCTGCGCAACCTGCCGCCTTCGCACTACCGTATCCGCAAAGCCCATGGGCCTGACCAACTGTCCACGCTGGAGGCGACCTGCTACGCCTTGGGCCAACTGGAAGGCGGTGCGGCGCGGTTCCAGCCCTTGTTGGATGCCTTCGACGGGTTTGTAGAGTACTTGGAGCAGGCTGGCGGGCAGCGAAACGCGCAAACTGACAAGTCCTGCCCTCGACCAAGGGTTGCGGGGTTCATTTAGGTGACCAGCCAATCGCTGGTTTTGGCCGACTGGAGTCGAAGGGAGTCGACGCCACCGGGCCGGTTGGGACATCAGGTTGCTCCGGTCGGACGCCGGAAAGCAGTCAAGTTCGGATATGGGTTGCTATCGGATGACTGGTGCCAGAACTTTGCTGGATGGCCTCTCATGCCCGACTCTAGCCAGAGCACTGCCGGCGGCGCAGGGCCCGGGGCGGTCCGTTGCTGGACCTCGCCGAAGCGCTGCTTCGCAGCGATTGCGGCCGCCCGAAGTCCGCCAGCGAAAGGCTGCTCCGCCCTGCAAAGCAGCCGTTGCAGCTAAACGCTTTGCACGCGCCCGGCGAAATGGAAGCGCGATAGATACTTTTTCAAGGTGGATGACGGTCTGCTCGGGGTAGCGCATGCAGAGCGACGATTTCCATCCTTGCTACAAACCAACCTCAACGATTCACTCAGCTCTTTGTCCGCGACGCCAGTTGGCGCGCAAGCGCATCGTGAGCCCGCGTTGCAGCTTGCCCATCCACCTTCGCGGCCAATACCTTCGTTAACTGATCCAGCTGGCCCGCCGTGATGCCCACATTCATGCTGAAGCCCATGTGTGCCTGCAGTTGCGCGTCAGCCCCCGGCAACGCCGACAACATCCCGACGGTTGCGAGCTCGCGACTTTGCCAATCCAAGTTATCGCGCTCGAAGATGGCACCAAACAGATGGCTCTTCAGGTACTGATCCACCACTGGCGCGAAGTCATAGATGGCGCCCTTTGCGGGACCGCCCAGCAGCTTGGTCTGGTTCGCGGTGCCGGCCGCGAGCAGCGCTTCGCCGGTTGGAATGGGCCTTCCAGGCAGCTGCCCTTGTGCATCCTGTATGCCGCGTTGCTTGCGTGCTTCGACGACCTTCATCAGTTCGTTCAAAGCGTTCAAGCTGCGCGGAAATCCTGCGTAGGCGTAGAGCTGTATGAGCACTTCCTTCGCATCGTTGACGGTCAACCCGGCGTCCAGGCCCTGATCGAGCGCGATAGCGAGCCGGGCCATGTCACCAGAAGCGCCGAACGCCGCGATCGGAACGATGGCCTGCTGGCGCATTGAGAGGGTCTCGGACGCAGACTCCCGCTGCGTCGCCGCTGAGGTCTGTCCATGCGAGGGCGCATGCTCCATCATGGCCACAGCGCCGATTGCCAGGCCGAGGGCAAGCTTCGAGAAGCGCTTAACGTGTTGTGTACTGTTCATCGCTGACTTTCTCCATCCATTCGACGTTCTTTCCATCGAGCATTCCTGTCACCGCAAGATGTGTCATCGCCACTGCAGGCGATGCACCGTGCCAATGCTTCACACCCGGCGGGCACCAGACGACATCCCCGGCTCGTAGCTCCTGAACGGGCTTGCCCCACTCCTGTGTGCGGCCTGCACCTGAAATGACGACCAGCCGCTGTCCGGCAGGATGGGTGTGCCACGCAGAACGTGCACCCGGCTCAAAAGTAACGTAGCCGCCGCTTGCGGTAATCCCGCTGGTGGCGGGCCAGAGCTGATCGACCCTGACGCGACCGGTGAAGGTCGCCTCAGGACCAGCCACGGATGGCGTGGCTCCCGCGCGAAAAATCTGCTGGGCTGTGATGGGCACGGCGGGTTCCACGGCGTAAGCCGCGCAGGCCTGCGCCATCCAAAAACATGCGCCCAAGGCGCGAAGACGGTGGTTCAAATGGGACTCCTTATTGATCTGAAACCAGCTCAACGAAATAGCTCAGCCATGCGTTGTCGCAGTGGCCGCCGGGCCTGCGAAATACTCTGCATCGGTAACGTGCGTCAGCCATTCAACGTTCTTGCCGTCGAGCGCTTCCTGCACGGCAATGTGCGTCATCGCAGTTGTGGCGGTCGCGCCGTGCCAGTGCTTGTGGCCGGGCGGGCACCAGATGACATCTCCCGCACGAATCTCTACGATCGGCTCGCCTTCGCATTGGGTCCACCCGCAGCCCGCCGTGACGATCAGTGTCTGGCCCAGTGGATGGGTATGCCAAGCCGAACGCGCACCGGGCTCGAAGGTAACGCTGGCGCACGACGTGCGCGCAGGCGGCGGCGGGTTGTTCAGCAAGTCGATGCGGACGGAGCCAGTGAAGCATTCAGCAGGGCCCT
This sequence comes from Variovorax sp. 10N412, assembly GCF_056394985.1. Classification (NCBI taxonomy): domain Bacteria; kingdom Pseudomonadati; phylum Pseudomonadota; class Betaproteobacteria; order Burkholderiales; family Comamonadaceae; genus Variovorax; species Variovorax sp. 10N412. The sequence goes on from NZ_JBFTIO010000005.1 coordinate 54,585, forward strand.
TGGCGGATGCTTGAGTGCCGGGACGGATGAGTTTCATAGGAGTGGCCTTTGCATTCGCCCCACTGTATTTCTGCGCCGGTTTTCCGAGAAGACTGCAAAATCAGCATGCACTTGTGCAAATCAATCACCAATGGCCAAAGAAAACCTGAACGATCTGCAAGCATTTGTGGTGGTCGCTCGCGAGCGGAGCTTCACCCGAGCGGCAGCGCAAATTGGTCTTTCGCGCTCGGCGTTGAGCCACGCGATGTTGGCGCTGGAAGCGCGGCTGGGCGTGCGGCTTCTAACGCGAACCACCCGAAGCGTTTCGACCACGGAAGCCGGCGCGCGCCTGCTCGACACGGTGGCGCCGCGTCTGCAGGAGATCGAGGCCGAACTAGGTCAGCTCAGCGCGATGCGCGACAAGCCGGCCGGCACGGTGCGCATCACCGCACACGACCACGCCATCGGCACCGCGCTCTGGCCGCGCCTGATGCCCTTGCTCAAGCAGTACCCCGACATCCAGATCGAGTTCAGCGTCGACTACGGCTTCACCGACATCGCGGCGCAGCGCTTCGACGCCGGCGTGCGAGTCGGCGACCGGATCGACAAGGACATGGTGGCCGTGCGCATTTCGCCCGACATGCGGATGTCGGTGGCTGCCTCCCCTGAGTACTTGGCGGGCAAGACATCGCCGAAGAAGCCGCAGGACCTGACCGAACACCGGTGCGTGAACCTGCGCCTGCCGACGCGCGGCAACCTGTACGCGTGGGATTTCGAGAAGGGTAGAAAGTCGGTCAACGTGAAGGTCGACGGGCAGACCATCTTCAACAGCACGGCCCTGATGCTGCAGGCAGCGCTCGACGGCCTGGGCTTTGCCTATGTTCCTTACGACCTGATGAAGCCACACATTGAAGCAGGCCGACTGATTCCGGTGCTGGAAGATTGGTGGCCGACCTTTCCGGGCTATCACCTCTACTATGCGAACCGGCGCCAGATCGCGCCGGCGTTGGCGCTGGTGATCGAGGCGCTCAGGTATCGCAAACCCGAGCGAACTGCTTTTACCGCGAAGCGCTGAAGCGCAATGCCTTTACCACCAGCGAAAAGGCCGGCGACGGCTGCCGCTTGCTGGGGTAGTACAGGTGGTAGCCGGCGAACTTGGGGCACCAGTCCTGCAACACGCGAACCAGCCGCCCCGAGTCGATGTGCGCCATCAGCTCGTCTTCCGGCAGCAGCGAGATGCCGAGCCCGGCCAGCGATGCGTCGATCTGCGGAGGCGCGGTGTTGAAGATCAGCGGCCCATCCACGCGGACGTTGACCTTCCGGCCACGCTTCTCGAAGTCCCACACATAGAGTCCGCCCGATGTCGGCATGCGCTGGTTGATGCAGGCGTGCTTCGTCAGATCGGCCGGCGTCTTGGGAATGGAATGGACGGCGAAGTATTCGGGCGATGCCACCACCGCCATCTGCAGCGGCGGGCCGATGGGCACTGCGATCATGTCGTTGTCGATCGTGTTGCCCATGCGCACGCCCGCATCGAAGCGGTCGGCCACGATGTCCCGAAAGCTGTAGTTCATGTCGAACTCCAGCTTGATCTCCGGGTACTCGCGCAGCAGCGGCGTGAGCTTGGGCAGCAGCACCGTGTGCAGCACGTTGTCGCCGCAGGTGATGCGCACGGTGCCGGCGGGCTTGTCGCGCAATTCGGTAAGTGCTTCCAGTTCGGCCTCGATCTCGTCGAAGCGGTGGCCGATCGCCTTCATGAGTCGCTCTCCAGCCGATGTAGGTGCGACGCTGCGTGTGGTGCGTGTGAGCAGGCGGATCTGCAGGCCTTCTTCCAGGCCGCGGATCGCCTGGCTGAGCGCCGATTGCGTAACGCCCAATGTGCCAGCCGCTTTGGTGAAGCTGCCTTCGCGGGCCACCGTCACAAAGGCCAGGAGGTCGTTGAGATTGCGTCTTGGCATGTTGGTCTTCGCGGGGCGCGCACTGATTAGTGGAGTTAATAAATGTATTAAGCATTCATTACCTAGTCAATTTCCTCGTCGATCGGCAGACTTGCCGTAAAGGAACATCGACCATGAAAACCCATACAGGCACCCCTTCCGACCGCCGCGAATTTTTGAAGATGGCTGGCACCGGCGCCGCTGCCGCCGGCATGTTGTCGACGACTGGCGCCACATTGGCAGCGGCGCCGATGAAGAGCACCCGGTTGTCAAGCGGCGCAGACAATTTCTACACGAGCGACGAAGTCACCGTGCAAAAGGTCAGCTTCAAGAACCAGTACCAGATGACCATCGCAGGAAACCTCTTCTTTCCCAAAAAGCTGGACCGCAAGAAGCGCAGCCCGGCGATCGTCGTCGGTCATCCCATGGGGGCGGTAAAGGAACAGAGCGCGAATCTCTACGCGACCAAGATGGCGGAACAGGGCTTCGTGACGATTTCGCTGGACCTCGCGTTCTGGGGCGGCAGTGACGGACAGCCGCGCAATGCCGTCTCGCCCGACATGTATGCCGAGAGCTTCAGCGCTGCAGTCGATTACCTTGGCAGCCAGGCGCTCGTCGACAAGCAGCAGATCGGCGCCATCGGCGTGTGCGGCAGCGGCAGCTTCGTCATCAGTGCAGCCAAGATCGATCCGCGGATGAAGGCCATCGCTACGGTGAGCATGTACGACATGGGCTCGGCCAACCGCGATGCGCTGAACCACTCGCAGACGGTCGCTCAGCGCAAGCAGATCATCGCTGCGGCCGCCGAGCAACGGCAGGCGGAGTTCAACGGCAGCGCTGTCCAATACACCGGCGGAACGGTGCTCGCGCTGGCAGCCGATACGCATCCCATCCAACGCGAGTTCTTCGATTTTTATCGCACGCCGCGCGGCGAGTTCACCCCCAAGGGCGCATCGGCGCGCACCACCACGATGCCGACGTTGACCAGCAACGTGAAGTTCATGAACTTCTACCCGTTCAACGACATCGAGACGATCTCGCCTCGGCCGATGCTGTTCATCACTGGTGACCAGGCCCATTCCAGGGAGTTCAGCGAAGACGCCTACAAGCGCGCCGCCGAACCGAAGGAGCTGTTCATCGTTCCGGGTGCCGGCCATGTGGATCTGTACGACCGCGTCACGCTGATCCCTTTCGACAAGCTCACCTCGTTCTTCAACAAGCACCTCGTTGGGGCGAGCGCCTGATGACGGCACAAGCCATTGGCGCGTCGGCCGGCAGCGCCGATTCAGACGAACGAAGCGAAGCGCAGCCAGCCCACTGGGGCGGAGTCTTCGCGATGACGCTGTGCGTCTTTGCACTGATCGCCTCGGAGTTCATGCCCGTCAGCCTGCTGACGCCGTTGGCGACCGACCTCAAGGTCACCGAAGGCATGGCGGGACAGGGCATCGCCATCTCCGGCGCCTTCGCGGTGCTTACCAGCCTGTCGATCTCGGCAATCGCCACGAGGATCGACCGCAAAGCACTGCTGCTGTCGCTGACCGCGCTGATGTGCCTCTCGGGGGCCATCGTCGCGCTCGCACCCAACTACCTGACCTACATGGCGGGCAGGGCGCTGATCGGTGTCGTGGTCGGAGGCTTCTGGTCCATGTCGGCGGCCACCGCCATGCAACTCGTGCCACCGTCCAAGGTGCCGCGTGCACTCGCGATCTTCAACAGCGGCAATGCGCTGGCCACGGTCGTGGCGGCGCCGCTGGGCAGCTTCCTCTCCTCGGTCATCGGGTGGCGCGGCGCGTTCTTCTGCCTGGTGCCGGTGGCGGCGATCGCATTCGTCTGGCAGTGGTTCAGTCTGCCGGCCATGAAGGTACAGCCACGTTCGCGTGGCTCGGGCAATGTCTTCAGGCTCTTCAAGAACCGGCTGGTCGTGCTCGGCATGTTGGCAGTTGGCATCTTCTTCATGGGGCAGTTCGCGCTGTTCACTTACCTGCGGCCGTTCCTGGAGACAGTGACGCAGGTCGATGTGTCAACGCTGTCGCTGGTGCTGCTGATGCTGGGTGTCGCTGGCTTCGTCGGCACCACGGTCATCGGCCGGTTTCTGAAGCTCGGGTTCTACGGCACGCTGACGATCATTCCGGTGCTGATGGCCGCGATCGCGGTGACGCTTGTCGCCGCGGGAGACTCGGTGTCTGCCACGACGGTGCTGCTGGGCGTCTGGGGCCTGGTGGCAACCGCAGCGCCTGTCGGCTGGTGGCTGTGGATCGCACGCACGCTGCCGCAAGACGCCGAAGCCGGCGGCGGGCTCATGGTGGCGGTGGTGCAACTCTCCATCGCGCTCGGCTCCACGGTGGGTGGCCTGCTGTTCGACGGTAGCGGCTACCGGAGCACCTTTTCTTTCAGCGCCGGCTTGTTGCTGATCGGCGCGTTTCTGGTTGTCTTGACAGCGCGTGCTGACCGCACGAAATCGACATGATCCAAAGCCTCGTTCCTTTCGCCACGACGGTCAAACCTCGCAGACGGTGGCGCCTGCACCTTGCGGGCTTGTGCATCGGCCTGCTCGCTGTCGGTGCCAGTCACGCCGAGTCACGCATGTGGATGACCGTCGGCGAACGTCGCATGGCCGTGACCCTGGCCGATACGGATGCCGCCCGTGCGTTCGCTGCGCGACTGCCGATGACGCTCGACATGACCGATCTCAACGCCAACGAAAAGAAGTTCGACTTGGCGATGGAGTTGCCCGCGAACGCTAGGCGACCGGGAACGATCCGCAACGGCGACCTCATGCTGTACGGCACGAGCACCGTAGTCGTCTTCTATCTGACGTTCGATTCGCAGTATTCGTACACGCGTCTGGGTCGGGTGGACGACCCGGCCGGTTTGGCGCAAGCGCTCGGACAGGGCAGCGTCAAGGTCGGATTCTCAAGGCAATGAAGACTCAACGCAGCCCGCGGCCTGAAATTCATTAGCTGAAGTAATAAAGGCATTAAGCATTTGTCACGTAGTCGACGCGCGGCGTGTTTGACACAGTCGAACGCGGCAAAGAACAACCAAAAAAAAGCCCGCAGAAGGCTTCGCTGCGCACGGTCAAGCACGGCCCCGGCCAACACGCACCGCGATGAGCTGGCGAACTGCCACCGCATCCCATTTTGAAAGGACACCGTCCATGCCCCACGAAATCAAGAATGATCTCCCGTCCGAACTCAATGCCGACGAAGCGGCACTGCTGCGAGAAATGCCCGCACTCAACGACGTGGGGCAAGCGCGACGCACGTTCATGATGCAGACCGGCGGCGGTGGCATCGGCCTCTTCGCCGCCAACCTGCTGGCGACCGAATCTGCGCTCGCGCAGATGCCGCCTGTGCCCGGCGCGGCCTCCGCGCCCGTCGTCGCGCAGAACGTCGTGAAGGTCAGCTTCCTGGTCAACGGCACACCGCATGCGCTGGACATCGACTCACGCGTCGTGCTGCTCGACGCGCTTCGCGAGCGCCTTGCGCTGACAGGCTCCAAGAAGGGGTGCGACCAGGGCCAGTGCGGCGCCTGCACCGTGCTGGTGGACGGACAACGCGTCCTCTCCTGCCTGACGCTGGCTGCTACGCTGCAGGGCCGCGAGGTCACGACCATCGAAGGACTGGCGAAGGGAGGCCAGCTGCATCCTATGCAGGCGGCCTTCGTCAAGCACGACGGCTTCCAGTGCGGCTACTGCACGTCGGGCCAGATCTGCTCCGCCGTTGGCATGTTGGGCGAAGCACAGCGCGGCCAGGTCAGCCACGTCACCGAGAACGTCGGGAAGACCACCACGCGCCTGACCGACGACGAGATCAAGGAGCGCATGAGCGGCAACATCTGCCGCTGCGGTGCCTACCCGGGCATCGTCGCGGCGATTCAGGAGGTGCATTCGGGCCGGCAGGCCGCGCAAACCTGGGGCTTCGCCACCGAGACGCAGCTGGCGATGACCACGACACCCAGCAAGGAGGACGGCCATGCGACCGTTTGAGTACGTGCGGGCAACGGATGCCACGTCCGCGACCGCCGCCATGTCGGCCCTGCCGCAAGCCAAATACCTTGCGGGCGGAAGCAATCTGCTGGACCTGATGAAAGAAGACGTCGAGCGCCCGACGCGCCTGGTCGACATCACCCGCCTGCCGCTGCGCGACATCCAGCGCACGCGCGCCGGCCTCTCTATCGGGGCCCTGGCCACCAACACAGAGACGGCCAACCACCCGCTGATCCGCGAGAACTACCCGCTGCTCACGCAGGCGATCGTCGCGGGCGCCTCGGGTCAGTTGCGCAACATGGCCACCAACGGCGGCAACCTGCTGCAGCGCACGCGCTGCAATTACTTCTACGACACATCCATGCCGTGCAACAAGCGCGAGGTCGGCAGTGGCTGCGGCGCGCGCGAGGGCCTCAACAAGATCGGCGCGATCCTCGGCTGGAGCGAGGCTTGCGTCGCGACCTATCCCGGCGACATGGCCACCGCGTTGTACGCACTCGATGCCAGGGTGCGCGTGCGCGCGCCGGACGGCCGCGAGCGACTGATCGCCATCACCGACTTTCATCGGCTGCCGGGCGACACGCCGCAGCGCGACAACAACCTGGAGCATGGAGAGTTGATCGTCGCGATCGAGCTGCCCGTGTCCGCGGGAGACTTCGCGCGCAACGCGCACTACCTGAAGGTGCGCGACCGTGCCTCATACGCTTTCGCGATGGTCTCCGTGGCTGCCGCGCTGGACATGGACGGCAGCAGGATCCGGCAGGCGCGCGTGGTGCTGGGCAGCGTCGCGCACAAGCCCTGGCGCAGTGCAGAGGCCGAAGCGGTGCTCGTGGGCCAGCGTGCCGACGAGGCCACATTCCAACGCGCTGCCGAAGCCGCGCTGCGCGATGCGCGTCCGCTGGCGCACAACGCCCACAAAGTGGAACTGGGTCGCCGTTCTGTGGTGCGGGCGCTGATGCGCGCTTCGCGCCTGGCGTGAAGAAGGGAAATCACATGGCACGCTATCTAGGCAAGGAAACGACCCGCGTCGACGGGCTCGCCAAGGTCACCGGCAAGGCGAAGTACACGGCAGAGTTCCAGATCCCGAATGTCAGCTACGGCTTCATCGTGCTGAGCACGGTGGCCAAGGGCCGCATCACCGCCATCGACACGCGCGAAGCCGAACAGGCGGGCGGCGTGATCCGTGTCTTCACGCATCTGAACGCGGGCAGGCTCGGTCCGGCACCCGCGGCCGGTGCAGCGCCAGCGTGGTCGTGGCCGCTGCAATCGGACCGCGTTTTCTTCAACGGCCAGCCGATCGCGCTGGTCGTGGCCGAGAGCTACGAACAGGCAAGGTATGCGGCGCGGCTCGTCAAAACGACCTACCAGACCGAGTCGCACAACACCGACTTCTCGACGGTGCTGGACCGCGCGCAGCCGGACCCTGCCACGGCAAAGGGCACGCCCCGCGGCAACCCGGTCGCCGCGATGCAGGCCGCGGCGGTCAAGGTCGAGGCGGAGTACCGCATTCCGATCAACCATCACAATCCGATCGAGCCGCACGCCGCCATCGCGTTCTGGCAGGGCGATCAGCTCACGATCTTCGACAAGACGCAGGAAGTCTTCGGCGTGCAGAAGCATCTGGCAGAAAGCCTCGGCGTGCCTGCCGGGAACATCCGCGTGGTGTCTCCGTTCGTGGGGGGCGCCTTCGGCGCGTCGCTCAAGCCGAACTACTACCCGTCGCTGACGGCGATGGCGGCGCGTGAACTCAAGCGCCCGGTCAAGGTGGTCTACACACGCACCCAGATGTTCACCGGACACGGTTACCGGCCGAACACCATCCAGAAGATCGCGCTGGGCGCCGACCGCAACGGCAAGCTGACATCGATGATCCACGAGGCGTTCCACAACACCTCGTCGTTCGAGGCGTTCTCGGATTCGACCACCGGCTTCACGCGGCAGCTCTATGCCTGCCCCAACCTTCACGCGCCGTTGAAGGTCGCGGCAACGGATCTGGGCACGCCGACGTGGATGCGCGCGCCCGGCGCGGTGAGTGGCATGTTCGCGCTCGAATGCGCCATGGACGAACTGGCCTACACGCTCAAGATCGATCCAATGGAATTGCGGCTCGTCAACTACGCCGAAGTCGATCCTGAAAGCGGCAAGCCGTTCTCCAGCAAGGCGCTGCGCGAGTGCTACCGCCTGGGTGCCGAGAAGTTCGGCTGGAAGAACCGCAAGGCCGAGCCACGCTCGATGCGCGACGGCCGCCTGCTGGTGGGATGGGGCATGGCCTCCAGCGTGTGGGGTGCGATGCAGATGCCCGCCAGCGCACGCGTCATCTTCCGTGCCGATGGGACGGCGAGCGTGACCAGCGCGACCAGCGACATCGGGCCGGGCACCTACACGGTGATGACCATGATCGCGGCCGAGTTCCTCGGTCTTCGGCTGGACCAGGTGCATTTCGAGCTGGGCGACACGCGGCAGCCGAAGGCGCCGGCGCAGGGCGGCTCGTGGACAACATCCAGCGTGGGTTCGGCGGTGCGAGGTGCGGCGCTCACCATCGTCGCGAAGCTGCTGGATCTTGCGAACCGGGATGCTGCGTCGCCGCTGAAGGGCGCGAACGCAGCGGACGTGGACATGCTCGATGGCGTCTTGAGCCTCAAGAGCGATCCGTCGCGCTCGGTCGTCATCGCCGAGGTCATGCGCCACACCGGCACGAGCGAGATCGCCGAGACCTACGACTCGACACCGTCGCCCGAGCGCGCGAAGTACACCTCGCTCGCGCACGGCGCGCAGTTCGTCGAGGTGAAGGTCGATCCGGACCTGGGCACGGTAAAGGTCACTCGCGTTATCGAGGTCACCGCCTGCGGCAAGATCCTGAATCCGCTCGCCTCCCACAGCCAGGAGATCGGTGGCGTGGTCTGGGGCATCGGCATGGCACTGGAAGAAGCGACCGAGATCGACCACCGCTATGGCCGAATCATGAATGCCAACCTGCAGCATTACCACGTGCCGGTGAACGCCGACATCCATTCCATCGAAACCATCTTCGTCGAGGAAGAAGACACCATCGTCAATCCGCTGGGCGTGAAGGGCATGGGCGAGCTGGGCATGGTGGGGATTCCGGCCGCCATCGCCAACGCGATCTTTCATGCCACTGGCAAGCGTGTGCGCGATCTTCCGATCACGCCGGAGAAACTGATTTGATGACGTCGAGCGACAGACCACCTGATGCAATAAATTCTTCTGGCTCAACGAGACAAAAGAGCCGAATGAAGCTCAACATCGTCGTTGACGGTGCTGTCGTTGCAACTGGAGAGCTTGACACCAGTCCAAGTGCAGCGGATTTCGCCTCGCTTCTTCCCATGACGCTGCATTTGCAAGACTACGAGGCAACAGAGAAGATCGCAGATCTGCCGCGCAAGCTTTCAACTGAAGGCGCCCCGAGTTCGTATACGCCGTCATCGGGGGACATTTGCTTCTACGCTCCGTGGGGAAACATTGCTTTCTTTTACCAAGATGGCGCATCTTCAGACGGACTGGTACGCCTTGGGCGTCTTCAATCAGGGCTTGATCGCTTAAACAAATGCAATCAAGACAGTTTGGTCGCGGACCTGTACTTGGTCTAAGTTGGAAAAGGCCGCTGGCAATCCGAGGGCAGCGTTTCGACGAGCGCTTCAGATTGAGCCAGTCCATTGCGACGTCATCGCGACTGACCGTTTTCAGCCGCCGACTTCAGGCTCTGCACGCAGGCGCTGTCATCATTGCAGGACGAAGTCAGCAATAGCCTGAACTGCCGGGTAATCCAATCCGCCAAACCCATGCGTGCCTTGGTGCGCACATAGATCGCCAGAAGGTTTCCCTCCAGTCAACTCGACCACATTCTTTCGTGAGGTGCCTGTCAGTCGATCCACCACAAGTGGCAGGTCTTTGGGCGCTGTCACCGAGCAGCCGTCTTCGTGATGGGCCAGCACGAGTACGGGCAGCTGCAGCTTTTCCAAATTGAAATGCGATACAGCATGCCCCTTGGTAAAAGTGGATTCGCTGGAAATGGGCGAGGCCATAACGAGTCCATCCGGCCCGGTGGGGCCCGGCCCTAGGCGAAGAGTCGCAGCGACAGCAGATTCTGTCCCGCGGCTATGTCCGACCAGCCACACAGGAACATCCGTACGCTCGCGCAACCATTTGATGGTCGCTTCGACGTCGGCGACGTGTTCGTCCGAATCTCTGAGCCCCGCCAGGCCCGAGCGCCTATCGGATGCTGCGTCGATGACGACAACCGCAATGCCTCGCTGAGCAAAGAGCCCTCGATTGCGAACGAGAAAGTTCTGGTCTCCCCATCCAATGCTGCCGTTCGGGAAGATCTTGAGCGCTCCATGGCCGCCAGCGATGAGGACTGCCGCCGCTCGTGGTTTGCCATCCGGTTCTACAAAGATCATCCGCTGTGTCACGCCTGGACGTGTGGCCAAGTCGACCACGGTCGACGTGTCTGCCCACGCAGGCGACATCAGTGCGATTTGGAGGCCTACTGCAAGGCCTGCAAGAACTGTGCGCATTGAGTCGATCCTTCAGAAGGCATTGAACCTGGACGTTTGCTTTCGGCACTTTTGTCTAGAACCCATTGGCTGCTTGTGGCCCACGGTAGAGGTCATCTGGTTGACGGTACGGCGAACGGATTCTGTCTCCGAAACTGTTCGAGGACGCAGTCCGGCAAGATTCCGTAGTTGCCATTCGCATATGTGTCAACGAGGGTCAGCATGACGGTGTCGTTCCATCGCCGGACGATGGGCCAAATTTCGTACTCCCTGCTGCCCGCGATAGCGAGGGCGAATGCAGGGGTCGCCGATTTTCCCAGTTCTGATACCCCAAGCACCTTGGCGAGTTCTGGAAGCGGACCTTTGCAGTCGATGAGATAGCGGTGATAAAGGACCTCAAGATCGGCGCGTTGAGCCGCCACCTCTCCCTCCGGTTGTGGCTGGGCACGCGCGGTTGCCTGGAATCGGATGAGGTCGGCCGCGAGGCGACCGGACAAGTACCAAACGAATCCGTCATCGTAGGCAAGGCTGGGCATCGGGTCGGCGCGGGCCGATAAGCCGAGGCACGCTGTCAGGATGAGAACCGTAGTTCGATGAAACATTTGATTCTTGATCGAGGTCAACATGAGTGCGGCAACGCGGTGGCTGGAGGGCGGTGGCAAATGTCCGATGTTGGCCTACTCAGAAGTCTAGCCTCGACCAACGCCAGCTCGCTTGCTGGCGAAGCAGACATCTTCGACGCCCGGGCGGATGACGGCACGGGGCCCAGCCCGCCTGTTCGGATGTCCCCAAAGCAAACGTCCAGTGCATTGACGCAAGGCCAGCCGTCACCCAACCGCCGCTTGACGCACCGCCCTCGCAAAAATTGCGAGCGTGCCAGATGAAAAGTTCACCGATTCAACAAGCCGCGCCATCGCAATTCCATAGCTCCCGAAACTTGACGCGCTCCATCGAGAGCGCTTACATTGCCTTCGCCTCGTGATGAGCGGGGCTGGGATTGGCGTCCCGATGACATCCTGCGACGAAAGCCGCAGTCACCGCACAGGTCTGCGGCTTTTGCGTTTGTGCCTCTTTTTAGGCGGCTCGAACGGGAGGGCTCGCGCCCTGCCGGTTTCCGCAAGGATGTCCCGGTACGCCAACCTGTTCGAGCTGCCGCCCCCAATTGGCGTTGGGTGCGTCGGTTGTTGCAAATCGACATCCTTGGAGGCCCCATGGCCCATGCTTCAGACGCCGGCACCCACGCCGGCAACCCTGCCTCGTCCTTCCGTCCCACCGCCCAGTTCAAACCCTTCGACTGGGTGCAAGCCGACAAACTCGATGCGTCCCGACAAAGCCAGGCCGCATTCCTCAACGATGCGCGCGACGTGGTGCAGGGCGCGCAAACGCTGGTGCGACTGCTCGACTGGGACGAAGAACGCCGCGCCTGCGCCGCGTCCGATGCGGATCCGGCACCGCTCTTCGACGCCCCCCAGCGTGAATCGCTGCAGCGGCTGCTCGCGGCATCCCTGAGCCTTCTTCACGCCCGCATCGAAGGCCAGTGCGAAGCCTTGACGGGCTAGCTGGCTGGCTAGCCATTCACCACCGTGCGGCCGACAGCGGGCGGCGCATGCCGCGCCATCAGCTCGGCCACCCAATCGATGAACACGCGCAGCTTGGCGCTGACATGCCGGTTGGGCGCAAAGGCCACGTAGAGCGGCATCGGGTCGAGGCGCCACTCTTCGAAAAGCGGCACCAGTTCGCCGCGCAACCGGTGCGCCTGCGACATGTAGTCCGGCAGCCAGAGCACCCCCAGCCCGGCGAGCCCGGCGGCAAGGTAGGCATTGCCGTCGTCGACCGAGAACACGTGGCGGCCGTGCACCTCGATGCGCTCGCCGCCGCGGTGCATGGCATACGGAAAAGCCTTGCCGGTGCGCGACCACAGGAAGCCCACGACCCGGTGATGCGTGTCTTCCAGCTCGCTCGGGTGCTCGGGCGTGCCGGCGTGTTCCAGGTAGCTCGGCGCCGCGTACACGCCCAGCTGCAGGTCGCCCACGCGGCGCGCCATCAATGACGGGTCGGTGAGTTCGCCGCCGCGTACCACGCAGTCCACGTTGTCGCCGATCACGTCCACCATGCGGTCGCTCACGCCCATGTCGAGCTGGATGTCGGGGTAGCGCGCGTGGAACGCCGACAGCGCGGGCACCAGGATCATGCGGGCCAGCGGGCTGGGCACGTCCACGCGCAGGCGGCCACGGGGCAAAGCCGCGGCGCTCGACAGGCTGGTCTCCGCATCGTCCATGTCGGCCAGCAGGCGCACCACGCGCTCGTAGTAGGCCGCACCGTCGGCCGTGACGTTCACCTTGCGCGTGGTGCGGTTGAGCAGCTTCACGCGCAGCCTGGCCTCCAGCTGCTGCACGAGTTGCGTCACGCTGGTCTTGCTCAGGTGGAGCGTGTCGGCCGCCTTGGTGAAGCTGCCTGCTTCCACCACGCGGGCGAAGGCCTGCATCGCATCGAAACGGTCCATGTCTGCTCCTGGTGTCGCGGATTGTTTGGGTTCTGCAAACAGTGATTGTTGGTGTTGCCCGTTTATCCGCAAGGCGCAGTTCCCTAAAGTCCCTTCATCGTTCTTCTTCAACCACTTTCGACAAGGCCTTCCAATGACTCAACGCGACGTCGTTTTTCCGCCCGGGCGCCAGGCGCTCTATGAAAAGAACCGCTATTCGCCGGCGGTTCGCTCCAATGGCTTCCTGTTCGTCTCGGGGCAGGTCGGCAGCCGCGAAGACGGCTCGCCCGAGCCCGACCTGCAGGCGCAGGGGCGGCTCGCTTTCGACAACCTGAACGCGGTGCTGGGGGCCGCAGGCTGCACGTTCGACGACGTGGTCGATGTCACGGTCTTCATCGTCGACCCGGAAGCGAACTTCGAAACCATCTGGAAGCTGGTGCCCGAGTACTGGGGCAACGCGCCGCACCCGACGCTCACCGGCATCGGCGTGACGTGGCTCTACGGCTTCAAGTTCGAAATCAAGGTGATCGCCAGGCTGCCCGAGGGCAGCGGGGGCTGACCCTGCCTGCGCTACGGCTGCAGATACTGCGGCAGATAAGGCGGCAGCGCCCGGCCGACGCTGCGCAGGTGCTCGAACTCGGCGTCGCTCAGCGGCCGTTCCAGCAGGTCGAAATGGCACAGCGTGCCGAGCAGCGTGCCGTCGGGGCCCGGTATCGGTACGCCGTGGTAGGCCACCATCACGCCCTTGTAGGGGTGCCCGTCGAGCCTGTCGTCGTGCGCGGAGTTGGTGGTCAGGAACGCGCCGTCGCGCAGCACGAACTGGCAGAAGCTGATGCCCATCGGCACTTCTGCCAGGTACTCGGGGCGCGCTTCGCCGGCCTTGTCGACCAGCGCGATGTTTCTGAAAAGATCGCCGTCGAGCCAGTAGACCGCCGTGAAGCGGTGCGGCACGCGCCTGTTGAGCTGGCCAAGGGCTTCCGCTAGGCCCCGGCTCTCGCACACGGCGACGAAGCTGTCGATGCTCTCCCGCGACGGCGCTTCCGACGCCTTCGACAGCAGCTGGATGTAGAGACGGTCGACCTCGTGCTCCCACGCCGTGCCCGCGTCGACGAAGGCGATGTCCGCATCGGTGCCTGAATCTCCGCCGCCCGGCGCGCTCGGATACGGAGGCACAGCCACCCCAGCGGCCTTGAGCGCTTGCTCTTTTTGAAATCGGGACAGCAGAGTCATGGGGTGGGGGGAGTACGGGCCATGGTACTTCAGTGGCACTGGTCCAGGGCGACGAATGTGGCTTGCACCGCGCGAAGCGGGTCGAAAGTCGTGGCGCGCCTACATCGACGGCACCGGAGCGCTGACGTCTGGGGGCGGTTGCGCCGTCCACAGTGCCATCGACTCTTTGGTTTCGAAGAGCGCTGTACACCTGCAGACTGGCATTTCAGGAGACCCGAATGGCCAACAACAACAACGGCTCGACCGACGAAGGTTCGGCGAACCGCGATCCCCTCACGGGCACCCCCGGCGTGCCCCCGGTCGAAACCTACTACGCCAAGCAAGCCAACGGCAGCGACATCGTGAGCCACGAAGACCTGTCGAACGAAAGCGTCGTCGACGTCCTGAACGATCTGCTCGAGAACGCGCGCGACGGCGAGTACGGCTTTCGCACCTGCGCGGAGCAGGTCGAGACGGCGAACGCCAGGCAACTGTTCTTCACGCGCTCCGAAGGTTGTCGCCAGGCCGGCGAAGAGCTGCTTCAACTCATCAAAAAGTACGGCGGCGAGCCTGCCTCGGGCGGCACGGCGGCGGGCGCGATGCACCGCGGCTGGGTTCAGCTCAAGGGCAGCGTGGGCGCGGACAGCGAGCTGTCGATCCTCGAGTCTTGCGAGCGCGGCGAAGACACGGGCATTGCCCGTTACCGCAAGGCGCTGAAACAGGCCCTTCCGGCGGATGTTCGCGCCGTGGTGGAGAGGCAGGCCGCGGGCGCTCAGAAAAACCACGACCAGATCCGCGACCTGCGCAATGCCGCAAGAGCGCAGGGCTGACCTTGCCGCAGGGGGCTGGGTCCTGCAGCTATTTGCTCAGCGAAATGAGCGTCCACACGATTGCCACGAGCTGTGCGAGGTTGATCAGGATGGCGGTGATGTGTGTCCTGCGGAAGCCCGGAATGGCCTCCATGTAGTTCGACTGGATCTGCGTTCCGAGGGCGTCCATCTTGGGAATGATCTTTTTGCGCAGCACGACTGCAATCAGCGCCAACGCGGCGGCACTCGCCGCGATTCCAGGGCGGCCCGCGAACACGAAGCTGATCGCCGTTGCGGTCGCGGTCGCGAATGCGGTGACGTAGTAGAGGTTGAAGAAACCGCGCACGAAGCGCGCGTCGAGCAGCGTGTCGTGCTTCAACACCAGAAGCGGCAGGGAACCCATGAGGAAGTAGGCGGTGGTGACGAGCAGCGCCACCGTGAAGAACAGGGCGGCGAACATGGCAGCAGACATCTCGATATTCCTCCATGCCGTGGGCCGGGAGCATGCGGTGCGGGGGTGTGATGTCGCCCATCCACCCCGGTCCTACCGGTATCCGTAGAAATTACAGATTGGCGCAAATGGAGTATTTACTAATCGGTACGCGGGAGGAAAATCTTTTGCATACCAAGGCAATACACACCTCCACGCCATGACACTCGACGAACTTTTTGCCAGTGACGCGTCGCTTCCCACCGTGCCGAAGGTGGTGTCCGACCTGATGGAGATGCTGCGCGACGACAACGTGTCTTTTGCGGATGTGGCGCGTCGCATCGAACTCGATCAGGTGCTCGCGGCCAAGGTGCTGCAGATGGTCAACGCGCCGTTCTTCGGGCTTCGGCGCAAGATCTCCTCGATCCAGGGCGCGATCCTGATGCTCGGCATTTCCACCGTGAGGTCGTTCGTCGTGAGTTCGGGTGTGTCGGGCGTCTTCAGGAAGGTGGAGGGCGTCGACCTTCCGGACTTCTGGGCCCACAGCCTGCGCGTGGCATCGGTCTCGCGGTACCTGGCCTCCAAGACCCCGCGCGTCGACCCCAACCTGGCATTCACCGCGGGCAGCATGCATGCCATCGGTCACCTGATCATGGCGCAGGCGATGCCCCGCCGCATGGCTGCTCTCAATGCCGTTCACCCCTTCGATGCACCCGGGCGCGCGCAGCTCGAGCGCGTCGAGTTCGGCTATCACTACGGCGATGTGAGTGCGTCATTGGCGCAGCGCTGGGACTTTGCTTCCGAGCTGGTCGGTGCGCTCTCGAGTTTCGTGAGTCCGGGGCAGTCGGAGCGCGTCGATGCGCTGGGCGGCGTGCTTCACCTGGCGGTGTGGCGCGTGGCCCTGGAACGCCAGGGCGTGGACCTGGGCCATGTCGGCGGCCTCTGGCCGAGCCAGTCCGCGATGGCCATCGGCATCACCGAGGAAATGGTGCAGAAGATGCCCGCGCCGCGTGTGCTCGCCGCGGACCTCGAAGCGATGATCGCCTGAGGGCGCTCGCAGGCACGCCGTGCATTGCGGCGGGCCGTTCACATCGGCGGCATCCTGTCGAACTTCGGCAGCGCCGTATCCAGAAAATCCCATGCATGTCCGCGCACCGCGTACGTGACCGCCTGCGGCTGGTACCGGCCGGGCTCGTCGAGGCTTGCGGCGTGCACCGTGAAGATGTCTGGCATCGCCGCAAAGGTCATGTACACCGGCGACCCGCAGGCCGGGCAGAAGGCGCGGGTCTTCACGTTGCCGCTGTCGCCGACCAGGTCCCACAGCGCGGCCTGGCCGCTGTGCGTCACGCCGCCGCGCGCAAACGTGAGGTACGAGCCGTGGCCGGTGCCGCTCTTGCGTTGGCAGTCGCGGCACTGGCACTCGTTCTGAAAGATCGGCTCGGCGGCAATCTCATAGCGGATGGCGCCGCATGCGCAACCTCCGGTGTAGGCGTGGGTCATGGTTCGGGTCCTTTCGACGTTGCCGAGAAGCCGGCATGGCGGCCAATCTAATCGGCTACCGCTGCGAAAGGGGAGTAACAAGTTCGTCGTGAATGGGCGCGCGCCCCTGCACCTCGACCGGCACATGGAAGTCGATGACGGCCCCTGGCTGGTCGGGCGCGAACTGGCCGTCGTACAGCTCGAAGTCGGGACTGTCGGCCACTCGCAGTCCCGAGGCAGGAATCAACTCGCCCCAGATGGTCGCCATGGCGCTTTTCACCTGCGGATGGAGCGCAGACCCGTTCAGGGCGATGCGAAACACGACATAGGTCGCCGCGGGAATCTCTTTCACCGTGAAGCCCTTTGGCAGTTCGTGCGCGGTCCCTGCACCCACACCCATCCCCACGCCCGCCATGTACTGGAAACCGCCTGTCTCCCGGTCTGCGCTCCAGACCACGCCATACGTCGCCCAGCTCGGGCTCTGGCCCTTCAGCGGCAGGGCGCCCACGAGTGCGGCCCACAGCTGGGGAATCTCGGACTTCGTCGCGTCGTCGAAGCGTCGGGCGGGGCCTGCGACGCTGAAGGCCTCGAGCCTGATCAGGTCCGGCAACCGGGTCACTGCCGTGGAGGTGCTGCTGGGTGCATTCATGGGAAATTGTCCTTCGATGGGAGTGGGTGAAAAGCCGACCCGAAAGCGGCCGGGCGAGACGCCGAAGAGGCGCTTGAACGCGCGTGTAAAGGCCTCCTGAGACTCGAAGCCGCAATCGAAGGCGAGGTCGACGAGCTTCAGGTCGGGCTCCGCGGCCAGCCTGCGGGCGCCGCGCACGAGTCGCCGTCCGCGCACGTGCGCCATGGCGCTGCGGCCCATGCGGGCGGTGAACATCCGGGAGAAGTGATGCGTCGACAAGCCCGCCCGCCGCGCGATCAGCTCGAGCGTGAGGGGCTCGTCGAGCCGCTCCTCGATCCACGCGATCAGGCTGACGAAAAGTTCGGGTTCGCGGGGCAACGGGTTGTCCATGCGGCGATCATGAATCACCGTCAGGCGGCCTGTCCTGACCGAACTTGCTGCCGGCCGCGTTGGCGTGGATTGCGGCGCGCAGCGCATGCAAGGTGCCAAGCCGCTGGTGGGCCTTGCATGGCGCGGATCTACCCCGCGGTCGTCGTCGCGGCCAGTTCGATGTTGAGCGCGTACTGCTCGGCAATGCTCACCGCCTTGCGCGAACTGGACTGCACCGAGCCTTCCTTCGTCCAGAGAAACGGAAAGAAGCTGAAGCACTGGTCCGCGCCGACGTGCTGCACATCGGCTTGCCAGCCGCTCCAGCGCGCGTCGGCGTAGAACACCTGCAGCCGGTCGGTCGACGCCCATTCCAGGAAGTCGCTGTAGCCGATTTCCAGCGACTCCCACCCGAGCGTCTCGGGCGCCCAGTAGTACATGGCGCCGGCGTCTTCCCCGAGCCCGCCGCCGTTCAGCGCGAAGAAGCCGCCCACCACGTCGTCCGCCACGAGCAGGAAGCCCGACGAGCGCCCTTCGTTCCAGTCGACGATGTTGCGGGCCAGCTTCGGGTGACCCGAGCCCAGCACGCGCAGCCAGCCGTGGTCGATGAGCAGGCCGCCGGTGTCGTGGGCCACCGCACCCATGGTCGAGCGTGTCGTGACCTGGAGCGCGAGCAGCACACGCTGGCTGGCGGCTTCGGAGGGCTCGAGAATCTCGAACGGGTGGCTGGCGCTTGCGGCCCATTCCTTGACGAGGGGCAGGGCGGCGTCTTCGGTGTCGATCAGTTCTTCGAGCGTGCGCATAAGAAGTTGGTTTTGAGAATCCGGAGGGATGGCGGCCGCATGTAAAGCAAAAGAATTGTTAATTCGTGGGCGTTCGCTTCGAAGTTCTTACAACTTCAGCGCCGTTCGTGCTGCTTTCTGACGGTAAAGTGCCCGTCTCCGGTTTCGGATTGTCCGCGACTCTTTTCTGCTGTCCTCGCGCTTCCCTCTTCCCTCTGCCCCCTTTCCCCCCGTTCGCCTCTTCATGTCCAACCTCATCGTGCATGGCGGTACGCCGCTCCGCGGCCGCATCACCCCTTCCGCCAACAAGAACGCCGTGCTCCCGGTGCTCTGCGCCACCCTGCTGACCTGGGAGCCGCTGCGACTGCACGGCGTGCCCGACATCACCGACGTGCGCAAGATCCTCGACATCTTCCGCACGCTGGGCAGCGAGGTGCGCATGGACCACGACACCGGCACGCTCGAACTGCACCACCGCGAGACCACCTTCGACGCGGCGCGCCACCGGCTGCCCGAGGAAATGCGCTCGTCGATCATGCTGGTGCCGCCGCTGCTGGCGCGCTTCGGCGTGGCGCGGCTGGAAGACAACGTCAAGGGCTGCACGCTGGGCGTGCGCGAGATCGATCCGCACGTGGAGGTGTTCCAGCGCTTCGGCGGCGAGGTGGAGCGTACCGAGGGCTCGCTGCTGGTGCACAGCAGGGGCCGCCTCACGCCCACTGATCACTGGCTCGACTACGCCTCGGTCACCACCACCGAGAACTTCGTGCTGTGCGCGGCTGCCGCGGGCGGCACCTCGACGCTGACCAATGCCGCGTCGGAGCCGCACGTGCAGGAGTTCTGCCGCTTCATGGCCATGATCGGCGTGCGCATCGAGGGCATGGGCACTTCGCGGCTCACGGTGCACGGCGGCGGCGCGCTCGCGGGCGGCGAGTTCCGCTTCGACGAAGACTTCCACGAGATCACCACCTTCCTGGCGCTGGGCGCCATCACCGGCGGCGACGTGGTCGTGCGCAACAGCGCGCCCGAGAACTTTCCGTTGCTCGACCGCACCTTCGCGAAGTTCGGCGTGCAGATCGTGCACGAAGACGGCTGGTCGCGCGCCATCCGCTCGGGGCCGCTGAAGGTGCAGACGCCCTTCACGAGCAACGTGCTGACCAAGGTCGAGGCGGCGCCGTGGCCTTACTTTCCGGTCGACCTGCTGCCGATCTTCATTGCGCTGGGCGTGCGCGCGCAGGGCAATGCGATGTTCTGGAACAAGGTGTACGACGGCGCGCTGGGCTGGACCGGCGAGCTCTCGAAGTTCGGCGCGCACGTGTTCTCGTCGGACCCGCACCGCCTCATCACCTTCGGTGGCAACCCGCTGACGCCGGCGGTGGTCGAGAGCCCCTACATCATCCGCGTGGCCATTGCGCTGTTCATGGTGGCGGCGAGCATCGAGGGCAAGTCGGAGATCCGCAACGCCGCGCCCATCCGCCGCGCGCATCCGCGCTTCGTGGAGAACCTGCGCAGCCTGGGCGTGCAGGTGGAGTGGACCAGCGAAGAGTGATGCGAGCAGTGACGCGAAGAAGCCCCGGGCCTCAGAACGAGGGCACGGGGTTCTTGCCCTCGGTCAGCACGTAGGCGCCGTTGCGCCAGGCATAGACCAGCGTGCTGTCGACGGTGTCTACTCGGCTGCTCTTCGCGCTAGCCGTGCGCTCGCCCTTGAAGGCGATGCGCATCTCGCCCGGGGTGGTGTCGTCGGCGCCGGCCACGAAGCTGGGCGTGCCGCTGATGTCGTAGCACTCGCCGTTCGCGGGCTCCTCGGGCTTTTGCGACTTGAGCACCTTCTCGCAGGCCTCGTCCGCCCCTTCGTTGGACGCCGACAGCGCAATGCTCGGCGTGACCACGCGCACCTTGCCTGCGTCCAGCGCATACACCGACAGCCACTGTCCGCAGTAGCCCTGCCAGCAACTGCCGCTGGTGATGGTCAGCGCAAAACGCTGCGGCGCCACGCGCTCCACCTTGGTGCTGCCCAGGTTGCCCATGAAGCCGAGGTAATCGACCGCGTCGCTGCGGCTCGTGAGCTTCCAGCCATCGGCGCCCTGCTCGAAGAAGTAGGCGCCGAGCCACGCGCCGCTCGCATGGCCGTCCATGGCCTGGCCCTGATCGTCGACCGGCACGGTCTCGGTCAGCATGACGGCGTGCGTGTCGTCGAGCTTCACCACTTCGCGCGGCGACACGCGGGCCTTCTGCTCGGCGGCGCTGCCGGGCACGGTCTTGCCGTCGTTGCCGATTTCGGGGAGCGAGACGATGTCGGGTTGCTGGGGCGTGGCGTTGGGGCTTTGCGAATCGGGGAACACCAGCGCCATGAGGTCGGCGCGCCGCAGCGTGGCCGATGTGTGCGAGCGCGCGGCGCCGGCGGGCGCGTTCGTGGTCGATGCCGCAGGTGCGGCGGGTACGGCCGCAGGTGCGGGCGTGTCCTGCACCGCAACGGCGTTGTCCTTCTGCGGGCAACCGCCGAGTGCCAGCAGGCCGGCGGCGGCAAGGGCGACAGCGGCGGGGCGCTGCAACAGCTTCGATAAGGCGAACGGGGGCGGTGTCGGGTGGAGTCGGGGCATGCCTCCATTTTGCCGAAGCCGCGCGGCGATGACCCTGCCGCCGCGGCGACCTCCGGCTTGGCAGGACAATGCGCGGCATTCGACGACGCGCAACGCAAGACAAGGAGCCTTCGCATGACCACGCTGCAGCAACTTCTGGGAACGGACCTTCCTCTCATCCAGGCGCCCATGGCCGGCGTGCAGGGCAGCGCGATGGCCGTCGCGGTCAGCAACGAAGGCGCCCTCGGCTCGCTGCCCGGCGCCATGCTGAGCCCCGAGGCCATGCGCAGCGAGCTGGCCGCCATCCGCGCCGGCACCGGCAAGCCCTACAACATCAACTTCTTCTGCCACACGCCGCCGGTGCCGAGCGCCGAACGCGAGGCCACGTGGCGCTCGGCACTGGCGCCGTACTACGCGGAGTTCGGCATCGACGCGGCCAGCATTGCCGCCGGGCCGGGCCGCAACCCCTTCAGCGCCGAGGTGGCCGACCTGCTGGCCGAGTTCCGCCCGCCGGTGGTGAGCTTTCATTTCGGGCTGCCGTCCGAAGCCTTGCTCGCGCAGGTTCGCGGCTGGGGCGCGAAGGTGCTGGCCTCGGCCACCACGCTGGACGAGGCGCTCTGGCTCGAAGCGCATGGCGCCGACGCGGTCATCGCGCAGGGACTCGAGGCGGGCGGGCACCGCGGCCACTTCCTGTCGCACGACCTGACGAAGCAGCTCGGCACCTTCGCGCTGCTGCCGCAGCTGGTGCGGGCGGTGAAGGTGCCGGTGATCGCGGCGGGCGGCATTGCCGATGCGCACGGCGTGGCGGCGGCCATGGCGCTGGGCGCGGCGGGCGTGCAGGTGGGCACGGCCTACCTGCTCACGCCCGAGGCGACGACCAGCGCGCCGCATCGCGCGGCGCTCAAGAGCGATGCCGCGCGGCACACCGCGCTCACCAACCTCTTCACCGGCCGGCCGGCGCGCGGCATCGTGAACCGCGTGATGCGCGAACTAGGGCCGCTGGGTGCCGTGGCGCCGGAATTTCCGCTGGCCACTTCGGGCATCGCGCCCTTGCGCGCCAAGGCCGAGGCCAAGGGCAGCGGCGACTTCTCTCCGCTGTGGTCGGGCCAGAACGCCACCAGCTGCCGCGAGGTGTCGTCGGCCGAGGTCACGCGTGCGTTGGCGCAGGGCTTTCGCTGACGGCTGCGACATCTCCGCATCGAATCTTTCAACATCGACCCTGCACGACCCAAGCGTTTGACCCATGACCCAACTTCACCTGCCCCTCAAGTTCCTGGAACACCCTGCGCAGCCCTCCGTGCGCGACCCCTGGCTGCTGGTGCTGATGCACGGCGTCGGCAGCAACGAGCAGGACCTGTTCGGCCTGGCGCGCATGCTGCCCCCGCAGTTTCACGTGCTGAGCCTGCGCGCGCCCTACGTGCTGTCGCCCGACGCCTATGCGTGGTTCGAGTTCCAGGTGCTGCCCAATGGCGAGCGGCAGATCGATGAGGTGCAGGAGCGCGAAAGCCGCTTCCTGATCGGTGAAATGATCGCCTCCGCCGCGCAGCAGCTCGGCGTTCCGCCCGAGCGCGTGGTGGTCGGCGGCTTCAGCCAGGGCGGCATCATGGCGCTGTCGCTCCTGCTCACCAAGCCCGAGACCGTGCGTGCCGCGATGGTGTGGCACAGCCGGCTGCTGTCGCAGGTGGTGCCGCAGGTGGCGGCGCCCGAGGCCTTCGAAGGCAAGGCGCTGTGGGTGAGCCATGGCAGCGCCGACAACGTGATTCCGCCGAGCGCCGCGCAGGTCACGCGCGACCTGGCGCGCACGCTGCCGCTGGCGCTGTCGGGCGCGGACTTTCCGGGTGCGCACGAGCTGCGTCCGGCCGAACTGCAGGCCACGGTGGCCTGGCTGCAGTCGCTCAGCGCGCCGACCGGCGCCTAGACGATCGGTCGGACACGCGCGACGCGGCTGTCGCCTGCACCGGATCAGTAGCCGAGCGTTGCCGCCGCAGGCCTTCGCCCGCCGGCGCCCGAGGCCTGCTGGAAGGCCTGCGTGATGAGCCCCGTGGTGGTGCTCGCGAAGTAGCGTGCGCCCCACTGGGCGTATTTCGCCTCGTCGTCCGGCGTGAGCGCGATCACGCCGCCGCAGTTGCCCGCGTCGCGAATGGCGCACAGCGCGCGCTGGATGGCCGCTTCGACCTCGGGCGCCTTCCAGTTGTTGTCGAAGCCCATCGCATGCGAGAGGTCGTTCGGTCCGACGAAGACGGCATCCACCCCAGGCACGGCCGCAATCTCGGCGGCCTGCTCGACGGCTTGCGGCGTCTCGATCATCACGATCAGCGCCACGCCCGCATTGCTGCGCTCGGTGTGCGCCACGCCGGGAAAGGCGCCGTAGCCGGCGGCACGCGGGCTGAACGCGCTGCCGCGCCGGCCCGTGCGCGGATAGCGCACCTGCTGCACCAGGTCGCGCGCTTCTTCGGCGCTGCCCACCATGGGAATCTGCACGCCGCTGGCGCCCATGTCGAGCACGCGCGAGATGTCGTGCCGCAGGCAGCGCACCACGGGCACGATGCCGCTCGCGCGCGCGGCGCGCAGCATGTGCTCGGTGGTCTCCAGGTTGGCGCTGCCGTGCTCGTTGTCGAGGATGACGAAGTCGAAGCCCGCGTAGCCGCACATCTCCACGATGGCCGGGCTGGGCAGCGAATTGAACAGGCCGCGCAGGCGCTGGCCGCTCCTGAGCAGGGCGGGCAGGCGCGTGTCCAGCGGGTGCGTTGGATGGAGGGGGTGGTCGGCGGTGGTCATTCGATGCTCACGTGGTTGGTTTTGATGAGCTCGGCGAACTTCAGCGTCTCGTCCTGGATGAACTTGCGAAAGGCCTGCGGCGTCATCGGCTTGGGCGTGAAGCCTTGCGCGGCCAGCCGCTCGACCACCGAGGGCGTGCGCAGCACCGCCACGACCTCGGCGTTGAGCCAGGTCACCACCGGCGCGGGCGTCGCGGCCGGCGCGAGCAGGCCCAGCCAGGTCGCGGCCTCGAACCCGGGCACGCCCGATTCGGCCACCGTCGGCAGCTCGGGCGCCAGTGGCGAGCGCGCGGCGCTGGTCACCGCCAGCGCCTTGGCCTGGTTGTTCTTGGCGAATGCGAGCGCGGTGCTCATGTTGTCGAACTGCATGTCGATCTGGTTGCCCGCCAGGTCGACCAGCGACTGGCTGCTGCCCTTGTACGGCACGTGCACCGCCTTGCCGCCGATGCGGTTCAGGAACATCAGCGCCGTGAGGTGCTGCGAGGTGCCGTTGCCGCTGGAGCCGTACGACACGGCATCGGGCTTGGCCTTGACGACCGCAATGAGCGACTTCACATCGGTCGCGCCTGACTTGTTGCCCGCCAGCAGCACGAGCGGCGTGCTCGCGAGTTCGGTGACGGGCGCGAAGTCCTTGTCGACGTTGTAGCTCAGCTTCTTCAGCAGCGTGGGGTTGACCGACAGCGCGGTCTGCGTGCCCAGCAGCAGCGTGTAGCCGTCGGGTTTGGCGCGCGCGACGAACTCGGTGCCGATGCCGCCGCCCGCGCCGGCCCGGTTGTCGACCACCACGGCCGTGCCCCAGCGCTTGCCGAGTTCCTCGGCGACCAGGCGCGCGACGATGTCGGTGGCGCCGCCCGGCGCGAAGGGCACGACGATGGTGACGCGGCCGGTGGCGGGGTAGCCGCCCGGGCCGGTGGCCGCCTGTGCGGAAGCGATGCTGCCGATGCCGCCGACGAAGGCCAGCGCGGCGGCCGCCCGCAATGCGGTGCGGCGCAGGGATGCGATGCTTGTGATGGATGTGTGTTTCATGCTGTGTTCCTCATTCGGCCTGGATGCCTGCGTCCTTGATGACCTTGCCCCACTTCACGATCTCCGCCTGCTGGAAGGCCGTGAAGGCCTCCGACGTGCGGCCGTCGGGCTCCACGCCCAGGCCGCGCAGCTTGTCCTGCACGTCGGGCATCGCGACGATGGCGGCTATCTCTCGCGCCAGCCGCTCGACCACCGGCTTGGGCGTGCCGGCGGGCGCGAACACGCCCTGCCACGACTGCATCTCGAAGTTCGGCGCGCCCGCCTCGGCCAGCGTGGGCACGCCGGGCAGGCTGGCCAGCCGCTTCGCCGCGGTCACGCCGAGCACCTTCACGCGCTTGCCGTCGATCATCGGACGCGCCGCCGCCACGGTCTCGAACACCATGTCGATCTGCCCGCCGACCAGGTCGACGATCGCCTGCGAGCCGCCCTTGTAGACGATCTGTCGCATGCGCGTGTGCGTGATGTTCTCGAACAGCTGGCCCGACAGGTGCTGCGAGGTGCCGGGGCCGGCGGTGCCGTAGGTGAGGCTGTCGGGTTTGGCCTTGAGCTCGGCCACCACCTGCGCCACCGAATTGAACCGGCTGCCCTCCGGCACCACCAGCACGTTGCTCACCATGCCCACGAGGTTGACCGGCACGAAGTCCTTCACCGGGTCGTAGCCGAGGTTCTTGTTGAAGAAGGGGTTGACCGCGTGCGTGGTGATGGTGCCGCCCATCACGGTGTAGCCGTCGGCCGGCGCGCGCGCCACGGCCTGCGTGCCGACGATGCCCGACACGCCCGGGCGGTTGTCGATGATCACCGGCTGGCCCAGGCGCTCGCCCAGGTGCTGGGCGACGAGCCGCGCCACGCCGTCGGACACGCCGCCGGGCGAGAAGGGCACGACGTACTTGATCGGCTTGGTGGGCCAGGCGGCCGGCTGCGCGTGGGCAACGCCGGCCATGGTGGCCAAGGCCGTGAGTGCGGAAAGTGCAAGTGCGGTCAGCACTGTGGGGCGGATTCGGGGGCTCATGGGGTTGTCTCCTGGATGGATGGGATGTGGCCCGCTCAGGCGGGCTTCGAAACGGTTGTCTTGCCTCGCGGCGCACGCGGGCCTGGCGCCTTTGGCGGGCGCGCCGCGCGCACCGAGTCGCGCTCGACCACGCGGCACGCAATGACCACGTTGCGCGGCTGCGCGTCGTCCAGCATCTGTTCGTGCAGCAGCTCGACCGTGGCCTCGACCATCGGCTCCACGCCCTGCACCACGGTCGTGAGGCGGTAGGCGCCCCAGGCGGCCTGCGGCACGTCGTCGAAGCCGACCACGCTCACGTCCTCGGGCACGCGCAGGCCGAGTTCGTGGCGCAGCACGTCCATCACGGCGATGGCCATGTGGTCGTTGGCCACGAACACGGCGTCGGGGCGCTTGGTGGCGGGCACGCCGCTGAACATGGCGCGTGCCGCGTCGCGTGCGCGCTCGAAGCTGTAGTGGCCCACCTCGCGGCGGAACACCGACACGCCGGCTTGCGCGAGCGCGTCGTTGAAGCCGCGCTCGCGCTCCAGGTTGGTCGACGACTTCTCCAGCCCCGCGAGGAACGCGATGCGCTGGTGGCCGCGCGCCAGCAGCAGTTCGGCCACCATGCGACCGCCCTCGCGGTTGTCGGAGGTGACCGAGCTGGTGGTGTGCCGCGCAAAGGCGCTGGTGTCGGGCACGCGGTTGAACAGCACCACCGGCACGCCCGAGTCGGCGCACTGGCGCGCGAGGTCGGGCGACAGCATCGCCGAGGCCATGACGATGCCGTCGATCTGGTACTGCAGGATCTCGTCGAGCACGCCGTCGGTCTCGTCGCCGTCGCTGATGAACATCAGCACGTGGTAGCCCTGCTTCTGCAGCTTCTGCGAGAGCTTCTCGATCACCAGCGGGTAGAACTGGTTCTCCAGGTAGCCCATGACCAGCGCGATGATGCGGCTGCGCCGCGTGATCAGGCTGCGTGCCATGGCGTTGGGCCGGTAGCCCAGCGACTTGGCCGCGATCATCACGCGGGCGCGCGTGTCTTCCGACACGCTGGCTCCGGGCGTGAAGGTGCGACTCACGGCCGACTGCGACACGTTGGCGAGCTTGGCCACGTCCTGCGCGGTGGCGTTGGACCTCATGCCGCGCTCCAGCCGCCGTCGAGCATCAGCGCGCTGCCGGTCATGAGGCTCGATGCCTCGCTCGCCAGGAACACCACCGCGCCCATGATCTCCTCGGTCCGGCCCAGGCGGCCCAGCGCGATGCGCTCGGTCACCCAGCCGCGGAACGCGGGGTCGGCGAACATGTTCGCCGTCATCGCGGTCTCGATGAAGGTGGGGCAGATGGTGTTGACGCGGATGTTCGCCGGGCCCAGCTCCCAGGCCAGCGCCTTGGTCATGCCCTCGACGGCATGCTTGCTCGCGCAGTACAGCGTGCGGCGCGGGCTGCCGACCACGCCCATCTGCGAGGAGATGGTGACGATGGAGCCCGGCAGCTTCGCCGCGAGCAGCCCGCGCGCCACGGTGCGCGTGACGTACAGCGTGGCCTTCACATTCAGGTCGAACACCGCGTCGATGTCTTCGTCCTGCACGTCGACCAGCAGCCTGGGCCGGTTGAGGCCCGCGTTGTTGACCAGCACCTGGAACGGCGCCACGGCGCCCAGCGCGGCGGTCACCGCGGCCGCGTCGGTCACGTCGAGCACCAGCCAGTCGCACGCGCCGCCTTCGGCGCGGATCAGCTCGCAGGCTTCGCGCAGCTCGTTCTGCGAGCGCGCGGCCAGGGTGACGTGGGCGCCGGCGCGCGCCAGCGCCGCCGCCGCGGCCAGGCCGATGCCGCGCCCCGCGCCGGTGACCAGCGCGCGCTGGCCGTCGACACGAAAGCCCGGCGAACGGGGCAGCGCACCCATCACGACAGCGCCGGCACCGGCTGGTACCACGGCACCTCGGCGCGCGTGCCGTAGCGGCGCACGCGCAGGTTGGCCTGCTCGCCGTGGCCGGCGAAGTTTTCCATGTGGCACAGGCGCGAGCAGTACTCGCCCATGAGCGCGCTGGCCTCGTCGGTCAGTACCTTCTGGTAGGTGCAGGTCTTCAAAAACTTGCCGACCCACAGGCCGCCGGTGTAGCGCGCGTTGCGGTTGGTGGGCAGCGTGTGGTTGGTGCCGATGACCTTGTCGCCGAAGCTCACGTTGGTGCGCGGGCCGAGGAACAGGGCGCCGTAGTTGGTCATGTGCGCCAGAAAGTAGTCGGGGTCGCGCGTGAGCACCTGCACGTGCTCGAAGGCCAGTTCGTTGGCCTTGCGCAGCATCTCTTCCTGCGTGTCGCAGACGATCACTTCGCCGTACTCGGCCCAACTCACGGCGGCGATGGCGGCGGTGGGCAGGATATTCAGTTGCCGCTCGATCTCGGCCAGGGTGTCGTGCGCCAGCTGCTCGCTCGTGGTCAGCAGGATGGCCGGCGAGGTGGGGCCGTGCTCGGCCTGGCCCAGCAGGTCGACCGCGCACATCTCGCCGTCGGCTGTTTCATCTGCGATCACCAGCGTCTCGGTGGGGCCGGCGAACAGGTCGATGCCCACGCGGCCGTAGAGCTGGCGCTTGGCTTCGGCCACGTACATGTTGCCGGGCCCCACCAGCATGTCGACCGGGGCGATGGTCTGGGTGCCCACGGCCATGGCCACCACGGCCTGCACGCCACCCAGCACCAGGATTTCGTCGGCGCCGGCCATGGCCATGGCGGTGACGATGGCCGGGTGCGGCGCGCCCTGGTAGGGCGGTGCGGTGGCCACGATGCGCTTCACGCCTGCCACCTTGGCCGTCAGCACGCTCATGTGGGCCGAGGCCAGCAGCGGGTACTTGCCGCCGGGGATGTAGCAGCCCACGGCATCCATGGGAATGTGCCGGTGGCCGAGCACGACGCCGGGATAGGTCTCGACCTCGACGTCCTTCATCGAGTCGCGCTGGATCTGCGCGAAGTTGCGCACCTGCTTCTGCGCGAAGGCGATGTCCTCGATCTCGCGCGCCGACAGGCTCTTGCGCGCTTTTTCGATGGCGTCGGCCGAGAGCCTGAAGTCGGCGGGGTTCCAGTTGTCGAACTGGCGGCTGTAGTCGCGCACGGCCGCATCGCCGCGCGCTTCCACGTCCTTGATGATGCCTTCGACGGTGGCGCGCACCTTGGCGTCGTCGTCGGCCCGGACTTGCACGTCCTTGCCGCGCTTGAGGTATCTGATCATTCGCTTTGCCTTCAGGTTGGGTGTTGCATACGAATGCAATGTCGAAAGCTTGCATTCGTATGCAAACAGGGAAAACCCTTGTACGAAGCCGCTTCGGGTCAGCTTCGTTGTCGGTCGCCTCCCATGAAAGAAGGATGGGCTCATGCCTATGCCGCGATAGCCTGCCCTGGGCCGGATTGCGGTCGTGGTACAGGAGGTCTGGATGCCATCGAACACACGCGCACGCCGCTCGGCGCCTGCATTCATGCGCCGTCTGCCCGGTTCGGTCACCGGCTTGCTGCTGCTGTGCCTGCTGCATGGCTGCGTCAGCCTCACCCAACCACGGGATACGGCGCTGTCGCGAGAGCCTGGCGAGCGTGTGCTCGGCTATTCGGTGGATGTGGGCGTGGAGGCGCGCAAGCACTGGGAGTTCGCGTGGTTGAGCACCCGGGCCTACAACGCGCATTACCTAGAAGCCACGGGGACCGAGCCTGCTGCGGCCATGCGCGACGCCGGGCCTGCGGATGTGCAGGGACTGAAGGCGCCCAGCGATTGCCCCAAGCCCGACGAGGTGCTGGACAGCGCCGGCTGGCGCCGCTGGAAGGACTTTCCGGGATCGCAGGACGGCGACCTGGTCGATCGTTTGCGCCACGCGCACTTGCGCGTCGAGGTCTGGGAGCATGCCGCCACGCGCAGGGTGGCGGTGGCCTTCGGCGGCACGGTGTTTTCCAACGCCTCCGACTGGTTGTCGAACATCCGCTGGTTCCTGCCGGAGCGCGAGGACGAGTACACGCTGATCCAGAAGGAGTTCGTCAAGGCCTTCGTCGCGCGGTTCAAGGCCCGTGCGGCAGACCCGCGCCATGCGTACCTGCGAAGCGGGAGCGGACTGAAGCTCTATTCGACCGGCCATTCGCTGGGTGGCGGTCTTGCCCAGCAATTCGCCTATGCGCTGCCGGCCGATGCCGACGTGCCGCGCGTCGAGCGCGTGTATGCGTTCGACCCGTCGCCGGTCACGGGCTACTACAGCGTCGAGCCCGCCGTGCGGGAGCCGAACGCGGAACAGCTCGAGATAGACCGCATCTACGAGCGCGGCGAAGCGCTGGCGTTCGTGCGCTCGCTCACCAACTTCTTCGTGCCGCCGACCGAGGACCAGCCGAAGATCCGCAGCATTCGCTACGCGCTCTTCTTCAGCCTCAAGACTTCCTGGAACATCGTCGGCGCCCACTCGATTCCAAGGCTGGCGTGCGAACTCGACGAGGCGAAGGACCGGCCTGCGCCCGCGGCCCGCGCCGCCGCTTCACAGGGCGGTTGAATCGCCAGGCCGCGCGGCACGCGCGTCACAGGGCGTTACGTCGCAAGGGCTCGTCCGCCACCCGAATTGGTGCACCATGGCCCTTCGCCACCCCTGACATTCCTCGAAAAGGAACCCGACCCATGTCCGACAGCGACAACCGCGACGCCCCCGACTTCCGACCCCGCCGCGAGACGCCCACGGGCGCCATCGTCGTGGCCGTGCTGGTGCTGCTTGCGGCCGCATTCTTTGGCTGGCGCTGGTACCAGCAGCAACAGCAGCCACCCGTCGAGCCCGCGCCCGTGGCCGCTGCACCCAATGACGCGCCGGCCGCGCCGCCGCCCGCCGCTGCCGAGCCCAAGGGGCCGCAGAACCCGGTCGATGCCCTGGCGCCGCCCGACGCCGCGCTGCCCAAGCTGGCCGACTCCGATTCGCGCGTGATGAAGGCATTGGCCGAGTTGCTCGGCGCGAAGAACGCCGAGGCCTTCCTGCGCTCCGACGGCATCGTGCACCGCTTCGTGGCCACCGTCGACAACCTCGCGCGCGAACAGGCGCCGGCCAATGCATGGCCGGTGCAGCCCACGGGCCAGCGCTTCATCACCGAAGGGGAAGGCGAGACGCAGGCCATCTCGGCCAACAATGCCGCGCGCTACAACGCCGTCGTGCTGCTGGCGCAATCGATCGACCCGGCCAAGGCCGCGGCCGTGTACGCCAGGCTGTATCCGCTGTTCCAGCAGGCGTACGAAGAGCTGGGCTACCCGGGGCGCTACTTCAACGACCGGCTCATCGCGGTGATCGACCACCTGCTGCAGGCACCCGAGCCCACGGGCCCGGTGCAGGTGCGGCTGGTCGAGGTGAAGGGCGACGTGCCCTCGCAACGGCCGTGGGTGCGCTACGAGTACGTCGACCCGCAACTGCAGTCGATGTCTGCCGGCCAGAAGATCATGGTGCGCATGGGCCCGGAGAACGAGCGCAAGGTGAAGGCCAGCCTGCGCGGGCTGCGCCAGCAGGTTGCCACGGGCGAGGTGGCAAGAAAGAAGGGCTGAGGGACCGCGGTGCGGCGGCGTTTTCAGGCGCCGCCACCGCGTCTGTGTCAGGCCTCTTCGGCTTCCTTGTAGTCGCCCACCGGCACGCAGCTGCAGAACAGGTTGCGGTCGCCGTACACGTTGTCCACACGACCGATGGGTGGCCAGTACTTCGCGTTCTTGAGTTCGGCCAGCGGGAACGCGCCGAGTTCGCGCGAGTACGGATGGGCCCATTCCGTGCCCAGCAGGCTGGCCGCGGTGTGCGGTGCGTGCTTGAGCGGGTTGTCTTCCTTCGGCCAGACACCTTCCTCGATGCGGCGGATCTCGCCGCGGATGGCGATCATCGCGTCGATGAAGCGGTCGAGCTCGACCAGCGGCTCGCTTTCCGTCGGCTCGACCATCAGCGTGCCCGGCACCGGGAAGCTCAGCGTGGGCGCGTGGAAGCCGTAGTCGATCAGGCGCTTGGCCACGTCTTCCGCGGTGACACCGCTGGTGTCCTTCAGCGGGCGCAGGTCGAGGATGCACTCGTGCGCGACGTGCCCGTTGGGGCTCGCGTACAGCGTCGGGTAGTGGTCCTTCAGCCGCGCGCTGATGTAGTTGGCGCTGAGGATGGCCGTTTCGGTCGCGGCCTGCAGGCCCTTGGCGCCCATCATGCGGCAGTACATCCAGCTGATCGGCAGCACGGCCGCATTGCCCAGCGGCGCGGCGGACACGGCCCCCACGCCTTGCGAAGCCACACCTGCGGTCGCATGGCCCGGCAGGTATGGCACCAGGTCTTCGACCACGCACACCGGGCCCACGCCCGGGCCGCCACCGCCGTGCGGAATGCAGAAGGTCTTGTGCAGGTTCAGGTGGCTCACGTCGCCGCCGAACTCGCCCGGCGCGGCCACCCCGACCAGCGCGTTCATGTTGGCGCCGTCCACGTACACGCGGCCGCCGTGCGCGTGCACCAGCTCGCAGAGTTCCTTCACGCGCGTCTCGAACACGCCATGCGTGCTGGGGTAGGTGATCATCACCGCGGCCAGGTGGTCGCTGTGCTTCTCGCAGGCGCGCTTCAGGTCGTCCATGTCGACGTTGCCCTGCGCGTCGCAGGCCGTCACCACCACCTGCATGCCGACCATCTGCGCACTGGCCGGATTGGTGCCGTGGGCGGAAGACGGAATCAGGCAGATGTTGCGATGGCCCTGGCCCTTGGCTTCATGAAAGCCCTTGATGGCCAGCAGTCCCGCGTACTCGCCCTGCGAGCCCGCGTTGGGCTGCAGGCTGATGCCTGCGTAGCCGGTGGCCTCGCACAGCCAGGCGCGCAGTTGTGCGTCGAGCTGGGCGTAGCCCTGCAGCTGGTCGGCCGGCGCGAAAGGATGGATGTTCGCGAACTCGGGCCAGGTGATCGGAATCATCTCGCTGGTCGCGTTGAGCTTCATGGTGCAGCTGCCCAGCGGGATCATGCTGCGGTCGAGCGCCAGGTCCTTGTCGGACAGGCTGCGGATGTAGCGCAGCATCGAGGTTTCGCTCTTGTGGGTGTTGAACACCGGATGCGTGAGGAAAGCGCTGGTGCGGCGCAGGTCCTCGGGGATCAGCGGTGTGGCGCTGGCGGCCAGGTCGTCGAAGCGCGGCATGGCGGTGCCTGCGGGCACGAACAGCGCCCACAGCGTCTCGACGTCGGCGCGCGTGGTGGTCTCGTCCAGCGAGATGCCCAGGTGGTGTTGCAGGCGCTGGCGCAGGTTGACGCCGCCGGCCTGCGCGCGCTCCAGGATGGCCTGCGTGTCGTCACCGGTGCTCACGGTGAGCGAATCGAAGGCGGTGCCGTTGACCGGCTCGCGGCCCATCTGCGACAGGCCCTTGGACAGGATGGCCGTGAGCGCCGCCACGCGCTGCGCGATGCGCGTGAGGCCGTCGGGCCCGTGGTACACGGCGTACATGCTCGCCACCACGGCCGGCAGCACCTGCGCGGTACAGATGTTGGAGGTGGCCTTCTCGCGGCGGATGTGCTGCTCGCGCGTTTGCAGCGCCAGGCGGTAGGCGGGCTGGCCGTGCGTGTCGACGCTCACGCCCACCAGGCGGCCCGGCAGCGAGCGCTTGAACGAATCGCGGCAGGCCAGGTAAGCGGCGTGCGGGCCGCCGTTGCACAGCGGCATGCCGAAGCGCTGCGTGGTGCCGCAGACGATGTCGGCGTCGAACTCGCCGGGGGCGACCAGCAGCGTGAGCGCCAGCAGGTCGGCCGCGACGATGAGGGCGGCGTCGCACTGGTGCGCATGGCCCGCGAGCGGGCGCAGGTCGTGCACGTGGCCGGTGGTGGCGGGGTACTGCGCGAGCACGCCGAAGAACTCGCCGCTCACCATCAGCAGCGGCAGCGTTTCCGACACGCTGCTCACCTTGACCTCGATGCCCAGCGGCGCGGCGCGCGTCCTGATGACCTCGATGGTCTGCGGGTGGCAGTCGCCCGACACCAGGAACACGTTGCTCTTGCTCTTGACGCTGCGCTTGGCCAGCGTCATGGCCTCGGCCGCGGCCGTGGCTTCGTCGAGCATCGACGCGTTGGCGATGGCCATGCCCGTGAGGTCGCACACCATCGTCTGGAAGTTGAGCAGGGCTTCCATGCGGCCCTGCGAAATCTCGGCCTGGTAGGGCGTGTAGGCCGTGTACCAGGCAGGGTTCTCGAGCACGTTGCGCAGGATCACGCCCGGCGTGTGCGTTCCGTAGTAGCCCTGGCCGATGAAGCTCCTGAACACCTTGTTCTTCGACGCCAGCGCCTTCAGCTCGGCCAGCGCGTCGGCCTCGGTCACCGGCGCGGGCAGCCGCATCGGCTTGGCGCGACGGATGGCCGCCGGCACGATGCCGTCGATGAGCTCCGCGCGTGTGGCCGAGCCGATCACCGGCAACATGCGCGCCTCGTCCGCCGCATCGATGCCGATGTGGCGGGCGAGAAATTCTTCGGCGTTCTCTAGTTCTTGCAAAGAGGGAAGGGCGGGAATCGGCATGGCGTGATGGATCGGCTAAAAAAAGAAGAAAGACTCAGCGGTCGCCGCCGGGCCGCCCCAAGGCGGGCCGCGCCTTCCCCATGGGGGCTGGCGAAGCACACGAAGTGGCAAGCCGAGGGGCGAACATTTCTAGGATTCGGCCGCGAATTTGTCGTAGCTGGCGGCGTCCAGCAGGGCGTCGAGTTGTGAGGGTTCGCTCAGCTTGACCTTGAAGAACCAGCCGCTGGCCAGCGGGTCGCTGTTGGCCAGCGAGGGGTCGGCGCGCAGCGCTTCGTTCACTTCGACGATCTCGCCCGACACGGGCATGAACACGTCGGCCGCGGCCTTGACCGATTCGACGACGCCGGCGACTTCGCCCTGAGCAAAGGTCTTGCCGACTTCAGGCAGGTCGACGAACACCACGTCGCCCAGCGCGTCCTGCGCGTGTACGGTGATGCCGACGGTGGCTGCGCCGCCTTCGGCCGACACCCATTCGTGGTCCTTGGTGTACTTGATGCTCATGGAAAAACTCCTCGTGGAAAAAATGATTCGGGGGTGCAGAGCCTAGCCGCGGAAATAACGCGTCGGCACGAAAGGCAGGGTCGAGACTTCCATGGGCACCGGCTTGCCGCGCACGATGGCCTGCAGGCGCGTGCCCGGCTCCGCGAAAGCGGTGGCCACGTAGCCCATGGCCACGCAGCGGTCGGCCGTGGGGCCGAGCAGGCCGCTGGTGACGACGCCGATGTCGTGGCCCTCGAAGGACTGCAGCACCGTGCCGTCGCGCACCGGAATGCGTTCGAGCGCCACGAGGCCGACGCGCTTGCGCTTGAGCGTGTCGTGGTCGGTGTGGCCAGCGGCTCCCGGGGTGGCCGCGGCGAGCTGGGCCAGGATCTTCGTGGCGCCCGGAAAGCCGCCTTCGCGCGCGCCCCCGGCGCGGCGCACCTTCTGCATAGCCCAGTTGAGCGAGGCTTCGACCGGCGTGGTCGTGGTGTCGATGTCGTTGCCGTACAGGCACAGGCCGGCTTCGAGCCGCAGCGAATTGCGCGCGCCGAGGCCGACGGGCTTGACCTCGGGCTGGGCCAGCAGCAGCCGGGCCAGCGCCTCGGCGTCCTTGGCCGCCGCCGAGATCTCGAAACCGTCTTCGCCGGTGTAGCCGCTGCGGGTGACGAAGGCCGGAATGCCGCCGATCTGCACCGCGCCGCCGGTCATGAACACGAAGCGCTCGATGCCGGGCGACAGCCGCGCCAGCGTGGCCGCTGCCTGCGGGCCCTGCAGCGCGAGCAGGGCGTGGTCGGGCAGGGGCTGCACCTCGCAGCGCGCGCCGATCTTCCGCTGGATGTGCGCGATGTCGGCCACCTTGCAGGCGCCGTTGACGATCACGAAGAGCGAGCCGTTGCCTTCGTTGAAGAACATCAGGTCGTCCAGGATGCCGCCCTCGTCGTTCAGCAGCAGGCCGTAGCGCTGCTTGCCGGCGGGCAGGTCGATCACGTCGACGGGCATCAGGGTCTCGAAAGCCGCTGCGGCGTCGGGGCCGACCAGGCGCAGCTGGCCCATGTGGGAAATGTCGAACAGGCCGGCCGCGTCGCGTGTGTGCCTGTGTTCGGCCATCAGGCCGGCGGGGTACTGCACCGGCATCGAGTAGCCGGCAAAGGGCACCATGCGGGCGCCGAGCTCCACGTGGAGGTCGTACAGCGGCGTCTTGAGAAGCGCAGTGTCGGGGGCGGAAGCAGCGGAGGCAGCGGAAGAGGCCATGGGGCACTCCAAAGGGGCAGACGAAATCCATGACGCAAGCCATGGGCCACCCCTGCTGTCCGCTTTACCTGAGAGATTCGCCCCACGATCGGAGTTTGCTCCTTCGGTGGGCCGCTGCATCGTTTCCGGTACGGCGGCCTCTCTCCAGCAAGGAAACGCCGGTGTGTACCGGCGCCTTGTCAGTCCTTTTGCCTGAGCGTTCGGGAAACCCCTGCGCCTTCGGCGGCCCCGTCGCGCGGGGCTCTCTCCTGACCCGGGCGAGTGTAGTGGATCGCGGTGCGCAGGGCTTTCGCTTCAGTGAACGATTTCAGCCGGCGGCAGCAGCCGGTCGATGCGTTCGCGCAGCGATTCGGCGCGCTCCGGGCCCGCGGCTTTCTCGATTTCGCTGAGCATCAGCGCGGCGATGGTCATCATGGCCTCGCGGTCGCGCGCCTCGCGCAGGGCGTCGCGCATCTGCAGCGCGAACTTGGGGTCGCGGCGCACGAACATGCGCTCGCAGATGTCGAACAGGAACATGCGCGTGGTGGCCAGCGAGCGCTTGCCGTCGAAGCTGTCGGCCGAGGTGCTGACCTGGATCGTGTCGGCGGCGGGCACGGTCAAGGCCTGTGCCGCCTGCGCAGCCGCAGCCGCGGCGGCCTGCGGGTCTTGCAGGTAGCCCCGCTGCACCAGCGCCTGGAGCGCCTGCTCGGCCTCGTCGCGGGTGCTGAACAGCGGGCTGAAGTCGGTCAGCGAGCGGCGGCCGTCGGCCATGAGCAACAGCGCGCGCTCCCGCTGGCTGAGCGTGCGCTGGCCGCCCTGGAGTTCATCGCGGGCCTTGTCGGTCTTGGTGGGGAACATGGCAGCCACAGCTTTCGGGAGTCGAGGGCTGCAGCATCGTTGCAAGCGGTGACATCTTCATGAACCGTTTGGTTTGCACGGGCAACGGTCTTTGGCGGCGTCATCCGCCCGCGATTTCCTTGCGGATGAGCCACTGGTTGCCCACGCGTTGCAGTTCCAGCGTCTTGCGGCTTTTTTCGCGCAGCTTGTCGGCGGTGTAGGTCTGCTGAAAGCTTGCGCTGGCGGCTTGCCCGGTGACGCTGATGACGAGGTTGTCGATGTCCACGCGGATGGTGGCCTTGTCGGCGATGCGCGTGCGGCGGTCGGCTTCCCAGGCCTTGCGGTCCTGGCCGCGGGGCGGCGTGAAGTCGGGCGCATAGGTGGCCAGGTAGCGCGCCACGTCGCGCGCGGACCAGGCTGCGGCCCAGTTGCGCACGGCGGTCTCGATCTCGGCGATGGCAGCGGCCGGGTTCGCCGGGGTCGGTGCGGGCTGCGGCCCTGTCGCCGCCGGCGTGGCGCCGAAGGCGGCCATGGCCAGCAGCGTGCCGCCGAGGAGGCAACTCAGTGATCGGTGCATGGCGAAGTCTCCTCCTTGTCGTTTGTCGGTCCCGATCATCGGCCGAAACGGTAGCGCTCGAACGACACCTCCCGCTGCTGGATCACCCCGCCAGGTCGGGCTGCCGCTCGATGCTCGCTGAATCGAGCATAAGGCGCGCAATGCGACATTCGACGGCCATGGGCGACGGTGGCGCTCAGGTCGCAGCGCGCTGCGCCCCCGCCGGCACCGCCGGCATCGCCCTGTTGCGCAACCGCAGCGCCAGCACCGTCGCCGCGCCCAGCACGCACAGCACCGCGGTGAACGTCACGCCCAGGCCGCGCGCGTCCGACAGCATCCCGAAAAGCGGCGACACCAGGCCGCCCACCGACAGCGCCAGCCCCAGCGTGATGCCGCTGGCCGTGGCCGGGTTGCGCGGCAGGTAGTCCTGCGCCAGCGTCACCTGCGCGGCGAAGGGCAGGAACATGCTCATGCCGAGCAGCGCGGTGCAGGCCAGCGCCCAGCCGGGGGTCGTTGCGAGCACCAGGCCGGCGAGCGACGGCAGGGCGAGCAGGTAGCCGCTGCGGATGGTGCCCATGCGCCCGATGCGGTCGCCGAGCCAGCCGCCGAGCAGCACGCCCACCGCGCCGGCGGCGGTGAAGCCGGTGAGCGCCGCCGCGCCCTGGAAGGCCGTGCCGTGCAGGTCGCGCGTGATGCGCAGCGACAGCATCGACAGCACCGTGACGTACGGGATCGACCAGCCCACGATGGTCGCCACCAGCAGCCCGAAGGCGCGCCAGTCGTTGTGGGGCTTGAGCACCTCGCCGGCGGCCTTGCGGGCGGCGGCCGCCGTGGCGGCGGACGCAGCGCCGCGCCCCGCATTCGCCAGCAGCCACACCACGCCCATCGCCAGCGCCGGCACCCCCAGCAGGTAGCTGCGCGACAGGCCTCCACCACCGACCACCGTGGCCGCGAGCACCGGCGCAAAGGAGGCGCCGATGGTGCCGCCGACGGAGAACACGCTCATCGCTTTCTGCGAGGCCCCGCCGGCCGCACGTGCCGCCACCGTGGCCGGCGGGTGGTAGGCCGCAATGCCCAGCCCGCACAGCGCGATGGCGATCCAGGTCAGCAGGTAGCTCTGGCTGATGCCCGCCAGCACCACGCCGAGCGCGGCCACCAGGAAGCCCGTGGGCACCAGCCAACTGCGCGGGTGGCGGTCGGCGTACAGGCCGAACAGCGGCTGCACCACGCTCGACAGGCCGGTCGCCGCGAGCATCAGCCCGCTCACGGCCGTGTAGCTGTAGCCGCGCTCCAGCACCATGAAAGGCAGCAGGGCCGGCACCAGGCCCTGGTAGAGGTCATTGACGGCATGGGTGCCGGTGAGCAGGCCGAGGCGGCGCTTGTTCATTCGATCGCTTTCTGGATGTCCATTGATAAAAGCCATCGTAAAAAGCCGCGCGAAGATGTTCTCGCTACGAATCAGCATCTATCGTCGAGAAATGGACAAACTGGACCTGAGGCCCGAACAAGGCGAGTCGACCCCGCGCCCGATGGCCGTGCTGGCGACCGACACCGACGGCGACGCTTTCATTCCGCTGCACACGCACCGGCGCGGGCAGCTGATCCATGCGATTTCAGGCGTGATGCTCGTCAGCGCCGTGGCGGGCAGCTGGGTGGTACCGCCGGGGCGCGGCGTGTGGGTGCCGGCCGGCATGGCGCACCAAATCCGCATGGCGGGCGAGGTGAAGATGCGCACCGTCTTCGTCGAGCCCGGCACGCGCGCCGACCTGGGCGGCGAATGCCGCGTGATCCGTGTCGGCGAGTTGCTGCGGGCGCTGATCGTCGCCGCCGCGTCGCTTCCGCTGGACTATGCGCCGGGCGGGCGCGACGAACGGGTGATGGAGCTGATCCTCGACGAGATCGAGGCCGCGCCAGCCCTGTCGCTGCATGTGCCCATGCCCCGCCACGTTCGCCTGGCTGCGCTGTGCGAGGCGCTCGTGCGCGACCCGTCGCTGCCCGCGTCGCTGGACGACTGGGCGCTGCGCCTGCACATGAACAGCCGCACGCTGGCGCGCCTGTTCCAGCGCGAGACGGGCATGAACTTCGGCGCCTGGTGCCGGCAGGCGAGGCTGCTGCTGAGCCTGCCGAAGCTGGCCGCGGGCGCTTCGATTCTTGAAGTGGCGCTGGCGCATGGCTACGAGAGCCCGAGCGCCTTCACCGCGATGTTCCGGCGCGCGCTGGGCGTGCCGCCCAGCGCGTACCTGCGCCGAACCTACTTGGAATAGGCCAGGTCGCGCAGCGCCAGCGAGACCCACGGCACGTAGGTGATCACCATCAGGCAGGCCAGGATCACCAGCACGAAAGGCACCAGGTGTTTCACGATGCGGTCCAGCGAGATGCGCGCCACGGTGCAGGCCGCGAACAGGTTCACGCCGAAGGGCGGCGTGATCATGCCCAGGGCCAGGTTCACGACCATGATCAGCCCGAAGTGCACCGGGTCGATGCCGAAGTGCACCGCCACCGGCGCCAGGATCGGGGCGAGCACGATGATCGCCGCGCTTGTTTCGATGAACATGCCGATCACGAACAGCGCTGCGTTCACGCCCAGCAGGAACATCGCCGGCGACTTCAGCACCTCCTGCAGCCAGTGGCCGATGGCGTCAGGAACGCCCGCACGGGTAATGAGGAATGCGAACAGCCCCGCGTTGGCGATGATGAACATGATCACGGCCGACGACATCACCGACTTGCGCAAGATGGCGTACAGGTCCTTCAGCTTGATCTCGCGGTAGATCACCATGCCCACCACCAGGGCGTAGAACACCGCCACCGCGGAGGCCTCGGTCGGCGTGAAGATGCCGCCGTAGATGCCGCCGAGGATGATCACCGGCATCAGCAGCGCCCAGCCGGCCTGCCACAGTGCGCGGCCGAACGGCATGCGGCCTTCGCCGTCGTTCTTGCCCCAGCCCTTCCACTTGCAGTAGATCCACACGAACAGCATCAACGCCAGGCTGATCAGGATGCCGGGGCCGAAGCCCGCGATGAACAGCTCGCCGATGGACACCTCGGCGCTCACGCCGTAGAGGATCATCGGGATCGACGGCGGAATGATCACGCCGAGCTCCGCGCTGGTGGCCTGCAGCGCCGCCGCGTACGACGTGGGATAGCCGTGCTTGATGAGCGCTGGAATCAGGATGGCGCCGATCGCGAAGGTGGTCGCCACCGAGGAGCCCGACACCGCCGCGAAGATCATGCAGGTGAGCACGCAGGTCATCGGCAGGCCGCCCTGCACGCCGCCCACGATGCTCTTGGCGAACTCCACCAGCCGGCGCGAGATGCCGCCGGTTTCCATCAGGTTGCCCGCCAGGATGAAGAACGGAATGGCCGCCAGCGGAAACTTGTTGATCGCGTTGAACATCTCCTTCACGGAGATCAGCATGTTGGCGTTCGCCACCTGGATGCCCAGGATCGACGCCAGCCCGATGGACACCGCCACCGAGATCGACAGTGCAAAGCACAGCACCATCGTCGCAACCATCACGACGCTCATGATGCAGCCCCTACGCCCGGCACTTCGTGTGCTCGCTGCCCCCCGAGGGAGCCGTTCGCTCGCTGGGAGCGGCCCGGCGCGGCGCTCATTGCGCAGTCTCCAGTTCGAGCCGCTTGGGGTCGAGAAAATTACCCACGATGCCGAACAGGCAGAACACCGAGCCGACCGGCAACGCCAGGTACGACCACATCATCGACAGGCTTTCGAGGCCGGCCATCGACTGCACACGCCCGCGCATCGCGTAGTCCCAGCCCCACCACAGCACGATGAGCATCAGCACCAGCGCGGCAATGCTCACCACCGCGTCGAGCACGCGGCGCATGCGCGGCGGGCTCCAGCGGTACAGAACGTCCACGCTCACCATCGCGCCCTGGCGGAACGCCATCGGGATGCCCATGAACACCATCCAGATGAGGCTCACGCGGATCAGGATCTCGCTCCACTCGGCCGGCTGCTCCAGCACGAAGCGGGTGACGATCTGGAACACGCCCAGGGCCGACGCAACCACCAGCATCGCGCAGGCCATCAGCATCGAGAAGCCGGTGGTCCAGCGCTCGATGCCCAAGAATTTTTCTTTCACTTGTAGTCGCGGATCTTGTCGAGATTGGCCTTGCCGAAGTCCTTCTCGAACTGGGCGTTCACCGGCGCGAGCGCGGCGACGAACTTGGCCTTGTCGACGTTGTCGATCACGGTCATGCCCTTGGCGCGCAGGTCGGCCACGCCCTTGGCGTCGTCTTCGTCGACACGCGCGCGGTTGGCCTTGGTGCCTTCCTTGGCGGCGTCCAGGAAGGCCTGCTTGTCGGCCGCGGAGAGCTTGTCGAAGCTCGCCTTGTTCATCAGGAAGATGCAGGGCGAGTAGACGTGGCCCGTGAGCGACAGGTGCTTTTGCACCTGGTCGAACTTGGCCGAGATGATGACGGGAAGCGGGTTTTCCTGGCCGTCGACCGTGCCCTGCTGCAGCGCGGTGAACACTTCCGGGAAGGCCATGGGCGTGGTGATGATCCCGAAGCCCTTGTAGGCCGCGATGTGCACCGGGTTTTCCATGGTGCGCATCTTCAGTCCCTTGAGGTCTTCGGGCGCCTTCACGTCACGCTTGCTGTTGGTCATGTGGCGAAAGCCGTTTTCGGCCCACGCCAGTGCCTTGAAGCCCTTGGCATCGAACTTGGTCAGCAGGTCCTGCCCGATCGGGCCGTCGAGCACGGCGCGCGCATGGGTCTTGTCGCGGAAGAGAAAAGGCACGTCGAGGATCTTCGTCTCGGGCACGAAGTTGGGCACCGGGCCGGTCGAGGAGAACGCGAGCTCCTGCGTGCCCAACTGCACCGCCTCGATCGACTCGCGCTCGCCGCCGAGCGCGCCGTTGTAGAAGGTTTGCACCTTGTAGCGGCCTCCCGTGCGCTTCTCGACTTCCTT
This sequence comes from Variovorax sp. 10N412, assembly GCF_056394985.1. Classification (NCBI taxonomy): domain Bacteria; kingdom Pseudomonadati; phylum Pseudomonadota; class Betaproteobacteria; order Burkholderiales; family Comamonadaceae; genus Variovorax; species Variovorax sp. 10N412. The sequence goes on from NZ_JBFTIO010000005.1 coordinate 97,092, forward strand.
GGCGAAGGTGTCGATGGCCACGCCCTGATGCGAGTTCTGCGCGACCGAGATGCTGATCTTCATGGTCGTCTGTGCAAAGGCGACCGAGCTCAGGGCGAGCGAAAGGCAGGCGGCGGCAATGGGGCCGAATTTCATGTTGTCTCCGGGAGTTTGGTCAGGAACGTGTCAGGCGCACCGGACTATGCAACACCCGGGAGCTTTACCGCGTCGGGATTTTCACGGACGTAATCGCGAATGACCGCCTCGAAGCTCGGGTCCGGCCTGAGCCCCAGCGCCCGGGCGCGTGCGGTTTCGATGTGGCCGGGCCAGGTCTTCACGATGCGCTGGATGGCGGGGTCGGGCGTCCGGTCGAGCAGCGCGGTGGCTGCCTTGCCGGCCACGCGCTCCAGCGCCGCGGCCATTTCGCCCACGGTGGTGGCGAGCGAGGGCAGGTTGAGAGCGGTGCGCGGGCCCCATTGCGCGTCGGTCGCCTCGGCGGCGCGGACGATGCCCTCGATGGTGCGCGCGGGCGACGCAATGGCGACCGGCGTGGCGTCGGGCACCGGGCAGGCGGCCGGCAGGCCGGCCAGCGGCTCGCGGATCATGCCGCTGAAGAACCCCGAGGCCGCGCCGTTGGGCTTGCCCGGGCGCACGCTCACCGTCATGAGCCGCACGCTGCGCCCGCGCACGAAGCCCTTGCGGGTGAAGTCGGCCACCAACTGCTCGCCGATGAACTTCTGGATGCCGTAGCTGGTCTGCGGCGTGGGCAGCGTGTGGTCTTCGATGACCGGGGGCAGCGGCTGCTCGGGCGAGTCGCCGAACACGGCGAGCGAGCTGGCGAACACCAGCACCGGCTTCGTGCCGAGCGCGCGTGCTTTTTCGAGCAGGGCGTGCGTGGCCGCGAAGTTGCTGCGCATGCCCAGGTCGAAGTCGGCCTCGCATTCGCCGCTGACCGCCGCGGCCAGGTGGAAGATGGCGTCGGCCTCGCGCCAGATTGCGGTGTCTGCATCGGCGGCCAGTTGCGCGTTGAGGTCGCCGGCGACGGCGGCGATGCGCGGGTCGGCCGCGAGGTCGGCGGGTGGCGGGGCGCGGTCCACCAGGGTGATGCGCTCGATGGTCCGAGGGGGCGCGCCCGCGAGCGAGAGCTGGCCTTGCTTGAGCAGGGTGCGGGCGAGGCGGGCGCCCAGGAAGCCGGCGCCGCCGGTGATGACGATGTGCATGGTTGTCTTGTCTCCTTGTGTCGAACAAGGATAGCGCCTCGAAGTGCAAAAGAGGCGCAGCACAATTCGCGCATGAAAGCACTGCCACCCGATTTGCTCGCCACCCTGCAACAGCCCGTTCTGCACGACGCCGACCTGGACACGCAGGCGACCTTCTTCGAGCGCGAGGACGTGCGGTCGTTCTACTTCGACACCCTGGAGGACCCGGACAAGGACGACGTGCTGCGGGCCAGCGCGGGCTTGCTGCCCGTCCTTCATCCGCACCGCGCTGCGTTGCTCGCGCTGTTGTGCGGCGCGCTCGTGGAGAACGGAGCGGACCCGCGCCTGCTCTTCGATGCGGCGCAGGGGTTGATGGGCCGGCTGCTTGCGTCCCTGGCGCCGTATTGCGCGATGGCGCCGCACGAAGTCGAAGCCGATGAAGCGCAGGACGAGGAAGAGCCGGAAGAGCTGGAAGCGCTCGCCGCCTGGCAGGCGGCCAATGCCGCGTTGGATGCGCTGGCACCCCAGGAGCGCTTCCAAGTTGGCGCGCGCCAGGCTGCGGTCGACCTGCTGGTGCTGCCGCTGATGGCGATGGTCGTGCGCAATGTGCACAACCACCGCGCGCTGCTCGCGGACGGTGCGCCGATGTCCCACATCGAAGACATGTACGCCAACGACGCGCTGCCTTTCGAGCAATTGCATTTCCTGCGCGGCGCTGCCCAACTGGCCTACGAAGATGAGCTGGTGGTGCTGTTGCCCACTTCGCGCGCCGGCATGGTCGTGAAGGCCCACGGCATCAACAACAACTTCCACGCGTTCTCGCTGTTGCAGGACCTGATGCGCGAACATGCAACGACGCTGGGCATCCGCCAGTCCTTCGCCGAGCGGCCGGCGGCCGACGACGAAGACGATCCGCGCGACAGCGACGCCGCCGAGTACCTGTGGCTGCAGGCCACGGCGTTCTCCAACGGCGACCTGGTGGACGGCATGGCCTGGTCCTGGGGCGAGGGCACGTTGCGCGAAAACGCCCGCAGGCAGGGCAAGCTGGTGCTCGTTGCCGTCGAAACCGAGGACAAACCCGCGCGCAGCTGGAACGGGTTCAACGGCGTGCTCCATTCGGAGCAGAAGGCCCACGTGTCGCTCGTGCGCTTCCTGACGCCTGACGAGGTGGCTGCGTACCTCGCCTGAGGTGTTGCACGCACCCCGCCCGCCATGCAAGAAGCCCTCCGTGGAGGGCTTCGGACAACATGCGGGGTGCGCTTACATCCCCACGTAGTTCGGGCCGCCGCCCCCTTCAGGCGTGACCCACACGATGTTCTGCGTCGGGTCCTTGATGTCGCAGGTCTTGCAGTGCACGCAGTTCTGCGCGTTGATCTGCAGGCGCTGCTTGCCGTCTTCAGTGCCCACGAACTCGTACACGCCCGCCGGGCAGTAGCGGCTTTCGGGGCCCGCGAACTTGGCCAGGTTGATGTTGACCGGCACCGTCGCATCCTTGAGCGTCAGGTGGGCCGGTTGTTGCTCTTCATGGTTCGTGTTGCTGATGAACACGCTGGAGAGCCGGTCGAAGGTGAGCTTGCCGTCCGGCTTCGGGTAGACGATGGGCTTGCACTCGGCCGCGGGCTTCAGGTACAGGTGGTCGGGCTTGGTGCGGCGCAGCGTCCAGGGAATGTTGCCCTTCAGCAGCCATTGCTCGATGCCGTTCATGAGGGTGGCCACGCCCAGACCCTTCTTGAACCATGCCTTGAAGTTGCGCGCCTTCTTCAGCTCGGCGTGCAGCCAGCTCTTCTCGAACGCCTCGGGGTAGGCCGTGAGCTCGTCGTGCTGGCGCCCGGCCTGCACCGCGTCGAAAGCGGCTTCGGCGGCGAGCATGCCGGTCTTGATGGCGGCGTGGCTGCCCTTGATGCGGCTCACGTTCAGGTAGCCGGCCTCGCAGCCGACCAGTGCGCCGCCGGGGAACACGGTCTTGGGCAGCGACTGCAGGCCGCCGGCCGTGATGGCGCGCGCGCCGTAGCCGATGCGCTTGGCCGGCTTGATGCCCTTGGCCTCGTCGCCTTCCAGGTACCAGCGGATGTTGGGGTGCAGCTTCCAGCGCTGCATTTCCTCGAACGGGCTCAGGTAGGGGTTGCTGTAGTCCAGGCCCGTGATGAAGCCCATGGTGACCTTGTTGTCCTCCATGTGGTACAGGAACGCGCCGCCGTAGGTGTCGCTCTTCATCGGCCAGCCGGCCGTGTGCAGCACGAAGCCGGGCTGGTGGCGCTTCGGGTCGATTTCCCACACCTCCTTCACGCCCAGGCCATAGGTCTGCGGGTCCTTGCCCTCGTCGAGCTTGAACCTGGCAATGAGCTGGCGGCCCAGGTGACCGCGCGCGCCTTCGGCGAACACCGTGTACTTGCCGAGCAATTCCATGCCGAGCTGGAAGTTCTCGGTCGGCTCGCCGTCCTTGCCCACGCCCATGTTGCCGGTGGCCACGCCGCGCACCGAACCGTTCTCGTTGTAGAGCACCTCGGCCGCCGGGAAGCCCGGGAAGATTTCAACGCCGAGGTTCTCGGCCTGCTGCGCCAGCCACTTGGTGAAGGCACCCAGGCTGATGATGTAGTTGCCGTGGTTCTGGAAGCACGCCGGCAGGAAGGCGTTGGGCGTGCGCAGGCTGCCCTTTTCACCCAGGAACACCATGGCGTCGTCGGTCACCGGCTGGTTCAGCGGCGCGCCGAGTTCCTTCCAGTCGGGCAGCAGTTCGTTCAGGGCGCGCGGGTCCATGATGGCGCCCGACAGGATGTGCGCGCCGGGCTCGGAACCCTTCTCGAGCACCACGACCGAAATTTCTTTCTCCTGCTGTGCGGCGAGCTGCTTGAGCCGGATCGCGGTCGAGAGGCCGGCCGGGCCGCCGCCGACCACGACCACGTCGTATTCCATGGCTTCCCGAGGGCCGAACTGGGCGAGGATTTCGTCGTGCGTCATGTGGGTTGGGTCGATAATGATTTTTCGAGGCGCGGGGCATGCTTGCCGGGTTTGCGGGGGCATTTTATGCGGCGTCCATGCGCGGCCCCTGTCATCCATGGGCGCGCCTTTTACGTCACCTGCGCGACTCCACAGGATTCAAGTTCATGGCCTACAGCATCGATCTTTCCGGCCGCGTGGCCTTCGTCACCGGCGCTTCCAGCGGGCTTGGCGCCCAGTTCGCGAAAACGCTGGCACGCGCCGGCGCCGCGGTGGTGCTGGCCAGCCGGCGCGTCGACAAGCTCAAGGAGCTGCGCGCGCGCATCGAAGGCGAGGGCGGGGACGCCCACGTGGTCGACCTCGACGTCACCGAATTCGGCAGCATCAAGGCCGCCGTGGCGCGCGCCGAGACCGAGGTCGGCCCCATCGACGTGCTGGTCAACAACTCGGGCGTGAGCACCACGCAACGCCTGGAGGACGTGACCCCCGACGACTACGACTACATCTTCGACACCAACGTGAAGGGCTCCTTCTTCGTCGCGCAGGAAGTCGGCAAGCGCATGCTGGCGCGCGCCAGGGGCAAGGCGCCGGGCACCTACGTCGGCGGGCGCATCATCAACATCGCCTCTTCGGCGGCGCTCAAGGTCATGCCGCAGATCGGCACCTACTGCATGAGCAAGGCCGCGGTGGTGCAGATGACCAAGGCCATGGCGCTCGAGTGGGGCCGCTTTGGCATCAACGTGAACGCGCTGTGCCCGGGCTACATCGCGACCGAGCTCAATGAAGAACACTGGTCTACCGAAGCCGGCGCCAAGCTGGTCGGCATGCTGCCGCGCAAGCGCGTGGGCAAGCCGGAGGACCTGGACGGCCTGATCGTGCTGCTGGCCAGCGGCCAGAGCCATTTCGTGAACGGCGCCGTCATCGCGGCCGACGACGGGTTCGCACTCTGAGCCCGCGGGCCTGGATCGGCGTTGCCGCCGGCCTGGCGGCGGGAGCGCTGTGGGGGCTGGTGTTCGTGGCGCCGCGCATGGTGGGCCACTTCGGCATGGTCGACATCACCGCGTCGCGCTTCCTGGTGTTCGGTGCCATCTCGGGGCTCGCGGTGTTCGCACGGCCTGCCGCCGTGCGGTGGCCGAGCGGCCGGCAGGCGCTGGCGGCGTTGGGCCTGAGCGTGCTGGGCTTCAGCGGCTACTACCTGCTGCTGGCCTTCGGCATCGAGGCCGCGGGCACCGAGGTGCCCAGCCTGATCATCGGCACGATTCCCGTCTGGATGATGCTGCTCGGCCGGCCCGCAGGGCTGCGCATGCGCGCACTGCTGCCGGGGCTGCTGCTCACGGGCGCGGGCATCGCTCTGATGATCTGGGGCGCGTGGGCCGCGCAGCACGGCACGGGCGGCGGGGGAGCGCGTTTCGGCTGGGGCATTGCGCTCGCGCTGGGCGCGATGGTGAGCTGGACCCTCTACGGCCTGCTCAACGCCGCCTGGCTGCAGCGCCACACCGAACTCAACGCGACCGACTGGGCCAACTGGCTGGGCATTGCCACCGGCCTGGGCGCCTTGCTGCTGTGGCTGGTGGCGGGCAGCGACCTGGCCACGCTGCAGTCGCGCCCCGACGGCACGCTTTTCGTGTGGATCGCGCTGGCGGGCGGGTTCGGCTCGTCGTGGCTCGCGACCATCCTCTGGAACATCGCGAGCCAGCGGCTGTCAGCGAGCCTGTGCGGCCAGCTGATCGTCAGCGAGACGCTGTTCGCATTGCTCTATTCCTTCGTCTGGGACGGCCGCTGGCCGCAGGCCACCGAGTGGGTGGCGGCGCTGCTGTTCGTGCTGGGCATCCTCGCATCCATCAAGGCGCACCGATGAGAATCGAAATTCCCGAAAAGAAGAAGCTCGTGTACGAAATGTCCATTCCCATCCGCTGGGGCGACATGGACGCCATGGGCCACCTGAACAACGGCACCTACTTCCGCTACCTCGAAACCGCGCGCATCGACTGGATGCATTCCATCGGCTTCGAACCCGAGCCCGGCGGCGAGGGCATGGTGATCGTCAACGCCTTCTGCAACTTCTACCGGCAGATCGAGTACCCCGGCAAGGTGCTACTGAAGATGTACGTGAGCGACCCGGGCCGCACCACCTTCGAGAGCTGGGGCACCATGGCGCGCGAAGAGGCGCCCGACGTGATCTGCGCGGCCGGCGGCGCGACCACCATCTGGGTCGATTTTCCGAAGCAGAAGGCGCTGGCGCTGCCCGACTGGCTGCGCACGCTGGTGAGCGAGTAGAAGAAAAGCCATCGAACGCCGATGAAATTCACGGTCCTCGCGCTCGCGTCCCTGGCCTTGCTGGCCCCCGGCAGCCATGCGCAGACGCAGGCCGGCATAAGCGCCGCCGCCCGCGAATGCCCGGCCAACGCGCCGTTCCTGAGCGCCGAGGCGTTGAAGAAAGCCGGCTTCGAACTGCCCGTGTTCAAGCGCTACTGCTACACCGACAAGGCCGGCAGCCACGCCTTGCTGCTCGGCGAGAAGCAGGACCTGCCGTTTCCCGAGGAGCAGTTGTCCTCGGCCATCCGGGCCTCGCTGTACCGCATCGAGGGCGATCACACGCTGACGCAGGAATGGTCGATACGCGACTTCGCGGGCAAGGACGAGGCGGGCGTCAATTTCCGCGCCAAGCTCTTCGAGCTCGCCGACATCGACGGCGACGGGCTGGTCGACCCGGTGCTGGTGTACCGCTTCTACAACCCCGACGGCGCAGATCACATCGACAACGACGACTACGTGGGCCGCATCAAGATCGTGACCTTCCACAAGGGCAGCAAGGCGACGATCCATGCGATCACGGGCACTACGACGGCGAGCGAAAGACCACCGCCAACGGCAACTACTTCGCGTTGCCCAAGGCGGTGCAGCAGCACCTGGTGAAGAAGATGTCGGTCATGGCCGGCGCCGGCCAGTTCGGCTTCGACAACTCGTACGTCTACGTGCCCAGGAAGGAAGCCGCCGGGCGCTGAAGAAGTTCAGGCCGGCTGCAACACGATGCGCGCCTCGAAGCCCTGCGTGGCGCCCGCGGGCGGCGACGACAGCAGCAGCTTCGCCTGGTGCTTCTCGACGATGGTGCCCACGATCGACAGGCCCAGCCCGTAGCCTGCGCGGTCCGAGCTGTGGCGCACGTGGCGCTTTTGCAGCGTTTGCAGTTGCTCGACGTTCACGCCCGCGCCAAAGTCGCGCACCGCCAGCGCGCAGGGCGTCATCACCTCGATCGCCACGCGCCCGCCCCCGCCGTAGCGCAGGGCGTTCTCCACCAGGTTGCGCAGGGCGATGGCCAACGCATCGACGTCGCCGAGCGCCATCGGGGCGGCGCTGTCGGGCACCTTCAGTGCCAGGCGTTCGCTGACGTTGGGGTCCTGCCAGAACTCCTGCGCCACCGTGCCCGCAAGCTGCACCAGGTCGACCCGCGCGCGCGTCAGCGACGCACCCGATTCGGCGCGCGAGAGCTGCAGCAGTTTCTCGGCGCGGTGGCTCAGCAGCTGCAGCGCGTCGAGCGCGGCCTGCACGTCGTTGCGCCGCAGGTCGTGCTCCAGCGCGGTCTGCAGGCGCAGGCGCGCCGCTGCCAGCGGCGTGCGCAGCTCGTGCGCCGCGTTGGCGGCGAGCGCACGCTCGACGTCCAGCGACTGCGACAGCCGCTCCAGCAGCCGGTTGACGTGGTCGCCGACCGAGCGCAGCTCCTGTGGCAGGCCGGGCAGGGTGATGGGGCGCAGGTCGGCGCCGCTGCGCTTCTCGATCTCGCCGGCCAGTTGCTGCAGCACGCGCAGTTCGGCGCGCGCCACGTTGCGCAGCACCAGCGCGAGCAGCGGCAGCACGGCCCCCAGCGGAATGATCAGGCCGAACAGCGTGCGGTTGAGCGCGCGGCGCCGCTCGTCCAGCGGATCGGCCACCTGGAAGTACAGGTCCAGCGCCGGGTGGCGCACGGTGTAGATGCGCCAGGCCTGGTTGTTGGCGAAGCCGGCGGCCAGCGGCACGTCGAAGGCGTCCACCGGCGCCTCGGCGGAGCGCAGCAGCACGTGCTCGTGGACATCGACCACCTGGTACATGACCGCGTCTTCCGAGAACAGCTGCTTGGGCGCGACCAGCGGGGTGCGCGGGGCCTTGCTGTCGCCGTTGCCGCTCACGTGCTGCAGCTTGTCGAGCTCCTGCACCGCCATGTCGAACATGCGGTGCGACACCTCGACCAGCTCGTTGTCGAAGTTGTGGTTGATCTCGCGGTCCACATACCAGACCACCGCGAACACGCACAGCAGCCACACGCCGCCGACCCACAGGATCAGCGTGCGCGTGAGGCGCCCGGCGAGCGAGTCGCGCGCGCCCGCGGCCAATCGGATGCTCATTCGTCGTCGTCCCCGGAGGTGGACAGCCGGTAGCCCAGGCCGCGCAGCGTCTGGATGTGGCTGCGCCCGAGCTTGCGCCGCAAGCGGCTGACGAACACCTCGAGCGTGTTGCTGTCGGCCTCGTCGCCGAAGCCGTAGAGCGCGTCCGCGAGGTTCTCGCGCGTGTGGATGCGCTCGGGCCGCGTGGCCATCACGCGCAGCAGCGCCCATTCCTTCTGGGTCAGCGTGATCGGCGCGCCGTCCTTGCGCACCATGTCGTGCGCCAGGTCGATCTCCAGCGTGCCGAGCTTCAGCACCGGCGAGCTGCTGGCGCTGCGCCGCCGCTCGACCGCACGCAGCCGCGCGAGCAACTCGGCCGGGTCGTAGGGCTTGGTGAGGTAATCGTCCGCACCGGCGTCAAGCCCACGGATCCGGTCGGTCACCTGGTCGCGCGCGGTCAGCACGATGACGATGGGGCGTTCGGGCAGGGCGCGCACCTGCGGCAGCAGCGACAGGCCGTCGCCGTCGCCCAGGTGCAGGTCGAGCAGCACCGCCGCGTACTGCACCGAGAGCAGGGCGCCGCGCGCGTCGGCCAGGCTGGGCGCCACGTCGACCACGAAGGCCTTGGCCAGCAGGTAGCTGCACACGGCGTCCGCCAACGCGGTGTCATCTTCGACAAGCAATATGCGCACACCATGTCCTTCCAGGAAAGAAATGAGTCTAGCGCCACCGAGTTGCGGCTGATTGCCCGGTCAGATTCGGTTCAGGTCGCTTCAGGCTGGGTTCATGCCGCAAACGTAGGCTCGCGACTGTTTTTCAGTCTTGCCTTCGTTCATGACACGTTTCCCGAATTTTCGCCTGGGGGTGCTGACCCTCGTCGCGCTCGCTGCAGTGATGGCATGGGACGCAACCGGTGGAGACCTGTGGCTGGCGCGCATGGCGGGCTCTGCCATGGGCTTTCCCTTGCGTTCGAACCCCTTCATGGTCCACGTCATGCATGAAGGCGCGCGCGACCTGAGCTGGGTGCTCGTGATCGGGCTGTTCGCCGCCATCCGCTGGCCGCTCGGCTTCCTCAAACGCCTGCCCATGGGCGCCCGCGCCCAATTGGCGCTGACCGTGCTGGCCTCGGTGATCGCCGTCAGCCTGCTCAAGAACCTGAGCCGGACCAGCTGCCCCTGGGACTTGCAGGAGTTCGGCGGCGTGGCGCGCTATGTGTCGCACTGGTCCTGGGGCGTCAACGACGGCGGCCCCGGCGGCTGCTTCCCGGCCGGCCATGCGTCGGCGGCCTTCGCCTACGTGGGCGGGTATTTCGTGCTGCGCCGGGTGTCCGGGCGTGCCGCGGCGGTCTGGCTGGGCGTGGCCGTGGTGGCGGGGCTCGTGCTGGGGGTGGCGCAACAGTTGCGCGGCGCTCACTACATGAGCCACACCCTGTGGACGGGCTGGGTTTGCTGGGCGGTCGGTTTCGCCATCGAGGTCGCGCTCACGCGCGGCCGTGCACGCGTGCTGAAGCCGGCCATCCCCGCCCATGCAGGACCTTGACTTCGCCCTGTTCCGGCTCGTCAACGCGGGCGCCTCGGTGCCCGGGTGGAGCCTGCGTTTCGCGGAGTTCGCCTCCGACGTGCTGCCGGCCCTGCTGATGCTCGCCGTCGGCGTGTGCGCCCTGGTCGGCGGGCGCTGGCGTCATGCGCTTTTCACGGCGCTGGCGAGCCTGCTGGTGGTGTGGCTCATGGTCAACCTGATTCGCACCATGGCCCCCATTCCGCGGCCCGCGTTCTACGGCCTCGGCATTCAATGGGTGCCGCAGGGCGCGCGCCCCGGTTTTCCCAGCCTGCATGCCGCGGGGGCGTTCGCCGTGGCCTTTTCGCTCTGGTGCCTGCCCTCGCGCGCCCCGATGCGCGCGGCGCTGCTGGTGGCGGCGGTGGTGGCCTGGAGCCGCATGTTCCTGGGACTGCATTTCCCCTCCGACATCGTGGCGGCCGTGATGCTGGGGGCGCTGGTGTCGATCGTGGTGGAGCGCCGCGTCAGCCGGCCGCTGGGCCGCCTGGCGGCGCCACGCCTGCGCCTGGCGCGGTGGCGAACCCGGGTGCGCAGCGCATGAACGCCGACTGAATGACCAGTTCAGGCTCCCTTCAGGCGAGCTCTTTACATTCGTCACATGTCTGTTTCGCGAATCGCGCCGCACTCCTTGCGGCGCCTGGATATCCCTGAGCCCGACGAGGCACGAACCTCGCAGTCATCCGCGGACGGCGCCCTGTGGGCGCGCCTGGACCGGTGGCTGGTGCAGCCGCGCTCGGCCGGCATCGTCGTGCTGTGGCTCAGCCTCTACCTGATCCTGACCACCAACTGGCCCCTTTGGACCGACCTGGCCCGCATCGGCGGCGCCCCGAGCACCTACCTGCCCACCATCGCGGTGATGAGCCTGCTCACGCTGTGCGGCCTTGTGGCCATGCTGTCGTTCACGGCCTGGTCGCGCTGGATGAAACCGGTGTGGTTCGCCGTGGTCGTGCTGGCCGCCGTGGTCCAGCACTACATGCTCGAATACCGCGTGGTCATGGACCCGACCATGATCGCCAACGCGTTGCAGACCGACCCCAACGAGGCGCGCGACCTGCTGAGCTGGCGCATGGCCTTCAACGTGCTGGTCGTCGCGCTGCCGGCGGGCTGGGCGCTCTGGCGCGTGCGCATCATGCCGATGCGCTTCCTGTCCAAGCTGTGGCGCAATGCGGCCCTGCTGCTGCTGGCGGTGGTCGTGGCGCTGGCGGCGGCCGTGGCGATGAACCGCGAGCTCGCGCCCCTGATGCGCAACAACATCCATCTGCGCTACATGATGAACCCCATCGCGACCCTGTATTCCACAGGTTCGCTGCTCATCAAGCCGTTGTTCAAGCGCAGCGGCAAGCTCATTTCCATCACCGCCGGCACGGCACTGGGCGCGAGCTACGCGGCGCAGGCCAAGCCGCCGCTGTTCGTGGTGGTGGTGGGCGAGACGGCGCGGGCCGACCACTTCGCACTGAACGGCTATGCGCGCGACACCACGCCCGAGCTCGCCAAGCGCGGCGTGCTGAGCTACCGCGACGTGCATTCCTGCGGCACCAACACGCTGGCCTCGGTGCCGTGCATGTTCTCGCCGCTGGGCAAGCAGGGCTACGAGTCGCGCAAGGACGACTACGAGTCGCTCATGGACGTGCTGCAGGCCTCCGGGCTGGCCGTGTTCTGGCTCGACAACCAGGCCGGCTGCAAGGGCGTGTGCGTGCGCGTTCCGAACGCCTCGGCCTTCGACGGCCTCGACGCGGCCACCAAGAAGGCGCTGTGCGACGGCGAAGAGTGCCTCGACGACGTGATGCTCAAGAACCTGGACGAGCGCATCGCCGCGTTGCCAGCCGAACGGCGCGCCAAGGGCATCGTGCTGGTCATGCACCAGATGGGCAGCCACGGCCCGGCCTACTACAAGCGTTCCGCGCCCGACGTGAAACGCTTCCAGCCCGAGTGCAAGACCAATGCGCTGGCCGAGTGCGGGCACAACGAGCTGATGAACGTGTACGACAACTCGATCGCGCAGACCGACCGCTTCCTCGGCGAAACGATCGACTGGCTCAAGGCCCAGTCGAAGACCTACGACCCGGGAATGCTCTACGTGAGCGACCACGGCGAATCGCTGGGCGAGTACGGCCTGTTCCTGCACGGCGTGCCGTACAGCTTCGCCCCCGAGGCGCAGAAGCACGTGCCCATGGTCACGTGGTTCAGCGACGGCCTGAGCGAGCGGCGCAAGCTCTCGCGCTCGTGCATGGAAGCGGGGCTCGATGCGCCGCTGACACACGACAACCTCTATCACACGGTGCTGGGCGTGATGGATGTGACCACGCCCACCTACAAGCCGGCCCTCGACGCGCTCGCGTCCTGCCGCGCCAAGGGCTGAAGGCGGCGGGCCTTACTTCTTTTCCCGGGGCAGCCGCCCCATCAGGAAGAACTCGTTGTTCGGCTGCATGCCGCTGAAGCTGGCCAGCCGGTTGCTCAGCCCGAAGAAGGCGGTGATGGCCGCGATGTCCCAGATGTCCTCGTCGTCGAAGCCATGGGCATGCAGCGGCGGAAAGTCGCTGTCGTCGATTTCGTGCGAGCGGTCGCAGACCTTCATTGCAAAGTCGAGCATCGCGCGCTGGCGCGGCGTGATGTCGGCCTTGCGGTAGTTGACCGCCACCTGGTCGGCCACCAGCGGCTTCTTCTCGTAGATGCGCAGCAGCGCGCCGTGCGCCACCACGCAGTACAGGCACTGGTTCGCCGCGCTGGTGGTGGTGACGATCATCTCGCGGTCGCCCTTGGTGAGCGAGCCTTCCTCCTTGAGCATCAGCGCGTCGTGGTACGCAAAGAAGGCGCGCCATTCGGCAGGCCGGCGGGCCAGGCCGAGGAACACGTTGGGCACGAAGCCGGCCTTTTCCTGCACCGCGAGGATGGCGGTGCGGATGTCCTCGGGCAGGTCCTTCAGTTCGGCGAGCGGGTAGCGGGTTGCAGTCATCTTGTCTCCGTCGGGTTGTCGGTTTGAAAGCGCCTTGAAAGGCGTCGCGCGACTTCCATGATAGGCAAGACACTTTCCTACAAGATGTTGCGCGCCGTATCGCGATGATGAACGTTCGCACAACAACACGCGGCCCCATGCCGCACATAACGCGATGAAAGACGTCTCGCATTCCGACCGGCGCGGCTTCCTGCGCCGGTCCATCGCCATCGTGCCGGCCGCCACGGCCTTCGGCGCCGGTGGCCTCACAGGGGCGGCGCTGGCGCAGCCCGCTGCATCGGCCCCGGCCCCAGCCGCCTCGCCCAGTCCCGCGGCTGCCTACACCCCGGTCTACTTCAACGCCAACGAATGGACCTTCGTGCAGGCCGCGGTGGGCCGGCTCATTCCTTCCGACGACACCGGCCCCGGCGCCATCGAAGCGGGCGTGCCCGAGTTCATCGACCGGCAGATGGAAGGCGCCTTCGGCCATGCGGCCACCTGGTACATGCAGGGCCCGTTCGTCGAGGTGTCGCCGCTGTTCGGCTACCAGAAGAAGATGCCGCCACGCGAGGTGTACCGCGCGGGCATCGCGGCCACCGACGCGTACTGCCGCAAGCAGTTCGCCGACAAGCCCTTCGCGCAACTCACCGCGGCGCAGCAGGACGAGGTACTCAAGGGCCTGGAGGCCGGCAGCGTCACGCTCGACGGCGTGGGCGCGACCGACTTCTTCGGCTTCCTGCTGCAGAACACCAAGGAAGGCTATTTCAGCGACCCCATCCACGGCGGCAACAAGAACGCCGCCGCCTGGAAGATGATCGGCTTCCCCGGCGCGCGCGCCGACTACGCCGACTGGGTCGACCGACCCGGCGTCAAGTACAACCTGCCGCCGGTGAGCATCGCCGGCCCGCAGGGCTGAGGGGCGCACGCACCATGGCAAACATCAGGAAACCCAGTGTCGACGCCGTGCTGGTCGGCTTCGGCTGGACCGGCGCCATCATGGGCATGGAGCTCACCGGCGCCGGCCTCAAGGTGCTGGCGCTGGAGCGCGGCGAGAACCGCGACACCCAGCCCGACTTCGCCTACCCGCGCATCACCGACGAGCTGAGCTACGGCATCCGCGGCAAGCTGTTCCAGAACCTCTCGCGCGAGACCGTCACCATCCGCCACACCCCGGCCGAGATCGCCGTGCCGTACCGGCAGCTCGCCTCCTTTCTGCCCGGCGACGGCGTGGGCGGCGCGGGCGTGCACTGGAACGGCCACCACTGGCGCCCGCTGCCGAGCGACCTGCGCATTCGCAGCACCTACGAAGAGCGCTACGGCAAGAAGTTCATTCCCGAGGGCATGACCATCCAGGACTTCGGCGTGAGCTATGAAGAGCTGGAACCGCACTTCGACCAGTTCGAGAAAATCTGCGGCACCTCGGGCAAGGCCGGCAACATCGGCGGCAAGATCCAGCCCGGCGGCAACCCCTTCGAAGGCGCGCGCGCCAACGAGTTTCCGCTGCCGCCGCTGGCCTCTGTCAACAGCGCGGTGCTGTTCGAGAAGGCCGCGCGCGAGCTGGGCTACCACCCGTTCCCGCAGGCCGCCGCCAACGCGTCGCGTGCCTACACCAACCCGCACGGCGCGCAACTCGGGCCGTGCAACTTCTGCGGCTTCTGCGAGCGCTACGGCTGCTACATGTACTCGAAGGCCTCGCCGCAGACCACGCTGCTGCCGGTGCTGATGAAGCGGCCCAACTTCGAGCTGCGCACCAAATCGCATGTGTTGCGGGTGAACATGTCGCCCGACGGCAAGCGCGCCACCGGCGTGACCTACATCGACGCCGAAGGCAACGAGGTGGAGCAGCCGGCCGACCTGGTGGTGCTGTGCGCCTACCAGTTCCACAACGTGCGCTTGCTGCTGCTGTCGAACATCGGCAAGAAGTACGACCCGGCCACCGGCGAAGGCGTGGTGGGCCGCAACTATGCCTACCAGCTCAACGGCGGCGCCAGCCTGTTCTTCGACAAGAACCAGCCGATGAACCCCTTCGTCGGCGCGGGCGCCAGCGGCTCGGTGATCGACGACTTCGACGGCGACAACTTCGACCATGGGCCGCTCGGTTTCATCGGCGGCGCCACCATCAATGCCATCAACACCGGCGGGCGGCCGATCCAGCAGATGAGCCTGCCGCCTGGTGCGCCGGCGTGGGGCGCGGGCTGGAAGAAGGCCGTGAAGGAAAACTACATCTACCAGGCCAGCGTGGGCAGCCAGGGCTCGGTGATGGCCTACCGCGACAACTACCTCGACCTCGACCCGACCTACAAGGACGTGCACGGCCAGCCGCTGCTGCGCATGACCTTCGACTGGAAGGCCAACGACCTCGCCATGACGCAATTCATCGGCACCAAGGTCGAGCAGATCGCCAAGGCCATGGGGCCGAAGCAGATGAAGCTGAACTTCCAGAAGCCCGACGCCCACTACGACGTGCGCTTCTACCAGTCGACCCACAACACCGGCGGCGCGCCCATGGGCACCGACCCGAAGACCAGCGCCGTCAACCGCTTCCTGCAGGTGTGGGACGTACCCAATGTATTCGTGATGGGCGCGAGCGCCTTCCCGCAGAACTTCGGCTACAACCCGACCGGCATGGTGGGTGCGCTGGCGTACTGGGCGGCCAAGGCCATCCGCGAGCAGTATCTGAAGAGCCCGGGGGCGCTGGCATGAGCGCGCGTCGTGTGTACGGCGGCATCGCCGCGGCCGTCGTGTTGCTGTGCGCAGGGGCATGGGCCGTGGCGCAAAAGAGCGATGCGCCTGCCGAGGCCGCATCGGCGCCATCCGCACCTGCCGCCGCGACGCCGGCAGCGCCGGTCACTGCCGCAGCCCCTGCGTCCGCCGCCGCAGACCCCGTGCTCGAGCACGGCCGCTACCTCGCGCGCGCCGGCGACTGCGTCAGCTGCCACACCGCGCCGGGCAAGCCCGCCTTCGGTGGTGGCCTGCCGATGAAGACGCCGTTCGGCACCATCGTTTCCACCAACATCTCTCCCGACCCCGAAGCGGGCATCGGCGCCTACACCGAGGCCGAGTTCGCCCGCGCGCTGCGCGAAGGCGTGGCCAGGGACGGCCACCGCCTGTACCCCGCCATGCCGTACCCGTCGTTCGCCCGCGTGAACGACGAAGACATGCATGCGCTGTTCACCTTCTTTCGCAACGGCGTGCAGCCCGTCGCGCAGAAGCCGCCGGCCACCGACCTGCCGTGGCCCTTCAGCATGCGCAGCCTGATGATCGGCTGGAACTGGATCTACCTCGACAAGGGCGTGTACCAGAACGACAGCGCGCGCAACGCCGAGTGGAACCGCGGTGCCTACCTGGTGCAGGGCCTGGGCCATTGCGGCGACTGCCACACGCCGCGCAGCATGCTCGGCGGCGTGAAGGCGGCCAGCGACCGCAAGGGCGAGGTGTACCTGTCGGGCGCGATCATCGACGGCTGGTACGCGCAGCCCCTGCGCCACACCGACCGGCCGACCATGGCACAGTGGTCGTCCGAGGACATCGTGCAGTACCTGCAGACCGGGCGCACCGGCCACACCGCCGCCTTCGGCGCGATGGTCGACGTGGTGCAGAACAGCACGCAGCACCTGTCCACGCAGGACCTGAAGGCCGTGGCCACGTACCTGCAGTCGCTCGGCGCCAAGGAAGGTGTGCAGAGTGCACCGTCGCAGACCTCCCTGGTCGCGGCCGCACCGCAGCACCCGAGCTCGCTGGCGCTGCGCAACGGCACGGTCGAGGGCAACAGCGGCGCGATGGTCTACCTGAATAACTGCAACGCCTGCCACCGCTCCGACGGCACGGGCGCGAACAAGACCTTTCCGGCGCTGGCCGGCAACAGCGTGGTGAACGCGAAAGACCCGACCTCGCTCATTCGCCTGGTGCTCGCGGGCTCGGCCATGCCCAGCACCGCGCAGGCGCCGTCGCCCATCGCCATGCCCGACTTCGGCTGGCGCCTGACCGATGCCGACGTGGCCAGCGTGCTGAGCTTTGCGCGGTCGAGCTGGGGCAACCAGGGCGAGGCCGTGACGACCGCGCAGGTGGCCAAGGTGCGCGAGTCAATCAAGCCGGTAGCCAAGAGCCCGTAGCAGGCCGCGGGGGCAGGGCACCGGCCGCTACTTCAGCGCCTTGCCCGCCGACGCGCCCAGCGGCGTGTGCAGCTGAGAGGCGACCCACGCGCCGGTGTTGTCGTCGCGCCCCTGCAGCAGGTAGCGCGTGTCGGCCTTGCCGTAGTTCTGCACCGCCATCGCCGAGAACCTGCCGATGTCGGTCTTCGGGTCGCGCAGGCGGTTGACGATCAGCACCTTCTTCGTGTCGGCGAAGTCGGCCATCATGTTCTGGTCGCCTTCGCTGTCGCCGGCCACGAAGCTCGGGCCGTAGCCGTACTTGCTGACCAGGAAGCGCTGGATGTTCTTTGTCTTGCCCGGGCCTTGGGTCTGGTCGTAGCCGCGGCGGAACTCGGGCTGTATCAGGCCCCGGGCGTCGCGCTCCAGCTCCATCGCCAGCACGCGCTCGGGCGGGTTGTTGTAGCCGAAGGCGGGGTTGGAAGAAATTTCCTTGATCACGTCGACGAACGATGCGGAACACACCCACACGTCGAAGCCCGCGTTGCGAAAGGCGGCGTACAGGTCCTGCATCTCGGGCTGCAGGCGCAGGCCGTTCTTCCAGCTGACCGACACCACGCCCGCGCGGCCCGGCAGCGCCGTGGGCGAAGTCCACTTGACCTTGGCGACGGGCTCCTTCAGCTGCCAGGCCACCGTGTCGGCCGTGAGCTTGCGCACCTGCGCCTCGGTCATGCCGGCGAACAGGTACGTCACCCAGGGGTAGGCCGTGTCGTGGTCGAAGGTGTCGCCGATGGCTTCGTACAGGTAGCGCACCTTGGTGGTGAAGGCGCCGTAGTGCGGGCTCATGGCCACCACCGCGAGCGACTGGTCGCCCTTCAGTCCCTTGTAGTTCCGGTACAGCCATGTGTAGCTGGCCACGATGTCGGGCACCACGCGGTCGATGTTCACGGCCTGGCCGGCCGCGTTGTTGAAGGCGGGAAGAAAGTCCTTCTTCGGAATGTTCTTGCGCAGCGCCACCTCGAGCTGCGCGGGCGTGGCGCCGAAGACCAGGTTCTCGAGCTGGTAGATGAGCGAGGCCTCTTCGATGTCGAGGAAGACGCTGGTGTTGTCCCAGTCGAACACCACGTAGGGCGGCTTGGCGGCGTTGTAGCCGGGGCTGCCCTTGCCGAGGCTGGCGATGAGGCCTTCGATCTGCGCGCGGTTGAAGGCGTCCCATTGGCCTGGGGCCAGGGCCTGGCTCTTGCCGGGCGAGAAGCTGGCGCAGCCTGAGGCGACGAGCGCGGCGGCCATGGGGGTGAGAAGGGCGAGTCTGCGTTGCATGCGTTCCCTGTTGTTGTGTTGCAGATAAGGAGCGCCGAGCGTATGCAACGCCCGTGACACTTCCGCAGCGACCTACGCATCAGCCGTGCCAGGCTGCGCGGCCTGCATGCGTTCACGTCGCACGGCGGAAGCTGCATTTGTTGGCGGGAATCGAGACTTGATGCCGCACGCGGCGGCCACAAGGCCCGCGCTGTTCTCTACAGTGAATGCCCCTGTCACTCACTACCCCAACTAGGGGACAAGGAAGGCGCTACACACACACCCATTGCATGTTTGAAGGCTGCTTGCCTCGCGGCAGGTTGTCGGTGCGAAAGCAGCGATGCAAATGCGAGGTATCAAAGGCGACGGCCAGGGTGTTAGTAGCACCCCGACCGTCTAACCAAAGAAGTGCACTTACCTCTAAAGGACCGCACAAAAATGGCTACCAAGACTATAGCCCGGCCTCGCACGCCGGTATCCCCCGACGGAAACGCCCAAGACCCGTCGGATCTTCTCGAAAACACCCTCTCTCAGCTCGAAGCGCTCCTGTGGGCCTGCCACGGGGAAGACATCGACTGGTGCAGCGGTGAAGGGCCTCGGCATCTGGACAACATGCTCTGGCTTGCGGCCGATCTGGCGCGCAAGGCCGGCGAGCTGTTCCAGGCGAGCGAGACGGCGCGGCGCAACGCGCCCGAGGGCGGCGCCGGCACGTAGCCGGCGGCCGACCTGACGGGCTGCGGATTCGCAGTCCGTCATTTGCGATGGGCAACGGGCGATGCACCATGGACAATCCCCGGCATGCGTTCCCTCGTCTACTACTCACTGATGCTGCTGGTCGGCTTTGTCTGGTACCGCCTCGGGCAGAACATGCTTCGCAAAGGCTACAGGGACCAGAACGACCAACGCACCGAAGGCTTCGTCGGGCCCTTCGGTTTCGTCGTCACGGCCAGCCTGTCGTGCTACTTCGTGTTCGCACTCTTGCGCGCGTTGGTTCGCGCCGAAGTGCCCTGCGTGGGCAGGGCCTGCCAGGTCCACGCCTACACCCTGGCCGCGCATGCCTCCGACTACTGGGCCAACATGTTCTACCTGCTGTGGCTCGTGCTGGCGCTGGTCTACGCGTTGTACGTGACGGGCAGGATCTGGTTTCGCGTCTGACGCGCGCCTGCGCCTGCCTACTGCCGGGCGGGGGCGTGGGCCGAGGCGTCTGCCGGCGCGCGCTGGGCCGCGGCGGCTGCTTCCGCTTCCTTGTCCTTCTTGTTGGCCATGTGCCGCCCGACCACGCAGCCGCCCGCCGCGCCGATCAGGCCGTGATGCCCTGCGACGTGCCCGCCGACACCGCCCACCACGGCGCCCTTGATGCAGCCTTTGGCTTCGGCTGCGCCGGCCATGGAGAGGAACGCGCCAGCAACAGTAAGCGCGAGCAGAGTGCGAGAGAGCTTCATGAGACGTCCTTGTGTTGGAGTGGTTTTGTGCCATCGACACTAGCCGCTTGCGCGAACGCCGGCGTACGCGGCGGATGCCTTGCGCTGTAGGCGTTTTTCGCCGGTGGCTGTCGACGCCGCCGCCGGGCTCCACTACCATCCGCAGCACGCTGCCGGCACCGCGACTGCCTCGCCGGGGACACCGAGCCGCACCTCCCAACCCAAGCACGGGGACCCGCATGAGAACGCTCAAGATCATGGCGCACATCTCGCTGGACGGCGTGATTCAAAGCTCCGGGGAAGACAGCTTTCCGTACGCCGACTGGACCGCGCCCTACCGGAGCCCCGCCGGGCTGAATGAGGTGCTCGCCGCGCAGGGCAGCCCCTTCGATCTGCTGCTAGGCCGCCGCACCTATGACATGTGGTCGGGCTACTGGCCGAAGGCACCCGGCGGACCGATGGCGCACAGCCTGGACGCGGCGACGAAATTTGTCGCGACGCATCGCCCCGAAAGCCTTGCATGGGGGCCGTTCGAAGGCGTGGGGCCGGACATCGTCGAAGGCGTGCGCCGCATCAAGTCGCAGGCGGGGCCGAACCTCGTGCTGTGGGGTAGCACCACGCTGACCTCTGCGCTCATTGAACATGGGCTTGCGGACGAGGTCTTGCTGATCGTCTATCCGGTCCTGGTGGGCACCGGAAAACGCTTCTTCGCGGAGGGCACGCCGGCACGTTCCCTCGAACTCGTCACGACGAAAGCAATGCCGTCGGGCATTGTTCTGAATGCATACGAGGTCGCCGGGCCCTTGAAGACCGGCTAGTCCATCCGACATCGCAGCGGTGCCATGTTGCGTCGCCCTCAGCGGGCTGCCGTGCGGCCCAGCGCGGACCTATGTGCCCGAGTTCTTTTCAGGCAGCAACGCATCCAGGACGAAACGCGTCGGCCCGCTGGCGCCGCGGTCGCTCACTGCCAGGCCCAGCTGGCGCCACAGTGCCGGGCTCAGCGGACGAACGGCGATGCGCGGGTCCCGCGCGGGCTCGTGCGATTCCTGCGGCAGCAAGGCCGCGCCGTAGCCGGCGGCGACCAGCGTCCTGATCGCATCGTTGTAGTTGAGCTCGATGCGCGGCCGGCAATGCACGCCCGCCGCGGAAAACCATTCCGCAGTCAGCCGGTACAGGCGCGTGGAGGCGTCGTTCATGATCAGCGGGTGCTGCGCCAGCCACTGCGCGGTCAGCCGCTTCGGTGCCTTCCAGTCGGCCGGCAGAAAGGCGACGACGGCCTCGCGCCGCAGGGGCGTGACATGCACGCCGCGCACCGGCGCCTGCGGCAGTGCCACCACCGCAAGGTCGAGGCTGCCCGCCGCGAGCCGGGCCATGCTGTCGTTGGAGGTCAGCACCTGCACGTTCACGTCGATGCCGGGATGGTTCTTGGCCAGGCGCTGGAGCGCGGGCGGCAGCAGGTGCGCGATGGCGCCCGTCGAGGCGCCCACCCGCACGCGGCCCGTCTGGCCAGCGAGCTGGCGCCTGACGTCTTCCACCGCATCGTCCGCGTCCGCCAGCAGCCTGCGGGCACGCGCGATGAAACGCTCGCCCAGCGCGGTCGCCTGCGCGGGCCCCCGCCCGCGAACGAGCAATTGGCCGCCCAGGCGCGACTCGAGTTCCGCGATCTGAACGGTGACGGTGGGGGCGGCCAGGTGAAGGGCGCGCGCGGCATTGGCCAAGGAGCCGAGATCGGCGATGGCAACCAGGGTGCGCAGGTGGTCGAGGCTGAGTTCACGCATGCCGCTAATTTAACTTTTCTTAATTTGGTGTTGCTTATTTTTATCTAGAGCCATCGAAGCCGAATGCCTACGATCGCTCCCCATGGACCTCAATATCTTCATCGACGGCGACCAAGGCACCACCGGGCTCGACCTGCAGAACCGCCTGCGGGGCGGCGAATTCCGCATCCGCACACTGCCTGCCAACCTGCGCAAGGACACGGCTGCCCGCCGGGCAGCGCTCAACGCGTGCGACATCGCCATCCTGTGCCTGCCCGATGCCGCGGCGCGCGATGCGGTGGCGATGATCGAAAACCCGTTGGTGCGCGTCATCGACGCCAGCTCGGCGCACCGCACCAGCCCGGGTTGGGTCTACGGCCTGCCGGAGCTCGATGCAGGGCAAGGCGAACGCATCGCCTCGGCAGCACGGGTGACGAATCCGGGCTGTTATCCCACCGCGGCGGTCGCCTTGCTGCGACCGTTGACGGATGCGGGCCTGTTGCCCGCCGACTATCCGCTTGTCATTCATGCGGTCTCGGGCTATTCGGGCCAGGGCAGGGCGGGGGCGGAAGCGTACGAGGCCGGCGCAAAGGCGGGAGCGGGGGCAGCGGCGCATTCGTTGAAGGTGTATGGCCTGGCACTCGAGCACAAGCACGTGCCGGAAATCGAGCTGTATGCGGGCCTGGCGCAGCGGCCCCTCTTCGTGCCGGCCTATGCCAGCTACCGGCAGGGCATCGTGCTCACCATCGGTCTGCACGCGCGCATGCTTCCCGCCGATGCTTCGGGCGCGCGCATCCACGAATGCCTGGTGGCGCGGTATCGCGATGCGGCGCACGTGCATGTGCTGCCGATGTCGTCTGCCGCGCCCCTGACCGAACTGGACCCGCAAGTCCACAACGGCTCCAACGACATGAGCCTGGCCGTCGCATGCAATGAACGCACAGGCCAGATCGTCTTGAGCGCGGTTCTCGACAATCTGGGCAAGGGGGCAGCGGGCGCGGCCGTGCAGAACCTGCGACTGATGGCGAGGGCTTCATAGCCCACGTTGTGAATTCGAAGCGTTGATGCCGAGAGCATGGTCAGACCGAAGCTGCTCAGATCTACCAGCCCAAGAGCGGCCGTCCGAAGCCGGCGTCCTCACCAAAAGCCGCGAACCAGCCCTAAGCCCCGATGCGTTCAGCCTGCTGCTCGATGAAGCTCGCAACGCGCCGTACGAGCGCCTGATTCCCGCCGGCAGACGCCACACTGGCCGCTGCATGAAGTGCAACCGTTTCGCCAATCGCAACGATGACTTCTTCCGCCACGACAGCCGTCAGCCCGAAGTGCGGTGCCGCGTCACGCGCCAGCGCAAGGCTCGACGCGTGCTGCCCCGGAAGAATGGCGAGCTCCTGATAACCGGTGTGGCCGCCCAGCTGCATCACGAGGTCGAAGGCAGGCGCCAGACGCCACCGTCCGTCTTCTCCCCGCAACGCGCCATGGTTCTTGACGTGATCGTCGCTGTTGCCCACCGCCAGGTTGAACACCATGCGTCGGAACAACGCGGCCAGGTCTTCCTGCGGCTGCCGCGAGATGCGCCGCAGCAGTTGCGCCAGCTCGACGTAGCTCCCCCGGCTCGATTCATAGGGCACATCGAGCAACGCCGAGGCCGAGAGGTAGTGAAAACGCCGTTCGTCGGTCACCGGCCCCGCGCGGTCGAAGCGCTCGACCAGCAAGGCGTGCCCTGACGCAAGGGGTTGCAGAAGAAAGGGCGGGACTTCGATGCCACAGGCATCGGCCAGCCATAGCGTGGCCGCTTCGATCACTTCCACGTCGTGGTCATCCCCGCGCGATGCGAACTTGGCGATGCAGCGCCGGCCCTCGTGCGCAAAGGCCGACTTGGGGCGTGCCCCGCCCAGGCTGCCGCCGCGCAGTAACAGATGCATGTCGGGGCCGATGTCCATTCCGTGCTCGACGCGGCGCGAGGCTTCGGCGAGTTCCTGGAGCGACCAGAGCGTGACCGGCGGCTCCTCGCTTCGGATGGGCAACGCTTCGGAAAACACCATGGCGCCGATGCGGTCCTCGTTGGTCAGGAGCAATGCATCGATGTCCGAAAGCGGCTTGCCCTGGCGGATCTCAAGCACCTTGCGGCCCCAGCTGTCGGGCAGTGCATCGCGCAGCGTGAGCGGCATGGCGCCACCGTCGCGGATGCGGCGTTCGGCGAGCACGAAGGCGGCGTCGCGCAGCGGCAGGTGCTCGGGGTTGAGCGGCGCGGCAGCGGGGTCTTCGAGATAGCGACGGCCGTAGGCGAATTCGCCCGACTCCACGACGCCGCGGCGAGCGACCTTCATCAGGCCGGCCGGTTGCACCTGCTCGCCCGTGTGGTGCGCAAGGCCGACGTAGATGCGGCGCTCGCCCTCGTCGTTGTCAGAAGTCACGCTCGTTCTCCGCAATCACACCGGCGGCGCCTTGCACGGCCGACCTGCGTACACGGCGTTTCGCGGCCAGCCCTGCGGGGGCCGGGGCCACGCCGTCGAGTGAATCGATCTCGCCCAGAAGCCACAGCGCATGGGCCAGCAGTCCGATGCTGGTGCCGGGCTTGCCCGATTCGAGGGCGCGCAGGGTGTTGGGGGAGCACAGCAGCCGCTCGGCCATTTCAGCGATTGTCCATTCGCGGTGCACCCTGTGCGCGCGAAGGCGCAAGCCGAGCCTTTCAATGGGCTCGACCGTCTGCGAGGGCAGAGCGGAAAGGCTATGGCTGCTTTTTGACATCAATAAAATGACTATTAACCGGCTTAAGAGTCATTTTATTGGATATTTATCGATGTTGAAAGGCCTCTATCCGGCCAAGCCCGGCGCCCCCGTGTCACGCTGCTGCAGCACCGCGAGATCGCTCTCGTCCTTGAGCCCGACGCCGGTCAGCCCCCGTCGCAGCGACTCGCGCATCAGCCAGGCCAGCTTGAACGCGGCCGCCTCGTAGCACAGCCCTTCGGGGCGCACGTTGGAGATGCAGTTGCGTTCGGCGTCATGCCGGCCGCGCTTCGGTGAATGGGTCAGGTAGATGCCCAGGCTGTCGGGCGAGCTCAGGCCCGGGCGCTCGCCGATCAGCATCACGGAGAGTGCCGCGCCGAACAGCTCACCCACTTCGTCGGCCAGTGCCACGCGGGCCTGCGTGGCGATGACCACGGGCGCAAAGCTGGTGTGCGCCGGCAGTTGCGCACGCAGGGCGGCCAGCAGCGGCACGGCGTGGCGCGCCACCGCCAGGGAGGACAAGCCGTCGCCGACGACCACGCAGACGTCGCAGCCGTAGCGCCGGTCGCCGAGCAGTCGCGTGGCGTCGCCGTCATCGAGCTGGCGGCCGAGGTCGGGGCGGCGCAGGTATTCGGTGCGGTCCGCCGCCTGGCTGCGCGCGCGTGCCACCTGCCAGTGCTGGGCGGTCAGTGCGGCGTGGAGCGCATTGACGTCCAGGGCCGCATGGATCGCGTCGCGCGCCATCGCATGCGCCCAGCCGAAGCGCAGCGTCTCGTCGGTCGGCATGCCGGCGCCGGCGCGGCCCAGCGCCAGCCGTGCGGGGGTGGCCGAGCGCCACTGCGCCCAGGGGTTGGGGGTGACCGGTTCGCTGCTCATGACGCCAGCGCGGCCAGCCCGCTCATGTCGGCCAGCAGCCGGTTCGACGAAGGCGGCGCGAGCCGGCCCGCACCGTCGGTGATCTGCATGCGCTGCAGCCAGGCCTCGAACTCGGGCGCACGCTTCAGGCCCAGCGTTTCGCGCATGAACAGGGCGTCGTGGAACGAGGTGCTCTGGTAGTTGAGCATCACGTCGTCCGCGCCCGGAATGCCCATGATGAAGTTGATGCCCGCCGTGCCCAGCAGCACCAGCAGCGTGTCCATGTCGTCCTGGTCGGCCTCGGCATGGTTGGTGTAGCAGATGTCGCAACCGATGGGCAAGCCCAGCAGCTTGCCGCTGAAGTGGTCCTCGAGCCCGGCGCGAATGATCTGCTTGCCGTCGTACAGGTACTCCGGCCCGATGAATCCGACCACCGTGTTGATGAGAAAGGGCTTGTAGCGCCGCGCCAGTGCATAGGCGCGCACTTCGCAGGTCTGCTGGTCGACGCCGAAGTTGGCGTTGGCCGAGAGCGCGCTGCCCTGGCCGGTTTCGAAATACATGACGTTGTCGCCGATGGTGCCGCGCTTCAGGGACAGCGCCGCTGCATAGGCCTCGTCGAGCAGCTCGGGCGTCACGCCGAAGGAGAGGTTGGCCTTTTCGGTGCCGGCGATCGACTGGAACACCAGGTCCACCGGCGCACCGCCTTCCGCGAGCTTGAGCGTGTTGGTCACGTGCGTGAGCACGCAGCTCTGCGTGGGGATCTCGAAACGCTGGATCACCTCGTCGAGCATGCGCAGCAGCTGGCCCAGCACGGGCATGCTGTCCGAGGCGGGGTTCAGTCCGATCACCGCGTCCCCCGCGCCGTAGAGCAGGCCGTCGAGCGTGGAGGCGGCCACGCCGCGCAGGTCGTCCGTCGGGTGGTTGGGCTGCAGCCGCACGGCCAGGTGGCCGGGCAGGCCGATGGTGTCGCGAAAGCGCGTGACGACCGTGCACTTCTTCGCGACCGACACCAGGTCCTGGTTGCGCATGAGCTTGGACACGGCCGCCACCATCTCGGGCGTGAGGCCGGGTGCCAGTGCGGTGAGCGTGGCGGTGGTGGCCGCTTCGGACAGCAGCCAGTTGCGAAAGTCGCCCACCGTGAGGTGCGACACCGGTGCGAAGGCCTGCGCATCGTGGCTGTCGATGATGAGCCGCGTGATGTTGTCGCTCTCGTAGGGAATCAGCGCTTCCGTCAGGAACTGCTTGAGTGGCGTGTCGGCCAGCACATGGCGCGCGGCCATACGCTGTTGCGCGGTGGCCGCGCCCACGCCCGCGAGGTAGTCGCCGGAGCGTGCGGGGCTGGCCACCGCCATGACCTGCTTCAGGTCGTCGAAGCCGAAGACCTGGCCGGCGATGGTGGTGCGATAGCGCATCGTCTTTCGCTCGCCGTTCAGGCGTTGGTGGCCGATGAAGAAAGCATCTCGTCGGGCGCCGCCGCCTTGCGCTGCGCCGAGGTCAGCAGGAAGTAGCCGTAGGCCGCGGCCATCAGCACCAGGAACAGCACCGTCAGCATGAAGTTGAACCACACCATCGCGCCCAGGCAGACCACGCCCAGGCCGAGCGCGATGGCCGGGAACACGGGGTAGAAGGGGGCGCGGTAGGTGCGCAGCAGGTTCGGCTCGGTGCGGCGCAGCTTGAACAGCGCGGCCATCGAGACCAGGTACATGACGATGGCGCCGAGCACGGCCATGGTCACGATGTTGGCGGTGAGCGTCTGCCCGCCGAACTGCACCCACTCGTCGCTGAAGATGGCAACGACGCCGATCACGCCGCCGGCCAGCAGCGCGCGGTGCGGCGTGTCGAAGCGCGGGCTCAGGCCGGCAAAGTAGCGCGGCAGGTAGCCCGCGCGCGCCAGCGCGAAGATCTGGCGCGAGTAGCCCATGATGATCCCGTGGAACGACGCAATCAGCCCGAACAGGCCGATCCACACCAGCATGTGCAGCCAGCCGCTGTTGTCGCCCACCACCACCTTCATGGCCTGCGGCAGCGGGTCGTTGATGTTGGCGAGCTTGCGCCAGTCGCCCACGCCGCCCGCGAAGATCATCACGCCGAAGGCCAGCACCACCAGCGTGACGATGCCAGTCGTATAAGCGATGGGAATGGTGCGGTGCGGGTCGCGCGCCTCTTCGGCCGCCATGGCCGCGCCCTCGATGGCCAGGAAGAACCAGATCGCGAACGGGATGGACGCGAAGATGCCCGAGATGGCCGCGCCGTTGAGCACGCTGCCGCCGGCCCAGCCGTTGGCCACGAAGTTGGCCATGGTCCAGCCCGGCGCGACGACGCCCATGAACACCAGCAGCTCGAAGATGGCCAGCACGGTCACGAAGAGTTCGAAGGCGGCCGCGATGCCCACGCCCACCCAGTTCAGGCCGATGAAGATCACATAGGCGCCCAGCGCGAACCACTTCGGGTTGATGCCCGGGAACTGCACGTTGAGGTACGCGCCGATGGCCAGCGCGATGGCCGGCGGCGCGAACACGAACTCGATGAGCGTGGCAAAGCCCGCCACGAAGCCGCCGGTGGGCCCGAAGGCGCGCCGCGCATAGGCGAAGGGCCCGCCTGCGTGCGGTATGGCGGTCGACAGTTCGGTGAAGCTGAAGATGAAGGTGGTGTACATCGTGGCCACCAGCAGCGTGGCGACCAGGAAGCCGAGCGTGCCGGCGGTGTTCCAGCCGTAGCTCCAACCAAAGTACTCACCGGAGATGACAAGGCCCACGGCGATGCCCCAGAGCTGGAACGGACCGAGCACCTTTTTCAGATGGCCCGTGCCGGTGTGTGCGGCGGCTCCGGTCGGTCGGGTCGATGGGCCCGGCGTGGCTTCGGTGGAATGCATGGGGCTTTCCTCTCTTCGTGAATAGTGACAGTGCACATTCAGCAAAGCAAGGGCTGTTCCACCAGGGGCCATGCAGGGGCGCGGGCACCGAATATCCCCTTACAGGGGTGGTGCGGGCGCTGGCCATAATCGGGGTCTCTCAACCTTCGAGGTGTTTCGTGAAGTCTTTTTTCTGTGCCGCGCTCGTGTCCGTTCTTGCTGTTCCCGCTGCCTTCGCGCAGTCCGCCCCGGTGACCACGCCCAGCGGCCTGATCTACCAGTCGCTCAAGGAAGGCACCGGCGCCTCGCCGCTGGCCACCGACGTGGTCAAGGTGCACTACCGCGGCACCTTCCCCGACACCGGCAAGGAATTCGACAGCTCCTACAAGCGCGGCGAACCCACCGAGTTCCCGCTCAACGGCGTGATCCCGTGCTGGACCGAAGGCGTGCAGAAGATGAAGCCCGGCGGCAAGGCCAAGCTGACCTGCCCGCCGTCCATCGCCTACGGTGCGCGCGGCGCGGGCGGCGTGATTCCGCCGAACGCGACGCTGAACTTCGAAGTGGAACTCGTGTCGGTCGCCAAGCGCTGATCTTCAGATCTGCGCCATGCCGCCGTCGACGAACAGCTCGATGCCGTTGACGAAGCTGCTGTCGTCCGAGGCCAGGAACACCACGGCCTTGGCGATCTCGTCGGTCGTGCCGACCCGGCCCAGCGGAATGTTCTGCGCCTGTACGTCGATGAAGCCCTTGATCTGTTCCGGCGTGAGGCCGAGCAGGTCATAGCCTGCGGTGGGCACCACGCCCGGGCTGACCGCATTGACGCGAATGCCTGCGTCCTTCAGGTCCACTGTCCAGCTGCGCGCGAAGCTGCGCACGGCGGCCTTGGTCGCGCTGTAGACGCTGAAGGCCGCCGTGCCCTTGACGCTGGTGATCGATGCGTTGAGCACGATCGACGAACCCTTGGCCATCAGCGGCAGCGCCTTCTGCACCGTGAAGAGCAGGCCGCGCACATTGGTGTCGAAGGTCTTGTCGAAGTGCTCTTCGGTGATCTGCCCCAGCGGCAGCAGGCTGCCGCCGCCCGCGTTGGCAAACAGCACGTCGAGCCGCCCCTTGTCTTTCTGGATGGTGGCGTAGAGGCGGTCGAGGTCGTCGAGCTTCGACACGTCGCCCAGCACGCCTGTCACATTGCGCCCGATGGCCTTCACGGCCGCATCGAGTTCGGCCTTGCGGCGGCCGGTGATGAACACGTGGGCGCCTTCGGCCACGAAGCGTTGCGCCGTGGCCAGGCCGATGCCACTGGTGCCGCCGGTGACGAGGGCGATCTTGTCGTTGAGCTTGAGGGTCATGATTTCTTCCTTGAAGGTTGCCGCGGAGCGGCGTTGCCGATGCAAGGAAGTTTGGGTGCAGTACCCGTTCGCACCAAGACGCCGGGCGGCATTTGTCTATTCACCAATTGCCAACAATGCGGCTCAGCGTTGAACCTCTGGCCGCATCACCCCGGCTGGTACTGATACAACCAGGTCTCCGTCAACGTCTGATCCCCATTCTTCAGATACAGCCGCATGTCGATCGGCTCGTTGCCTTCGGGCGTGAAGTCGAACTGCGCGCGCCAGTGCCCTGGCACCCCGTTGGGCACGGCCTCGGCAAAGATGTACGAGAACTTGCCGCGCGCCGCCGTCAGCACCACCTCGGGCTTCACGCCGAAGGGCACCGTGGTCAGCGGCTGGCCGATGAACTCCACCATGAACTTGCGCACGCCCTGCGGCCTCGGCTGGCCCGGCTGGCCGCCACGGCCGATGCGGGTGGCCACGCAGCGCGCGAGCGGCGACGGAAAGGGCTCCTGGTCGGTCCAGTGCAGGCGGTACTGCAGGCTGTAGCTGGCGCCGGCCTTGGCGTCTGCCTTGGGCACCCAGAAGGCGACCACGTTGTCGTGAATTTCGTCGTCGGTCGGAATCTCGATGAGCTGCACCGAGCCCTCGCCCCAGTCGCCCAGCGGTTCGATCCACAGGCTCGGGCGCTTCTCGTAGTTCACGCCGTCCTGGTAGTGGTCGAAGGCGCGGTCGCGCTGCAACAGGCCGAAGCCGCGCGGCTTGGTGTCTGCGAATGCGGACGCGCGTGTCTGCGTCGGGTTGTTGAGCGGGCGCCAGATGCGCTCGCCCGCGCCGTTCCAGATCGCCAGGCCGTCGGAGTCGTGCACCTCGGGGCGCCAATCGATGGCGGTGGGCTTGATGGTTTCGGAGTACCAGTACATCGACGTGAGCGGCACCAGGCCCAGGCGGGACACGTCGCGGCGCAGGAACATGCGCGCGTCGGTGTCCATGATCACGGACTTGTTGCGCTGCATGATGAACTTGAAGACGCCGGTGACGCTCGGGCCTTCGAGCAGCGCGTAGACCGTCATCGAGGTGGTGTTGTTCGCCGCCGGGGTCTCGAAGTAGAAGCGCGTGAAGGTCGGGAATTCTTCCGCCTTGTCGGGCACCGCGACGTCGAGCGCCACGCCGCGCGCAGACAGGCCGTACTGGTAGAGCTCGCCGATGGCGCGGAAGTACGAGGCGCCGAGGAACGCGACCCAGTCGTTCTTCTGCCAGTCGAGCTTGCTCTGGTCGCCCAGGCGGCTTTCCTGCAGGCGAAAGCCCGCGAAGCCCGCGCCGGGCGGCAGTGCGCGCGCCGGGCTGTCGGGCGGCATCGAGAAGTACGAGGCGTTGTAGAGCACCTCGCGCGAGAAGGCGTCGCCGTCGGCGTTTTCCAGCACGTGCATGCGCACGGGGGTCTGGAAGAAGCGGCCGAGGTGGAAGAAGGTGACCGGGAACGCGCCCGGCCCGTCGCGGAAGAGCGCGTTGGCCGGGTCGAACTTGATCTTGCCGTGGGCGTCGTAGTCGATGCGCTCCAGCACGTCGGGCGCGAGCGGCACGGCCGCCACATAGGGCTTGGCCGCGAGCGACTTGGCCTGCGCGACCAGTGCGTCGAAGGAAAAGGGCGTGGGCTGGCTCAGTTGCAGCCCGTTGGCGGCCAGCGCCTCCTGGGGCAGTCCGAGTGCGGCGAGTGCGGCGGCTGCGCCACCGGCGGCAAGGAAGGATCGGCGATCAAGCATGTGGTTCTTGAGGGTTGCGAATCTTGCGAGTCTGGGAAAAGGGAAACGGCATGGCCCAGCCTGGGAGGCGAGCTTCGGAACGATCCTAATGCAGCAAGTGGCGCTAAGGACTTTCCGTGACCGGGAAGAGCAGACAGTCTGAAGGCCCGCGCAAGCCGTGCGCGTCAGCCATTCCGCGCACCCCGGGCCGGACAAAGCCGCCAATCCGGAGAATTGTGCGTTTATGTATCGCCGCCGTCGGATGCCCTCAGCGCGTAGACCGCATACAGCGAGACGCCGAGAAGCATCATGACCATCGGCGCGAACAGCGTGTACGACAGCCCCATGCCTTCGAGCAGGCGGTAGGTGGCTGTCAGCTGCAGCCGCGGGTGTGGCTGCGTCAGCTCGGCCGGGCGGCGCACGCCCCAGCGAAACTCCGCGCCGGTGGTGCGCACCGAGGGGTGCTGCTGCGCGCGGCCTACCCCGAGCCAGCACATGGCATCGAAGGCCAGCACCGAGCCCGCGGGCGCCCGCTGGCCGAAGGTGGCGAGCACGGCCCGCACCTGCGCGGGTTCCAGGTACATCAGCACGCCCTCGGTGAAGAGGAACACGGGCGGGCCATTGCGGTTCTCCGGCAGGCCCAGCTGCTCCCACCAGTCGGGCGCGGTCAGGTCGAGTTCGCGAAGGTCGTGGCGCCCGTTCGTCTCGGGGATGAGCTCGCGGCGCAGTTCGAGCACCTCGGGCAGGTCGGCGTCGGTCATGCGGCACCTGCCGTCGTCCAGCCACTGGAAGTAGTGGCTCAGCCCGCAACCCATGTTCACCACCCGCGCGGCGGGGTGGCGCTTGAGGAACTCCTGCGCCAGGCCGCGCAGGCGCCGCGTGCGCGAGAGGATGCTGTAGATGGTCATGCGCTCTTCCGGCAGCGCCTGACCATCGTCGCGGATCCGTTCGAGGATGCCGGCGGAGTAGGCGTCGCGCACGGCCACCTGGGGAAACATGCGGTCGCCCGACGCGCGCGCGGCCAGGGGAATCCGCAAGGTGGAGGGAACGGCCGACAGGCCCCGCACGGGTTTGGGAAGGGTCATGAATGCTGCAGCAAAGCCATGCGTCGAGTCTGGCTGCTGCGGCAAGGCGGGGCAAGTCAGTCTTTGGTTGTGCCCGCAGTGGCGCAGCGCGCATCCACGAATGCCTCGCTATAGCCTGATGAGCAATTGAAGCGTTGCAGTGCCCGCTGCGATGGACCTGCTGGCCCGGCGGTTGGCCGGCGTCTTCCAGTGCGCGGACGGTGTGCCGCGCTCCCGCGCGAGGTGGCGGTAGACGGTGTTGCGGTGAACACCGAGCCGGCGCGTGGCCTTGGCCGCGTCGTGGTCGCAGGCTTTGAGCGCCTCGTCAACGGGCGGCTGGCTCGCCCCGTCCTCGGCCCCTTGATGCGGCTACAGCCTGACGTTGACGATGGACAGGATGATGGCCGAGAGCGTCAGCGCCACGGGCAGCTTCTGGACGGCCAGCGCATGCGCACGCGCGACAGTCGTTTGTGTCTGCAGCAGCAGGCTCTTTTCGGAATGAAGGGATGTGGACATTTCGGACTCCTTGGACGATGTGCGGACGGCTTGCCCGCATGCCTCCAAGATAGGCTTCCACAGCGGCTCCGACGCACGCCTTTCACGGACACGGCGTTTCCGTTTTTGCAACGATCCCCGCGCTGCGCGCCCGCGCGCTCAGCCCGCGATCAGCTTCTGCACCAGCTCCGCCGTGGTCGCTGCCGCGTACTTGCGCATCAGCCGCGCCCGGTGCAGCTCCACCGTGCGGTGGCTGATGCCCAGCGCCTTGCCGATTTCCTTGGACGTGAGCCCGCGCATCACCTGGGCGGCCACCTCGCGTTCGCGCGGCGTGAGCTCGGCCTTCACGGCGCGGCGCGAGCCCAGGTCTTCGAAGGTCCAGATGCCGGCCTCGTGCGGTGCCTCGCGGTTCATGGCGTGGCCGGTGACGTGGCACCAGAAGGTCTCGCCGGCCATGGCGCCGTGCAGCCCGCCCAGCCGTTTCATCATGCGGTTGTCGGCGTAGTGGCCGCTGGCGTTCAGGAAGGGCTCCATGCGCTTGCCGATGCGCTCGAACTCGGCCACGCTGGGGTAGAGGATGCTGAACGAATGCCCCACCAGCGCCGGGGGCGTTGCGCCGAATATTTCGCACACGCGCAGGTTGCAGGCGACGATGGTGCGGTTGCTCGACACCACCATGCCCACGGGCGCGTGGTCGAAAGCCAGCCGATAGTCGATCTCAGGCATCAGGGGTCACCATTACGAAATACTACGTATTCGGGTACGTAGTATGGTTCAAGGCTTTCCCACCCACTCCCATTCATCCATCAAGGAGCCCGAGTGAACAAGATCTATCCCTCCGCAGAAGCGGCACTCAAGGGCGTCGTCGCCGACGGGCAGATGCTCGCGGTCGGCGGCTTCGGCCTTTGCGGCATTCCCGAGGCGCTGATCGACGCGCTGAAGGACACCGGCGTGCAGAACCTCACCGTGGTGTCGAACAACGCGGGCGTCGACGGTTTCGGCCTCGGCAAGCTGCTGGAAACGCGCCAGATCAAGAAGATGGTCGCTTCCTACGTGGGCGAGAACAAGGAGTTCGAGCGCCAGTACCTGGCCGGCGAACTCGAGCTCGAATTCACGCCCCAGGGTACGCTGGCCGAAAAGCTGCGCGCCGGTGGCGCTGGCATTCCGGCCTTCTTCACCAAGACCGGCGTGGGCACGCAAGTGGCCGAGGGCAAGGAGCTGCGCGAGTTCAACGGCGAGACCTACGTGATGGAGCATTCGCTGGTGCCCGACGTGGCGCTGGTGAAGGCCGACGTGGCCGACAAGTCGGGCAACCTGCGCTTTCGCCTGACGGCGCGCAACTTCAACCCGGCCGCCGCCATGGCCGGCAAGGTGTGCATCGTCGAGGTCGAGAAGATCGTCGAAGTGGGCGAGCTGGCCCCCGACGACATTCACCTGCCGGGCATCTACGTGCACCGCATCGTGCTCAACGCCACGCCCGAGAAGCGCATCGAGAAGCGCACCGTGAGCGCCGCCGCACCGGTGGACGCCGCCGCCGCCAAGGTCGAAGCCCAGGCCGTGATCGCGCAGGCTGCCGCCAGTTCCGACGTGCCCGTGCCTACAGTGCCCGCCAACAAGAAAGAAGGAGTCTGAGATGCCCTGGACCCAAGACCAGATGGCGGCCCGCGCCGCGCAAGAACTCGAAGACGGCTTCTACGTCAACCTGGGCATCGGCATTCCGACGCTGGTGGCCAACCACACCGGCACCAAGGAAGTGTGGCTGCAGAGCGAGAACGGCATGCTCGGCATCGGTCCGTTCCCGACCGAAGACAACGCCGACGCCGACCTCATCAACGCCGGCAAGCAGACCGTGACCACGCTGCCCGGCTCGGCCATCTTCGGCAGCCATGACAGCTTCGCGATGATCCGCGGCGGCAAGATCAACCTGTCGATTCTGGGCGCCATGCAGGTGAGCGCCAAGGGCGACCTCGCCAACTGGATGATCCCCGGCAAGATGGTGAAGGGCATGGGCGGCGCCATGGACCTGGTGGCCGGCGTGAAGCGCGTGATCGTGCTGATGGAACACGTGGCGAAGAAGAAAGACGGCACCGAGGACCTGAAGATCCTCGAAGCCTGTACCTTGCCGCTGACCGGCGTGGGTGTGGTCGACCGCATCATCACCGACCTGGCCGTGATGGACGTGGTGCCCGAGGGCCTGAAGGTCGTCGAGCTCGCGCCCGGCGTCACCTTCGACGCGCTGCAGGCCAAGACCGGCGCCAAGCTGATCCAGTAAGGCTGCGAACCCGACGACACACCAAGGGCAGGGCCGCGAGAGCGGGCCCTGCCTTTTCGTTTTGGAGAGGCGGAGAAGGAGAGAAGGAGATGGCAATGGACGCAATGGAAGTTCTGGGCGGCATCTGGCGGCAGGCGGGCCTGCCGCCGGATGCCCTGTCGTTCGCGCGGCTCTCGGGTGCCGAGCCGGTGCTGCCGTCTTCCTTCGCGGTCGGCACTGCCGCGCAGAGCAGCATCGCGGCGGCGGCGCTCGCGGCGTGCGAACTGGGCCACCTGCGCGGCACCGCGCGCCAGCAGGTCGGCGTCGACATGCAGCACGCAGCGCTCGACTGTTGCGGCTGGTTCAGCCTGGACGGCCGCGTGCCCGAGCTGTGGGACACCTTCTCGGGGCTGTACCGCTGTGCCGACGGCTGGGTGCGCATCCATGCCAACTTTGCGCACCACCGCGAGGGCGCGCTGCGGCTGATGAAGCTGGATCCCGCGACCTGCACGCGTGCCGACGCCGAAGCCGCGATGGCCACCTGGCGCGCACAGGATTTCGAGAACGCTGCCGCCGCGCAAGGGCTGGTCGCGACCGCGCTGCGCCGCTTCGACGAATGGGACGCCACGCCGCAGGGGCAGGCCGTTGCGGCGCAACCGCTCTTCAGCATCGAACGCATCGGCGACGCACCGCCGCGCCTGCTGCCGCCGCTGCGCGAAGACCAGCGGCCGCTGACTGGCGTGCGCGTGCTCGACCTCACGCGCATCCTCGCGGGGCCGGTGGGCGGCCGCGCGCTCGCGGCATATGGCGCCGACGTGATGCTCGTCAATTCACCGCACCTGCCCAACATCGAGTCCATCGCCGATACCAGCCGCGGCAAGCTGTCGGCGCATGTGGACCTGCGCACCGACGACGGCCGTGGGGCGCTGCGGCAACTTGCCGCCGACGCGCATGTCTTCGTGCAGGGCTACCGGCCCGGCGGTGTCGCGTCGCTGGGCTTCGGGCCGGCGGAACTGGCGCGGCTGCGGCCCGGCATCGTGTGCGTGTCGCTCTCGGCCTACGGCACGCAGGGGCCGTGGGCCGGCCGGCGCGGTTTCGACTCGCTGGTGCAGACGGCCATGGGTTTCAACCACGCCGAGGGAGAGGCCGCAGGCGACGGCAAACCCAGGCCGCTGCCCATGCAGATCCTCGACGAGGCCACCGGCTACCTGATCGCCTTCGGCGCCGCCGCCGCGCTGTGGCGCCAGCAGCAGGAGGGCGGCAGCTGGCACGTGCAGGTGTCGCTGGCGCAAACCGGGCAGTGGTTGCGCAGCCTGGGGCGCCTGCCCGGCGGGCTGTCGATCGCAAGGCCCGACTTGCAGCCTTATGTCGAAACCTCGGACTCCGGCTTTGGCAAGCTCGCCGCGCTGCGCCATGGCGCACAGCTGTCGCGCACGCCCGCCGCATGGCCGCGCGCTTCGATGCCGCCAGGCAGCCATCCGGCCGTGTGGCCGGCCGATGTGCGGGAGTGAGAAACTGGGCGCATGCCTTATTTCGACATCGACAACCTGCAAGCCATTTTTCTCGACGACGAGGCGCTGCGCGCGCGCCATCTGCAGCGCAAGCCCTGCGGCCCGCTGAACCTCACGAGCGGGCGCATCGTGGCGTGCGATCCGCTGGTGCAGCCCGAGCGAGCGCCCTTTGCGCGCGAACTGCCGCAACGCGGCGCCTTCCCCGTCGAGGTGCTGCACGACCGGGGCGATCACGCACTGGCGGTGCTGTGGCTGCGTGAGCGCGTCGGGGTGCGCGCCGAAGACCTGCGCTGGGAGATGGCGCTGCTCGAGGGACAGTCACCGGAGACGCTCGAAACCTTGGGGGAGGGCGAGTTCTACGGCTACCCGGTGGATGCGGGCGTCGGCTGTTTCATGGACACCGACGCCGCCGCCGCCATGGCCGAGCGCGACCAGCGCGAAGCGGCCGATCCCGACTACG
This sequence comes from Variovorax sp. 10N412, assembly GCF_056394985.1. Taxonomy (NCBI): domain Bacteria; kingdom Pseudomonadati; phylum Pseudomonadota; class Betaproteobacteria; order Burkholderiales; family Comamonadaceae; genus Variovorax; species Variovorax sp. 10N412. The sequence continues at coordinate 133,903 of NZ_JBFTIO010000005.1, forward strand.
TGAGCTACTACGACGACGTGCTCGCCGGCGAGATGGGCGACGCCGATACCGTCGACCACTACCCGCTGGGCGCAGGCTCGGCGAGCAACACGGTGATCTTCCGCTCGGGTTGGGGCGACGGCAGCTACCCCAGCTTCTGGGCGCTCGATGCGGCGGGCGAGCCGGTGGCGCTGGTGACCGACTTCATGACGATGACCGGCGGCGACGCGCGCGACGAGAACGACAAGCGCGGCGACGCGTACAAGGCCAGCCTCTCGCCCGGGAAACTGACCGCGCTCGAGGCACTGGGTGCGGCGGCCGTCGCCGGCGACGCCGCCGCCATCGGCCCGCTGCTGGCCGCGGGCCTTGCGGGCGCGAACGAGATCGTTCCCTCGCTCGGCGAGACCGCTCTCATGAGCGCCATTCGCATGAACCGGCTCGACGCTCTGCGCGTGCTGCTGGGCAGTGTGGCCGGCCTGCCGATGCCGCCGCAGCTCTACACCGTGGACGAGGAGGAGGGCTACCTCGCGTATGCGCGGCGGCTCAAGAAGCCGCGCTTGCCTGGACTGATCGAATTGCTTGAGCAGGCCGAGTCCGAAGCCGCCGAACCGGCGCCGCGACCCGGCCTCTGGAAGCGCATGTTTTCCTGAGCCGTAGGAGCGGACGATGAGCAGATACGAAGGAAGGCCGCTGTTGCGGCTGGTGGATTGCTTGGTGCTGGACGCGATCGACCAGCTCGACGACGAGAAACGGGCCACGCTCGAAGCCCTGGAGCCCAGGCTCGCGCAGACCTTCATGGCCAGCGGTACCTGGCAGGAGATGGTCGGCGCGCAGATGGGCTTTGCCGACGACGTGCCCGACAAGATCCGCCATTTCTGGCGCCGCTACCTCGACCATGCGGAAACGCAGAACCAGCGCGTGGACCCGCAGGCCTTCGTGGTGGATTTCGTGGCGCAGAATTTTCCGGACATCGCCCCGCCGCGGCGCTGACCGCGGGTGTCAGGCGTCAGGCAACAGCAGCGCTCGCTGCGCCTGCGCCGTCTCGCGCAGGAACTCCCAGATGGCCTGCATGCGCCCCAGGTGCTTGGTCTCCGCCGGCATCGACATCCAGAACGTGCGCGTGAAGTTGGCCTGTCCCGGCAGCACCGGCTCGAGCGCGCTGTCTTTCTCCGCAATGAAGGCCGGCAGCACCGCAATGCCCGCACCCGCCGCCACCGCGCTGTGCTGCGCGAGCACGCTGGTGCTGCGCAGGGCGAAGCTGTCGGGGCGGTGCAGTTCGTCGAGGTACTGAAGCTCCTTGCTGAACAGCAGGTCGTCCACGTAGCTGATGAAGGTGTGGCCGCGCAGGTCTTCGCGCGTCCTGATCGGCTTGTGCGCGGCAAGGTACTTCTTCGAGGCGTAGAGCCGCAGGGTGTAGTCGGTCAGCTTGCTGACGACCACCGGGCCGCGCGCCGGGCGTTCGAGCGAAATCACGATGTCGGCTTCGCGCCGCGACAGGTGCACCAGGCGCGGCATGGCCAGCAGGTCGATGGTGAGCTTGGGGTGCTGCACCGCGAACAGCGCCAGCTGCGGCGCCAGCACCACGGTGCCGAAGCCCTCCGTCGCGCCGATGCGCACCAGGCCCGACAGCCCTTCCTGCGAGGCCGGTGCCGTGCTCTCCACCGCCCGGAAAGCGCTTTCCATCGCCTCGACCTGCGGCTGCAGCCGCCGGCCCGCCTCGGTGAGCCGGTGGCCGCCCGATTCGCGCGAGAAGAGCGGAGCGCCCACCTCTTTCTCGAGCGCCTGGATGCGGCGCGCCACGGTGGTGTGGTCGACCTCGAGCCGCCGCGCTGCGCTCATCAGCGTGCCCGAGCGGGCGAGCTCCAGAAAGTAGCGCAGGTTGTCCCAGTCCATGTGCGTGCGTGTCTCCGATTGCTTGGGGGCTGGACTCTGCATTTTTGCAAAGCACCCGCGCATATTTGTCTATTGTCATGGCAAATCTGCAAAGCTAGGATGCACGGCTGAACCGGCCAGACCGGTAGTCGCTTTTGCAGGACCTACAGGATCACAGGAGACAAAACACATGGACGCCACCACCACCACCACCGCCGCCAAGCCCCGAGCCTCGACCGCCCAGGTCGCCACCGTCAAGCTCTTGATCGGCGGCAAGCTCGTCGAGTCCAAGACCACCGAATGGCGCGACGTCGTCAACCCGGCCACGCAGCAGGTGCTGGCCCGCGTGCCGTTCGCGACCCCGGCCGAACTGGACGCCGCCGTCGCCTCCGCCAAGGAAGCCTTCAAGACCTGGCGCAAGACCCCCATCGGCACGCGCGCGCGCATCTTCCTGAAGCTGCAGCAGCTCATTCGCGAGAACATGGGCGAGCTGGCCGCGATCCTCACGGCCGAACAGGGCAAGACGCTGCCGGACGCCGAAGGCGACGTGTTCCGCGGCCTCGAAGTGGTCGAGCACGCTTCGAACATCGGCAACCTGCAGCTCGGCGAGCTGGCCAACAACGTGGCCAACGGTGTGGACACCTACACGCTGCTGCAGCCGCTGGGCGTGTGCGCCGGCATCACGCCGTTCAACTTCCCCGCCATGATCCCGCTGTGGATGTTCCCGATGGCCATCGTCACCGGCAACACCTTCGTGCTCAAGCCCTCCGAGCAGGACCCGATGGTCACCATGCGCCTGTGCGAACTGGCGCTCGAAGCCGGCATTCCGCCCGGCGTGCTGAACGTGGTGCACGGCGGCGAAGCCATCGTCAACGGCATTTGCGACCACAAGGACATCAAGGCGATCAGCTTCGTCGGCTCGACCAAGGTCGGCACGCATGTCTACAACCGCGCCACGCTGGCCGGCAAGCGTGCGCAATGCATGATGGGCGCGAAGAACCACGCCATCGTGATGCCCGACGCCAACAAGGAGCAGACGCTCAACGCCATCGCCGGCGCGAGCTTCGGCGCGGCCGGCCAACGCTGCATGGCGGTGTCGGTGGCGGTGCTGGTGGGCGAGGCGCGCAACTGGGTGCCTGAGCTCATCGCCAAGGCCAAGACGCTGAAGATCGGCGCCGGCACCGAGAAGGGCGTGGACGTGGGCCCGCTGGTGTCCTGCGCCGCCTACGACCGCGTCAACAGCCTCATCGAACGCGGCCAGGCCGACGGCGCCAAGCTGGTGCTCGACGGCCGCAAGCCCACCGTGCCCGGTTTCGAGAAGGGCAACTTCGTCGGCCCGACGATCTTCACCGGCGTGAAGCCTGGCATGACGATCTATGAGCAGGAAGTGTTCGGCCCGGTGCTGTGCGTGGCCGAGGCCGAGACCATCGACGAAGCCATCGAGCTGATCAACAGCAACCCGAACGGCAACGGCACGGCGATCTTCACGCAGTCGGGCGCCGCGGCGCGCCGCTTCCAGGAAGACATCGACGTGGGCCAGGTCGGCATCAACGTGCCGATCCCGGTGCCGGTGCCGATGTTCTCGTTCACCGGCTCGCGCGCTTCGAAGCTCGGCGACCTGGGGCCGTACGGCAAGCAGGTCATCATGTTCTACACGCAGACCAAGACCGTGACGGCACGCTGGTTCGACGACAGCACCGTCTCGCACGGCGTCAACACCACCATCAGCCTCAAATGAGGCATGGGTTTCGCAGGCACGGGCTGCGCAGTGCGGCCTGGGGCGCGGTGGCGACGGTTGCGTTGCTCGCCGGCGGGGCGCAGGCCGCCGCCGCGGCCGACCCGGTCGACTGCAACCCCAATGGCAACCAGTTGCAGATGAACGACTGCGCGGTGCGCGACTTTCGCGCGGCCGATGCCGTGCTCAACATCCGGTACGGCGAGGTGATGAACACGCTCTCGCCGCAGATGCGCGTCGCGCTGCGCAACGAGCAACGGGCCTGGCTCAAGGGCCGCGACCCCGCTTGCAAGCGCGCTGCCAAAGCGAACGAGGGCGGCTCCATCTGGCCGCTGGTATTCAACGCGTGCCTGGAGAAATCGACCCGGAAACGGACCGAAGAACTGGAGCGCTGGAAGGGCCGCGAGCAATGAACTTCGAACTGTCGGAAGAACAGAACGCCTTTGCGCAGACCGCGCGCGACTTTGCCCGGGCCGAGTTTGCGCCGCACGCGGCGCGGTGGGATGCGGAAGCCATCTTCCCGAAGGAAGCCATCGCCAAGGCCGGCGAACTGGGCTTCTGCGGGCTCTATGCGCCCGAGCGCGTGGGCGGCCTCGGCCTGCCGCGGCTCGATGCCGCGCTGGTGTTCGAGGAGATGGCCGCGGTCGACCCGTCGACCACGGCCTTCATCACGATCCACAACATGGCGACGTGGATGCTGGGCACCTGGGCGACCGATGCGGTGGCGCAGCAGTGGGGTGAAAACCTGACGAGCGGGCGCAAGCTGGCGTCGTACTGCCTCACCGAGCCGGGTGCCGGGTCGGACGCTGGGTCGCTGAAGACGCGCGCCGAACTGCAGGGCGCCGAGTACGTCATCAACGGCGGCAAGGCCTTCATCTCGGGCGCGGGCGCCACCGACGTGCTGGTGCTGATGGCGCGCACGGGCGGCGCGGGTGCGAGCGGCATCTCGGCCTTCGCGGTGCCGGCGGATGCGCCGGGCATCAGCTACGGCAAGAAGGAGCACAAGATGGGCTGGAACAGCCAGCCCACGCGCACCATCAACTTCGACAACGTGCGCGTGCCTGCGCAGAACCTGCTGGGCAAGGAGGGCGAGGGCTTTCGCATCGCCATGAAGGGGCTCGACGGCGGGCGCATCAACATCGCAACCTGCTCGGTGGGCGCGGCGCAGGGCGCGCTCGACGCGGCGCGCCGCTACCTGCATGAGCGCCAGCAGTTCGGCAAGCCGCTCGCGAGCTTCCAGGCGCTGCAGTTCAAGCTGGCCGACATGGCGACCGAGCTGGTCGCGGCGCGGCAGATGGTGCGGCTGGCCGCGTCGAAGCTGGACGCGGGCCATGCCGACGCGAGCACCTATTGCGCGATGGCCAAGCGGTTCGCGACGGATGCAGGCTTCAACGTCTGCAACGACGCATTGCAGCTGCACGGCGGCTACGGCTACCTGAGCGAGTTCCCTCTGGAGCGCCTGGTGCGCGACGCGCGCGTGCACCAGATTCTCGAAGGCACCAACGAAATCATGCGCGTCATCGTTGCGCGAAAATTGCTGGAAGGCGACAGCGATATCCGCTGAACGCGCCGCATCCAGGACCTGAAAACAATGACCGACAACGTAGTTCTCTTCGACGAAATCAAGACCGCTGGCGGCCAGCGCTTCGGCGTGGCCACGCTCAATTCGCCGGCCTCGCTCAACTCGCTCTCGGTGGCGATGGTGCGCCTGCTCACGCCCAAGCTGCGCGAGTGGGCGCAGGACGCCGGCATCGTCGGCGTGCTGCTGCAGGCCGCGGGCGAGAAGGCCTTCTGCGCCGGCGGCGACCTGCGCCAGCTCTACCAGACGCTGCTCGACTGCGGCCCCGAGCGCAACACCTACGCCGAAGACTTCTTCCGCGAAGAGTACGAGCTCGACCACCTGATCCACACCTTCCCCAAGCCCTTCCTGTGCTGGGGCCACGGCATCGTGATGGGCGGCGGCGTGGGCCTGCTGGCCGGCGCGTCGCACCGCGTGATGACGCTGCAAAGCCGCATCGCCATGCCCGAGATCAACATCGGCCTGTACCCCGACGTGGGCGGCAGCTGGTTCCTGCGCCGCACGCCGGGCCGCACCGGGTTGTTCCTGGCGCTGACGGCCGCGAACATCAACGCGCACGACACCATCTTCTGCGGGCTGGCCGACGTGCTGGTGCCGCAGGAGCGCAAGGGCGATGTGATCGACGCCATCGCCTCGACCACCTGGGCCGGGGAAGGCAAGGCCGACCGCGCCACGCTATCGCGCATCCTCGCCAAGGCGGGCGAGGGCGCGGAAATGCCGGTGTCGAAGGTGCGCGAGCACTACGACACCATCAATGCGCTGATGGCCGGCGACGACCTGCTCGACATCGCGAAGCGTCTGCGCGAACTGCAGAGCGACGACGCCTGGCTGCAGACCGCGGCCAAGACCTTCGCCAAGGGCGCGCCGAGCTCGGCCGCGCTGAGCTTCGAACTCTGGCAGCGCGTGTACCGCATGTCGCTGGCCGAGGTGTTCCGCCTGGAGTACTGGGCGTCGCTGGGCTTTTGTGCGCACAAGGACTTTGCCGAAGGCATTCGCGCGGTGCTGGTCGACAAGGACCGCAACCCGCGCTGGAGTCCGGCCACGCTCGAGGAGATCACGCCCGCCTTCATCGAAGACCACCTGCGCCCGCGCGGCGAGATGCCGGCCGAGCTCGCATCGCTGGTCTGACACTGCATTCATAAAGACGACGGAGACAAACACATGAAGATCGCATTCATCGGCCTGGGCAACATGGGCGGCCCGATGGCCCTGAACCTGCTCAAGGCCGGCCACACGCTCAGCGCTTTCGACCTCTCGGCGGAGGCCTGCAAGAAGTTCGCTGCCGCAGGGCTGCCCATTGCCAAGTCGGCCGCCGAGACGGTGGCCGACGCCGAGGTGGTCGTCAGCATGCTGCCGGCCAGCGCGCACGTCGAGGGCCTGTTCCTCGGCGGCGCGGGCAAGCCCGGCCTGCTCGACAGCATCCAGGCCGGCACGCTGGTGATCGACAGCAGCACCATCGCCGCGGCCACGTCACGCAAGGTGGCCGAAGCGGCCGCCGCCAAGGGCGTGGCGATGATCGATGCGCCCGTGTCGGGCGGCACCGGCGGCGCGATTGCGGGCACGCTGACCTTCATGGTCGGCGGTGACCCCAAAGACCTGGAGCGCGCACGCCCGGTGCTCGAGAAGATGGGCGCCAACATCTTCCACGCCGGCGCGGCCGGTGCGGGCCAGACGGCGAAGATCTGCAACAACATGCTGCTCGGCATCCTGATGATCGGCACGTCGGAGGCACTGGCGCTGGGCGTGGCCAACGGACTCGACCCCAAAGTGCTCAGCGAGATCATGCGCCGCAGCTCGGGCGGCAACTGGGCGCTGGAAAAGTACAACCCGATGCCGGGCGTGATGGAAACGTCGCCGGCGTCCAAGAACTACGCGGGCGGCTTCGGCACCGATCTGATGCTCAAGGACCTGGGGCTGGCGCAAGAGAACGCCACCGCCGTGCGCGCGGCGACGCCCCTGGGCGGGCTGGCGCGCAGCCTGTATGCGGCCCACAGCCTCGCGGGCCATGGCGCACTCGATTTCTCGAGCGTGCTGAAGCTGGTGCAGAAGCCTTCCTGAAGCTGCGCTCGATCAGCCGAAGTGGGCCTTCAGGCCCCACAGGATGCCGATCACCACGACGAACAGCACGAAGAACAGGACCCAGGCACGGGTGAACGCCTGGGTCTCGGTGATGGGTTCGGGCGCAGCCGCGGGGGGCGGGCTGGAGACGGCGGGCGGTGTTGGAGTCATTCCCGACTGTACCCCCCGCCAGCGCTGGCGACGGGGGCTTTCGTGAGGGATGCTCGAAGCGGCCCGTAAAAAGCCCTCTTCGTCAGGTCGCCGCAAGACAGCTTCGCCGACAGTCGAAGGGCAGGCCTTCCTGCCGCCGCAACGCCGGCGTGTCGCTCCCAGGACCCCCAAGCCTTCATGAAACTTCCAAGACACCGACTCCTGCGCCAGATGGTCGTGCGCCCGCGCCTGTTCATTGCCGCGGCCATCGCCATCGCGGTGGGTGTGCTGCTGCCGTCTGCCAACGAAGCGCACCTAGTCACGCGCCTGCTGATCGCCTGGAACACCGGCGCCTGCCTGTACGTGCTGCTGGCCGCGGTGATGATGACCCGTTCGACGCAGCAGCTCATGCGCGTGCGCGCAAAGTTGCAGGACGAGGGGCAGACCGTCATCCTCGTGCTGGTGGTGGTGTCGGCCATTGCGAGCCTGGCGGCGATCGGCGGCGAACTCGCGGTAGTGAAGGACATGCACGGCCTGGAGAAAATAGCGCACGTCGCGCTGGCCGGGCTCACCGTGGTGTCGTCGTGGGCCTTCACGCAGGTGATGTTCACGCTGCACTATGCGCACGACTACTACGCCGTCACGAGCCAGGGGCGCAAGCCCGGCATCCAGTTTCCGGACGACGACGCGCCGACCTACGGCGACTTCTTCTACTTCTCGGCGGTGATCGGCACGTCGGGGCAGACGGCCGACGTGGCTTTCGTTTCCAAGCCCATGCGGCGCATCGGCTCGGTGCATTGCATCCTGGCTTACCTGTTCAACACGACGGTGCTGGCCTTGCTCATCAACATCGGCGCGAGCCTGTTCTGAGCGCCATGGCACGCGCGCGCCACCGATTCGCCGCCGTCGCACTGCTGTGCCTTGCGCCCGCTGCCTGGGCGGACGACGACCTGGCCGAGCTGCCGTTCAAGCTCACGGTCGACGGGCAGTTCATCCGCCGCGCAGAACATGGTGCGGTTGTCGGTGGGCACGCGGTTCCAGGAAGTTTTCCCTCCCCATCTGGGGGAGGGCCAGGGTGGGGGCTCGACGGCGTGGAATGAAGCATGGCGCTTGTTCGAGGCGCGCCCCCATCCCGGCCTTCCCCCAGAGGGGGAAGGAGCCAGGACCAAGACCAAGACCAAGACCGAGAAACCAACCTCTACAGCAGCTCGATCCCCGGCAGGCTCTTGAAGCAACTCTCCCGCGTGATCCGCACGAAGTCCGCCAGCCACGGCTGCCCCGACGTGCCCTGCGTGCATGCCATGTACAGCCGTCCCGTCAGCCCCCTGGCGCCCACGCGCCGCGCCGTGACATAGCCGCGGTCCAGGTAGTTCTGCACCGCCCACAGCGGCAGCGTCGCCACGCCGCGCCCGCTGGCCACCAGTTGCAGCATCGCCACCGTGAGTTCCGTGGTGCGCCGGTGCGCGGGCTTCACGCCGGCGGGCGCGAGCACTTGACGCACGATGTCGAGCATCTCGTCGGGCACGGGGTAGGTGATCAGCGTCTGGTCGGCGAAGTGCCGCGCCGTAAGGTGCGCGCGGGCCGTGAGCGGGTGGTCGTTGGCCAGCAGCGCCATGATCTCGAAGCGGAACAGCGCGTGGTAGTCCACCGTTTCGTCGGGGTCTTCTTCCGACACGATGGCCACTTCGGCGCGGTTCTGCATTACCAGCGCAATGGGGTCGGGGTGGAAGCCCGAGACGATGTCGAGTTCGATCTCGGGCCAGCGCTGGCGGAACGCATCCATGGCCGGCATCAGCCAGTCGAAGCAGGTGTGGCACTCGACCACGATGCGCAACTGCCCGCTGCGCCCCAGCGCCAGGCGCGCCACATCGCGCTCGGCTTCCTCGATCAGCGGCAGTGCGGTGTCGGCCAGCTGCAGCAGCCGCAGGCCGGTGGTGCTGAACTGCGGCGGCACCGACTTGCGCTCGAACAGCTGGGCGCCATAGCGGTCTTCGAGCAGCTTGATCTGATGCGACAGCGCCGACTGCGTGAGGTTGAGCAGCTGCGCCGCTCGCACCAGGCTGCCGGTGTCGCGCAGCGCGATCAGCGTGCGCAGATGACGTATTTCAAGGACGGACTGCAACATGAAAATGATTCAAGCGAACGGGCAAAAGGTTTCGTTTGAATCATATTCCGTAAACGCAGACGATCGTGGATTCCCAAGATCAGCGACCGGACCACCTGCAATGACGACCCGTATCCACACCCTCGGCTTTCCGCGCATGGGCGCCCAACGCGAACTGAAGTTCGCCCTGGAGCAGCACTGGCGCGGCGAGATCGACCGCGCCGCGCTCGAAGCCGTCGGCGAGCAACTGCGCGCGCGCCACTGGCAGGCCCAGCGCGACGCCGGGCTCGACTTCGTGACGGTCGGCGATTTTGCGTACTACGACCATGTGGCCAACCACGTCCAGCTGCTGGGCTGCGAGCCCGCGCGCTTCGACTTCCGCGGCGACGAGCCCGAGCTGTCGCGCTACTTCAAGATGGCGCGCGGCGTGGAGGACGAAGTGGGCCACGTGCATGACGAAAGCTGCAGTCACGGCAACGAAGGCACCTTCGCGCTGGAGATGACCAAGTGGTTCGATACCAACTACCACTACCTGGTGCCCGAGTTCAACGCGGCCACGCAGTTCAAGCTCGCATCGACGCGCCTGTTCGACGAAGTGGCGCAGGCGCAGCAGGCCGGCCATGCGGTCAAGGCCGTGCTGCTGGGGCCGCTGAGTTTCCTGTACCTGGGCAAGGAGAAGGAAGCCGGCTTCGACCGCTTCTCGCTGCTCGACCAGCTGCTGCCCGTGTACGAGCAGGTGCTCGCGCGCCTGAAGCAGCAGGGCGTGGCGTGGGTGCAGATCGACGAGCCCATCCTCGGCCTCGACCTGCCCGAGGCCTGGCGCAACGCCTTCGAGCGCGCCTACTGGCAGCTCGCCCGCAGCGCGCCCAAGCTGCTGCTGGCCACCTATTTCTCGCCGCTGTCGGACAACCTGCGCCTGGCCTGCCAGTTGCCGGTGGCCGGCCTGCACGTGGACGCCGTGCGTTCGCCGCAGGAGCTGACGGGCGTGGCCGACTGGCTGCCGGCGCACAAGGTGCTGTCGGTCGGCGTGGTCGACGGGCGCAACATCTGGCGCACCGACGTCGACGCCGCGCTGGCCAAGCTGAAGCCGGTTGCTGAAAAGCACAAGGGCGAGCTGTGGATCGCGCCGTCGTGCTCGTTGCTGCATGTGCCGTTCAGCCTTGCGGCCGAGGCGAAGCTCGACGCCGAGCTGAAATCGTGGCTCGCCTTCGCCGTCGAGAAGCTCGGCGAGCTGCGGGTGCTGCGCGCCGTGCTCGATGGCGGCGAAGCCGCCGTCGCCGAAGAACTCAGGGCCGCCCGCGCTGCGGTCGCCGCTCGCCGCAGCAGCCTGCGCGTGCACCGCGCCGACGTGGCACTGCGCCTGGCGCGCAGCGTGGTGGGCGACGACGCCCGCACGTCGGTCTTCACGCAACGCCAATCGGTGCAGCGCACGCGCTTCGCTTTGCCCGCACTGCCGACCACCACCATCGGCTCGTTCCCGCAGACGGCGGACATCCGCGCCGCGCGCGCTGCCTTCAAGCGCGGCGAGCTCGACGCCGCCGGCTACCGCGAGAAGATGCGCGCCGAAATCGCGCTGGCGGTTCGCAAGCAGGAAGAACTGGGCATCGACGTGCTGGTGCACGGCGAGGCCGAGCGCAACGACATGGTCGAGTACTTCGGCGAACAGCTGGCCGGCTTCGCCTTCACCGCCAACGGCTGGGTCCAGTCGTACGGTTCGCGCTGCGTGAAGCCGCCGGTGATCTTCGGCGACGTGGCGCGCCCCGCCGCCATGACGGTCGAGTGGACCGCGTATGCGCAAAGCCTCACGAAGCTGCCGATGAAGGGCATGCTGACCGGCCCTGTGACCATCCTGCAATGGTCCTTCGTGCGCGACGACCAGCCGCGCGCCACCACCTGCGAGCAGATCGCCTGGGCCATTCGCGACGAGGTGGTCGACCTCGAAGGCGCGGGCATCGGCATCGTCCAGATCGACGAGCCCGCCATCCGCGAGGGCCTGCCGCTGCGCCGCGCCGGTTGGCCCGCCTACCTGAAGTCGGCCACGCGCGCCTTCCGCATCAGCGCCTCGGGCGTGCGCGACGAGACGCAGATCCACACGCACATGTGCTACTCAGAGTTCAACGACATCCTGCCGGAGATCGCGGCGATGGACGCCGACGTGATCACCATCGAGACCAGCCGCTCCGACATGGAGCTGCTGCGCGCGTTCGGCGGATCGGGCGGCCAGAACAACGCGGGGGGCTTCCGCTATCCGAACGAGATCGGCCCGGGCGTGTACGACATCCATTCGCCGCGCGTGCCGTCGGTCGACGAGATCGTGCGCCTCATGCGCAAGGCCGCGGCCGTGGTGCCCCACCAGAACCTGTGGATCAACCCCGACTGCGGCCTGAAGACCCGAGGCTGGCCCGAGACCGAGGCGGCGCTGTCGAACATGGTTGCGGCAGCGAAGCTGCTGCGCAAGGAACTCGCGGGGGCCTGACGGCCCGAGGGCCTCGGGGCCAATTCCACTGCCGATGCATGCGCGCCAATAATGGCGCCATGCTTGCACTGAACCGCCTTTCTTCGCTCTTCGCGCCTCGTTGCTCCCTGTTTGTCCTTTTGTTCCTGGCCCCCTTGGTGGGCTGGGCGCAAAGCCGTGCCGAGGCGCTGCTGCAGTTCGAAGGCGTGCCGGCGCGCTACCAGGCGTCGTATGCGCCCGGCGCCGTCGCGCGCGGCGCGAAGGAACTGCTGGACCCCGACGACGCGGCCATTGCCGGCAAGGCGCTCAAGGCGCTGGACGCGGCCGCCTCGCGCGCATTCAATGCCAAGGCGTCGGTGGCAGCCATCCAGCAGGAAGTGGATGCCGCAGGCAAGGGCGCCGCCGCCCCCAGCCCTGAAGTGCGGGCTGCCGTGGCCCGCTTGGCGAAGCTGCGCACCGACTACGCCGCCATGAGCGAAGCCGGCAAGGCCGAGTTCTTCAACCGCGAACGCGCGCGCCCCGCCGACCCGGCCCGCACCGAGCTGCTCGAGCGCATGGCGGTGGGCGAAGTGCGCGAGATCGACTTCTCCAGCCAGTTGCTGATGAGCGCGGTGGTCAAGCAACTGGCGCGCGGCAACGGCGGCCAACTCAGCGGCCTGCCCGACAGCACGCTCGACATGGCGCTGGACACGTTGTGGTCGCGTGGCGTCACCTCCACGCGACCGCGCAACCTGATGACCGTGGCGCGCGAGTTCGAAAAGCAGATCACGCAGGCGCTGTTGGCGGCCTTGCCCGATGCCGACGTGGCCGCCCTGCTGGCGTGGCGCAACGACCCGCAGGCGGCGGCGGAGCGCGAGGCGCTGGTGGGCACCTACCGCGCCGAGGTCAAGGGCAGCGGAGGCGTCGCGCTGCGCACGCTGGTGCGCGCCTGGCCGCGGTCCTGAGTAGCGCTCAATGGCATGAAAAATGCTTGCATGGTCGGAGCATCATGACCGTTTGACATACCGAAAGGACAGTTGGGTTAGCGTCGTCAGAAAGTTCCTCTTCATTGTTTCAATTTCGTGAACACTGCGATTCGATTGAATAGGGTTTTCCCTAGGAATCGTCGTGCACACTTGCGCAACACAAAAGCCAAGTTAATAAGGAATTGATATGAAGACCTCGAAGATCCTCGCCGCCGCTGCCCTGTCCCTGCTCGCCGCCGCTGGCGCACACGCAGAAACCTACGAAGGCGTGCAAGCCATCACCTCCGGCTACAGCCGTGCCGACGTGGCACCGCAAGCCGTTGCTGCCGCTCGTGCCGGCAACGTGTACGGCGACGGCGTGTCGTCGACCGTGGCTCCCGCCCTGACCGCTTCGGCCGACCGTGCCACCATCCGCACCGAAGCCGTGGCCGCTGCCCACGCTCCTGGCCAGAACCTGCGTCGCGAATCGTTCGCCGGCAGCGTGGTGCCTGCTCAAGCCCAGGCCCGCACCTTCACGCGCCAAGCCGGCCTGTAATCGGAAGGCGGCGCAAGCCGCTTCGATTCAAGCCACGCGCCCCAGACCGGACCCTGCGAAAGCAGCGTCCGGTTTTTTCATGGGGCTTTGCGTCGGGTGCCGTGCCGGTGGCAGTCGGGCGCATGGTCGTCCACGACGCCCGTGGCCTGCAGCCACGCATAGACGATGACCGGCCCCACGAACTTGAAGCCGCGCTTCTTCAGCGCCGCCGACATCTCTTCCGACAGAGGCGTTTTCGTCGGCACGCTGCCGGTGCGGTTGACGATGGGTTTGCCGCCCGCCATGCCCCACACGAACGCAGAAAAGTCTTCGCCCGCTGCCTGCATGGCGAGGTAGGCGCGCGCATTGCCGATGGTGGCCTCGATCTTCGCGCGCGAGCGCACGATGCCCGCGTCCTGCATCAGCCGGTCGACATCGGCCTCGGTGAACTTGACGATCTTCTCCGGCACGAAGCCCTTGAACGCCTTGCGAAAGGCGTCCCGCTTGCGCAGGATGGTGAGCCACGACAGCCCGGCCTGGAAGCCGTCGAGCATGAGCTTTTCCCACAGTGCGCGGCTGTCGTGCTCGGGCACGCCCCATTCGGCGTCGTGGTAGGCCGCCAGCAGCGGGTCGGTCTGGGCCCAGGCGCAGCGGATCTTGTCGGTGCTGTTGCTCATTGTTCGGTTCGTTGCTCGGCTATCGTCGGGTGGTGTTCAGCATTGAGGGAGTCAGCTACATGCCGCATTTTCAATTTCCATTGTCGACCCTGTCGATGGGTCTCGTGGCCGTGCTCGGCCTTGGTGCGCCCGTGCACGCCGACACGCTCAGAAAGCCCCAACTCGACCAGCTTGCCGCCGCATGGCAAGGCGGCAGGCGGCCCGCGAATTTCAACGCCTTTCTCGCTCAGGCCGCCAAGGCCCATCCCGCGCTGCAACCCGGCGTGGCCGCGTACCGGGCGAAGAAACCGCTCGCCGGAGACGACCTCGTCAACATCGCGCGCCTGCTCGGTTTGTACAACCGCCTGCAGAACCAGCAGGCCGTGATCGCGAGCATCGGCACCATGGTGGCCATTCCGACGGTGCGCAACGTGCAGGTGCCGCCGCACGAAAGCGCGCAGATCGCCGAGTTCGGCAAGCTGGTCGAAAAGATGGCGGGCGACTTCGGCCTGTCGTACCGCAACGTCGACAACCGCATCTTCGAAGTCAGCCTGAAGGGCATGGGGAGCGAAGAATTCGGCATCCTCACGCACGCCGACGTGGTACCCGCGGTGCTGTCCGAATGGGTGCTCGACGACGGCACCCGGCTCGACCCCTTCAAGATGACCCGTGTGGGCGACTTCCTGTACGGCCGGGGCACCATCGACGACAAGGGCTCCATCGCCGCCGTGCTCTACGCCATGAAGGCCGTGAAAGACAGCGGCCTGCCGATCGAGCGCAGCGTGCGGCTGATGATCGAGACCACCGAGGAAACCGGCGGCGACGCCATGCAGTACTACCGCACCAGGACCCAGCTGCCGGCCTACAACATCGTGCTCGACAGCAAGTATCCGGCGGTGGTGGCCGAGAAGGGCTCGGGCGCGCTGAAGGTGCTGTTCCCGGCGGAGCAGGCAGACGGCGCATCGACGGCCATCACGGCCATGACCGGCGCGGCATCGGCCAACGCCATTTCGCAGACGGCCACCGCCACGCTCAAGGGCGGCGACCTCGCCGCGGCGGCGGCGAAGCTCGAAGCCGCCAAGTCCACCTTCTTGCAGACGTACGAAGGTCAGGGCGGCAAGTTCGCCATCGACATTGCGCGCGGCGCCGACGCCATCGAAATCAAGGTCACCGGCGTCTCGGCGCATGGCTCGCGCCCCGAAGAAGGCGTGAACCCGCTTCCCCGCCTCGCGTTGTTCCTGCAGGAGTCGGGCGTGCCGCTGGCCGCCAACCACTACCTGAAGGCCGCGAAGTACATCGACGCGCTCTATGGCACCGGCTACCTCGGCGAGAAGATGGGGCTGGGCTACGCCGACGACTTCATGGGCCCGCTGACCTTCTCGCCCAATCTCGTTCGCACGGGCAGCGACGGCAAACTTGAAGTGACGGTCAACGTGCGCATGCCGCGCGGCCGCACGCCCGAGGAGCTGAAGGCGCAGGTCAGCGCGAAGATCGACGCGTGGGCGAGCACGAACGGCGTGAAGCTCGAAGTGGCCTACGACCAGGGCAACTGGATGGCGCGCGACCCCCGGGGCGCGTGGCTTTCGACGCTGTTGAACATCTACGGCGACACCACCGGACTGGAAGCCAAACCCGTGCCCACGGCCGGCAGCACCACGGCCAAGTTGATGCCCAACGCCATCAACTTCGGGCCCGCGATGCCTGGCAAGAAGTACACGGCGCACAACGCCAAGGAATACAAGGAAGTGCCCGACCTCGACGCCGACATGCAGATGTTCACCGAGATGCTGGTGCGCATTGGCAACCTCAAGCAGATGGACTGAGCGGCCCGCAGGCAAATCCCTTCAGCGCCAGCAACTCGTCCAGGATGGGGCACGCGGGTTGGTGGTCGCCCAGGCACAGGTCCGCCAGGCGCTCCAGCAGCCGTTTCTTCGTCTGAAGCGCCTCGATCTGCAATTCGAGGTCCTCGGTCCGGCTCACGGCAATGCGCTTCACGTCGCAGCTCGCGCGATGCGCATCCTGCCAAAGGGCGAGCAGGCGGGCGACTTCGTCCATCCCGAAGCCCAGGGCGTGCGCTCTTCGAACAAAGCGCAGCACGCAGATGTCCTCGAGCGTGTAGCGGGGCCCGGCGGCACCGGCCCGCTCGTCCGTCGCAATCAGGCCGCGCGCCTCGCATTGGCGAACCAGCCTTTGCGAGACGCCCGCGCGCGCCATGAGCTCGTCGATGCCGATCCCCAGGCGACGTGCCGGGGTACGTGGCACGGTTGCCGGTTCGGGCAATTCCGAACGCCGCTGTGGTGCATGGGTGCAAGGGTTCATCCGACCTCCTGTTGAAGAGCTTCGGAGTGTTCGGCCTCGCACGGTGTCAAGGTCAAGCGGTCGGCCCCCTTTCCCTTGGCGGCTGGAGGGAAATGCGAGGGCGACGAAGGAGGACTGGGACGAACCTCGGTCGGCCTACCGCAGGCCGCGTGCCTGCAGCGTGGCCTTCAGCCGCCGCACCTCGTGCTGCAGATCGAGAATCAGCGCGGCCGCATCGAGCCCCACGCCGAAATCGCGCTCCAGCCGGCGCGCTTCCAGCGCATGCTGCAGGTCGGCGCTGGAGAACTGCCAGCGCTCGGGCGGGGTCTGGGCCTCGGTCGTCTCGATGTGCAGGATGCCGACCTCGACCAGCTGCACGACCCAGGCGGTGTCCGCGCCCACGGCGTGCGCCAGTTCGGCGGCCGCCAGCGGTTGCGAGGCGCTGATGGCGGTGGCGGTTGTGAGGGTGAAATTCACCATGCTCAGGCTCCCAGATGCTGGCGTGGGTTGAACGATGCCGTGGCCTTGGCCAACTGCTCATAGGCCTGGCGCGCGTCTTCGCTGTCGGCGGGCGGCAGCGCAATGTCCAGAAGCAGGTACAGGTCGCCGGGCGTCTTGCCCGCGAGCCCGCGGCCCTTCAGGCGCAGCTTGAGGCCGCTGCGCGCGTTGCGCGGCACGGTCACCTCGACCACGCCGCCGGTGGGTGTGGGCACCTCCACCTGCGCGCCCAGCGCCGCCTCGGCGGGCGTGACGGGCAGCGTCATGTACAGGTCGCGTTCTTCCACGCGGTAGAGCTTGTGCGGCGCGATGCGCACCTCGAGGTACAGGTCGCCCGCGGCTTCGCCGCCGTGGCCGGGCATGCCTTGCCCCGCGAGCCGGATGAACTGGCCCGGGTGCATGCCCGGCGGGATCTTCACGCTGAGCGTGCGGTTCTCCAGTTTCGGATGGCCCTGCGCGTCGACGGTCTGCGCGCGCAGCGTGATCTCGCGCTCGGCGCCGTTGAGCGCGTCTTCCAGCGAGATCTCGATGGCCGCGTGGTGGTCTTCGCCGCGCGCGCGAAAGTTCTGCCGCGCGGCGCCGCGGCGCTCGGCGTCGCCGAACATCGAGGCGAAGAACTCGCTGAAGTCCGCATGGTCGGCCGGGCCCTGGCGCGGGCCGCGGTGAAATTCGTAGCCTTCGTCCCAGCCGGGCGGGGGCTGGAAACCGCCTTCGGGGCTGCCGCCGCGCGCCACGCGGTCGGCCAGGGCGTCGTAGGCGGCGCGCTTTTCCTTGTCGCCCAGCACGTCCTTCGCCTCGTTGATGTCGCGCATGCGCTTCTCGGCGTCGGGCTCCTTGCTGACGTCGGGGTGGTATTTGCGCGCGAGCTTGCGGTAGGCCTTGCGCACCTCGTCGTCGGACGCGGTGCGTTCGATGCCCAGAGCGCTGTAGTAGTCCTTGAAATCCATGGTGTGTGGCTGTTCGTTGGGTGGACGGCTTGGCGGGTTCCGGGCGCTGTGGGCTTGGGGGCAGTTTTACGCCAGGGAGGCCTCGCCGTCTGCATGCCGCAGCAGCGGCGTAACCGCCCATGTGGGGCCGGTGCGCTGGAAACGCAATGGCTGCGCGTTGCCAAGCACCGTGAAATCGACCGGCACTCCCAGCAGCGCGGCCAGCACATACAGCGTGCCGCCGTGCGCCACCACCAGCACCGGCGCGGGTTGCTGCAGCGCCGCGTCGAGCGCGGCGCGCTTGCGGCTGACGAACTGCGCCAGCGTTTCCCCGCCCTCGGGCTCGCAGGCCCAGTCGATGTTCGCCGACGACGTGCCGATCAGCGCGCCGAAGTTGCGCTCGCGCAGCGTTTCATGCGCCGTGGGGGTGAGGCGCAGCGCGGCGGCCACGGTGTGCGCGGTGTCGAAGGCGCGCCGCGCGTCGCTGCACACGATGGTGCGGATCGGCTCGCCCGCCAGCAGCTCGGCGGCGCGCGCGGCCTGCTGCAGGCCCAGTTCGCTCAGCGGCTCGTCGGGCGCCTGGAACACGCGCAGCGCGTTGCGCCCGGTCTGGCCGTGGCGCAGAAAGTAGAAGTGGTCGCAGGCCGGCGCGAGCGGCTGCGCCTGCGCAAGGCGCACCAGCTGGTCGAGCCCGCCTGCGGCGGTGTGGGAGGAAGGGTTCTGTGTGGACATGGATTCCGAATCAATAGGCCCGCTCAGTACCGGCTCAGTAGGCCAGCTGCAGCGGCTTGCCTTCGCGCTGCGCCTGCACGTCGGCCGGGTGGAACGGCAGCGGATGCCACTGCTTGGCCGCGAACAGCGGCAACTGGTCGTAGGCGCGCGGCGAAGCCGGGTCGCTGCTCTGGCCGTAGGTGAGCAGACCTTGGGCCACCGGGCCGCTCGCGTCGAAGGTCACGACCTGGATGTAGCTGCTGCCGTAGTTGACGTTGTAGCCCTTCGGATCGATGAGCGACTGCCCCTGCGACTCCAGCTTGTTGAGCACGCCCTCGAACTCGTCGCCGCCGTGCAGCGCGATCTGCTGGCCGCGCACCAGGCGCGACTGCGGCACGCCCAGCGCCACGTCGGCCGCGAAGCCGGCGGTGCGCAGCGTGGTCACCGCGTCGCCGACCGCCTTGAAGACGGCCTCGCGCGTGGCGGGCGTGGCCATGTCCAGCCCGGCCGGCGTGGTCACGGGTTGTGCGGGGTCGAAGGGCTGGCGCCACACCTTAGGAACGTCCTTGGCCTTGCGCCAGAACTCGCGGAACAGCGCGGCGCCCTTCGAATCGGCGTTGCTGGTGCGGTCCCACGCCGTCAGCACGCGGCAGCCCTGCGCCTGCTCGACGCTGAGCGAGGTGCCCGCGCTGGCACAGGCGGCCCGCAGGTCGTCCATCACCAGCATGCCGGCCAGGTTCCTGTCGCGGAAGATCACGCTGCGCAGTTCGGTCGCGCCCATGCGGTTGCCCGCCAGGCCGTCGCTGCCGGCAAGGCGGCCTTCGATTTCCATGATGGCGCTGCGCGTGCGCAGCCGCTGCGGCACGCCGATGGGGCCGACCAGCGGAGAAACCCCCGCCATCGGCGCCACGCTCGGGTTGGAGAGCCAGAAGCTGTCGTTGCTGTTCTGCACGTAGTCGGGCGTTACCAGCACCGGCATGCGCGCCGGCGCGATGATGCCGGGCGCGGCGGCCGTGGCGTCGCGGTTCCAGGCGCAGGCACTGCGCGAGCCGTCGAGCACCGGCAGGCCGGCCGCGTTGAGCAGCGCCGCGGCGGCGGGCGAGGGCGCGCAGGCGCGCAGCATGTCGGCCGACACGTCGGGCACCACCGACAGGTCGGCGTACATGGCGTTGCCGTCGCGGTCGGCAGCGATGGTGTTGATCCACGGCATGCCCTGGTTGCCCATGGCGGCGCGCAGTTCGCCCACATTGCGGGCCAGGGCCATCTTCATCCAGCTCTCGGCCGATCGCACGTTGAGCGTGTTGGCGTCGCGGATGGCGTAGGCCTTCTGCGCGGTCCAGCCCAGGCCGGCGCGCGGCAGCGAGATGACCGGGCCCCAGTCGGTCGCGTAGAAGGTGTGCTGCGCGGGCGCGCCGCTGCCGCCGGTGGCGGCGTCGGGCAGCACCACGGTGCGCGCGACCATCTTTTTCGGCTGGCCGTCGACCCAGTACACGGTTGGGTCGGCGGGGTCGAGCTTGAGCTCGTACAGCGTGAAGCGCTTGCCGGTGGACACCGTGTGCGTCCAGGCCACGTCCTTGTTGAAGCCGATGGACACCACCGGGCTCAGGCCGCCGGTGGCGCCCATCACGTCGAGCTGGCCGGGAATGGTCAGGTGCATCTGCCAGAAGCGGTTGGTGCCGTTCCACGGGAAGTGCGGGTTGCCCAGCAGCAGGCCCTTGCCGTCCGGCGTGGCGTTGCGCCCGAAGGCCCAGCCGTTGGAGCCCATCTCGCCGCCCTCGGGGTTGGCGTTGAAGCTGTGGCGGCCGATTTCGGCCACGGCTTCCTTCAGGTCGACGGGCGCAGCGCTGGTCCTGGCGCCCGGTGCTGGCGGCACGGCGGCCAGCACGGCGCCGGCCAGCGCGCCCAGGCCGCCCTGGATCATCGATTGCTCCGTGGCGCGCGACAGGTCCGCCATGGTCATCGGCCGCACCCAGGGCTTGCCGCGGCAAGCGGCCGGCAAACCGTTCTGGCCGGCGTCCTGCAGGTAGCGGTTGTAGCCCGCCACGTAGCCGCGCAGCGCGGCCTTCACGTCGGGGCCGGTGGTGGCGCCGGCGCGTGCCAGCGCGGCGTCGTCCATGTGGTAGCGGATGAACAGGTCGATCTGCGCGTTCGGCATGCGGCCCAGCCCCAGCTCGCCGGTGTTCTGCGCGCCCAGGAACTGCGAACGGTCGCCGCGCAGCGTGAGCAGGTGCTCGGCGGTCTGGCAGACGTTGTCCTGTGCGTGCGCGTAGGCGCTGCCGTAGGCCAGGCCTTCGTAGTCGGGCGCCGTGATGTGCGCGATGCCGAAGGTGGTGCGCTCGATGGTCACGTTGCGCCCGCCGGGCGGCGGCGCGCTGGCGCAGGCGGCCAGCAGGGTGGCTGCGCCGACGGCAAGAACCGTCAGAGAAAACCGGGGAAAGGAGCTTGTCTTCTTGGGTGTCATGGTGCGGGCGTGTTGTTATTTGAAAAAATCGGCAAGCCGATTAAAGGGCGTGCCCGCCGCCGCGTCTGTCACCGTTGCGGCACGCCGCGCGCTGTTCAGCCGAACTTCATGCCCTTCGGGCGGGCCTGCAGCCGGTCGATGTAGGCGTCGATCTTCGGCCGGTTCGAGCGCCCGCCGAACGCGCGGTGCCAGATGAACATGGAGCCGATCATCACGTCCGCCGCGGTGAACCGCGCGCCGAACAGGTACGGCCCTTCGCCGAGTTCGCGCTCCACCGCATCCTTGGCGTGCTCGAAATCGGTCCAGCCGCGCGCGCTGTTGTTGCTGCGGATCTTCATCAGGCTGTCGCCCATCGCGGGCTCCAGCTGCGACGTCGAATAGACCATCAGCGACAGGTAGCGCCCGCGCTCGGGCGAACCCACCGGCGGTGCGAGCCGCGTGTGGGGAAACTTCTCGGCCACGTACATGCAGATGGCCGCGTTCTCGAAGACGCGCGTGCGCCCGTCGACCAGCGCGGGCAGCTTCCCGGCAGGGTTGATCTGCAGGAACTCGGGCTTCTTGTGTGCCTGGTCCTTGATGAGCGTGGTGACGATCTCGTAGTCGACGCCTGCCTCGTCGAGCATCCACTTGGCCACCTGCGAGCGGCTGTGCGGGTCGAAATACAGCTTCATGAGCCTGTCTCCTTCGTCGTGAAAACTCAGAACTTGGGAATGCGCAAGGTCTTGCTGATCATGAGCGTGCCCGACAACGCGAACATCAGCGTGAGCGGATGCAACTGCCACGGCCCGACGACCCATGCGCCGCCCCACAGCGCGCTGCCGATGTGGCCCTGCCAGGCCGCGTACGCCAGCACGCCGACCAGCACCACGCTGGTGGGAATGGGTGTGCCCTCGAAGTACTTCACCTTGTTCGCGCCTTCGGACAGCGACTCGGCCGTCACGTTGTAGCGCGCGAGCCGGCTCACGCCGCAGCACACGAAGTAGACCAGGATGGCGCAGTCCCAGCCGCCGTTCAGGCCGGCCGCGAAGCCCAGAGCGGCGGGCGCCACGCCGAAGGAGATGATGTCGGCCAGCGAATCGAGCTCGCGCCCGAGCGCCGACTGCGTCTGGCGCCAGCGCGCGATGCGTCCGTCGAACACGTCGAAGATGAAGGCCGCCGGTGCCAGTGCCGCCGCCCACAGGAACTGCGTGAGCGACTGGCTCGCCATGTAGGCCATCGCCAGGAACACACCGCCCACCCCGCATGCGGCATTGCCGAGCGTGAATACATCGGCCAGGTGGAACTCCCGGATCATCGAGAAGTGCTTGCGCACGGGGGAAGGCGTGGTCATGAAGGGGGAGGTCTCGGAAACGGTGAATGGACCGCACCTTAACCCAAGCGCGGGGCGCCTTTTGTAGTCGCGGTCCGACGAAAAGCCGGCGAGCCGCGGCGGCCGGGCCCGCCGCTGCAGGCCCGGTCAGACGCCCTGGTGCGCTTCGACGATCCGCGCGAACCGCCCGAGCAGTCCGGCCGCCGCGTCAGTCGGCGTCACGCGCTCGCGCAGCGCGGACGGGTCCGCGCCCTCGCGGCGCAGCTCTTCGGCCAGCATGTCGATGTAGGCGCGCATGGTGTCGGCGTCGAACTCGGGATGGAACTGAAGTCCCCAGGCGTTGTCGCCTACGCGAAAGGCCTGCACCGGCTCGTGGTCGTTGCCGGCGAGCCGCACCGCGCCCTCGGGCAGCCGCAGCGCGCTTTGCCAGTGCACCACGTTCGCCGCAAACTGCGCGGGCATGCCGCGCATCAGTTCGTCGGTGGCGGCGGCGTCGTCGAGCGTGACGCTCACGGTGCCGACCTCCGCGCCCTGTGGGTGGTTGCCTGCCTCTCCGCCCAGTGCGTGCGCCAGCAGCTGGTGGCCGTAGCAGATGCCCAGCACCGGCGTGTGGCGCGCCACCAGTTGCGCGAGCCAGGCGGCGGTGGTTTCGCTCCAGGGTTCGCGGTGCGACACCATCGCATGCGAGCCCGTCACCACCACGCCCGACACCGCGCCTGCATCGGGCAGGGTGTCGCCCCGGCGCGGGTCGACCACCACGATCGGCAGCGCCTGCGTGCCGAGCCCGTCGGCAATCCAGTGTTCGAAGTCACCGCGCTGTGCGCGAAGGGCTTCGAAGGTGCTTCCGACCTTGACGATGACGAGCGGATGAGGGGGCGTGTTCTGCATGCTCGCGATCATGCCGCAGCCTGAAGGCCCAACTTGAGTGCTCGGGTTCAGCGCCGGGTGCCGCTGTGCAGCAGCAGGTCCATGAACGCCCGCCCCACCGGCGACGGCGACCGGCCCGCCCGCGTCACCAGCCCGATGGGCCGCGACATGGCGGGCCGTTGCAGCGGCACCGTCACCAGGTCGTCGTTGCGCGTGAGCTGCAGCGCCAGCCGCGGCAGCGCCGTGATGCCCAGTCCCGCGGCGACCAGCGCGCCGGCCGCGGCCACGCTCGGGTATTCCAGCGCCGGCACCACCTGCAGTCCGCGCTGCAGAAAGGCCGCGTCGGTGATCGGGCGGATGCTGCTGTGAAAACCGCTGGCGATGAAAGGCCGTGTCGCAAACACCGACCATGCCACCGAGGCCCTGCCCGCCAGCGCATCGTCGTGCCGGCACAGGAGCACGAAGGGGTCGTCGATCAGGTGGCGGTACAGCATGGGCTCCTGCGGCGCGGGGCGCACGGTGATGCCGAAGTCCGCGCGGCCCTCGTCCACCGCGCAGCGCACCTGGTCGGCCGGTCCCTCGATCAGCGAGAACGTCACCTGCGGGTGGCTCTGGCGAAACGCGGCGATCGCATGGGGCAGCAACGCAACACCCGTCGAGGGCAGCGCGGCGATGGTGAGGTGCCCGCTGCGGCCCTCCAGAAACTGCGACAGCTCGCTGAACGAGCTGTGGAAGTTCTCCAGGATGCGCAGCGCGATCGGCAGCAGCTCGCGGCCTGCGGGCGTGAGCGCCACGTGCCGCGTGTCGCGGTCGAACAGCCGCGCGCCGGCCAGTTCCTCGACGATCCGGACCGTGCGGCTCAGCGCGGGCTGCGACACGTGCAGCGCGAGCGCGGCGGCGCGAAAGTTCAAGGTCTTCGCCACCTCGGCGAAGGCCTCCAGTTGCTGCAGCGTGATGTCGATTCGCATGGACTCGGCCCGTCGGGATTGATCCGTTCAAGTTATCACAGATATACAAATATTCGTCTTCCCAGATCAATGGCCGGAGACCAGACTTGCGGCCATCGAACAACGGGAAAGGCCCGGCCCAGGGCTCGAGACATGCAAAAAATACTGGAAGGCATCCGGGTGGTGGAACTCGGGCAGGTGCTGGCCGGACCGTTCGCCGGCGCGATCCTCGCGGACCTGGGGGCCGACGTCGTCAAGCTCGAGCGCACAGAGGGCGGCGACGACGCGCGCCACATGGGGCCTGCCTTTCGCCATGGCGACGCGCTCAACTTTCATGTGTTCAACCGTGGCAAGAAGTCCGTCGCCATCGACCTCAAAAGCGCCGAGGGCATGGCGGCGTTCGAGCGGCTTGCCGCGCAGGCCGACATCCTTGTTCACAACCTGCGCCCCGGGGTCACGCGATCGATGGGCATCGACGGTCCCACGCTGTGCGCGCGCCATCCGCGCCTGGTCTACTGCGAAATCTCCGCCTTCGGCCACACCGGGCCGCTCGCCATGCAGCCGGGCTACGAGCCTCTGATCCAGGCCTTCAGCGGCCTGTCGAGCATCAACGGCGGCCCGGACGATCCGCCCATGCGCACCGGCGCCTCGGTGTGCGACCAGGGCACGGGCATGTGGGCGGTGATCGGCGCGCTGGCGCTGCTGCAGCGCCGCCATGTCACGGGCAAGGGCGGCGTGGTCAGCGCATCGCTGCTCGAAACGGCGCTGGTCTGGACCGGCCAGAAGGCCGATGCCTATGCCAACGAAGGCCGCCTGCCGGAGCGCCACCGCTCGGGCCATCCGGGCTTCGTGCCCTACGAATCCTTCGACACCGCCGACGCGCCGCTGCTGGTGTGCTGCGGCAACGACCGGCTGTTCGCCAAGTTCGCCCACGAGCTCGGGCGCGACGACTGGACCGCCGATGAGCGCTTTGCCACCAACCGGCTGCGGCTGCGCCACAAGGCCGAACTGTTCGCGCAGGTCGTGCCGCTGCTGCGCGCGCAGACCCGTGCGCAGTGGACCGCGCGCTTCACTGCGGCCGGCGTGCCCTGCGCGCCGGTGCACACCGTGCCCGAGGCCATCGCGCATCCGCAGGTCGAGGCGCTGGGCATGCTGCAGGCCGTGCCGGGCGAAGACTTCAGGCTGACCGCGCTGCCGTTGTCGATCGACGGCGTGCGCCCGTCGCACCGCGTGGTCGCGCCGCGGCTGGGCCAGCACAACGCGGAGTTCGGCGCACCCGTTCAACAGCCACGGCAAGGAGATGCGAATGTCTGACCTTCCACGACGCGCGCGTCTGCACGAGGAAGGCCCGCGCGAGGGCTTCCAGATGGAGGCCCGGCACATTGCCTCGGCCGACAAGGTGCGCCTGATCGAGGCGCTGGCCGGCACGGGGCTCGAAGAGGTGCAGTGCGTGTCCTTCGTCAACCCGGAGCGCGTGCCCGGCATGGCCGATGCCGAGCTGGTCGCCCAGTCGATCCGCAAGCGCGAAGGCGTGCGCTACACCGGCATATGGCTCAACCTGCGCGGCATGCAGCGCGCCATGCGCACGCAGCTCGACATCGAAGGCGCCATCACCACCAACGCGTCGGAGGCCTTTTCGATACGCAACAGCGGCAAGAGCCTGGCCGCGCTGCGCGACGCCCAGCGCGAAACGCTCGCCTACTGTGTAGACCGCCGCATTCCGGTCACGCGCGGCATCGTCACCACGGCCTTCGGCTGCAACCTCGAAGGTGCCATTTCTCCTGCCACGGTCGTCGAGCGCGTGGCGCAGATGCTCGACGTGATGGCCGAGTTCGGCTTGCGCCTGCCCATTCTCCGGCTCGCCGACACCGTGGGCTGGGCCCAGCCCAACGCCATCGCCTCGGTGGTCGGTGCCGTGCGCGAGCGCTGGCCCGACCTGCGGCTGGGCCTGCACCTGCACGACACGCGCGGCACCGCCATGGCCAATGCGCTCATGGGCCTGCAGATGGGCATCGACACCTTCGACAGCGCCTGCGGCGGCCTGGGCGGCTGCCCGTTCGCGGGCCACACCGGCGCGGCCGGGAACATCTGCACCGAAGACCTCGCCTTCATGTGCGAGGAGATGGGCATCGAGACCGGCGTGGACCTCGACGCGCTCATCGATTGCGCACGGCTGGCCGAGGAGATCGTCGGCCACCCGCTGCCGGGCAAGCTCATGCGGGCCGGCACGCTGGCCAGGTTCCGGCGCTGAGCCGGGCGAAGAAACCAGAAAAAAGACATTCCACAGGAGACCATACCGTGCCGACTTTCTTCTTCCGACTGGTTGCGCCGGCGGCGCTTTGTGCGATGGCGCTGGCCGCCGGCCCCGTGCACGCCCAGGCGTACCCAAGCAAGCCCATCACCATCGTCGTGCCCTTCGGCGCGGGCAGCGGCACCGACCAGCAGGCGCGCAGCATGGCGCAGGCGCTGGGCGCCGAGTACAAGGTGCCCGTCATCGTGGACAACCGGGCAGGGGCCAGCGGCTTCATCGCCGCGCAGTACGTGGCCAAGGCCGCGCCCGACGGCTACACGGTGCTCATGACCACCAACACCACGCACGCGGCCAACGAGCACCTGTTCAAGAAGCTGCCCTACGACCCGGTGAAAGACTTCACCCCGGTCACGCTGCTGTCCAAGGGCCACATGCTGCTGCTGGTGAACGCCGATTCGCCCATCAAGTCCGTGGCCGAGCTGATTGCCGCGGCGAAGAAGGCGCCCGGCAAGCTCAACTTCGGCAGCGGCAGCTCGTCGAGCCGCGTGGCCAGCGAACTGCTCAAGCAGATGGCGGGCATCGACGTGGTCAATGTGCCGTACAAAAGCAACCCGCTGGCCATCACCGACCTGCTGGGCGGGCAGGTCGATTTCATGTTCGCCGATGCACCCACCGCGCTGCCCCAGGTCAAGGGCGGCAAGCTGCGCGCGCTGGCCGTCAGCGGCAGCAAGCGGCTGGACGCGGTGCCGGCGCTGCCGACGGTGGAGGAGGCCGGCGTGAAGGGCTACGACATGTCGTACTGGACGGCGGTCTACCTGCCGCCGGGCGTGCCCGCCGCCGTCACGCAAAAGCTCAATGAAATGATGATCAAGGTCTCCGCCGCGCCCGCCGTGGCGGCCTACCAGGCGACCACCAGCGGCGAGGCCGTCACCAGCACGCCCGAAGGGCTGGCGAAGTTCCAGGCGGCCGAATCGCAGAAGTGGGGGCGGGTGATTCGCGCGGCCGGCATCGAGCCCGAATGACGATGCACCGCGTGGGGGCGTGCGCGCAAGGCTCGCCGGGCGGGTGCGCTGCGGCTACAGTTGGCGCAACTCTCGTCACCCCCCACCCCATGCGACCGATGCGCTCCCTGGCTTTTTTCCTGTCGATCTTCGGCGCCGCGCTGGGCGCGCACGCGGACGTGGTTCGGTGCACGGATGCCAGCGGGGCCATCTCGTACACCAACGTCGCCTGCCCGCCCGGGAGCAAGCAGGCGCGGCCCGTGCAGATTCTCACGCCGCCGCCGGCCGATGAAACGCGCCGGGATTACACGCCGGCGCCCGTCGCTGCGCCGCCGCCGCCCAGCCAGGTCGCCGGCAACCCGCCCAACCCGCCTTCCGGCCCTGCCGTCATCCCGCGCTACCCCGCCGACACCCAGCCCGCGGCAGACCCGCCGCCCGTCTACATCCTGGGCCCGGACCCATATGACGACCGCGTGCGGCCCGTCCGCCGGCCGCCACCCCACCTGCGCGACCCCGGGCCGCCCCCCGGCAAGCGGCCCTGCCAGAACCTGGCGGGCATCCAGCGCAGCAACTGCTGAGCGGCACGCAGCATGAGCGAAACCGTGCCTGCGGGCACGCCGTGGACCGTGTACTGCGACGGCAGCGCCATGCCGAACCCGGGCCGCATGGGCGTCGGCGCCGTCATCACCGCGCCCGACGGCACGCGCCACACGCTCTCGCGGGCCACGCACACCACCGGCTGCAACAACGAGGCCGAACTGCTGGCTTTGACCCTGGCGCTGCAAGACCTGCGTGAGCGCGGCGCGACCGCCGTGCGGGCGTACAGCGACAACAGCACGCTGGTCGAACAGCTCGTCGGGCCCCAAGCCAGACCCATCGCCCGCCTGGCCGGCCTGTTCGACGAGGCGCGCGCCTTGCTCGGCGGGTTCGACGACGCGCGCGTGCACTGGATTCCGCGCCACCGCAACGCAGAGGCCGATGCGCTCGCCCGTGGGGCGCTGGGCTTCGGACCCAAGCCGCCGCCGCGGCCCCAGAAGAAGCGTCGATAGAAGGGCAGATGGACAGCCCTCGCGCGGCAGGGCGCCCGGGAGCCCCTATCATCACGCGCCATGACAGAAGCCACTTCCCGCCCACCCCTTCCCGACCACCTCTCCAGCGACCCGCGCAGCCCGCACCACCTGGCGGCCGCCTTCGAGAACGACATCGGCATTCGTTTCAACGGCAAGGAACGCCTCGACGTCGAGGAATACTGCATCAGCGAAGGCTGGGTCAAGGTGCCCGCCGGCAAGACCGTCGACCGCAAGGGCAAGCCCCTGCTGCTCAAGCTCAAGGGCACCGTAGAAGCGTTCTACAAGTAAGCCAGCAAGCCGTTTTTTCAATCGATCAGCGCCACTGCAGCAACAGCGACCAAGGCTGGCGGCTCATGTGGCGATCGATGCAGCCTGCCACGCCAGGCGTCGGCGCGCATCCCTCGGGCAGGTAGCTCGGGTCCAGCACCAGGGTGCCCGGCGCAAAGTCGAGCCGGCGCCGCGTGACCGACTGCAGCACGTTGCCGCCCACCGTGTCGAAGCCCGAGGCATCGACGCTCACCACCACATCGCAATGCATCGGCAGCGCCTCGCCGCCGACGTCGCGCGTGGCCAGCACCTCGCCGATCTTGTCGAAGGTGTCCAGCCCGGCGCCCGCGCCGCGTGCCTGGCACACCAGGTCGCCCACGCGCGGCGTCGTGCGCGTGAGGTCGCACGCGCGCAGGGCATAGCGCGTGGGCCGGCCTGCCGCCTCTTCAACGCCCGCCTGCCACGCCGCCCCGGCGTAGTCGACATGTGCCTCCGAGAAAACGAACTCTTCTTCGGCCAGGCCGGCCTGGCGTGCGAGCCAGCTGATGAACGCGGCGGACCAGGGCGTGTCGATGACGGAGGCGCGGGCCAGCGCGACCTGCACGGCACGCAGCTCGGTGGACTCCAGCCCCTCGTCCGGGCCCACGCCCATGCCCTGCAGCCGTCCGGATGTCGCCTCGTTCAACGCCTGCATCAGCAGGTGCCGGTTGGCGGGGCGCAGCGCGCCGTAGCGCACCTGCGTGGGCAGCCGCGGGTCGACGGCCTCCCAGTAGCCGAGCACCCGCTGCCAGGGCGCGAGCCCCGGGACGGTGTGGCGCGTGTCCTCGGCCTCGGAGTCGCCGGCTTCGGTCATGCGGCCTTCGGCATCCATGGTTTGGGCGCCGAAAGCCTGGTGCTCCTGCACGGCGAAGGTCGCCATGGCGAGGGCGCGAGAGGGGGAGGGGCGTTGGTTAGCGGTTTCGGTGCAGATTGGGGCAGCGAAGGCCGGGCCCGAGAAGGCCAGCCAGAGGGTGCACGCCAGCAGGGGCAGGCGGCCGGGAGACGCGCGAGGGAGCTTGTTGGAAGGCGGCATGTGGCGCGAGCATAGCTGTGCGGGGACGCTCCAATCCGCGGCGCACGCTGGCGGAATCCAGCCAACCAGTGCCGCGCGTGGCCAAGGCAGCCGTTGCCAAAGTGATCGAGCTCTGCCGGTGCCGTGAACCGGCACATCGATGTGGCGTCGATCAAACAATCCAGCCATATGCCGGTCGGGGCGGCCTTCGCGTGCCGTGCCTGCACGTCGGCGCCTTCTGGCTTTACGGGTAATCAATCCGTATTCGAAATTCAACGGCATCAATTCTTTTACCTGCACCGTTCTCGTGTGTTGCGTCGATCAATTGAACGGGTAACCGAAAGCGTATGAGCGCGCAATTCAATTAATTTCGATCAGTTTCATTACTGCGGGGAACAAGTCCGGCCAAACTTCATCTGGGCAGGCCGTCGAAGCGTTGTCAACACGCTCCACAGGCAATCGAAGACCTCGAACAAAGGCCATATGACACACACCAAGAGATACGCGAATGCCGTGGCCTTCGCTTTGACTGTGGCACTGGGCGCATGCGGCGGTGGGGGCGGCGGAGGAGGAGGTGGTGGTGGAGGTGTCGGCATCGGCGCCGTCCTTCCGGTCGCCGGTTCCAGCAGCACCAGCGAAGCCGCCCCGTCGTGCGACGCACCGGCGATCACGTCGCAGCTGCCGGCCGCCAGCGCGCTGAATGCGCGGGCCAAGTGCCTGGAGCTGAACACCCCCTATGTGCCGCCGCCGGGCGATGTTCTCGAGCACAACACCTCGGGTTACGCCAAGAGCATGTGTTCGGCCGTGTTCATTTCCGGCATCGATCCCGCGGTCGCTGCCGAAAGCCTCGGGTACTTCGTCGGGCCCTATGCGCAGCGAAAGTTGGTGGGCACGCCCGTCGTCGACCGCAGCAAGAAGGAAGTGCGTATCTCGATTCCCAGTGGACCGACGCTGGTGGCGCGTTACTTCGGTTCCCAGGGCTGCATCACGCTGCCCGCGGGCAAGGACGATGTCTTCTTCAAGCCCGTCGAAGTCAAGAGCGCGTTGGCCGCCGCAAACACCCTGCCTTGGCCCATGGGGGACGTCTTGCCGTCCGATCCGCTGCCCGCCGAGGTCGACGTTTCCAAGGTCACGCAGGCGCTCGACGCCGCCTTTGGAAACCCGGAGGCTTACACCTCCGCGGTCGTGGTGACGCACAAGGGGCGCATCGTCGGTGAACGGTACCAGGCCGGTGTGGGTGTGACGACGCCGCTCGAATCATGGTCGATGGGCAAGAGCGTGACCGCCACGATGCTTGGCGTGCTCATGCAGCAGGGTGTCTATCAGCTCGATCAGCCTGCCCCGATTCCCGAGTGGCAGGGCGAAGGAGACGGCCGAAAGCAGATCCGCATTTCCGACATCCTGCACATGTCGAGCGGCCTGCGGATCAAGGCGCCGGACGACCCGGACTTCGACCCGAACGGAACCTACCCGGACCACATTTATTTCTACACCGGCAGGATCAATGCGTTCAACTACGCCGCGACACGGCCGCAGCAATGGCCCGCGAACACGGTCGGGCGCTACCGCAACACGGATCCGGTGCTCGCCAACTACCTGGTGCGACTTGCGGTGGAGAAGCGCGGCGAGGAATACCTTTCGTTCCCGCAGCGAAGCATCTTCGACAAGATAGGCATTCGGTCGATGGTGATCGAGACAGATCCCTACGGCAACTTTCTGACCCAGGGCTATGACTTCATGTCTGCGCGAGATTGGTCGCGGCTGGGCAACCTGTATCTGCAGGATGGCGTGTGGAACGGCGAGCGAATCCTTCCCGAAGGATTCGTCAAATTCGTGAGTACCGTCGCTCCCGCATGGGCCGCGGACAAGCGCCCCATCTACGGCGGCTTCTTCTGGATCAATGGCACCGGCGCGCTGGCCGTGCCCACCTCCGCCTACTACATGCTGGGCGCCGCGGGTCAGTACGTGGTCGTTGTGCCATCGCATGACCTTGTCGTTGTGCGGATCGGCTACTCCAAGGGCGAGCGGTTCGCCACCTCTACGCTGAACCAGGCATTGGGGCTGCTGACGAGTGCGGTGCCGCGCACGCGTTAGCGTGTCGGTCGCATCGCCGCTGGGTCAGGCAACGACGCAGCGCTTCATGACGCTCGCGCGTCGAACACCGCGGCGTCGCGGAGCGCCCTGTAAGCCTCCACCAGATCGTCGAGCGAGAACGCGCGATTGAGCCCGCTGGGATTGGGAAGAATCCAGGTTTCGGCGCCGGCACAGCGCGCGGCCTGGCTACCCCACGCGATGTGCTTCTGGCCCGTCATGCCTGCATAGGCCGCCTTGCCCAGGAACGCAAGCCGACGCGGGCCGCACGCAACGATCTTTCGGTTGAAGTGCTCGGCCGCAGCGAGAAACTCATGTGCCGCCACCTCGCTCGCGCGTGCGGTGCCCCGATCGACGGCCGTCGTCAGGCCATAGCCCAGCGCCATCAACAGTGGCCCTTGCTCGGGCGTCATCAGCGTCGCGGTGAACCCGGCCAGATGCAGCACGCGCCAGAACCGATTGCCTCTGCCGTCGAAATGGCGACCGGACGCAGCCGCGCGTCGGCCCGGATTGATGCCGCAGAAGACGATCTCCAGCCCTGGCCGCAACAGCTCGGGCAGCCCCACAGGCGCGATGCCGGGCAGTTCGGTGCCCGGCTGGTGCCGCATGAATGGTTCGGCCGCGGCGCGCTTCGGAACCGGGGGTGCGTCACTCATGCAGCCAGTCTAGGTTGGCGCCTGGAGGCGCATGCCGCCGAATGTCGTGCTTCCCGGCCAAACTGCGACGTTTTCAGGCCACGCACGGGCGCACCGCCCGCCGTGCGCTCCGATGAAGACATGCCGTCCTAGAATGCGTCGGCTCGGTTGCAGGCGAGCTTCAGGTGCGGACCCGCGCAAGAACGAAAAGCTGAAATCATGAAGCTGGTGATCGTCGTCTTCGAAGGGGTGCAGGCGCTGGACGTTGCAGGCCCCATGGATGTCTTCGCCGAGGCCAACAACTTTCTTGCCCCGCACCAGCACTACCAGATCACGCTGGTGGGCCTGCGCGCAGGCAGCGTGCGTTGCGCCAACGGCATGGCGCTCCATGTCGAGACCGACTACCTTCACTACGAAGACCAGCCCGACCTGCTGCTTGTGGCCGGTGGCCCGAAGCTGTACGAGGTACAGACCTACGCGCCCAGCTTCCTGCAGTGGCTGGCCGACAAGGCCGCGGGCTCGCGGCGCTTCGGCTCCGTGTGCAACGGCGCGTTTCCGCTGGGGCATGCCGGCTTGCTGAACGGCAAGCAGGTGACTGCCCATTGGCACGACGTGGACCGTCTCGTCGCGCAATTTCCGCGGGCCCTGGTGCGGCCCGACAAGATCTTCGTGCGAGACGGCAAGCTGTTCACCTCCGCCGGTGTCGCTGCCGGCGTCGACCTGTGCCTCGCCCTGGTCACGGAGGACTGGGGCCACGAGATGGCGCTGCGCATTGCCAAGCGGCTGATTGTGTACATCCGGCGCGATGGCGGCCAGTCGCAATACAGCCCCTACCTGGCGGTCGGCCCGAAGGAAGAGACCATCGTGGCGAAGGTATTGCGCCATGTCACGGACCATCTCAGCGAGCCGTTGTCCATCGAGCAGCTGGCCGATGCCGTGGGGGTCAGCCGGCGAACGTTCTCGCGCGTCTTCGCCAAGGACGCCCACATGACGCCCTCGGCGTTCGTGGACCAGGTGCGCGTCGAGTTCTGCCGCAAGCTGCTGGAAGAGACCGACCTGCCGTTGAAGACGGTGGCGTTTCGATGCGGCTTTCACAGCGCCAATCACATGCGGGTGATCTTCGCGAAGCGGCTCGACACCACGCCCCGGGCCTACAGGGAGCGCTTTCGGGAGCGCTTTCGGGGTGTGGAGGCCGCAGTGCCGCGCGCCCGCCGTTCCGCTGTCCTGAAAACGGACGTGAATGGCTCAAAACCGGCCGCATCCGAAGACCGCGCCTGACCCGCCGTCCCTAGACTTTCGGGGTCGCCGCAGCGAACGCGAATTCGCAGGCGGCGCGACCGCGTCAATCCAGGAGCACGTATCAACACCACGCACACGCTGAGCCCGGCGGGCCACCCGCGGCAGGCATCCATTCAGTACCTTCCCGTCAATCTGTTCGCCTCGGTCATGGGCATTTCGGGCCTGGCGTCGGCGTGGCGGCAGGCCAGCCACCAGTTCGGCACCAGTCCTCTGGTCGAGGGTGCGATCGGGAGCGTTGCCGTTGCAATCTTCGTGCTGCTGTGCGTGGCCTATGCCTGCAAGGCCGTTCGCCATCCGCAGGTGGTGCGCAACGAGTTCCTGCACCCCATCGCCGGCAACTTCTTCGGCACGGTGACCATTGCCACGCTGCTGATCTCGTCGGTCGTGGCCCCGGTCAGCGCGCGCGCGTCGCAGGTGCTCTGGAGCATCGGCGCGGTGGCGACGATTGCACTCGCGTTCACCATCGTCAGCCGGCTGTTGCGCGGAAAGGTCGATGCCGGCCACGCCGTGCCGGCGTGGCTGATTCCCGGCGTGGCCACGTTGGACATCACGGTGGCCGGCAGCGCCATGCCGATGGCCTGGGCGAACGAGGTCAACCTGTTCTCGATGGCGGTGGGCACGATGGTCGCGCTGGTCTTCTTCACCATGATCGTGTCCAGGCTCATCCATCACCACGAGAAGCTGGCAACCGAGATGGTGCCGTCCCTGATGATCCTGATTGCGCCGTTCGAAGTCGGGTTCCTGGCGTACACCAGCTTCTTCGAGCGGGTCGACACCTTCGCGGCCATGCTTTTCTATTTCGGGCTCTTCGTTTTTTTCTCGCTGGTCTTCAAGGTCTTCAGGCGCGGCATTCCCTTTGCGGCCGGATGGTGGGCATTGAGCTTCCCGATCGCCGCGCTCTGCAATGCGGCGCTCCGGTATGCAGAGCACGCACGGTATGCACCGGTGACGGCACTGGCGGTTGCGCTGCTGGTGTTTCTCAGCGGCCTGATTGCGGTCCTGACGGTTCGCACGGTCCAGATGATCGCGAGCGGCAAGTTGCTCGGCCCCAGATGAGGTTGCGCGTGCCATCGCCCGGCACGGTCCCGTGCTCTCGATGGGCGCTCAGCCCACGGCCTCGGCGCGCAGCCGCACCGGAATCGACTTCGACGCCGGCACCATGCTCTGCAGCGCATGGTGCGCCAGCGGCACCAGCGGATTGCACTCGGGGTAGTAGCCGCCCACGCAACCGGCGGGAATGTCGTAGCCGGTGACGCGAAGGCCCTGCACGGCGCGCGGTGTGCCGTCTTCCACGGCGGTCGATGCGGTCACGCGCGCGCCTTCTTCCAGGCCCAGCCGGGCCATGTCGCCCCGGTTCATGAAGATCACCATGCGCGAGCCGTACACGCCGCGGAAGCGATCGTCCAGGCTGTAGATGGTGGTGTTGAACTGGTCGTCGCTGCGCAGCGTCATCAGGCGCAGCACATCGGGGCCGGTCTCGGGCGTGTCGGGGTCGGCCACCAGGCTGTCGAAGCTCATGAAGTTGGCCTTGCCGTTCTTCGTCTTCCACACCCGCTGGCGTGCGGGCACGGGCCGCTGGAAGCCGCCGGGCATGCGAAAGCGAGCGTTGAAGTCGCGGAATATGTCGGGCCACGTCGCCTCGATGGCATCGCGCACCTGTGCATAGTCGCCCGCCCATGCGTCCCACGGCACCAGCGGGTTGGGCGCGAGCGTGGCTTTGGCGATGCCCGCGACGATGGCCGCCTCGGAGCGCAGCGTGTGCGCCGCCGGTTGCGCCACCCCGCGCGAGGCGTGCATGAAGCCGGTGGAGTCTTCCACCGCCACGCTCTGCTCGACGCCCGCCTGCACGTCGATCTCGATGCGGCCCAGGCAGGGCAGCAGGTAAGACACCTCGCCGTGCACCAGGTGGCTGCGGTTGAGCTTGGTGGCTATCTGCACCGTGAGCCGCAGGCGCTGCCAAGCCGCTTCCACGCGCCGTGTCTCCGGCACCGCCCGCACAAAGTTGCCGCCCAGCCCGATGAAGGCACGTACCGAACCATCGATCACCCCCTGGCAGGTCTCCACCGTGTTCAAGCCCTTCTTGCGCGGCGGCTCGAAGCCGTACAACTGCGCCAGCTTGTCCAGCGGCACCAGTTCGGGCTTCTCGCTGATGCCCACGGTGCGCTGGCCCTGCACGTTGGAGTGCCCGCGCACCGGGCAGATGCCGCCGCCCACGCGGCCGATGTGGCCGCCGAGCAGCAGCAGGTTGCTGAGCATCTGCACGTTCTGCACGCCCTTGCGGTGCTGGGTGAGGCCCATGCCGTAGATGCCGATGACGGCCTTGGCGCCCGCGAACACGCGCGCCGCTTCTTCCAGCGCCGCGCGTTCCAGGCCCGACTCGGCCTCGATGGCTTCCCAGGGCGCCGCGCGCACCGAGTCCGCGAACGCCTCGAAGCCGTGCGCATGCGCGGCGATGAAGTCGGCCGCCACCACGCGGGCCCGGCCCGCTTGCACCGCAGCGTCGTCCATCGCCACCAGCGCCTTGCACAGGCCGGTGAGCGCGGCGATGTCCCCGCCGATCTTCAACTGCAGGTACTGCGTGCTCACGGCGGTTTCCACCGGCGTGAGCATTTCCAGCGGCGACTGCGGGTTGGCGAAGCGCTCCAGCCCGCGCTCTTTCAGCGGGTTGAAGGTGACGATGGGCACGCCGCGCTTTCGGGCGTCCTGCAGCTGGTGCAGCATGCGCGGACTGCTCACGCCGGTGTTGTGGCCGAAGATGAAGATGGCGTCGGTGTGCTCGAAGTCGTCCAGCGTCACCGTGCCCACCGGCACGCCGATGGTCTGCGGCAGCGCCACCGAGGTGCTCTCGTGGCACATGTTGGAGCTGTCGGGCAGGTTGTTGTTGCCGTACAGGCGCGCCAGCAGCTGGTACATGTAGCTGGTTTCCAGCGACGCGCGCCCGGAGGCATAGAACACGACCGACTCTGCGTCCACGGCGCGCAGCGTCCGCAGCTCGGCGCCGATGCCTTCGAAGGCCTCTTCCCAGCCGACTTCGTCGTAGCGGTCGGTGTCTCGGTTCCAGCGCAGCGGCACGGTGAGCCGGCCGGCGCTTTCCAGTTCGTGATCGCTCCACTGCAGCAGTTCGCCCACCGTGTGGCGCTCGAAGAAGGCGCCCGGCACGCGCTTGGCCGTGAGCTCCCAGGCGGTGGCCTTGGCGCCGGCCTCGCAGAATTCGGCCGTGTGCGGGTGCGCCGACTTGGCCCAGGCGCAGCTCACGCAGGCGAAGCCGTCGGTCTTGTTCTGGTGCAGCAGCGCCCGCGCGCCGGCCAGGCCGGCGTGCTCGTGCAGCAGGCTGGTGGTGACGGCTTTCAAAGACCCCCAGCCCCCGGCGGCAAAGGGATAGGGCTTGATCTTCGGCTCGGTCTTGGAGGGTGGGGCGGTCATGAAGGGTCAGCGTGCGCGTGGCGAGTGGGAGGCTGCAATCTCGGCCGCGCCCCGCGCAAACGCTGTAGGACGGCCGCTGATTGCCGTGCCCGCTAGCCTTCAGCGTGAGCGCTTCAGGCCAGCACCACCCGCTCGCATGCCTTGCGCAGTGCCGCCATGCCCGGCAGGTCGCGTGCCTTCGCATCGGTGACCACCACGCCGATGTCTGCCGCGCGCGCATAGCTCACGCGGCTGGCCTGGCCGATCTTGGCGTGGTCGGCCAGCAGGATCAGTTGCTGCGCCTGCTCGGCCATGGCACGCGCCACCGTGGCCTCGTGGTGCTCGAAGCTCATGGCGCCATGCTTGGCATGCAGGCCCACCGGCGACAGCAGCGCCACGTCGGCGCGGTAGCGGCGGATGGCCTCGACCGTGGTGTCGCCACAGGTGGCCTGCGCCTTCACGTCGATCTCTCCGCCCAGCAGGATGGTCCGGTTGCCGGTGAGCCGCCCCTCGCCCGCGCCTGCGAGCTTGAGCGCAATGTTCAGCGAGTTCGTGATGACGGTCATGCCGCTGAGCGAGGCGATCTCTTCCGCGCAGATCGACATGGTGCTGCCCGCGTCCATGAACACCGTCTGTCCAGGGCGCAGCAGCGCCACGGCGACCTTGGCGATGGCGCGCTTCTCGCGCTGCCGCGCCACCAGCCGCACCGCCAGCGGCGGCTCGGGCTCGGCGCTGGTGGCAATGGCGCCGCCGTGCACCCGGCGCAGCTCGCCCAGGCCTTCGAGCTCGAGCAGGTCGCGCCGCACCGTCTCGCGCGACACCGCCAGGTCTTGCACGATGCGCTCGACGCTCAGGCGCGAGAAGGTGGCCAGCAGGCTGCGGATGCGCAGGAATCGTTCGTCTTGGAGCATGAATGAATGCGGGCGGGTAAACGGAAAAAGGGGCGGCCTCAGTGCGACGGCCGCCCCGGTCTGCATGTTCAGGGCCGGAAACAGGCCTTGAACAGGCGCGCAACTCGCGCCATTTTGCCGATGTCAGAGATCGGCAAGGCCCATGGCCGGATCGCTGACCGAGTGCTTGCCGGTTTCCACGCGGCCGGCAAAGCGGCGGTAGAAGGTGGGGTCGGCGTCGCAGGTGACGGCAAAGTCGTACCACTGGCCGCTGCTGTCCAGCTTCCAGAGTTGCTCGGCCTTGGCGCCGCCGTTCACGCTCGCTCCCCACGGGCCGTCGTTGCGGTAGGCCTTGGCGCGCACCGTGAAGCCGCAGGCGTTGGTGCCGCCGTTGAGCATCTCCAGGTACACGTTGCCGTTGGCCACGTCGTAGCACACGCGCACCTCGGGGTTGGGCGCGTTGCTGGCGCGCAGCGCGTCGAGGTTGCCCTTGAAGTGGCGGTGGAAGCCGTTGGGCCCGAGCACCCACAGGTCGTACGAGTTGCCCGCGCTGTCGGCGGTGCCGCTCCACACGTCGTCCAGCATCTTGCCGGGCTCGACCATGTAGCGGCGCGGCAGCCTGTCGAGGTGCAGCTTGTCGTACACGTGGAACACGGCGGCTGCCTTGCCGGTGTTGGAGAAGATGAGGCGCATCGCGCCGTTGAGTGCATCCGCACGCGCGCTCACATGCAGTTCGTAGGGCAGCGCGCGCGAGGGCCGCGCGCCGGTGGCCTGCTTGGGGAGCGTCGCGTTGGCCGGCGGCACGATCTGCGCCAGCGCCTGTTGGTCGGCGCGCAGCTTGTCGGCGTCGGCCTTGGTGCGGGTGCCGGCGAAGGTGGGCAGCACTTCGGTGTTGGGCGTGGCGAAGTTGAAGGCGCTCGTCAGGTCACCGCTTACCGCGCGGCGGAACGGCGAGATGTTCAGCTCCTTCACCCCGAAGCGCGCTTCCAGGAAGCGCAGCACCGAGGTGTGGTCGAACACCTGCGAGTTGACCCAGCCGCCGCGGCTCCAGGGCGAAATCACGTACATCGGCACGCGCGGGCCGGGGCCGTACACGCGGCCGTCGGCGGGCGGCGTGGTGCTGCCGACCAGCGGATAGGTATGGCGCTCGAAGGCCACGTCGGCATCCGACAGCGTGGTCTTGCCTGCGGCGGCGCTGTTCGGGTCGGTGGGGTTGAGCAGCGACGGCGCCGACGGCGAGGGCATGTGGTCGAAGTAGCCGTCGTTCTCGTCGAAGTTGACGATGAACACCGTCTTGCTCCAGACGTCGGGCGAGGCGGTGAGCGCGTTCAGCACCTCCTGGATGTACCAGCCGCCCTGCACCGGGCTCGATGGCCCGGGGTGCTCGGAGTAGGTGGCGGGCGCCACGATCCACGACACCTGGGGCAGCTTGCCGTTGAGCACGTCCTGTTTGAAGGTGCCGAGGAAGCCGCCGTCGGGCATGGTGTTGGCCACGCCCTTGTACAGCGGGTTGCCCGGGTCGTCGCTGGCTGCGTCGTAGGCCGGCACGGTCACGCCCGCGGGTGGGCTGGCGTCGCCGTCGTAGCGCATGTCGTTCTTGCCCGAAAGCTTGTTTGCGACGCGGTATTGCTGGAAGCCGTGCAGCGGGTTGTCGGTGTAGTTGTCGGGCAGGTTCTGGTAGACGAGCCAGCTGACCTTGGCCTCTTGCAGGCGCTCGGGGTAGGTCTTCCAGTTGCAGCCGTACTGGGTCGAATCGACGCCGGGGTTCGTCGTCGGGTTCCAGGGGGACCTCAGGTTCTCCCAGGTGTTGTCGATGGACGAGACGCCCGCCAGGCCGCTGCTCGTCTGGCCCGAGGGGCCATTGGTGCCGGTCCAATGGAACAGGCGGTTCGAGTTGGTGCCTGTGTGCATGCCGCAGTGGTAGCTGTCGCACACCGTGAAGGCGTTGGCCAGCGCGTATTGGAACGGGACTTCGGCTTCCTTGAAGTAGCCCATGGACGCCGTGGTCTTGAAGCGCGGCCACTGGTTCATGCGCCCGCCGTCCCAGGCGCTCTGTGCGTCGCTCCAGCTGTGCGGCGTGCCGCTCACGCGCTGCGCGTTGCCCTGGCTCTGGTCGAGGTGGTAGGGCAGCACCGGCTTGCCGTTGACGTCGCTCTGCTGCCAGACATTCAGGCCGTTGGGCAGCGGAATGGTGAAGCGGTCGCCAAACCCGCGCACGCCCATCATCATGCCGAAATAGTGGTCGAACGAACGGTTCTCCTGCATCAGGATCACGACGTGCTCGACGTCCATGATCGTGCCCGTCCTGTTGTTGGCGGGAATGGCGAGCGCGCGGCGAATGCTGGGCGGGAACGCGGAGATGGCGAGCGCGGCGGCGCCCGTGGTGGCGGTGCCGGTGAGGAACTTGCGGCGCGAGTTCATGGGCTTGTGGGTCTTGTCGTTCATGTCGTGGGCCTCAGGGTGCGCAGCTTTTCACGGGCGCGGCGCCGTTGTCGGGGGTGGGTGTGGTCGGTGTCGCGGGCGCGGTGGGCAGGCCACCGGTGACGCCACCGCCGCCACTGCCGCCGCCGCAGGCGGAAAGCGCGCAGGCCACGGTCAGCGCGGCCAGCAGGCGCGCGCTCTTGGATGCAGATTTCATGGGTCTATCCTTTGTTGTGCAGTGTTTGTGGAAGGGGTTCAGGGAGAAAGCGTCGACAGCGGGCGGGCCGCCTTGTAGAGGCTGGCGATCTCGTCCGCGGTGAGCGCGCGGTTCCAGATCGCGAATTCGTTGAAGTCCATCGCACCGCGGGGCGAGGCGGACTGGCGCTTGTAGTAGAGGCCGGAGCCGTCTTCGTTCAGGCCGATGCCGTTCTTCAGGCCGCCGAGCTTGGCGACCAGTGCCGGCGAGAGCGCCACGCGGCCGGTCTGAACGCCGCGCACCGGATCGACGGCATAGCCGTCCATCGTGAGCCCGGCCTTGTCGATGACCATGGCCACGTAGGCCCACTGGCCGGCGCTCAGGTAGTGCGCGCCCTTGATCTCGCCGCGCGCGCTGCCGGTGCCCGTGTTGAACCGCAGCTCGCAGCTGCCGAACAGGCCGATGGCAAGGCCTTCGTTGTTGCCGGTGTCGTAGTTCTTGTTGGCGATGACCGATGCGCCGTTGCCCACGCCCTGGCTGCAGGTGGCGTCGGTGCGCACCCAGAAGCCGATGGTGAAGGCGGTGGTGCCCGCGTCCGTGGTCACGTCGGTGGTCTGCCTGAGGCGGTAGCCGGCCATGCCGCTGGCGTTCGCAACGCGGCTGTCCACGCGCAGCGCCTTGGCGCGGTCACGCGTTCTCATGCCGTCGTCGGCCACCAGCGAGCCGCCGTCCGCATCGGTGGCCCAGGGCGCGAGCGTGGAGGCGCCAGCTTTGCTGTCCACGCCCGGCAGGGCATCGAGCGGGTAGTAGCTGGCCAGGCCGTTGAGCAGCGTGGGCGCCAGCGGCACCGGCTTCAGGTATGCGATCTGCGCAGTCAGCGCGACCATCGTGTCGCCGGCCACCAGCGTGTAGAGGTAGCTGTAGTTGCCGTCGCTCGTGGCGGCGATGTAGTCGGTGTACGAGGTGCTGCCCGCCGCCAGCGTGGCCATGAGCCGGCCGTCGCGCAGCACCTGCACCGGCAGGTTGGTGTTGCCGGCGAGCTTCCAGGCGAGTTCGATGTTGTCCTTGTCGGCGCCGGTCTTCGCAGCGAACTCGCGGATGCTCGTGGTGCCCTGCAGTGCCATGCCATTCAGGCCGTAGCCCTGCGCCGCCGGCATGGCGCCCAGGTGGCGCAGCACGGTGGGCGCGATGTCCGTGGCCGCGGCGAGCTGCAGCAGCGCGTTGTCGGCAGGCGCGGCCGAGCCTGTGCCTGGCAGGCCCGCAAGCGGCTTGTTGCTGGCGATGAAGACGGTCTTGTTTTCTGCCGTCTGCAGCCCCGTGTTGCTGCCGAAGGCGTCCAGGCCGTGGCCCGTGGTGAGGATCACGAGCCAGTCTTCCTTGGCGTCGTTGGCGGTGCGCAGCGCTATGCGTGCCAGCAGTTGGCCAATGGCCGCCGAGGTGTCTTGCACGGCGCGCTGGTAGGTGTCGCTCTTCAGGCCGGCGGATGCCACGGCGGCCGGCGCACCGTACTGCGCCACGACCAGGTCATGGCCCGCATCGATGAGTTGCGCGGTGCGCTCGGTCACGCAGGCGTCGGAGCCAGCACAGTCGAGCGCGGTGTCGACACTGCCCGGCTCGTTGGCCAGCAACGCGGGGTACAGCGGTTTGGCCGTGACCGCGCCGGTCTTGTAGCCGGCCTCGGCCTTCTGCTTTGCGATGGCGAAGATCGACGGCGCGCGCTTGGCGTCGATGCGCTGGTCGCGGGTGTCGCCGCGCACGCCATGGCGATCGACCCAGGTGCCTGTGAGCAGCGTGGCCCATCCTG
Organism: Variovorax sp. 10N412; assembly: GCF_056394985.1. Taxonomy (NCBI): domain Bacteria; kingdom Pseudomonadati; phylum Pseudomonadota; class Betaproteobacteria; order Burkholderiales; family Comamonadaceae; genus Variovorax; species Variovorax sp. 10N412. Next base: position 176,365 of record NZ_JBFTIO010000005.1, read on the forward strand.
GGCCGTCCGTAGGGCGCTGCTCGGTGCGCGTGCCGTTCGCGCCGCCGGTCCAGGCGGGCGCGAGCTGGAATGACTGCAGCGCGGTGGCTTTCTTTTGCGCGATGGCGTCGCGAAGCGCGACATGGGTGAGACCGTCGATCTCGACCACGAGCACCTTGGGGCCGCTCTTGCCCTCATTGGCGCTGGGCGCCTGGTTGGACGTGCTGCCCGTCGGCAGCGCGCCGACGGGCGAGAAGCCGGCGCCGTTCCCGCCGCCCCCGCAGGCTGCGAGCAGCAGCAGGGCGCAGATGCTGGCCGCCGCCGACGCGCCGCGCGCGGTCGTTCCTCTGATCATGTGGTTCTCCCGAAGAATGTGGAATGCGCCCGCAGGGCCGCGCTCCCGGAAGCGTTTGGCGGTGAGCGCTTGCGGTCTTGCAACTATTTGCAAGAAAAAGCACAAATACCTTGAATGCCTCAGATCTTGCTGGCCTCAAGTGACAGCGCTTTGACAGTGCGAGTGCCCTTCGCCGTTCGCGCGCGCCGTTACAGCGGATACACCCGGGACGCCGAGCACGGCCGGCTCGCTGGAACATCGCAGGCCGCGCTCCTACGATGCGTGTCGTCCCATCCACTCGCCGAAAGAAAGAAGAACGACATGAATTCATCCGTACAACGCCGCACCCTGCTGCTTGCCGCTTCCGTGCTGCCGCTGGCCAGTGCATGCACTGCCTGGTCTCGCAACGGCCCGCAGCCTTCAGGCGAAGCGCAACTTGCCGAACTGGAGCGCGCCTGCGGCGGCCGCCTCGGCGTGGCCGGCCTGCACACGGGCAGCGGCGCGCGCATCCATCACCGGGCCCACGAGCGCTTTCCGCTGTGCAGCACCTTCAAGCTGATGCTCGCGGCCGCCGTGCTCGAACGCAGCGCCAAAGACGCCGGCCTGCTGTCGCGCCAGCTGACCTACGGCAAGAGCGACCTGGTCGCCTATTCACCCGTCACCGAGAAGCACGTGGGCACGGGCATGAGCGTGGCCGCCCTGTGCGCCGCCACCGTCCAGTACAGCGACAACACGGCCGCCAACGTGCTGCTGAAACTGCTCGGCGGGCCGCCCGAGGTCACGGCGTTCTCGCGCCGCATCGGCGACGCCACCTTCAGGCTCGACCGCACGGAGCCCGAGCTCAACACCGCCATTCCCGGCGATCTGCGCGACACCACCACGCCCGCGGCCATGACCGACAGCGTGCAGCGGCTGGCGCTCGGCGATGCACTGGGTGCGGCCCAGCGCGAGCAGTTGAAGACCTGGCTGCTGGGCAACACCACCAGCACCGAGCGATTCCTGGCGGGCGTTCCCGCGGGCTGGAAGGTCGGCGACAAGACGGGCTCGGGCTCGTACGGCAGCACCAACGACACCGGCGTGCTCTGGCCGCCGGCCGGTGCGCCGCTGGTGCTTTCGGTCTACCTGACGTTTCCGCAGAAAGACGCCAAGGGTCGCAACGACGTCATCGCGTCGGCAACGCGCATCGCGGTGGCGGCGCTCGCGGGCTGACAAAGCTCAGGGGCCGTGTTCAGGGTGTCAAGGAAACGTCATGTCCGTCGCGCACGATGGTGGCATAAATGGTGATTGTGGAAATCGTTGCAATAACTACACACGCGCCGACGCAATGCTTTGCGACCGTCGCTGAAACCCCGCGATCCGTTCCATCCCATTTGTGCGGCCAGTGCCCGGTTCACCTGCAGCCTGGCCGTGCCTTGTCGTGACGGCTCGTCGTCGTCATGATGTTTTTCTGAAAATGGAATTGCAATGATCCGCCCCTTCAAGACACTCAGGCTCCTGGCCTGCGCCATCGCCCTCGGCTCGCTCGTCACGGCGTGCGGCACCACCGCCCCGTCGGCGACCGCCATCGACAACAGCAGCATCGGACAGCCCGAATTCCGTGCGCACAAGACGACCTACGGTGTCGTCTACAGGCTGCCGAAGGAGGTGAACGACGTGCTCGACGCGCGCGTGTACCCGGCATTGCGGCAAGACCTGGTGCGGCTCGGCCTGCAGGCCGAAGCACAGACCTTCAACATTCCGCATGTGACGGTGGTGCACATCCACAGCGCCGACACGACCACGCCGCAGAAGATGCTCAAGGCCCTGCCGAAGCCGCCGGCGCCGATCAGGCTCACGTTGAAGAACTTCTACACGACCGAAGCCGCGAAGGACGCGGGCCGCCCCTGGTGGCTGGACCTCGGCATCGTGAAGACCGGCCAGGGCTTCGAGGACATGATGGCCTACAACACCGTGGCCACCGCCGCCATGGCGCCGCTGCGCGACGGCCCGCTGCCGCGCGTCACCGGCCCGGTCTACGCCCGGATGGGCGACGCCGGCAAGGACCTGGTGAAGACGGTGGGCGTGAGCGGCGTGAACGTGGTGAGGGACGGCAAGGAACTGCGTTCGCACAACCCGCACAACACGCTGGTCTACAGCATGGCACCGTTCACCCCCGCGCTGCAGGCGTCGATGAACCAGGTGGCCGCCAGATTCAACGCGGTGCTGCCGCAAGGCATCGACACCACCTTTCGCGACGTGTCGATCGTCGAGCTGGCCTTTGCGGGCAACGTGACGCGCGAGATCTACCGCATCAGCCTGGTCGACGGCACGGTGACGGACGTTGCGAGCGGCAAGATCGTCAAGTAAGCCGTTTTCGTGGCTCTTCGCGGGGGCCCTCAGCCCTGCTTGCGCATCGCGAAGCAGGCTCCCGCCACCAGGATGAACGCGCCGATGATCACCTTCTGCCAGGTGCTCGGCACGCCCGCCAGAATGAGCACGTTGTTGATCAGCGTGACCAGCACCACGCCCAGCAGCGTGCCGCCCACGGTGCCGCTGCCGCCGGTGATGCGCGCGCCGCCGAGGATCACGGCTGCAATCACGTCCAGTTCGTTGCCCACCAGGTCGAAGGGGTTCGCCAGCCGCGTGCTCGACACGTGCACGATGCCCGCCAGCCCCGACAGGAAACCCGCGTACGCGAACACGAAGACGTGCACCGTGCGCAGGTTGTAGCCCAGCCGTTCCGCAATGGCCAAGCTGCCGCCAATGGCGTACACCGCGCGGCCGATGAGCGTGCGGTTCAGCAGCCACCACGTCAGCACCGCGGCGCCGGCCAGCACCAGCACCGTGGCGGGCAGCACCACGTGCAGGCCCTGCGGCGTGTCGAAGCGCCACAGCGCGAGCTTGCCGAAGGCGTCCATGGGCGCGGGCACGTTCATGAAGAACACGGTGCCCACGAAAGTGAGAAGAATGCCGCGGTACAGGTACTGCGTGCCGATGGTCACGATGAGCGACGGTGCCTTCAGCCAGTGCACCAGCAGCCCGTTGAGCACGCCCAGTACCGCGCCGCTGGCCGCGCCTGCGACGAGCAGCACCGCGATGTGCGTCTCCGGAAAATAGTTGAGCACCAGCTTGGTGATGCTGTACATCGTGAGCGCCGCAATGGCCGCGAACGACACATCGATGCCGCCCGCGGCCAGCACGATCAGCACGCCCAGCGCGAACAGGCCCACCACGGTGCAGGCCCGCACGATGTCGAACAGCACAGGCAGCTGGAAGAAGCTCGGGTTGATGGCGCCCACCGCCAGGCACACCAGCACGATGAGCGCGAGCGTGAAGACGGAAGGGCGTTGCGCGAGCCAGCCACGCCAGGAGGCCGGCGGCTTGGGCGCGGCCACTGCCGAGGGAGAAGGTGCCGGCGTGGAATGCGCTTGCATGGTGGAAGCCGTCATGAGAATGCGGGGGAGGGGGTGTCTGAAACCAGCGCGTGGTAGAGCTCGCTCTCGGCCAGGCCCTGCGCGTCGAAGTCGTTGGCGATGCGGCCCTTGCGCATCAGCAGGATGCGGTCGCAGTTCTGCAGCAGCTCCTGCAGGTCGTCGCTCACCAGGATCACGCCCAGGCCTTGCTCGGCCAGGCGCTGCACGATGCGGTAGATGGTGTCCTTGGAGCCCACGTCCACGCCCACGGTCGGGCCGTGCAGTATCAGCACGCGCGGGTCGATGGCCAGCCACCGGCCGATGAGCACGCGCTGCTGGTTGCCGCCCGACAGCGACTGCACCGGGCGGTCCACGTCCGGCGTGGCGATCTGCAGTTCGCGCACGGTGCGCTCGGCCAGTGCCTGGCACTGCTTGCCGTCGAGCGCGCCGAAGCGTCCGCGCAGGCGGCTCAGCACGGCCGTCACGATGTTGTCGCGAATGGGCTTGTCGAGGAACAGGCCTTCGCTCAGGCGGTCTTCGGGCACGTAGCCGATGCCCTGGCGAATGCCGTCGGAGGGCGTTTTCAGAACGATCTGTTGCGCGTCGAGCGCGATGCGCCCGCGGTCCGCGGCCTGCACGCCGGCCAGCGCCAGCGCCAGCTCGTTGCGGCCCGAGTCGAGCAGACCGGTGATGCCCAGGATCTCGCCCTTGTGCAGCGTGAAGCTCACGTCGCTGAACTGCGCGCCGCGGCCCAGCGCATCGACCTCGAGCAGGGCGTCGCCGCCGTGCGTCTGGTGGCGGTAGCGCGCGCCGTCGAGCTGCTTGCCGGTCATCCAGTGCGCGAGCTCGGCCTTGGTGAAATCGCGGATCGGGCCCTGCGCCACCTTGGTGCCGTCGCGGAACACGATGGCCTGGCCGCCCATGGCGATGCACTCGTCGAGCTTGTGGCTCACGAACAGCACGGCCACGTCCTGCGCGCGCAGTGCCTCCACCACGTGCACGAGGTTGTCGACCTCTTTCTGCGTGAGCGAGGTGGTGGGCTCGTCCATGATGACCATGCGCGCGCGCGTGGCCACGGCGCGCGCAATGGCCACCAGTTGCCGCGTGGCGATGGGCAGCTCGTCGACGCGCCGCGCCAGAAAGGCCGCATCGGTCGGCAGTTTCACCGTGGCCAGCGCGCGCACCGCCGTGGCGGCCACCGCCTTGCGGTCGAAACGTCGCGCCAGCTTGCCGCCGGTGGCGACCAGCTGCTCGCTGAGCGCGACGTTCTCGGCCACGCTCATGTTCGGCAGCAAGGACAGGTCCTGGTACACCGTCTCGATGCCGAGCGTGAGCGCCTCCAGCGCCGACAGCGATTCGTGGGGGCGCCCGTCGATCACGATGCGCCCCTGGCTCGGCGGCTGCGCGCCCGAGATGATCTTGATCAGCGTGCTCTTGCCGCAACCGTTCTCGCCGAGCAGGTGGTAGATCTCGCCGGCCTCGATGCTCAGGTCGATGCCGCGCAGCGCGTGCACGCCCGCGAAGCGCTTGTGCACGTCCTGCACTTCGAGGAAGACGCGGCGCCCGGTCGCCGGAGCCGTGGCTTGCGTGGAAGGCGCGGGGATCACGGAAGAGGTCATGCGCTCGAGGCTTTCGCGAAGATCAGAAGGCGTACTTCTTGTAGTTCTGCTTGTCGACCTCGACCCAGGCCTGGCCCGTGACGATGATGCCGACGCCCGGGCCCTTCTTGACCGAGACCTTGTTGTAGCCCTGCACGCCCATGTCGGCGCCGTCGGTGATGGTCTTGCCGTCGAGCAGCATCTTGGCCGCCTTGTTCATGACGATGCCGGCGTCCTTCGGGTCCCAGAAGGCAATGCCGCCGACCGCGCCCGACTCCAGGAACTTGGCCGCTTCGCTCGGCAGGCCCGTGCCGTACACGCAGATCTTGCCCTGCAGGCCCGCCTCTTCCACGGCGCGGCCGATGCCCAGCACGTCGAGCGACGACGAGCCCTGGAAGCCCTTCAGGTCGGGGTGCTTGCGCAGCATTTCCTTGGCCTTGCCGTAGGCCTTCTCGGCGTCGTTGAGCGACTCGTTCTTGGCGTCGACCAGCGTCATCTTGGGGTACTTCTTGGCGTTGGTCGCGCCGCCGTCGGCCCACTGCACCTGCGACTGGCTGCCCAGCGAGCCGACCAGCGAGGTCCACTTGCCCTGCTGGCCCATGCAGGCGGCCAGGCGCTCGTTGATGCGCGCGCCGTAGGCCGTGTTGTCGAAGGCCTCGATGTCGACCATGGTGTTCTTCTGGTTGTCGGCCTCGTGCGTCACCACCTTGATGCCGCGCTCCATCGCGCGCTTGAGCACGGGCTCCAGCGTGGGCGGGTCCATCGAGACCACGGCGATGGCGTCGACCTTCTTGGCCACCAGGTCTTCGACCAGGCGCTGCTGCTGTGCGGCGTCCGACTGGGCCGGGCCGATCTGGCGCGTGGCCACGCCGGGGGTGCTGGCGCCGAACTCCTTCACGCCCACTTCCATGCGGTTGAACCAGCTGATGCCGGTGATCTTCACCACGGTGACGATGTCCTGCGGCTTGCCTTGCGCGTGCAGCGCCGAGGCGAAGGCCACGGTGCCCAGGGCCAGTGCGGTGCAGGCGATCTTGGTTTTCTTCAGCATTGTTGTCTCCTAGCCCTCGGTGGTTCTGTGTTGCGTCGCGCCAGGAGGGGGCTGATGCGGCGGTGCGCTGGTGCGCGAAACGGAAATGAAGCTGCGCAGGTCGCCCAGGCTGAACCGCGCCGATGCCAGGAAGAACAGCAGCAGCAGGCCCCAGGCGCAGTCGCGGAAGAAGTTGGAAATGCCCAGCAGGTTGAAGGTGCTCGACAGCAACTGCAGCGCCACGGCCGAGAAGAAGAGACACACCATGCGCCCGTAGCCGCCCTGCGGCCGCACGCCGGCCATCACGGTGATGAGGATGGCAATCAGCAGGTAGGAGTTGCCGTAGTCCGACTTCACGCTGGCCGTGCGGCTCGCGATGATCACGCCCGCCACCGCCGCCAGCACGCCGCACAGCGCGTAGGTGGCAATGAGCATGCGGCTTTGCGAAATGCCCGCGTAGCGCGCCGCCTTGGCGTTGGTGCCCAGAAGGAACAGTCGGATGCCGAACGGGCTCTGCTTGAGCAGCCAGCCCACGCCGAGCAGCATGACCAGGAAGATCACGAACGGAATGGGCACGCCCAGCACCATCTCGTTGCCGATGGCCGACAGCGGCTCGGCACTGCCCACGCGCAGGCTGGAGCCGCCGGTGAGAACGACCGCGAGCCCCGTGTAGAGCAGCTGCGTGCCCAGCGTGCAGAGAATGGGCGTGAGGCCGGCGCGCGCAATGAGCAAGCCGTTGAGCAGCCCGCCTGCCAGCCCCACCGCCAGCGCGATGACCGCGAACCAGCCCGTGTAGAGCCAGGGCGACACATCGGACGCCACGAGCATCGGCGCCACGGTGGCGGCCACCACGCCGGCCAGGTTGGCCAGGGCCACACCCGACAGGTCGATGCCGCCGTTGCCCGAGATCATCGACAGCGCCACGCCCATGGCCAGCAGGCCGAGTTCGGGCAGCTGGCCGCCCATGGACTGGAAGTTGTAGACGTCGAGAAAGTCGCCCCTGGAGAGCACGGTCGCGACCACGAGGATCACGACGTTGATGGCGACCAGGAAATTGAGTTCGCGGTCGGAGAACCGGGAGGTCATGCAAGGGCCCTTCCGACGGCGCGGTTCATCAGCGCGTCGACTTCGGCGCGCATGGGCATCGAGGGTGCAGTGCCTGCGCGCGTGACCGAGATGGCGGCCACCGCGCAGCCGAAGCGCGCGGCTTCCAGCGGCGAGGCGCCTTCGGCGAGCGCCGCCGCAAAGCCGCCGTTGAAGGCATCGCCCGCGCCGGCTGTTTCCTTCACGGCACCGGCGTGGAACACGGGCAGGTGCACCGAGCCGCTGGCGCTGTGCAGCAGCGCGCCCTTGTCGCCGAGGGTGATGAGGGCGCAGCCCACGCCCTTGGCGAGGAAGAAGTCGCCTGCGCGGCGTGCGTCGTCGATGGTTTCCACCGCAATGCCGCTGAGCGCCGCGGCCTCGTGCTCGTTGGGCGTGATGTAGTCGCACAGCGGGTACAGCGCGTCGTCGAAGGGCAGGGCGGGCGCGGGGTTGAACACCGTGACCGTACCGGCGGCGCGCGCCAGCTCGAGCCCGCGTTGCGCGGCGCCCGCGGGTTGCTCCAGCTGCGTGACGAACACGCGCGCGCCGCGGATGGCATCGGCAGCGGCGTCCACGTCGTTCGCGTCGATGAGGGCCGCGGCACCGGGCACCACGATGATCGCGTTGGCACCGGTGACCTCGTGCACGTAGATGAAGGCCGCGCCGGTCGGCTGCGTGCTCACCTGGGGCGCGCGCGGCGTGATGCCTTCCTGCGCCCACAGCGCGAGTGCGTTGGCGCCGAAGGCGTCCTGCCCGAGCTTGGAGATGAACGTCACCTCCGCGCCCGCCCGTGCCGCTGCGACGGCCTGGTTCGACCCCTTGCCGCCGGGGCCCATGGCAAAGCCGGAACCCGCGATGGTCTGGCCCACGCCGGGGAGGTTGGCCGCCCGGAACGCGAGGTCGGCCACGAAGATGCCGAGCACGGCCACGCCGTGCTGGTGCGGAGCCTGTGCGGCGTGTGAAGGTGCGACAGCCATGGCGTCAGGCCTCGGGGGCGAGCACGCCCTTCTTGAACACGAAGCAGCCGTAGAAGCGGCGCTCGCCGGTCGCGATCACGCAGTACGCACGGCGCGCGGCTTCATAGAACGCAAAGCGCTCGATGGAGCCCAGCGGCCGCGAGCGGCCTTCGGCTGCATCGATCTCGCGTTGCATCTCTTGCTGCACCGGCGGGATCTCGTGGGGCTGGCCCATGATTTCCATGCGCCGCGCCGGATCGTCCACCGCCTCGTCGAGCGGCAGCACCGACAGGATGGCGCGCGCGGCTTCGGCCGTGCCCACGCCGTCGATGCGCAGCAGCCGGCCCAGCGTGGTCTGGCGTGCCACGGAGTCGGCCGGAAAGTTGGCGTCGCACAGCACCAGTTCGTCGCCATGGCCCATGGCGCGCAGGGCGTACAGCACGTCGGCGTTGAGCAGCGGATGGATGGACTTCAGCATGTTGTCTCCAGCAAATGGACCTGTTCTTGTGGCGGTAATTCTTAAGGAAGGAAAACGTTTGCGCAAACGTTTGCTATTCGGGGATTTCCCTTGGTTTCGGCGTGCGCGCCACGTTCATTCGCACGTTCATTCACCAAAGGGAATCCAGATGTTCTTGACCTGCGTGGCATGCCGCAGCAACAGCGGGCCTTCGGCCGACGCCGCGTCGTGCCAGTCGGTGGCCAGGCCATGGTCGACCAGCGTGCGCTTGAGGTTTCCCACCGACAGGCGCTCGGCGTTGCGCGACAGCTCCCTTGCGCCGAAGACCCACAGCGCATCGACGTCGTCGTGCTCGGCCAGCGTCTGGCCCAGGCTCGCGGCGGGGCCGGTCACCAGGTTGATCACGCCGGCCGGCAGGTCGGAGGTTTCGAGCACCTGGTAGAAGTCGGTGGCGATCAGCGGGTGCTTTTCGCTCGGCACGACCACCGTGCGGTTGCCCATGGCCATGAGCGGCGCGAACAGGCTCACGAAGGACAGCAGCGGCGCCTCGTCCGGGCACACCACGCCGACCACGCCCATGGGCTCGACGGTGGCCAGCGCCACGCCGCGCAACGGCGGCATGTGCACCGTGCCTTCGTACTTGTCGGCCCATGCACCGTAGGCGAAGAGGCGGCTGACCGATGCATCGACTTCGGCCTGCGCGGCGCGCGAGGCCACGCCGGTGAGGCTGGCGATGCGCGCGGCGAATTCGTCGGCGCGGGCAGAGAGGTTTTCCGCGAGGTAGTACAGCGCCTGTGCGCGGCGGTGCGGCGTGGCGCTCGACCAGCCGGCGGCCGAGCGTGCGGCGGCGACTGCGTTGCGAATGTCCTTGCGGTTGCCCGTGCCGACTTCACCCGCGCGTTGCCCGCTGGCCGCCAGCACCGGGTGCGACAGTTCGCCGTCCGGGCGCACCTGCTTGCCGCCGATGAACAGCTTGGCGGTGCGGTCGATGGCCGGGAGCGTGGACGAAGGCTTGGCCTGCGCCTTGTTCGTTTCGTTCGCGGCTTGTGCGTTCACTTGCGCGGCGCGCGGCTTGCGCTCGGCCCATGTGCGCGGCTTCAGGTATTCGTAGCAGCCCTCGCGCCCGCCCTCGCGGCCGTAGCCCGATTCGCGGTAGCCGCCGAAACCCACGCCCGCGTCGAACAGGTTGGTCGCGTTGACCCACACCACGCCGGCCTGCAGCTGCGGCGCAATGCCCAGTGCCAGGCCGATGGTCTCGCTCCACACGCTGGCGGCCAGGCCGTAGCGCGTGTTGTTGGCCAGCGCCACGGCTTCGTCGGGCGTGCGGAAGGTCATCGTCACCAGCACGGGGCCGAAGATTTCTTCGGTGGCCACGCTCGATGCGGGGTGCACGCCGGTCAGCAGCGTGGGCGGGAAGAAGCTGCCGCCCGGCGGCAGCGCGCCTGGCGCCTGGTAGCAGCTCGCGCCTTCGCGCACACCGGTGGCCACCAGCGTCCGCACGCGCTCGAGCTGCGTCGGGTCGATCAGGCTGCCCATGTCGACGGCCTTGTCCATCGGCGAGCCCACGCGCAGGCTGCGCATGCGGCGCTTCAGGCGCTCGATGAAGTCGTCGGCAATGCCTTCCTGCAGCAGCAGCCGCGAGCCGGCGCAGCACACCTGGCCCTGGTTGAACCAGATGGCGTCGACCACGCCTTCCACGGCGGCGTCGATGTCCGCGTCGTCGAACACGATGAAGGGCGACTTGCCGCCCAGTTCCAGCGTGAGCGACTTGCCCGAGCCGGCGGTGGCCTCGCGGATGAGGCGGCCCACGTCGGTGGAGCCGGTGAAGGCGATCTTGTCGACGCCTTCGTGCGCGACCAGTGCCGCGCCGGTGGCGCCATCGCCGGTCACCACGTTCAGCACGCCCGGCGGCAGGCCGGCCTGCGCGGCGAGTTCGGCGAAGAGCAGGGCGCTCAGCGGCGTGAGCTCGGCGGGCTTGAGCACCACCGTGTTGCCCAGCGCGAGCGCGGGCGCGATCTTCCACGCGAGCATCAGCAGCGGAAAGTTCCACGGAATGATCTGGCCGACCACCCCCAGCGGCACCTGGTCCGCGAACTCGCGTTCCTGCAGCTGCGCCCAGCCGGCGTGGTGATAGAAGTGGCGCGCCACCAGCGGCACGTCGAGGTCGCGGGTCTCGCGAATGGGCTTGCCGTTGTCCAGCGCCTCGACCACGGCGAGCAGGCGCGCATGGCGCTGCACCATGCGCGCCAGTGCGTACAGGTGCCGTGCGCGGCCGTGTCCGCCGAGTGCGAGCCAGCCGGGCTGCGCGGCGCGCGCGGCGGCCACGGCGGCATCCACGTCCTGTGCCGAGCCTTGGGCGATGCGGGCCAGGCGCTGTCCGGTGGCGGGCTCGGCCGTCTCGAAATGCGCGCCGGCGCCTGCCGCAGTGAAGCGCCCGTCGATGAAGTGGCCGAAGCCCTCCGCATGGCGTGCGAGCCACTGGCGCGCGTCGGTATCGCTCTCGGGCGCGGGGCCGTAGTCCATGGTGTCGAAATAGCGTGCGACGCTGGGGGTGGTCGTGGGGTGGTTCTGGCTGCTCATCGGGTCATCCGATCGGGTGGCGATTGAAGGCCGAGTAGCGGCCAGTCACGTGGTGCTCCAGCTGGCGCTCGATGTCGGCCAGCAGCGTGGAGGCGCCGATGCGGAACAGCTCGGGCTCCAGCCAGGGGCGGCCCAGCTCTTCCTTCATGAGCACCTGGTAGTCGAGCGCCGTCTTGGCGGTGGACACGCCGCCGGCCGGCTTGTAGCCCACGCGAAAGCCGGTGCGGGCCTCGTACTGGCGGATCATGCGCAGCATCACCAGCGTGACCAGCGGCGTGGCGTTCACGCCTTCCTTGCCGGTGGAGGTCTTGATGAAGTCGGCGCCGGCCATCATGCAGACCATCGAGGCCTTGGCGACGTTGCGCAGCGTCTTCAGCTCGCCCGTGGCCAGGATGGCTTTCACGTGCGCATCGCCCGCTGCCAGGCGAAAGTCGCGCATCTCGTCGTAGAGCTTTTGCCACTGTCCGGTGAGCACGTGCTCGCGGGTGATGACGATGTCGATCTCCGCCGCGCCGTCGCGCACCGAGGCTTCGATCTCCTTGAGCTTGAGCTCGTGCGGAATCAGCCCCGCCGGAAAGCCCGTGGACACCGCCGCCACCGGAATGCCCGTGCCCGCGAGCGCTTCGATCGCGGTCGACACGAAGCGGTGGTACACGCACACCGCCCCCGTGTGCAGCGTGCGGTCTGCGAAGCCCAGCGCGGCCAGCAGGTCGGGGCGCACCGGCGTCACCGCCTTGGCGCAGAGCCGGCGCACGCGCTCGGCCGTGTCGTCGCCGTTGAGCGTGGTCAGGTCGATGCAGGTGATGGCCTTCAGCAGCCAGCCGGCCTGCGCGTCTTTCTTGACCGAGCGGCGGCCCGGCAAGGTGGCCACGCGGCGCTCGGCGGCCGAGAGGTTGACGCGGATGCTGTCGAACCAGCCGCTGTCGAAAGGCTGCGCGGTGTTGCGCGCGGCCGTGTGGGGCTGTGCAGCGGGTGCGGGTGCCGGGTTTGCGGCTGCGGCGACGGCGGTGGCGGGCGGTGCCGGACGCGAGCGCACCGCGCCGCTGGCGCGAACGAGTGAAGTGGAAGTCATGGAGTGGAAGGCGCCGTGGCGCGCAGGGGCCGCTGGTGCGGCAGGCAGGCAAAGGGCATGTCTGTTGTCTCCGTGGCTTGGCGTTGCAGTGCGATGCAGCGGTGGTCCGTGTCGAGCGTGCTGCCGTGCAGTGCCGGCGGCGTGTTGGATTGAATGTTATGGCAACAACATTTATTTAGGCAAGATGTTTTTTCAATAACATTTTGAGGCCGTCCGATGCCCGATACTCCAAACCTTGGACCCAAGGAACCCGAACATGCGAAAAACCGCCGGAGCCGAAGCGCGGGCCGTGCGCCTGACAAAGATGCAGGAGCTCGTCGAGGCCGGCGGGCCGTTGCCGATCAAGCAGGCCGCGCAGCGGCTGGACGTGACCGAGATGACCATCCGGCGCGACCTGTCGTCGGCCGATTCACCGCTCTCCGCCCTCGGCGGCTATGTGCTGGCGACCACGCTGCCGGGCGCCGATCGCTACTCGCTCGACGAGGCCAGCGACCAGCACGCGGCCAACAAGCGGCTGGCCTGCGAGCGTGCCGCCACGTGGGTGCAGCCGCACGACAGCCTGTTCATCGATTGCGGCACGACCATGGTCCATTTCGCCGAAGCGCTGCCGCCGGACATGCCGCTGAGCGTGGTGTGTTACTCCACGAACATCGCGGCGGTGCTGAGCCGCCGTCCCCACACCCAACTGATGCTGATGGGCGGCCTGTACCACCCCTCATCGGCCACCTTCTTCTCCGACGAAGGCCTGCAGTACCTGAACAAGCTGGGGGTGAACAAGGCCTTCATCTCGGCCGGTGGGCTGGACCTGGAGCGCGGCGCGAGCTGCTCCAACTTTCATGAAGTGCCGGTGAAGCAGGCGGCGATACGCAGCGCGTCGGAGAGCTTTCTCATCGTCGACGAAAGCAAGCTCGGCAAGTTGCGGCCGGCTTTTTTCAGCCCGCTGGATGCGTTCGCGCGCATCGTGGTGGGCGGCGCGCCCGTGGCGGCGGTGAAGAAGCAGTTCAAGGAGCTGCCGGTGGAGTTTGCAAGGGCTGGGTCCGCATAGAAGGCGTTGCCGTACCACCGGGGCCGCGCCCACCGAGCGCCGATGCAAAGGTGAACGCCGGCCCTGTGCGCCGCTGCTTGACGTTGTACATCGCCAGGTCGGCCGCGCGCAGCAACTGGGCCAGCGTGTTGCCGTCGTTCGGGTGGCATGCGATGCCCAGGCTCATGCCGACCGTGACGCTGCGGCCTTCGTAGTCGACCGGCCCCGCGCAGGCCTCGATCATGCGCTGAGCCATCACGCCCAGCGTCTGCGGCGAAGGGGTGCCGTGTACCAGGATCGCGAACTCGTCGCCGCCCAGCCGTGCCACCACGTCGTGTGCGCGCAGTTGCTGGCGCAACCGCTTCGCTGTGGCGATCAGCACTGCGTCGCCGGCCGCATGGCCGTGCGCGTCGTTCACGCCCTTGAAGCCGTCCAGGTCCAGCAGCATCAGTGCGAACGGCTCGCCCGTGCCCAGCCATTCCTCGCCCCGGCTCTCCAAGCCGGTGCGGCTGGTGGCGCCCGTGAGCGCATCGGTACCCAGCGCCTCCACCAGCTGCTGGGTGCGCGTGGTGAGCGCCTGCTCGGAGCGCAGCACCAGCCGCAGGCGCGACGCCATCGCCACGGCGAACACGATCAGCTCCGCGACCAGCGCACCCTGCGACACGTTCATCTGGTTCGGCGCCCATGCCATCCAGCCCCAGCTCGGAAGCACGATGGTGCCGACGCCGGCCAGCAGCAGCGCGATGCCGAAGAAATAGAGCACGGCGGGCCAGTAGCGCCGACGCATCGCGACCAGCGCGCCGACCACCATCACCACGGTCGACGCCACCACCGACACCTGTACCAGCTGGAACGTCAGCAACGGGTGCGAGCCCCAGTAGGCGTATGGAATTGCCAGCGCCAGCGTCAGCGTGAAGACCTGTACCAGCCGGTCGAGCCACGGCGCGAAGTGGCGCAGCCGCAGCAGCCGCCTGCCGAACTGCAGCTTGCAGATCGCCCACAGCGCAGGCCCCGCGGTATAGGCGATGCCGGCCACCGCCGGCCAGTGCGCGAAGGGGTAGCGCAGCGCGTGGCCGTTGATGCTGGCGAGCGCCAGCACGCCGCACGCGCACGAGAGCATGTAGTACGCATAGAGCCCTTCGCCGAACACCAGGAACAGCACCAGGCCGTACACCATGAGGCCGAACAGCAATCCGTAGCTCACGCCGTCGAACATGCGCTTGTCCTGCGTCGACTCCAGGAAATCGGCCGGGTCCCAGATCTTGACGTCGTAGATGCGCGCGAAAGTGGACTCGACCCGGAAGTAGGCGGTATACGTGCCCGGACCCGGCAGCCGGAAGCGCCACGCCATCTGCTCGGAGGCGGCCGGTCGAGTCGCCCAGGGATGGCGCATGCCGGTGACGACGGGGTCTGCCAGCGCATGGCCGTTCTCGTCGAAGGGGCCGTAGAAGCGCAGGTCGCGCGTGGACACGGTGGGCACCAGCAGCAGCCATTCGCGCGTTGCATCGGCGGGGTCGACCAGCCGCATCTGCAGCTTGAACCACAGCACGCGGTCGGCTTCCTTGCCCTTCAGGGGATCGGCCGGAAAGCCGAAGCGCACTTCATGCTGCGGCGTGCGCACCTGCTCGATGGTGAGCGAGCGCGTGGTGTCGTCGAGCACCTGCAGGTGCTGCACGGCCGGCAGTCCGTCGGCTTGGCGCGCGATCTGCAACGGTTCCCGCTGCGCCTGCGTGGGCCCTTCGGACTGTGAGGGCTGCGCGGTGGCGAGCGCGGACAGGAACAGCGCGACCAGGGCAACGATCCACAGGGGCCATTGGCGCAGAGGGTGGCCGCTGACGGCCCGGTGTGTGGCTAAAGTGTCGGTCCCTTGGGCGAAGAAGCGAAACATCATCCGGATGTGCGGCCCAGGAGGCGGAAATAAACGGGGGATTGTCGCGCAAAGCCGCGGCTCTCTCGCCCCCCGCCCTCCCGCGCACGGACGTCAGGCAACGCGGCAAGCGCGGCCGCGCAACCCCGCCGGTCGACACGGACCGCTGCATAGAATGCCTGCGCCTTTCGGTTTGCTCGCTTCGCGCCGTCACTGCCGGCGCCTTTCAAAACTCAGGAGGTCAAGGTATGGGGATCAGGGACATCATCGGCCACGCGCTGCTGGACAACGACAAGCTTCACTTCGACCCGGCGCCCGACGCCACCGCCGAGGAAGCGTGGCTGGTCACATTGAGTGCACCGCTCAGCGCCTTCAACGGCGACTACGTGAATTCGGTGCCCACGGGCAAGGACGACGACGAACTGCGCGAGGGCATCGCGCAGGTGTGGGGCGTGCACGACCGCGCGAGCTTCGAGGAGAAGGCCCGCTGGCTCGTGCAGGAGGGGCAACGCACGGCCTACGCCTCGGTGTGGCAGGCCATCGCGGCGGTCGACGACGCCGTGCAGACGACCCACCCGCTGTTGCGCGCGCTGGTGGACACGTCCTTCCCCGCCTTCTTCCAGATCAAGGCGCGCAAGAGCCTCGACTACAAGGCGCTGGCGGCGCAGAGCGGCCATTCGTTCTCCGAGGTTTCGCAGCTGGTGACGAACAGCCGGTCCTGGGTGGACGAACTGAGAAAGCACTTCAAGGTTCAACCCGCGCAGATCGCCAGCCTGGTGGCATGGGACGCCGTGCGCCTGGCGAGCCTGTCGCGCTGGGCGGTCCAGTTGGGTTTCATCGAGCGCGCGGAGTTCGCGCGGTTTGCAGGCGGCCTCAAGCCCCAGGTGCAGCAGGCGTACGCCGACTGGGCGCAGGTGAGCGCCGCCTACATCGCGGGCGGCCTGGTCTGGCGGTATTCGGACGAGCGCGAGGAGAACCTGCTGCGCACGAACCGCCTCTTGCTGAGCGACGCACGCAGCCCGTATCGCAGCACGGCGCTTCGCTGACACCTCACGCCCGCGCATCGTGCGCGGCCTGTCGCGGGTGTTCGTGAAGATGCGCTTGCAGCCCTTCTGACAGCTGGCGCGCTCGGGGTGCAGGTGTCGATGGCGCGGAGCCGCGCCCTGAACGCCGACCCGGCCTCGTTCTCGCACACCGGACAGGGTCATCGATCCGGCGTAGCCTGTGCGGCCGCGAAGCGTTCCCATCCACACCTGTTGTTTCATGGAGTTTCAAAGATGATGAATCGAACCGACCCCGTCTGGCTGATCACGGGATGCTCCACCGGCTTCGGCCGCGAACTTGCCAAGCTCGTGCTGGCGCGCGGATGGCGCGCCGTGGTCACCGCGCGCAATCCCGCGCAGGTGGCCGACATTGCCGAGGGCCATGGAGACCGCGCACTGGTGCTGCCGCTGGACGTGACGCAACGCGAGCAGATCGAGCAGGCGGTGGCGCAGGCACGGCAGCATTTCGGGCGCATCGATGTGCTCGTCAACAACGCGGGCTACGGCTACCTGGCCGCCATCGAGGAGGGCGACGACAAGGAAGTGCGCGACATGTTCGAGACCAACGTCTTCGGCCTGATCGACATGACCAAGGCCGTGCTGCCGGTGATGCGCGCGCAGGGCAACGGCCTGGTGGTGAACGTGTCGTCCATCGGCGGGCTCGCGAGCTTTGCGGCCACCGGCTACTACCACGGCACCAAGTACGCGGTGGAAGGCCTCTCGGAATCGCTGGCGGTGGAACTCAAGCCGCTGGGCATCGGCGTACTCATCGTCGAGCCGGGTCCGTTCCGCACGAACTGGGCGGGGCCTTCCATCCAGCAGTCGGCCACGCGCATCGAGGCCTACGACGCCACCGCGGGCGAGCGCCGCAGGCAGACGGCCGCGCGCAGCGGCAACCAGGCCGGCGACCCGGTGCGCGCCGCGCAGGCCATCATCGACGCCGCGCTGTCCGACAAGCCGCCGCTGCGCCTGGTGCTGGGCAAGGCGGCGCTCGACCTGGCGCGCAAGAAGCTCGAGTTCATGCGTGGCGACTTCGATGCGTGGGAGGCCACGACGCTGGGCGCCGATTTCCCGCCGGGCGAAGGCTGAGCCGCTCGGGTCTGCATGCCGCCGGCAGGTGCAGCGCGTGCCAGGCACGGCTGACACGGAAGGACTCTTGCCTTAAAGCACGAACCAGCCCACCGCCACGTAGTGGCTCGCCGTGCCCGCCAGCACGAACAGGTGCCAGGCGCCGTGCGCATGGCGAAAGCCTTGCCGGTTGCGATAGAACACCGTGCCCGCCGTGTACAGCACGCCGCCAACCAGCAGCCACACCAGCCCGGCGGCGTCCAGCCGCGCGGCCAGCGGCACGGCGGCCAGCACGCCGAGCCAGCCCATGCCGATGTAGAGCCACAGCGGCGGCTTCTGCGGCGCATCGCCCCTGGCCGGCCTCAGCTCGCGCCAGATGCCGAACAGCGCCGCGCCCCAGATGATCGCCAGCAGCACGCCACCCCACGCACCGTGCAGCGTGACCAGCGCAAACGGCGTGTAGGTGCCCGCGATCAGCAGGTAGATGGCGCAGTGGTCCGCCCGTTCCCACACGCGCTTCAGGCGCCCGCGCGTGCTGTGGAACAGGGTGGAGGCCGCGTACAGGGCCACGGCGGAGAGCGAGAACACCAGCGCCCCCGCGATGCGCGCGGGGTCGCCGGTGGGCACGGTCTTCAGCAGCAGCGCTGCCGCCGCGGGCAGCGCGAGCAGCAGGCCGAGCAGGTGGCTGTAGCCGTTGAGTCGTTCGCCGGGGTACATGTCGTGTGCTGCCTGCTGCCTGCTGCGTGTGCTTGTGCGTGCGGGGCGTGGCCTCAGCGGCCCGTTTCCTTCAGGTAGGTCTTGCGCGCGGCGAAGGCCGTGTTCGCGAAGTCCGAGAACACGCCGTCGATGCCGGCGCGGAAGTACGCGAGGTACTCGGCCGCCGGGTCGCCCTTGTACACGCCGGCCAGGTACTTGGCTTCGTTGCGGAAGGTGTAGCTGTGCACGAACAGGCCGGCCTTGTGCGCGTCGGCGATCAGGGCGGTGGGCTTCACGCTGTTCACGTCCGCCAGGCCCTTGCCCGCGACGAACGGCACGACGGTGTGGGCCATGACCTGCGGCTTCCACGGGCCGATGCCGTCGGCATAGGTCTTCACCTCGGCCAGGCCCGCGGGCGTGAGCATCTCGCCGAACCACTTCGGGTTGCCGGCCAGCGTCCAGCTGTAGGGGCGGCCGTCGACGAAGGTGTAGACGTCGTTGGTCACGTAGATCATCTCGCCGGTCTGGTAGTTGACGT
Organism: Variovorax sp. 10N412; assembly: GCF_056394985.1. Classification (NCBI taxonomy): domain Bacteria; kingdom Pseudomonadati; phylum Pseudomonadota; class Betaproteobacteria; order Burkholderiales; family Comamonadaceae; genus Variovorax; species Variovorax sp. 10N412. The sequence goes on from NZ_JBFTIO010000005.1 coordinate 195,079, forward strand.
CGTTGCCGTCCACCAGCTGCACCGCGCGCGCCTTCAGGCCGGCCGAGCGCAGGTACTTCAGGCTCTCGGGCTCGAAGCTCTGCACGAAGATCGGTGCGTCCTTGCGGTTGAGGTCGTTGAAGTTCATGACCTTGAGCAGCGCGTCTTCCAGCGGATGGCTGCCCGCCGGGCCGCAGCCGTTGGCAATGGCTTGCGCGTTGTTCCAGATCGGGTTCTTGGTTTCCGGGTACACGCTGAGCGCGCGGCCGGTGGCGGCGCTCTTGGCCCGGGCGATGTCGATGACCTCCTGGAAGCTCAGGATCGGCAGCTTGCCGTTCAGCTCGGTCGGGCGCTGGTCCCTGGCGTCGTAGGTGGTGCCGCGAATCCACTGGCGCAGCTCGTCCATGGTGAAGTCTGTGATCGACCAGTCGTTGGTGTGGTCCTCGCCGTCGACGATGAGCGACTTGAGCACCGACTTCGGATCGCTGGGGTCCGTCAGGTCGCTCTTGTACTGGGCCGGGCCGTTCTCTGCGATGGCCGGGTACTTCACATTGACCAGCACGCCCGGCACGGTGCGCTTGCGGGCCGCGACGGCGGCGTTGGTCGCGGCCACGTCGGCCACGTTGGTGTTGTCGCTGAGCCAGGGGTTGTGGCGCGCCACCAGCACGCAGTCCTTCGTGAGGTGCAGGTCGGTTTCCAGCGAATCGGCACCGGCGTCGGCCGCGGCTTCGTAGGCGGTCTTCGTTTCCTCGGGATACAGGCCCGGCAGGCCGCGGTGGCCGATGACGAGGGGCACCGAGCCGTCGAGCGTGCCCAGCGGCGCGGGTGCGGGCGCTGGGGGCGCCGGTGCCGGCGCAGGCGCCGGGGCCGGCGGAAGCACCGGAAACACGGCGCCGTTGTCGCTGCCGCCGCCGCAGGCGGCGATCACGAGGCAGCCGCCGATCGAGGCCATGGCCGCAAGGACGGCGCGACCCGGGCGGGGAGCGGGAGCAGGAACGGTCTGTGTCATGGGCGGTCTTCGCGTGTGTGTTGGAAGGAGATCGAAAGCCGCCGGATGCTAGGTTTGGCCCGTGACGCGACGGTGACCGGGTTGTCCGCATGCGCGGGCGCAGGCATCCGCACCGGCACTTGCCGCAGCGCCCTGCGCATCCGCATGTGCCGGACGCGCACCACGAGCGCCACGCGCACCGCAGTGAACTGCGCGCCGAAGCCGGCGCTCAGCGCAGTCCGGGCACCAGCGTCACCAGCAGGCCAACGGCCGCGCAGCCACCGAGCAGCGGCAGCACGCCGACCTTGAACCTGAACAGCGCCACGGTCGCCGCCACGGCGATCACGGCCGAGATGGCGTCGAAGTGCCCGCCGAAGCCCTGGGGCCACAGCACGTGGTAGGCGAAGAACAGCGCCAGGTTCAGGATCACGCCCACCACGGCCGCGGTGATGGCCGAGAGCGGCGCGGTGAACCCGAGCTTGCCGTGCGTGGCCTCGATGAGCGGGCCGCCCGCGAGGATGAAGACGAAGGAGGGCAGGAAGGTGAAGAAGGTCACCACCGTGGCCGCGAGCGCACCCCCCATGAAAGGTGCGCCCGCCCCTGCCACCTGCTGCAGCCAGCCGCCGACGAAGCCGACGAAGGCCACCACCATGATCAGCGGGCCCGGCGTGGTTTCCCCGAGGGCGAGGCCGTCGATCATCTGCCTGCCGTCGAGCCAGTGGTGCTGCTCCACCGCGCCCTGGTACACGTAGGGCAGCACGGCATAGGCGCCGCCGAAGGTTAGCAGCGCCGCCTTGGTGAAGAACGCGCCCATCTGCGCCAGCGTGCCGTGCCAGCCCTGCGTGGCGACGAGGCCGCCCATGGCCAGCGCCCACAGCACCAGGCCGACGGCGAGCACCTTGGCCAGCCGGCCGCGGGTGAAGCGCGCATGCGGCGGCGTGGGCGTGTCGTCGTCGATCAGGGCCGGCCCGTAGCCCGCCTTGGCGCTGCCGTGGCCGCCGCCCAGTGCGAACACGCCCGGCGCCCAGCGTGCGCCGAAGTGGCCGATCAGCCCGGCCGCGATCACGATGGCGGGAAACGGCGTGTCGAACGCGAAGATCGCCAGGAAGGCCGCGCCCGCGATGCCCCACATCCACGGGTTCTTCAGCGCCCGCGTGCCGATGCGGTGCGCCGCGTGCAGCACCAGCGCGGTCACCGCCGGCTTGATGCCGTAGAAGATGCCCGCCACCACGGGCACGTTGCCGTAGGCCATGTAGACCCAGGACAGCGCGATCAGGATGAACAGCGACGGCAGCACGAACAGCGCGCCGGCCACCACGCCGCCCCAGGTGCGGTGCATGAGCCAGCCGATGTAGGTGGCCAGCTGCTGCGCCTCGGGGCCGGGCAGCAGCATGCAGTAGTTGAGCGCATGCAGGAAGCGCTTCTCCGAAATCCAGCGCCGGCGTTCCACCAGCTCGGTGTGCATGATGGCGATCTGCCCCGCCGGGCCGCCGAAGCTGATGAAGCCGAGCTTGAGCCAGAAGCGGAAGGCTTCGCCGAAGGAAACGGGTTGCAGGGGTGCGAGGGGTGCGGGGGATGCGTCGGTGCGTGCGGTGTCCACGGAAAGCTCCGGTCGGGTTGCCAGCACTTGGACGGGACACCGTCTGACTTTGCAGACCGGGAGGCTGAGGCCCCGGGGAGGCGGATCGTAGCAGGGCCGGACCGCCTTTTGCCCTGCCGGCTAGCGCGCGGGCCGCGTGCCCACCAGCACCGGCTGGAAGAATGCGCCGTCGATGCGCCGCACGTTCTCCAGCCCCGCGTCGCGAGGTTTTCGGTGACGAAGAAGAAGCCCAGCTCGCAGTGCGCGCCCCGGCCTTCGTCGTCGAAAGCGGTCAGCGGTCATGCGGTCATGCGGTCATTGTGCGGGGGTGCCGCGCAATGCAGTTTCGTACACGGCGAGGTCGCTGGGCGAGAAGCAGCAGAACACGACCTCCCGGACCGAGGTCGCGTCCTGCTCCGCGGCGCGCACCGTGTCCACCGCGACGCTCGCCGCCAGCGCGACGGGATAGCCGTAGATGCCCGTGCTGATGCTCGGAAACGCGATGCTGCGTGCCCCTTGCCCCGCCGCCAGCGCCATCGCACGCCGGTAGCACGACGCAAGCAGTCCGGGTTCGCCCGAAGCACCGCCGCGCCACACGGGGCCGACCGTGTGAACGATGAACTTTGCGGGAAGCCGATAGCCCTGGGTCAGCTTGGCATTGCCGGTCTTGCAGCCGCCGAGCAAGCGGCATTCGTGCACCAGGTCCGGCCCTGCGGCGCGGTGGATGGCGCCGTCCACGCCGCCCCCGCCCAGCAACGAGGAGTTGGCGGCGTTGACGATGATGTCGACCTGCAGGGTCGTGATGTCGGCGCGGATGGCGCGCAGCTGCTGCATGGGGTCCTCCGGTTCCTGTGGGTCCGGCATGGTACGGCGGGCCGACGCTGCCGTGCGTCACACGCCCCGACAATGCCTGCGCACCATGCCCAAACACCTCGCCACCGCCGCCGCCCTGACCCTGTCGCTTGCCGCCTCGGCCTTCTTCTTCTGGGCCTGGTACGACCGTTACCTGAGCCGGGACTTCAACGACCTGGGCCGGCACTACGACGCCGACACGCAGACCGTCTACACCACCAGCGGTTTCGTCTGGGCGTTGCCGGCCTTCGGCTGCCTGTTGCTGGCCGCCTGGGTTCTGGTCCGCGCGCTGAAGCGGGCACGCGCGCGCCGGGCGACCGCCTCGCGCGGCGGCTGACCGCTTCAATCTCGCGCGGGCAAACCCGCTTCCGGGTTCCGGCCCGCATCCGTAGGCTTGCCCCGCCGGGCGCGACGCGGTGTCTGCCCGCGGCCATGGCGTCGATCTTGCATGCGGCGGACTGTTCTCAACCCGAGGGAGAGTCGATGAAAAGCTTCTTGCCGTGGCACCGCGCCGGCCTGTTCCTGTTGGCGCTGGCAAGCGCCGTCGCCGCGCAGGCCCAGGTGCTGCAGCTCAAGTGGGCGCATGTCTACGAGCCCACGAGCATCTTCCACCAGCAGGCCGAAATGGCGGCGCGCAAGATCGCCGAGCAGTCCGAAGGCAAGATCTTGGTCGAGGTCATGCCCTCCTCGAAGCTGGGCCAGGAGTCCGACTTTCCGCTGATGCTGGCCAACGACTCGGTGCAGATCGCCTACGTCGGGCAGGCCACGCTGGCCGAGGGCTATGCGCCGCTGAACCTGGCGAGCTACCCCTTCGCGTTCAAGGACCTCGACCATGTGCGCAAGTACCTGGCCAGCCCGCTGCTGGCGGAGCTGATGAAGGGCTACAACGAGAAGAGCGGCAACCGCATGGTGGCCGCCGTGTACTACGGCGCGCGCCAGGTCACGTCCGCCAGGCCGCTGGCCAGGCCCGACGACTTCCGCGACCTGAAGCTGTACGTGCCCGACGCTGCGGCCTACCAGCTGTTCGCCACCGCGCTCGACGCCAGGCCGGTGACGCTGCCCTTCATGAGCCTGTACGGCGCGCTGAAGAAGAACGAAGTCGAGGCGCAGGACAACCCGCTGGGCATCGTCAGGTCGAAGAAGCTCTACGAGGTGCAGAAGTACGTGATGCTGACGGCGCACGTCTACGACACGCTGGGCATCGTGATCGGCAAGGCCGCCTGGGCCCGGCTGGCGCCGCCGCAGCAGGCGATGCTCGAGAAGGTGCTCGCCGACACCGCCCGATGGACCAACGTCGGCGTGATTGCCGGCGAGCTGGAAGACGAGCAGTTCCTGCGCGGCAAGGGCATGACGGTGTCGACGGTCAACCGGCAGCTGTTCCAGGAGCGCATCGTCAAGCGCTCCACGCCCGAGCAGCTGGGCGCGCGGCCGGGCGACTATGCCCGGCTGCAGGCGCTGGCCTCCGGCGCCCACTGACGTGACGCGGCGCGGGCCTGGCTGCTGTCAGGCGGGCCCGAAAGCGCTTCGCAGCCCGTGCGACAGGTCGGCAACGAGCGCCTCGCGCTGCGGTGACGGCCGCCAGAAGATGCGGCCGGCGACCGAGCCCGTGCCTGTTTCCCAGTCGGGATGGTTGCGCGCCGGCTGCGCGGCCCGCACGGCGGCGGCCGCGGCCTGGGTCTGCGCGTCGCCGCCGGCGGGCGCGTCCGCGCCGATGCGCTGCGTGGCCGCATGGCCGCGCTGCTCCAGCGCCTGCGCAAGCTGAAGCTGCCACGCGACCAGCGCGAACAGCACGCCGTCTTCCACCGTGAGCTCGTGCATGTCGCGCAGCTTGTTGGCAATCTTGCGCCCGAGCGGGCCCCAGCCCTGCGACACCGCGCCGCCGATGGCGCCGCCCAGTGCCGCGCCGGCGCCCAGCGAGATGCCGGCCACGGCCAGGTCGGCCACCACCCCCACCGCCGCGCCGATGGCCGCGCCCTTGCCCAGGCGCAGGCCCGCGTCCTTCATGGCTTCGGGGCTGAAGAAGTCGAGCGTCCAGCGGCCTTCGACCAGGGGCAGCGGCGCCTCGTCGGCGTCGCCTTGGCGGAAGCCGTAGAGCGCGAGCAGGTCGTCGGTGCAACGCTGGGCCTTGTCGAACACCGCTTTCTGCAGGGCGGCCACGAGGGCCTGCCGGCGTGCCGTGTCGGCGAATTCGGTGGCCGACACGGTACGGCGCACCGCCGCGGCATCGACCAGCAGTTCGGCGATGCGCGTGCAGGCCGACTGCCGGCGCCGGGCCGCCTCGGCGTTCAGCGCATCGACCACGCCGCGCAGCACCTCGCGGCGCTCGCGCAGCAGCGTGGCCAGGTCGTTGTACAGGTCCTGCTCGGCGCCGACGAAGGGGGCTGCCGCGTCGAAGCGCACCTGCACGTGCAGGCCGTAGGCCGACAGCAGCGCCTTCCACGCCGGCTCGCGGCTGGCGGCGTCGCGCACGAAGTTCAGCACCGGCAGCACGGGGCGTGCGCAGGAATTGAGCAACTCGATCTCGTCGCGGAACTTGGGCAGCACCGGCTCGCGCACATCGATGACCAGAAAGGCAGCGTCGATGTCGAGCATGGTGCGCAGCACCTTGGCCTCCTGCTCGAACACGCCGTGGGCCTCGGGGCCTTGCAGGAACTGGCGGATGCGCTCGGGCGGCGTGGCCTGCGTGCCCTGCAGGTGGAAACCGGCGAGGTGCTCGCGCAGTGCAACGGCGTCTTCGAGGCCGGGCGTGTCGAAGAAGCGCACGGCGGCCGCGCCGTCCACCTCGAGGTCGACCGATTCGACATGGCGCGTGGTGCCGGGGCGGTCCGACACTTCGCCGAAGTTCACGCGCCGCGTGAGCGTGCGCAGCAGCGAGGTCTTGCCCGCGTTGGTGTGGCCGACGACGGCGATGCGGATGGGCGGCTGTGTCATGGCGCGGTGGCGATCGCGGCGGCGGTCGGGCGCAGGGCGGTGGCCAGGCTGTCGCCGGCCGCGATGCGTTGCAGGCCGGTGCCTTGCAGCCAATCGAGCCAGCGCTGCGTGGCGCCGGCGTTGGGTGCATCGGCCAGCCAGAGGCGGCATTCGCCGCAATGCGCCAGCACTTCGCGCAGGAAGCGCTCGGTGCCGCGGTCGGGGCTCGACGCGGCGTGGCACACCAGCAGCACGGTGCGCGGACGCACGCGGGCCAACTGGTCGAGCAGGGCGCGGCGTGACGGCGCACTGCCGTCGATGCGCTGCACCTGCGCGGCCTCAGTGGCGGGCAGGGCCGACGGCGGCCAGGGCGTATCAGGTGGCAGCTCGAAGCCGACCACGAAGAGCAGGTCCTGCAGTTGCGAATCGGACAGGCCCGCGGGCGTGGCACCCTGCGTACGGCCGGGGTCGGCGTCGACGATGGCCGCCGGTGCCATCGCGGCGAAGCGGGCGAGCAGTTGGCGGTAGTAGGGCTCGCGCCAGTCGGGCTGCAGCGCCTTGCGGCGGCTGCGCCACATGGCGGCGCTCCACAGCATGAGGGCCACGCGCGGCAGCAGGCCGTAGACCACGATGCACCCCGTGAGCCACAGCGCCCAGTTGCTTTGGCCTCCCGCGTGGGTTGCGCCGGGGGCGGCGGCCAGGATGGTGGCGGCGTCGGGCACCGGGAATCCGAGCTTCGAGGGCGCCCAGCCCAGCACCTGCACGGCCTGCACGAAGAATGCGGGATCGAGGATCGTCGTCTCCCAGCTCAGCGTGTAGCTGCGAAAGGCGAGCGCGAACAGCATCGCGGCCAGCACCACCGCGAACGACAGCGACCAGATGCCGTGGCTCACCAGGCCGAAAGCCCATGGCAGCAGCCTGGCGCGGGACAGCAGCCCGGTGGCGGCGCGCACCAGCAGCGGCGCCTGTCCGCGTTTGCCGCCCGCCACCCGCGCGGTCAGCGACAGCCAGATCCACCCGAGCGACGCGCTGCCCAATAAGCCCGCCGGCAGCCACAGGCCGGCCAGCCAGGCCAGCAGCGTGAGGGCATGCAGGCCCAGCAGGCTGACCAGCGCGACGATCACGTTGATATGGCGCTCGCCGCCGCCAACGACGTTGCCCGCAAGGCTGAGGCCTGCAAGCACGATGAGCGCGACCATGCCCAGCAACACCCACGGCGCCCAGAGGCGGGCGCGGGTCAGTTCGGGTTGGAGGCCGAGGCGTTCGCCGAGGCGAAGCGCACGCTCGGTGATTTGCGCGTGGCTGCCGGTAGCGTGCGAAGCCGCAGCGCGCATGGCTTGCGCGTCGTCCAGCGGGCCGTTCTGCTCGGCCCATCGAATGGCCTCGGTGATCACCGCATCGGAAAAAGCAGATTCGCGCAACGCGGTGTCGGTCAACAGGGGCCCTTCGCTGAGGAGGCCCCGCGCAGGGTCAGGGCGCGCAAATTATGCCCGCCGCACCGTGCGCCCCCATGAGAAACGGGGCCGCAAGCGGCCCCGTTTCCCAGGGTGCAAAGAGTCGGTGGCGTGTGCCAGGTCTCAGCGAAGGCCGAAGAACGAAAGAACGGCAACCACGACCACGACCAGACCGACGATGTAGATGATGGAATTCACGCGAGGGCTCCTGTGTGTTGATATGCATACAGCTTCGTTGTGCAGGGGCTTCCTGACTGTCGGCAAGGGGCGGCGTGTGGTGTAGGACTCGCGAAGCGCATTGCCATGACATTTCCCCGGTTTGTTGGTTTTTCTCGGGGGCGTGCACCAGATGTGACCATTGTTTGCAATAGACCGCGTGCATCCACGCAAGACTCTGGCCCTTCCAGCAAAGGCACGGCCATGCGACCCACCGAGCACCCCCCTGTTTCCGGCCCCCGACCAGGGCATCCCGCCCACCCCGGCGCACGTTCGCCGCGCGCAGCTGGTGCCGCCCCGACGCGCGTCAATGCGCACCTGCTTCCCACGCTTTTCGACCGCCTGCGCGACGAGGCGCCCAGCCGCACCTCGGAGCTGCCCTCGGACTACACCGTCACGCCCGCGCAGATGCGCGACATCGTGCAGCGCGACCTGGCCTTCCTGCTCAACACCACCAATGCCGAAGACCTGATCGACCGCGAGCGCCATGCCGAAGCGGCCGCGTCGACCCTCAACTTCGGCGTGCCGCCGCTGGCGGGCAGCTACCTGTCGCAGCGCAAGTGGGCGGACATCGAACGCATCATCCGCCGCGCCGTGCATGACTACGAGCCGCGCCTGATTCCCGAGACGGTGTCGGTGGTGCCGCTCATGAAGGAAGGCGGCGGCGCGGCCGAGGAATACAACGTGTTGCTGTTCGAGATCCGCGCCATGATCCATCTGCGGCCCTACCCGCTGGAGTTCATGGTGCAGAGCGCGGTCGATCTCGAAACCAACCGCATGAGCGTGCTGCGCGTCGCGCGCTGACGCGTTTCCTTCTTCTTCACTTCAGGGACCCGGATGCCATGGACCCCCAACTCCTCGACTACTACAACAAAGAACTGGTCTACATGCGCGAGGCGGCCGGCGAGTTCGCTCAGTCGCACCCCAAGATCGCCCGGCGCCTGGGCATGCACGGCATCGAGGTGGCCGACCCCTACGTGGAGCGGCTGATCGAGTCTTTCAGTTTCCTTTCGGCGCGCATGCAGATCAAGCTGGACGCCGAGTTTCCGCGGTTCACACAGCGCCTGCTCGAGGTGCTGTACCCCAACTACCTGAGCCCCACGCCGTCGATGGCTGTGGCGCAGCTGCATCCCAGCGTGAAGGAGGGCGACTTCACGCGCGGCTTCGTGGTGCCGCGCGGCACGGCCTTCCATGCGCGGGTGCCCACCGGCGAGGAAACGCCGTGCGAGTTCCGCTCCAGCCAGGACGTGACGCTGTGGCCCTTCGAGATCGTCGACGCCAGGCTGACGGGCGCGCCGCCCGACATTCCCGCGCTGGAGCGCTACCTGCCGCCGCACGTGCAGGTGACGGGCGCGCTGCGCCTTCGATTGCGCATCGTGGGCGAAATGAACTTCAGCGCGCTGGTGGGGCTCGACCGGCTGCCCATCTACCTGCGCGGCAACGAGCAGGTGGCTTCGCACCTGTTCGAGCTGCTGCACACCTCGGCCGTGGCCACCTTCGTCGGCGAGCCAGGCAAGCTGGCAGACCGGCCGCACGTGGTGACCGAAGGCGCGCTGGTGCACGAAGGACTGGCGCCCGGCGAGGGCTTGCTGCCGCTGGAATGGAACACCTTTCACGGCCACAACCTGCTGCACGAATACTTCGCATGCCCCGAGCGCTTCTATTTCTTCACGCTGACGCAGCTGGCACCCGGCCTGGCGCGCACACACGGCAAGGAAGTCGAGATCGTGGTGCTGCTGAGCAAGCCGCCGGGTGCGTTGGGCGCATTGGTCGACGCGGGCCAGTTCGCGCTGTTCAGCACGCCGGTGGTCAACCTGTTCGAGCGGCGCACCGACCGCATCGAACTCGACGAGGCGCAACCCGAGTTCCACCTGGTGCCCGACCGTTCGCGCCCGCTCGACTTCGAGGTCTATTCGGTGCAGCGCATCGCGGGGCAGCAGGCGCAGACCACGGCCGAGCTGGAGTTTCGCCCGCTCTACCAGACGCTCAATGAAGACGAGGGCAACCACGGGCGCTACTTCTCGGTGCGCCGCGAGCAGAGGCTCGCGTCCGACACCGCGCGCAAGTACGGCACGCGCACGCCGTACATCGGCACCGAGGTGTTCCTGTCACTGGTCGACCAGCACGAGGCGCCTTACCCCGGCAGCCTGCGCTACCTGTCGGTGAAGGCGATGCTCACGAACCGCGACCTGCCGTGCCTGGTGCCGCGCAACGGGCATTCAGACCTGGCGGTGGCCGACTCCGTGCCGGTCTCGGCCGTGGGCCTCATTCGCCCGCCGAGCACGCCCAAGTCGCCGTTCGCACAGCGCGAAATCGCCTGGCGCCTGATTCGCCAGCTGGGCTTCAACCACCTGCCGCTGGCCGACATGCCGCACCGCGAGGGCGCCCAGGCGCTGCGCGGCATGCTGCGGCTGTTCGTCACCGCCGACAACGACGTGCTGGGCCGCCAGATCGACAGCCTCGTCGGCTCGCGCATCGAACCGGTGACGCGGCGCCTGCCGGGCGCGGGGCCGCTGATCTACGGGCGCGGCGTGCAATGCACGCTGAGCGTCGACGAAGAAGGCTTTTCGGGCACCAGCCCCTACCTGCTGGGCCTGGTGCTGGAGCACTACCTCGCGCGGCACGTGAGCATCAACGTGTTCACGCAGACGGTGCTCGAGTCGATGCAGCGCGGCACGGTGGCGAAGTGGCCGGTGCGCATGGGCGGGCGGGGCATCGTCTGACGGCGGGCTGTGCGCTTCAGCGCTTCTTGACGGGCCCCAGCGCCTGCTCGATCAGCCAGCGCATGGCCGCGCGAACCTCCTTCGCGTCGCCGCCCGCATCGATTTCCAGCGCGGCGCGGTCGAACGCCGCCGACAGCAACTGCGACAGCGCATCGACGCAGACTTCGCCGCGCCCCATGCCGGCGCGTTTCAGGCCTTCGCGCAGCGAGTGCGCCGCGTTGGCGTCGTCCATGGCCATCACTTCCGCCATGCCCAAGACGGCGGGGCCGTCGACCAGCAGCAGCCGGGTGCGGCCCGGCACGGTCATGGCGTTCAGGTAGGCCTCGCTGCCTTCCAGCAAGGCCTTGCGCGGCTCCAACTGCGCGGGCGCCGCGGCCTCGATGTCGGCCGCGACCGCCATGGCTTCGCGCACCAGCACCTGCCGGAACAGGTCGCGCTTGTCCGCGAAGTGGTGGTAGAGCGCGCCTCGGGTGATGCCCGCGGCCACGGCAATTTCGGGTGTGGATGTGTCGCTGTAGCCCTTGCTGACGAACAGGACGCGGGCGGCCTCGAGCAAGGCCAGCCGGGTGGTTTCGGTGCGTTCGCGGTTGGTGGCCATGCGCGGTAATTTACATGCAGGCTGTCTGTAGGTTAGTATTTAAATGCATGCAGTCTGTATGTTTTATGGAAAGGTACGACCCATGAAAGTCACGAGCTACTACCCCGTCGTCATGACCGAAGACGTGGCGGGCACCGCCGGCTTCTACCGTTCGCATCTCGGATTCACGCCGCTGTTCACGAGCGACTGGTATGTGCATCTGCAGCTGGCGGACGATCCGTCGGTCAACCTCGCCGTGCTCGACGGTCGCCACGAGACCATTCCCGCCGTCGCGCGCGGGCAGGTGGCGGGCGGGCTTCTGTTGAACTTCGAGGTGGACGACCCCGACGCGGTGCACGAGCGCTTCAAGGCGGCCGGCCTGCCGATCCTGCTGCCCCTGCGCGACGAGGCCTTCGGCCAGCGGCACTTCATCACGCGCGACCCGAACGGCGTGCTGATCGACATCATCAAGCCGATCCCGCCGAGCGCGGAGTTCGCGGCGCAGTACGAGCCCGGCGCGCTGCCGACCTGACGCAGGGCTCAGGCCCGCAGCGCCTCTCCCTCGCCCAGGTCTTCGCCCAGGAACCCGCCGCTCTGGTGCGCCCACAGCCGCGCGTACAGCCCGCCCTGTGCCATCAGCGTGCGGTGGTCGCCTTCTTCCACCACGCGGCCTTCGTCGAGCACGATGAGCCGGTCCATCGCCGCGATGGTCGACAGCCGGTGCGCAATGGCGATCACGGTCTTGCCTTCCATCAGCGTGTACAGGCTCTGCTGGATGGCCGCCTCGACCTCGGAGTCGAGCGCGCTGGTGGCTTCGTCGAGCAGCAGGATCGGCGCGTCCTTCAGCATCACGCGCGCAATGGCCACGCGCTGGCGCTGGCCGCCCGACAGCTTCACGCCGCGTTCGCCCACATGCGCCTCGTAGCCGCGCCGTCCGCTCGCGTCGCCCAGCGTCTGGATGAAGTCGTGCGCCTCGGCGCGCCGGGCCGCTGCCTCGATCTGCGCCTGCGTGGCGTCGGGCCGGCCGTAGGCCACGTTGTCGGACACCGAGCGGTGCATGAGCGAGGTGTCCTGCGTGACCATGCCGATGTGGCTGCGCAGCGAGTCCTGCGTGACGTGCGCGATGTCCTGCCCGTCGATCAGGATGCGGCCGCTCTCCAGGTCATGAAAGCGCAGCAGCAGGTTCACCAGCGTCGACTTGCCCGCGCCCGAGCGGCCGACCAGGCCGATCTTCTCGCCGGGCTTCACCGTGAGGTTCAGGTCCTCGATGACGCGGCGCCCCGCGTCCCCGTAGCGGAAGCTCGCGTGGTCGAAACGCACCTCGCCGCGCGGCACCTCGAGCACCTTGGCGTCGGCCGCGTCGAGCACGGTGCGCGGGCGCGACAGCGTCTTCATGCCGTCCTGCACCGTGCCGATGTTCTCGAACAGGCTGGTCATTTCCCACATGATCCAGTGCGACATGCCCTGCAGCCGCAGCGCCATCGCGGTGGCCGCGGCCACCGCGCCCACGCCGACCGCGCCCTGCGACCACAGCCACAGCGCCATGCCCGCCATGCCGGCCGTGAGGCCCATGCTCAGCGTGTGGTTGACGATTTCGAAGGCGCTCACCAGGCGCATCTGGCCGTAGCCCGTGTGCATGAATTCGCGCATGGCGTCGCGTGCGAAGCCGGCCTCGCGCTGCGTGTGCGAGAACAGCTTGACGGTGGCGATGTTGGTGTAGGCGTCGGTCACGCGCCCGGTCATCAGCGAGCGCGCGTCGGCCTGGGCCTTGCCGACCTTGCCCAGGCGCGGCACGAAGTACACCAGCGCGGCGATGTACAGCGCCAGCCAGATCACGAAGGGCCACACCAGCTGCGCGTCGAGCACGCCCACCAGGATGATCATGGTGGCCACGTACACGCCCATGGCCACCAGCACGTCGGCCAGCACGAACACCGTGTCGCGCACCGCGAGTGCCGTCTGCATCACCTTGGCGGTGATGCGGCCGGCGAACTCGTCCTGGTAGAAGGACATGCTCTGGCCGAGCATCAGCCGGTGGAAGTTCCAGCGCAGGCGCATCGGCAGGTTCACCGCGAGCGTCTGGTGCTTCACGATGGTCTGCAGCGCCACCACGCCGATGCTGATCACCAGGAACGCGGCCAGCCACAGCAAGGTGTCGCCGCGTTCGGCCCACAGGCGCGACGGCACCTGGCCGCCGAGCCAGTCGACCACGCGCCCGAGGATGGCGAACAGCGCCGCTTCGAAGATCGACATGACGGCGGTGAGCGCCGCCATTGCCGCGATCTTGCCGCGCACGCCGTGCGTGCAGGCCCACAGGAAGGCCAGGAAGCCCTGCGGCGGGAGGGTGGGTTCGGCGGCGGGGTAGGGGTGAAGTAGTTTTTCGAAGAAGCGGAACAAGTAGACGGTCTCCCAGAGAGCTCAGGACTTTAGCCGTGGCGGCATGACCTTGCCCCGGAAAGGTGCGTTTTGCGTCTACCGACCTCCCGCTTCGGGCCGAAGGCAGCGTTGGGCCTCCTCGGGCCGGCCGGCGCCCAGCGCGGCGGCGCGCTCGGCACGCAGGCAGGCCATCAGCGTGTCGTCCTTGCGCGACCAGAGGCCCTTGTCCTGGCAGCGCATGGCGCGGGTGGCCAGCAGGGCGACCGCATCGCTGTCGCCGACCTGCAACCAGTTGGACTCGTGCACGAACTCCTCGGCGCTCTCGCAGCTGTCGCGCGTCACGGCGCCGGTGAACTCGTACGCCAGCACCGGTTCGGGCGTGGCGGGAGGCGCGCCCACGCCGACCTTGCCGTTGCTGTTGCCCGCGGCCAGGTCTGTAGGCGCATGGTTGGCCAGCATGCGGTTCATCACGCCAGACAGCACGGCGGTTGCCAGCAGCAGCACGAAAAAACCGCCCAACAGCGTGCGCAGGGTCTTGCCGCGCGTGCCGAAATAGCGTTGCCTTCGCTCGATCTGGCGTGCCCACCGGGGCGCGAGCTTTGCATGCAACGCCAGCCACGCCGGCAGATGGGCGTGGCCCTGCGCGCCGAGGTGCAACGCAAACCAGTCCGGAAAGTCGCGCGCCATGTCGGCGAGGGGCTCCGCAAAGCGGCGCGTCTGCTCAGGCCCGGGCGAGGCCACGCGCGTGGCGGTGGCCAGCGCCTCCTGCTGCAGGGCGACGGCTGCCGGCGCCTGTGCGTGCCACTGCAGGCCCTGGTTGACCACGCGTGAAATCCAGTGCGCGGCCGCAGGGCTGGCGACCGGTCGGGCGTTGCGATCGGTCCAATGGAAGCGCAGGGCCGCAGCGTCGAACAGCACGGCCCGGCCGGCCGGGCTGGCGTGCAGCAGATCGGCGATGCGGGCCTCGAGCTGCGCGTGGCTGTCGAGGTGCAGCAGCCGCGGGTCGCCCAGCGCCGCTTCGAACACCGCCGTGACGGCGTCGGGTGGCGCGGCGCGCAACTGCTCCGTCCAGTCGCGCAGGGCCTGGTGTGCTTCGTTGGGGCTTGGCGCGATGGTCGCGGGTGCTGCCGGTGCCGCTGGCGCCGCGGGGGGGCGGACGGACGGTGACGTGAATGGCGACGGACCGTCCATGCGATGCGGGGCTGCCGGCGGCGCATCGGGCAGTCCATGCTCTGGGGTGTCGGGCCCGTGAGGATCGCGCTGGCCGTCTTCCGGCTCTTCTTCCTGCTCGTCCTGCTCGTCCTCCTCGTCCTCCTCGTCCTCCTCGTCCTCCTCGTCCTCCGGTTCATCCTCCCGCGCGGCCCAGGCCAGCGCCTGTTCATAGGCCTGGCGCAGACGCTCGAAGGCCTCGCGCTCGCCGGCCTGGTCGATGGCCTTCAGCGCCACGGCATAGGCGCGCTTGATGGTCTTGACGTCGCGGGTCGGCGCGATGCCGAGGCGCTCGAAAGCGGCGGTCACCGTGCTCAAAACACGAAGTCCGGATCGAAGTGGCTGTCGCGCTCGAAAAAGCCCACGGCCTTGCGCAGCCGCTCGCGCGCCGGACGAATCTGCCGCTCGTCCTGCGATTCGAGCGAGAGTTCGAAGCGGGATATTTCGTCGCCCAGCCGTTCGCGGGCATCGCTGCGCAACTGCTGGAACACGCGCTCGGCCTGTGCCACCAGCGCGCGGTTCTCGGCCTTGTCGCGCGGGTGGATCTTGAGCTCGGCCAGCTGCCCGAGGCGCGCGGCGATCTCCAGTTCGCTCAGCACGCCGCTGTTGCCCTGGATCACCAGCCGGTGCACTTCGCGCGTGGCCACGACGGTCGCCTCGACCTCCAGCAGACCGTTCACGTCGTAGGTGAAGCGCACCTCGACGCTGGCTTCGGCGCGCGGGCCGGGGGGCAGCGGCACTTCGAGCACGCCGAGCTTGATGTTGTCGCGCACCAGCCGCGCCTCGCCCTGGAAGATCTCCAGGGCGAGAACACGCTGGCCTTCGCGCACCGGAACGTAGCGCTTGACGCGGCTGGCCGGCACCACGGTATTGCGCTCGATGATGGGCGAGAAATAGCCGTCGACCTCACCGCCGCCGGGCATGCGGTGCACGGTCTCGACGCCCAGCGTGTAGGGGCAGACGTCGGTCATCACCACTTCCTTGAGCGCTTCGTCGCGCGCCTTCAGGCCGGCCATCACGGCGGCGCCTAGCGCCACCACCTCGTCGGGGTTGATGTCCATCGCGGGAAAGCGGCCGAACATGCGCGTGACCATCTGCCGCACCACAGGCGAGCGGGTCGCGCCGCCGGCCAGCACCACGTTGTCGATGTCGCCCGCGCGAATGCTGGCGTCGCGCAGCGCGCGCTCGACCGGCCCGCGCAGCCGGGCCAGCAGCGGCTCGCTGATGGCGCGAAAGCGCTCCTGCGTCAGCGCCAGCGTGTGCTCGCGGTCCTGCCAGTGGAGCGTGAGGGTGGCGCTCTCGCTGTCCGACAGGGCCCGCTTGGCCTGCTCGGCGCGTGCTACCAGTTGCTGCATGAATCCGCCGTCGGCGCGCGCGGCCTCGGGCAGGCCGGTCTCGGCAAAGAACAGCTGGACGATCTCGTTGACGAAGTCTTCGCCGCCCAGAAAGTTGTCGCCCGCCGTGGCGCGCACCTCCATCACGCCCTCGAACATCTCGAGGATCGAGACGTCGAAGGTGCCGCCGCCCAGGTCGAACACCAGGAACTGGGTCGCGTCTTCGTCCTGGTGCAGCCCGTAGGCCAGTGCGGCGGCCGTGGGCTCGTTGACCAGGCGCTCCACCTGCAGTCCTGCGAGCTGGCCCGCGATGCGCGTGGCCTTGCGCTGGCCGTCGGAGAAGTAGGCGGGCACGGTGATCACCGCTTCGCTCACGGGCTCGCCCAGCATGGCCTCGGCGTCGGCCTTCAGAGAGCGCAGCACCAGCGACGACAGTTCCTCGGCGCGAAAGCTGCGCGCGCCGAGCTGAAAGCCCTTGTCGCTGCCCATGTAGCGCTTGAACAGCGAGGCCGTCACCGCGGGGTGCGTCTGCAGCCGGTCGCGCGCGGCCTGCCCGACCAGCACGCTGCCGTCTTCGTCGATGCTCACGCACGACGGCGTGAGGTAGGCGCCCAGCGCGTTCACCACCAGGTGAGGGCGGCCGTCCTTCCAGACGGCGGCCAGGCTGTGGGTGGTGCCCAGGTCGATACCGATGATCATCAAGCAGGTCCTCGCGTGTGTGCTTCAGGGTGGCGGCAGCTCGCCATGATGCCGCACCCGCGTGGCACCCCGGGGCGGCGCGCTCGGGCTTCGTTCATGGGGCACCTTCAGCCGCTCGCTCAGAAAGTCGATGAAGGTGCGCAGCTTGGGCGACATGTACTGCCGGCTCGTGTACACCGCGAACAAGGTGACCGGCGTCGACTCGAACTCCGGCAGCAGTCGCAGCAACCGGCCCCGCGCGATGTCCTCGTCGATCAGCCACAGCGGCATGAAGGCGATGCCCATGTCCGCGTGCACCGCATGCAGCGTGAGCGTGGTGTCGTCGGAGCGCATGGCCGGCGCCAGCCGCAGCGGAAACATGCGCCCGCCCGGGCCCTTCAGCGCCAGGTTCTCCAGGTTCACGTAGCTTGGCACGATGGCGCCCAGCTTCGCCAGGTCGGCAGGCAGGGCGGGCGGGCCGCCCATGCGCTCGATGTAGGCCGGCGTGCCCGCCAGGTAGAACGGCACGCGGCACAGCGGCCGGGCGATCAGCGCGGGCGAGGGTTCCTGCGTGGCGCGCAGCGCCAGGTCGTAGCCGTCGGCCGCGAGGTCGACCTTGCGGTTCTCCAGGTGCATGTCGACCAGCACCTCGGGGTACTTTTCTCGGTAGTCGGCCAGCACGCGCGCAAAGCGCGGCGTGGCGCACCACACGGGCGCGCTCACCTTGAGCTGGCCGCGCGGCGTGTCGTGCGTCTGGCCGATGGCGGCCTCGGCCGCATCGAGCAGGTCGAGCGCGCGGCGGCTCTGCTCATACCAGGCGGTGCCGGCCTCGGTCAGGCTCTGGTGGCGGCTGGAGCGGTGCAGCAGCCGCGCGCCGAGCGACTTCTCGAGCTGCGCCACGTGCTTGCTGGCCATCGGCGGCGACATGCCCAGGCGCTCGGCCGCGGCCACGAAGCTGCCGGCCTCGACGACTTCGCGGAACACCCGCAGGCTGGTCATTCGGTCCATGTGAACATCCTTCAAGGTTTCCTGCAAAGAACTGATTCGATGCATCGTAGCTTGTCGATTTCCTTGGAGGAAATGTCTACAGTCGATGCAACGCTTTCAAGGAGCATCGACTTGACCCCCGACAACACGAACGCATCGCGACTGCCCACGTACTTCATTTCGCACGGCGGCGGCCCCTGGCCCTGGATGAAGAAGGAAATGGGCGCCACCTACGACCAGCTTGCCGCCTCGCTGGCCGACATGCCGCGCCAGATCGGCCGCACGCCCGGCGCCATCCTGATGGTGTCGGCCCACTGGGAGGCGCCGGCCTTCGCGGTGCAGGGCAACCCCCGGCCGCCCATGATGTACGACTACGGCGGCTTTCCCGCGCACACCTACGAAGTACGCTACGACTCGCCCGGCTCGCCCGAACTCGCGCAGCGCGTGCACTCGCTCATTGCCGCGGCCGGCCTGCCGGTGCAGATCGACCCCGAGCGTGGCTACGACCACGGCATGTTCTCGCCGATGGCCGCCATCTACCCCAAGGCCGAGGTACCGGTGGTGCAGCTGTCGCTGCGCCGCGGGCTCGACCCGGCGGAGCACCTGGCGCTGGGCCGCGCGATCGCGCCGCTGCGCGATGAAAACGTGCTGATCGTCGGCAGCGGCCTGAGCTATCACAACCTGCGCAACTTCGGCCCGCAGGCGCACGGCGTGTCGAAGGCCTTCGACGACTGGCTCGACGCCGCGGTGGTCAAGGGTTCGACGGCCGAGCGCAGCGCGCAGCTGCTCGACTGGGCGTCGGCCCCGGCGGCGCGCATGGCGCATCCGCGCGAAGAGCACCTGATCCCGCTGATGGTGGCTGTCGGCGCGGCCGAGGCCGAGGCCGGCGAGCGCATCTACCACGAGGACGCCTTCATGGGCGGCCTCGTCGTCTCCAGCTTCCGCTTCGGCGCGGCAGCCGCGTAAGAACGCGAAGAAAAACGCGCGGCCCGTTCAGTCCCCGAACAGGTTGCGCTGGATCTGGTCCAGGTGCTGGACCAGCACGCGCTGCGCACCGGCTTCGTCGCGGTCGCGCAGCGCCTCGACCAGCGCGCGGTGCTGCTGCTCGTACTGCGCGCGCCGCGGCCCGGTGAGCGACTTGGCCTTGAGCCGCCCCCACTCGCCCTGGTCGCGCACGCGCTGCGTCAGTTCCAGGATGTGCACGAAAAAGCCGTTGTGCGTGGCCACCGCCAGCGCCTTGTGCAACTCGCCGTCCCAGTGCTCGAAGCCCTCGATGGTCTGGGCCGCCTCCGATTGCTCGATGCAGTGCTGCATCGCCGCGAAGTCGGCCGCCGTGGCGTTGCGCGTGATCAGCGACGGCATCAACGGCTCGATCAGCCGGCGCGCCACCATCAACTCGGCCGGGCTCACGTTGCCGTGCAGCGAGGGCACCGACAGCGGCGCCGTTGCCGGCGTGGCGGCGGGCGCGGCGGTTGCCGCCACGAAGGTGCCGCTGCCGACCGATTGCGTGATCAGCCCACGTTCGCGAAACCCTGACAGCACGCGCCGCACAGCGCCGCGCGAGGCGCCGAAACGCTCGCTCAGCTCGCGCTCGGCGGGCAGCTTCACGCCCGCCTGCAGCGTGCCGCTCGCGATGCCTTCGCGCAGGTAGCGCGACAGCGCCTTCGCCCCTTCGGCCTTGGGCTGCAGGGCGGACGCTCCGGGCGCTGCCGTCATGGCCTCGTGCTCGCTCATTCGCTGCTCCCGGCAGATGTTGTTAGTAGTACCAATTGGTCCTTAAATTTGAGGAATTGGTATTGATGATGGTTCATTTTGGTTCTACATTGCGCTTCCCGCAACTGTCCTATTCTGCCGTCGCGACGACGCCTCCATTCCCATGAAATTCGCATCCGTTTCCCTGGCCGATCGCGCCGTTCCCGTGCTCGTCGATACGCAGGCGCAGCGCTTCTGGCCGCTCGCCGACCTGGTGCCTGGCTTCGCCGGCGACCTCGTCGAACTGATCGAACGCTTCGGCGAGCTGAAGAACCAATTGGTCGCCAAGGGCGAGGGCCAGCCGCTCGCCGGTGCCAGGCTGCTGGCGCCCATTGCGCACCCGCGCCGCAACATCTTCTGCGTGGGCAAGAACTACGCGGAGCACGCGGCCGAGTTCAGCAAGTCGGGTTTCGACAGCAGTGCCAAGGAGGGCGAGCACGCGCCCGAGGCGCCGGTGGTCTTCACCAAGCCCTTCACCTCGGTGATCGGCCCCGGCGACACCATTCCGCCGCACAAGGACGTGGTGAAGCAGCTCGACTACGAGGCCGAGCTCACGGTCGTCATCGGCAAGGGCGGCCGCGGCATCCGCAAGGCCGACGCGCTGGACCACGTGTTCGGCTACACCATCGTCAACGACGTCACCGCACGCGACCTGCAGAAGCTGCACCGCCAGTGGTTCCTGGGCAAGGCGCTCGACGGCTTCTGCCCGATGGGCCCGTACCTGGTGACGGCCGACGAACTCGACGCGGCCAACCTCGACGTGAAGTGCTGGATCAACGGCGAGCTGCGGCAGAACGCCAACACCGCGCAGCTGATCTTCGACATTCCCACGCTCATCGAGACCCTCTCGGCCGGCATCGCGCTGATGCCCGGCGACCTGATCGCGACCGGCACGCCGGCCGGCGTGGGCATCGGCTTCACCCCGCCGAAGTTCCTGCAGACCCACGACACCGTGCGCATCGAGATCCAGCACATCGGCGTGCTGGAAAACACGGTCGGCTGAACGCCCCTGCAAGACAACACACACAAGAACACAAGGAGACAAGCCATGTGGAAGCAAGGATCGGTGCGCGGGTTCGCCGCGCTGGCGCTCGCCGCCTTTTCGCTGGGGCAGGGCGCCGCGGCGCATGCCGAGGACGCGTCGGCCTACCCGTCGCGCACCGTGACCATCGTCGTGCCCTTCGGGCCGGGCGGCTCGGCCGACGTGTATGCCCGCGTGCTCGCTGAAAAGCTGGGCCGTGAAACCGGCAAGTCGTTCATCGTGGAGAACCGGCCCGGCGCGGGCGCGGTGATCGGCACGCAGTTCGTCGCCAAGGCCGCTCCCGACGGCTACACGCTGCTCATGATGTCGAACACGCAGACCGTGAACGAGTCGCTGCTGCGCCAGAAGCCCTACGAGCTGATGCGCGACTTCACGGCGGTGGCGCCGGTGAACGAGGCGCCGCTGGTGCTGGTGGTGCGCTCGGGCCTCGCGTCGAAGACGCTGCCCGAACTCATCCGCCAGGCCAAGTCGAGCCCGGGCAAGCTCAACTACGCCTCTTCCGGCACGGGCACGCCGTACCACATGGCCGGCGAGCTCTTCAAGAGCATGGCGGGCGTGGACATCGTGCACATTCCCTACAAGAGCAGCGGCGGCGCACGCACCGACGTGCTCGGCGGCCAGGTCGACATGATGTTCGACGCCGTCGGCACCATGACCGACCTGATCGCCACCGGCAAGGTGCGTGCGCTGGCCACCACCGGCAAGACGCGCTCCAGCGTGATGCCCGACGTGCCCACCATGGCCGAGCTGGGCCTGCCCGACTACACCGCGACGATCTGGCTCGGCATCCTCGCGCCCAAGGGCACGCCGCAGCCGGTCGTCGACCTGCTCAACCAGAAGATCGCCAAGGTGGTGCAAGACCCGGCCACGCGCGCGCTGTGGGCCAGGAGCGGCATCGACGGCATGGCGATGTCGCCCTCGGGGTTCACGCAGTACCTGAACCAGGACATCGCGAAGTGGCGAAAGATCGTCGAGTCGGCCCACATCACGGTGGACTGATGACGCAGGGCGACGCCATCGCACTCACCGTCAACGGTGTGCCGCGCGTGCTGGCGGTGGAGCCCGACCGCACGCTGCTCGACGTGCTGCGCAACGACCTCGGCCTGCGCGCGAGCCACTTCGGCTGCGGCGCCGGCGAGTGCGGCGCCTGCATGGTGCTGCTCGACGGCCGCGCGTTGCCCAGCTGCGACACGCCGATGTGGTCGGCCGCCGGCAAGCACGTGCGGACCGCCGAGGGCCTGGGCACGCGCGCCGCGCCGCACCCGGTGCAGAGCGCCTTCGTGGCGGAGCAGGCGGCGCAATGCGGCTACTGCACCTCGGGCATGCTGGTCTCGGCGGTGGCGCTGCTGGAGTGCAACCCTTGCCCCGGCGATGCCGACATCCGCGAAGGCATGGCGCGCAACCTGTGCCGTTGCGGCACGCACCCGCGGGTGATGCGCGCCATCGTCCGTGCGGCTGCGGCAATGGGCCAGGGGCGCGCCGCATGAGCGGCACGCCCGTGCTGCCGCCGAGCCTGCAGGCCAATCCGCGGCTGTCCACCTGGCTGCGCATCGACGGCGCGGGCCATGTAGGCCATGTGGGCCATGTCGCGGTGCACTCGGGCAAGGTCGAGCTTGGCCAGGGCATCCTCGGCGCGCTGGCGCAGATCGTGGCGGAAGAACTCGACCTCGACCTTGCGCAGGTGCGCATGGTGCCCGCCGCAACCGGCCTCAGCCCCGACGAGGCCATGACCTCGGGCAGCCTGTCGGTGCAGCATTCGGGCGCCGCGCTGCGTCAGGTGTGCGCGCAGGCGCGTGCCCTCCATGTCGAATGGGCGGCGGCGCTGCATGGCATCGCCGCCGCCGATCTGCGCGTGGCCGGCGGCGAGATCTTCCATGGCGAGCGGCGCATCTCGGACTACTGGGAGATCGCCGCGCTCGCAGGCCCGGCGCTGCTCGACGTGGACGCCACCGCCGGCGCCATGCCCAAGCGGGCGGGCGACTACCGCATCGTCGGGCGTGTGCAGCCGCGCGACGACATCGCCGAGAAGGTCTTCGGCGAATTCATGTTCATCCACGACATGGTGCTGCCGCGCATGGCGCACGGGCGCATCGTGCGGCCGCCGTCGCCGCATGCCGAGCTCGTGGCGTGCCCGTTCGACGAAGTGCGCGCCTGGGGCGGCGTGCTCGCGGTGCTGCGCGACGGCTCGCAGCTCGGCGTGGTGGCCGAGACCGAATCGCTGGCGGAGCGCGCCGCCGCGCGGATCGCCACGCTGGCGGTGTGGACCGAGGCCGAGCGGCTGCCCGACGAAGCGGCGCTGCGGCCCTGGCTGCAATCGCTGCCGTCCACCGCGCTCGAACTCGGCGCGCGTTCGGACAAGACGCCGGCGCCTGCCGCGCGCACCGTGCGCGCGTCGTACTCGAAGCCCTTCATCCGCCATGCGTCCATCGGTCCTTCGTGCGCGCTCGCGCTGTCGGCGCACGACGGGCTGCAGGTCTGGAGCCACAGCCAGGGCATCTACAACCTGCGCAAGGACCTTGCCGTGGCCTTCGGCCTGCCGCCGGAACGCATCCGCGTGCAGCACGTGCAGGGCGCCGGCTGCTACGGCCACAACGGCGCGGACGACGTGGCCTTCGACGCCGCCTGGCTCGCGCGTGCCTGTGCCGGAAGGCCGGTGCGGGTGCAATGGTCGCGCGCGGACGAGTTGTGCTGGTCGCCCGTCGGCCCGGCGATGGCGGTCGACCTGGAGGCCGATCTCGACGCGGCGGGCCGCGTGGTCGCCTGGCGGCACCAGTCCTGGAGCCCGGGCCATGGGCTGCGCCCCGGGCGCGGCGCCACGCCGACGCTGCTGGGCAGCTGGTACCTCGCGCAGCCTTTCGAACGCGTGGCATCGACCGACGCGCCGCGTGCGGCGGGCGGTGGCGGCGACCGCAATGCCGACCCGATCTACGCCTTTCCCGGGTTCGAGGTCGTCTGCCGGCGCGTGCTGGAGGTGCCCATGCGCACGTCGGCGCTGCGCGCGCTCGGCGCCTTCGCCAACGTGTTCGCCATCGAGTCCTTCATGGACGAGCTGGCGCTGTGCAGCGGCACCGACCCGCTGGACTGCCGCATCGCCCAGCTCGAAGACCCGCGCGCCGTGGCGGTGTTGCGGGCCGTCTCGGCGCAGGCCGGGTGGCAGCCGCGCGAGGTGCCGGCCGGCGGGGGCCGCGGCCGGGGCATCGGCTTCGCCCGCTACAAGAACACCGGCGCCTACTGCGCCGTCGTCGCCGAGGTGGATGTCGAAGAGCGCGTGCACGTGCGGCGGCTGCACATCGCGGTGGATGTGGGCCTGGCCGTCAACCCCGACGGCGTGCGCCAGCAGATCGAGGGCGGCGCGCTGCAGGCCGCCAGCTGGGCGTTGATGGAAGCCGCGCACTTCGACCGCATGCGCATGCGCGACCCCGGCTGGGAGGACTACCCGATCCTGCGCTTTCCCGATGTGCCGCACATCGACGTGCAGCTGCTGCCGGCCGACGGCTTCGCCTCGCTCGGCGCGGGCGAGGCCTCGCTGGGCCCGACCGCCGCGGCCATCGCGAATGCGGTGTTCGACGCGCTGGGCGTGCGCGTGCGCGACCTGCCGATGCGGCCCGAGCGCATCGTGCAGGCCATGGAAGGCATGGACGCCTGAAACTGGCGGCGCCTGTGTTTCCCTTTCTTTTGATATCGATGGAACAACAATGAAACTGACCCTCTTCAGCGGCGGCGCCGCGCAGGCCGTGGTGACCGGCCTGCAACAGGACTTCGAACAGGCGCACGGCTGCACCCTCGCGCCGACCTTCGGTGCCGTGGGCACCATGCGCGACAAGCTGCTCGCCGGCGAGCCCTGCGACCTGCTGGTGCTTTCCGCGTCGTTGATCGAGCAGCTCACCGCGCAGGGCCACGTGGTGGCCGGCAGCGCGCGGGCGCTCGGCCCGGTGGCCACGGGCATCGCGGTGCGCAACGGCACGCCCGGGGTGGCGGTCGGCGACGGCGAGGCGCTCAAGGCCACGCTCTCGGCCGCGCGCGGCGTCTACGTGCCGGACATGGCCCGGTCGAGCGCGGGCATCCACATCGCCGGCATGCTGAAGGCGCTGGGGCTCGTCGAGGCGCTGGCCGGCCGGATCCACGAGTTTCCGAATGGCGCCACCGCCATGCGCGAGCTTGCGCGCAGCGAGGGCGAGGGCATGCTCGGCTGCACGCAGGTGACGGAGATCATGTACACGCCCGGCGTGCGGCTGGTGGGCGAACTGCCCGCCGAGCATGCGCTGAGCACCGTGTACACCGCGGCCGTGTGCAGCCGCGCGCAGGCGCCAGAGCTTGCGGCCGCGTTCGTCGAGGTGCTGGCCGGCGAGGCCAGTGCCGCGCTGCGCGGGCGCAGCGGCTTCGGCCTGTGAAGCTCAGCCGCTGAACTTCAGCGGCTGAAATTCAGGGGCTGAGCTTCAGCTGTTGCGCCGCTGCACGCCGTCGGCGTCGACCAGCCCGACGCGCGTCTGCCGCCCCCAGGTGCCGCGCCCGGTCAGGAAGGTCCACCAGCCCCAGGCCGCGCCGGTGTGGCGCAGGATCTGGAACGTGAAGGGTTCGACCAGCGCGGCCAGGAAGGCCTGCGCCATGTTGGCCTCGCTGGCCTGGCCGATCCAGCGGCGGTACAGGTACACCGACCACAGGTGAAACACCAGGTCGAGCACGATCTTCGCGCCGATCACCCCGGCCACCGGCGCCAGCACGCCGAAGTTGCCGCGCACCAGGTACATCAGCAACAGCCCGAAAGCCGCCAGGCCGTACAGCGGCTGCAGCGTGTCGATGGCCTTCACCGGCAGCATCGCCACGCCGAGCCAGCCGTAGCGCCGGTCGCCGACCATGGCGCGGTACCAGTACTGGGTCTGCAAAAAGCCGCCGAACCAGCGGCGGCGCTGGCGCAGGAAGGCGCCGGTGCTGCTGGGCGCGTCGGTGTGCGCCTGCGCGTCGCCCAGCACGCGCACCGTCCACGGCAGGCCGTGCACCCGGGCGTGGTGGTGCAGGCGGTGAATGAGCTCGTAGTCTTCCACCAGGCAGTCGGTGTCGAAGCCGCCCACCGTGCGCACCGCGTCGGTCCGAAAGCCCGCGAAGGCGCCCGAGATCAGCAGCAGCCCGTTGACCCGCATCCACGCGTAGCGCGACAGGAAGTTGCGGATGTACTCGTACGTCTGGAACCACTGGAAGCAGCGCCCGGCCAGCGTGCGGCTGCACACCGGGGTGATGACGCCGGTGGCGGCCACCAGGTCGGGCTCTTCGGTGAAGGCCCGGCGCACCGCGCCGATGGCCTGGCTGTCGAGCAGCGTGTCGCCGTCCACGGTCAGCACCGTGTCGGTGTCGATGCACAGGATGGCCGCGTTCAGCGCCACCGCCTTGCCGCCGTGCGGCAGGCGCAGCCAGTAAAGCGAGGGGTGCGTGGTGCTGGCCGCGCTCAGTTCGCCCAACGCAGGCGCGACCAGCCCGTAGCGCGTGGCCAGCAGCTCGGCCGTGCCGTCGCTGGAGCCGTCGTCCGCAACCACGATGCGGTCGGGCACGTCGCTCTGGCCGAGCAGGGCGGCCAGCGTGACGGGCAGCACGGCGGCCTCGTTGTGCGAGGCGACGATCACGCCCAGCGTGGTGCGCCGTGTGCCCGCGGCGGACGTGCCGGCGGGCAGGGGCCGGGCGCGCAGGATCGGCAGCGTCATCCACGCCACGAACAGCAGCAGCACCGTGTCGTACACCACATAGGCCACGCCCACCGACCAGGCCCGCACGTTGCCGAGCTTGAACGCCATGGCGAACAGCAGCACCCACAGCACGAGCACGCCGCCGTGAATGAGCCAGCTGCGCAGGGGGGTGCGGGGGGGAGTCAGGCGCGGCGACGCGGCCAGGAAGGCGCTGTGGAGTGGATCGTTCAAGAGAAGGTGCCCGGGCGACTGGTCGTTGATACGCAAAAACTCGGCCTGCGGTTTCGAAAGGCCCCAACAAACCCGGGACAATCGCATGCGCCACTGACTGAGTCGGCTCTCGCCCGAAAATTCCCCGCATGCTCGCACAAACCCGCTACACCCGAACCGCCATCGCGCTGCACTGGCTGATTGCCGTGCTGATGGCCGTCAACATCGCCCTGATCCTGCTCGTCGAGCGGTACCCCGACGACTGGGTGCGCCCGGCCGTGGACACCCACAAGTCGATCGGCATCACGGTGCTGGGCCTGGTGCTCCTGCGCATCCTGTGGCGCCTGACGCACAAGCCGCCGGCCATGCCGGGCTCTTTCGGCGCGCTCGAGCGGCTGGCAGCCCATGCGGCCCACGGGGCGCTGTATGCGCTGATGATCCTGCTGCCGGTGTCGGGTTGGATGCACGACTCGGCCTGGAAGGACGCCGGCGCGAACCCGATGTTCCTTTTCGGCCTGTTCGAATGGCCGCGCATCGGCTGGATCATGGCCATCGAGCCGGCGGTCAAGGAAACCTGGCACACCGTGCTGGGCGGGGTGCACACCTGGGCGGGCTATGTGCTGTACGTGATCTTCGCGCTGCACGTGCTGGGCGCGCTCAAGCACCAGTTTCTCGACGGTGAGCGCGAACTGCAGCGGATGTGGCCGTGACCGCGCAACGCAGCGAAGAGGCCCGCGAGGCCATCGCGCGCATCGACGCGCTGTCCACCCACCACGACCCGGTGCACGAGGGCGTGCGCGTGCGCTGGCGCCGCTTCGGCACCGACACCGCCCGCCCACCGCTGGTGCTGTTGCACGGCGGCCACGGCAGCTGGATGCACTGGCTGCGAAACGCGCAGGCCTTGTCGGCCGGCCGCACGCTGTGGCTGCCCGACATGCCGGGCTTCAACGAGTCCGGCACGCCGCCGCGCGTGGCACCCGGCGAAGACTCGCTGCCGCCCTTGCTGGCCGCGCTGGGCGGCACGCTGGACCAGCTCATCGGCGCGGGCACGCCCATCGACCTGGGCGGCTTTTCCTTCGGAGGCCTGACGGCCGCACGCTTCGCGGTGCAGCGCGGCGCCGTTCGCCGCCTGGCGCTCGTGGGCAGCGGCGGCCACGGCACGATGCGCCGCATGACGGCGCAGATGATCAACTGGCGCGCCGCGCCCGACCGCGAGGCGGAACGCGCCGCCCTGCTGAACAACCTGGCCGCGCTGATGCTGCACGACCCCGCCGCCATCGACGCGCTGGCCTTCGAGATCCACGACGTCTCATGCCACGGCACGCGCTTTCGCAGCAAGGAGGTGTCGCAGTCGGGCGGCCTGCAGCAGGCACTGGATGCGCTCGGCCTGCCCACGCTGCTGCTCTGGGGCGAATACGACGTCACCGCCGACCCGCGCCCGCTGGTGGCGCAGCTGGTGGCCGAAGGGCCGCACCGCGAGGGCGCGGTGATCGACGGCGCCGGGCACTGGGCGCAGTACGAGCGTGCCGACGAGGTCAGCGCGCGGCTGCTGGCGTTCTTCGGCGGCTGAGCACGGCCCGCGCCTCCCGGTTCTTCTTTTCTGTGAGCAGCCTGCCGGCCTTCAGTCGAGCTTGATGCCGGCGTCGCGAATCAACTTGCCGTAGCGCGCCGCGTCGCTCTTGAGCAACCTGGCGAACTGCTCCGGCGGACCGGCCAGCGTCACGCCGCCCGCCGCGGCCAGTTGTTCGCGCACCTCGGTCGAGGCCAGCGCCTTCTGCACCGCGTCGTGCACCGCCGCCAGCACCGGCTTGGGCGTACCGGCCGGTGCCACGAAGCCGTACCACACGCTGGCCTCGAAGCCGGGGTAGCCCGACTCCGCCACCGTCGGCACGCCGGGCAGCACGGCGGAGCGCTCGGCACTCATCACCGCCAGCACGCGCAGCTTGCCGGCCTTGACCAGAGGCAACACCTCCAGCGCGTTGACCGCGACCACGTCCACATGCCCGCCGAGCACATCGGTGATCGCCTGCGCGCCGCCCTTGTAGGGCACATGGCGCAGCTGCAGGCCGGCGGTGTGCTGGAAGAGCTCCATCGCCAGGTGCGGCGTCGAGCCGTTGCCCGGCGTGGCAACGGTCACGTTGCCCGGCTTGGCCTTGGCGGCGGCCACCAGTTCGGCCACGGTCCTGATGGCCGAGCCGTCGCGCACGGTGAACACCACCGGCACGCGCCCGACCAGCGCCACCGGTGTGACGTCGCGGTCCAGGTCATAGGGCGCGGGCTCGAACAGCGAGGGGTTCACCGCCAGCGCGTTGGCCGCCAGCAGCAGCGTGTAGCCGTCGGGCGCGGCACTGGTCAGCGCCTTCACCGCGATGTTGGTGCCCGCGCCTGGCTTGTTCTCCACGATGACGGGTTGGCCCAGCGTGGCCGTCATGCGCTGGCCGACCGAGCGCGCGATGGCGTCGACCGCGCCGCCGGCGCTGTAGCCGACGAGGATCTTCACCGGTTTCGAGGGGTAGGCGTCGGCGGCTGCCGCCGTGTTCAGGGCGCAGAGTGCCAGCAGGCCGGCGAGGGCGCATGCGGCGGTGCGAAGAAGTTGTCTCATGGTCGGTTCCTTGTGTGTCGTGTGTTCAACGGGCCGGCGTTGTAGGGGCCGTGTCCCATGCCTGGGGTGCCGCGTCCTTGCCGGCCACCGAATACAGCGCGCCGGGCGCATTGCGCGTCTGCTGGAAGTCTTCGAGCGACTGGCCGCGCATGGCGGCGTAGATGTGCAGGTTCGACACGCCCAGCACCGCGCCCAGCTTCTCCAGCATGAAGAAGATCACGCCGTAGTGAATGAGGCCGCGCCAGTCGCGCCGGCGCACCAGTTCGCGTTCCTGCGGCGTGAGCGCGGCCGCCTCGAAGGCGGATTCCTCGTCCGCCAGGAAGGCCGTGCGGTGGGCCGGCCGCGTCATGCCATGCAGGAACTTGTTGAGCCGGTAGGCACGCACGCTGGTCTCCAGCGTGAAGGGGTAGCTGCCCTCCAGCGCCTCGACGCCGGCCAACTGCTCGCTCATGTGGCGAAGGTGCCGCTGCACCTCGCCCGCCACCGGCGGGCTCGCCAGGTTCTCGTAGATGGCGGTGGCAATGCCGGTCATCGACGGCAGGTAATAGCTCTGGTGCATCTTGCGCACGTTCGACGACAGCGCGCCGCGCATCACCAGCCACATGATCACTTCGGCGCCTTCCATGCCGCCCAGCGTGGCCAGCTCGGCCTGGGTCATCTCGGTCAGGCGCACCGGGTCGTTCTCGACCAGGTCCAGGAACTGCGCGTCCCAGGCGGGGTTGTTGAAGCCCGCGCGCTCGCCGTGCACCTGGTGCGACAGCCCGCCGGTGGCCACGATGGCCACCTTCAGGTCTTCGGGGTAGCTTTCGATGGCGCGGCGCAGCGCCTGCCCCAGGCGCCAGCAGCGCCGCGCCGAGGGCACGGGCGACTGCAGCACGCCCACCTGCAGCGGAATCACCGGCACCGGCCACGCGGGCGCGTGCGCGCACAGCAGCGACAGCGGCGAGAACACGCCGTGGTCCAGCGCGCGGTCCTGGAAGAAGGACATGTCGAACTCGTCCGCCACCAGCGAGCGCCCGATGTGCTGCGCCAGCGCCGGATGGCCCGCCAGCGCGGGCAGGTCGCGCGCGCCGCCGCCTTCGTCGGCCACCGCATGCTGCGCGCCCACGCCGAGCGAGAACGCCGAATAGTGGTCGAAGAAGAACGAGCTGACGTGGTCGTTGTAGATGAAGAACAGCGCGTCGGGCTTGTTGTCCTCCAGCCAGCGCCGCGCCGGCGCGAAGGCCTCGAAGATCGGCGCCCACACCGGGTCCTGCTGCTTGTTCCTGTCGTAGGCAAAGCCGATGGTGGGCGTGTGCGAGCACGCGACGGCGCCGATGATGCGAGCCATGGTGTGTGTCCTGTGCCTGGGCTTCAGTCGACGTAGCGCAGTCCGGCCTTGGCCAGCGGCTCGCGCATGCCGTACATGTCCAGCCCGAGCTCGCCTGCCGCGAAGCGCGCGCGCTTGGTGGTTTCGTTGGCTTCGCGGGCCTCGGCCGCATCGGCCACCTCCTGCGCGCGGGCGGCCGGCACCACCACCACGCCGTCGATGTCGGCCACGATCACGTCGCCCGGGTGCACCAGCGCGCCCGCGCACACCACCGGCACGTTGACCGAGCCGAGCGTGGCCTTGATGGTGCCCTTGGCGTGGATGGCGCGGCTGAACACAGGGAAGTTCATCGCGTGGAGGTCGCGCACGTCGCGCACGCCGCCGTCGATCACCAGGCCCATGCAGCCGCGCGCCTTGAAAGAGGTGGCGAGCAGGTCGCCGAAGAAACCGTCGGTGCTGTCGCTGGTGCACGCGGCCACCACCACGTCGCCGGGGCGGATCTGCTCGGCCGCCACATGCAGCATCCAGTTGTCGCCGGGCTGCAGCAGCACGGTGACGGCCGGGCCGCAGAAGCGTGCGTCGGGGTGGATCGGGCGGATGCGCGGCTGCATCAGCCCGAGCCGGCCCAGTGCCTCGTGCACGGTGGACACGCCGAAACGCGAGAGCTTCTCGACGGCGGCCGGGTCGGCGCGCTCGATGGTGCGATGCACGACGCCGAGCTGTTGAAGGTTGGAAGTCGTGGTCATGTCAGAGGCCCTTGGCTTGGAGTGCGCGGTCCAGCCGCGGGTAGACGCGGCGCGCGTTGCCTTCGTAGATCTGGTGGCGCGCGGCGGCGTCCAGCGTGGTGGCGGCGTCGATGTAGCGGCGCGTGTCGTCGTAGGGGAAACCGGTCTCGGGGTCGATGCCGCGCACCGCGCCGATCATTTCGCTCGCGAACAGGATGTTGTCGACCGGAATCACGCGCGTGAGCAGGTCGATGCCCGGCTGGTGGTACACACAGGTGTCGAAGAAGATGTTGTGCAGCAGGTGGTCTTTGAGCAGCGGCTTCTTCATCTCCTGTGCCAGGCCCCTGAAGCGCCCCCAGTGGTAGGGCACCGCGCCGCCGCCGTGCGGAATCACGAAGCGCAGCGTGGGGAAGTCGGTGAACAGGTCGGAGCTCAGGCACTGCATGAAGGCGGTGGTGTCCGCGTTCAGGTAGTGCGCGCCAGTGGTGTGGAAGCAGTCGTTGCAACTGGTGCTCACGTGCACCATGGCCGGAATGTCGTGTTCCACCATCTTTTCGTACAGCGGGTACCAGTGGCGGTCGGACAGCGGCGGCGAGGTCCAGTGCCCGCCCGAGGGGTCGGGGTTCAGGTTGATGCCGACGAAGCCGTAGTCCTGCACGCAGCGTTCCAGTTCGGGAATGCAGGTGCGCGGGTCCACGCCCGGCGACTGCGGCAGCATGGCGGCGCCCACGAAGTGGTCGGGAAACAGCTGCGCCACGCGGTGGCACAGCTCGTTGCAGAGGGCGGCCCAGGTGGCGCTGGTCTCGAAGCCGCCGATGTGGTGCGCCATGAAGCTGGCACGCGGCGAGAAGATGGTCAGGTCGCTGCCGCGCTCGCGCATCTTGTGCAGCTGGTTCTGCTCGATGGATTCGCGCAGTTCGTCGTCGCTGATGCGCAGTGACGCTGCAGAGGGCGCTTCGCCCGGGTTGCCCAGGCTGGCGATCTGGCGCTTGCGCCATGTTTCCAGCGCGGCGGGGGCGGTCGTGTAGTGGCCGTGGCAATCGATGATCACGGGGTCTCCGTAGGGGTTGAATGGTGGGCTGCGCCGGGCACCAGGACGTGTCCGCGGAACAGCGGCCGCGCGGTGCGCAGCAGCGCGGCGCCGGCGATGCCGCGGCCGCTCGCGTCCATCAGCAGGCGCACGGTGAATTCGCCGGTGGGATGTTCCACCGACAGGTCGTGCAGGCGTTGCGCAGGGCTGGGCGCTGCATCGGGTGCGATGACGCACAGCCCTTCCATCACGGTGCCCGGCACCACGCAGGCCGACGCCACCGACACCGCACCCAGCACGCCGATGGCGTCATGGCATTTGCGCGGAATGAAGGTGCGCGTGTTCAGCGTGCCTCCGGCCAGCGCGGCCGAGACCAGCGTCATCTTGGGCACCACCTTGGCGCTGACGTCGCCCAGGCCCATGCGCTCCCCGGCCTGCAGGCGGATCGATTCGATGCGCGCCTTCAGCGCCGCATCGGCGTCGAGTTCGGCCGGCGTCTCGCGCCCGGTGGCGCCGATGTCGGCCGCGCGCATCAGCACCACCGGCATGCCGTTGTCGATGCAGGTCACCTCGACGCCGTCGATGCGTTCGCGCGCCTCACCCGTGGGCAGCAGTGCGCCGCAGCTGGACCCGAGGATGTCGGAGAAGCGCAGCTCCACCGGCGCGCCGTGCCCGGGCACGCCGCTGATGGCCGTGTCGCCGCTGTAGCGCACGCGGCCGCCGGGCGTCTGCACCACCGCATCGCAATACGACGCCGTGTTCACCATGCGAATGCGCACTACCGACTGGCCGTCTTGCGCCGGCGCCAGGCCCTCGTCCAGCGCGAAGGGGCCGACCGCCGAGAGGATGTTGCCGCAGGTCGGCGCGTAGTCGATGCGCGACTCGGTGGCCACGACCTGGCCGAAGAGGTAGTCCACATCGGCGCGCGGGTCGGTGGACGGCGAGACGATCGCGACCTTGGTGGTCAGCGGATGCCCGCCGCCGATGCCGTCGATCTGCCGAGGCTCGGTGTGGCCCATGCCGGCGAGGATGAGGGCGTCCCTTTCGGCGGGCTCGCCGGGCAGGTCTTTCGCGTGGAAGAAGGCCGCCTTCGACGTGCCGCCGCGCATCCATGTGCAGGGCAGCGAAATCAGGTCGGGGGAGGGTTCGCAAGGCATGCGGCCAGTGTGGGCGCGCAGCGCCTCCGGCGGGTTGAGTTCCACGCGCACTGCGTTCTCATCTGTTTATCGATATAGGGTTAACCCTTGCTGCTGAATGAGTGAATGGCATCCGGGAGTGGTTGGCAGAATCGCTGCATGGCGGCAAAGAAACTTATCGACACCGAGAAGCCGGCGAACGCGGGCGGTGCATTGCAGCTCAACCTGCGGCATCTCCAGGCCTTCTCGGCCGTGGCCGCCGCCGGCAGCGTCACGCAGGCGGCGGACGCCCTGTTTCGCGTCGCCTCGGCGGTGACCCGTGCGGTGGCGGAACTGGAGGCACGCCTGGGCGTGTCGCTGTTCGAGCGCAAGGCCCGCGGCATGCTGATGAACGTCTACGGAGAGGCCGTGCGCGTGCGCGCCCAGCGGGTGGAGCAGGAGTTCGCGGCGGCCTGCCTGGAGCTCGCGGGCAGCGACGCCGCGGCGCCCAAACAGGCCATCGAGGCGCGCAGCCTGCTGGCGTCGATGTTCAGTGCGCGCCGGCTTGCGTTGTTCGCCAGCCTGTCGGAGCTGCACAACATGCCCGCGGTGGCCGCCGCCTTCGGTGTGACACAGCCGGCCCTCAGTGCGCTGGTGCGCGAGCTGGAGTCGCGCACCGGCCGCACGCTGTTCACGCGCACGGCGCGCGGCGTCACGCCCACGCGCGCGGGCAGCCTGCTGGCCTTTCGCTGCAAGCGCGCGCTGGCCGAGCTGCGCAGCATCGGGCCGGACCTCGCGGCCTTGCGCGGCGCGGTCGAGGGCCGCGTGGCGGTGGGCGCGCTGCCGCTGTCGCGCACGCAGATCCTGCCGTCGGCCATCGCGGCGCTGGTGGCGCGGCATCCGCGGCTGCACGTGAGCACGGTCGAAAGTCCGTACGAGGCGCTGGCCGCCGCGCTGCGCAGCGGAGACATCGACTTCATCATCGGCGCGCTGCGCCCGCCGGAAGAAGCCAGGGACCTGGTGCAGGAGCCGCTGTTCGAAGACCGCATCTCCCTCATCGTGCGCGCCGGCCATCCGCTGGCCGGGCTGCCGCGCATCGGGCGGGCGGCGCTGCAGCGGGCCCAATGGGTGCTGTCGCGCCCCGGCTCGCCGTCGCGCGAGCTGCTGGAGCGCGCCTTCCGCGAAGCGGGCCGTCCGGCCCCCATGCCCACGGTGGAAACAGGCGACCTGGCCCTGCTGCGCGGCCTGCTGCTGCAAAGCGACATGGTGACCGCCATGTCGGCGCACCAGCTGCACTACGAGATCGACACCGGCGCGCTGGTGGTGCTGAACCATCCGCTGGAGAGCACCCGGCGGCGCATCGGCATCACGCAGCGCAAGGGCGCGCTGGCGTCGCCGGCCGCCAGGGCCCTGATCGATGCGGTGCGGCAGGTGGTGGCTGCCAGGCTTTGAGCGGCCCCGGGGTCATGCAGCGGCCAACCGCGTATTCCTCGGTCATGCCGATGCGCCGCCGTGCAGCGGGATGGCCGCGTGGCACAGGCCGGCGGTGGCTCCGGCTTCATCGGTCAGTTGATTCGCGCGTCGCTCAGGTGCATGTCCTGGAACTGGCTTCCGGTGAAGTCGACCTGTTCGCCCTGCAGGCCGGTCGCGTTCACTCGTTCGCCGGTGCAGTCGCGCAGGTTCACCTGCGTCCAGGTGCTGGCGTCGAAGCTCAGGTCTGTCCAGTTGCACTGGCTGAACGAGCAGTTGCCGAGCCTGCTGGCGTCGAGCTGCGTGCCGGCGAAGGTGCAATTGACGAAAGTGCACCCGCTGATGGCAATGCGCCGCATGTCGCATTGCCGGAACGAACAGCCGCTGAACTGGCAGCCGGTCCACACGGCGTCTTGCAGCGAGGTCGCAATGAAACTGCTGCCGCTGAACGTGCTGGCGGTGAAGGTGATCAGGTTCAGGTCCAGCCCCGCATAGGCGTTGCCGTCGCTCTGGCCTGTCACGCCGGCCGGCGCACCGCCGATGCCCTTGCGCCATTTGTCATGGGACTGGATGAGCAGAAGCGCGCTCATGCCGGGCGACCCCGGCTTCGAAGGGGTCGACGACCGCCTTGCGGGGCCGGGAACATCGGTCGATCGGACGAATGGGCAGTCGGGAGACTGCAGGAGGACGGGGACGGGTGCATGCGGTGAGCCTGTGTGATGAACGACGGGCCGGAAGTCTGCGGCCCGTGGCTTGCGCACCCTTGCAAACAATGGTCAACAGCCTGTCGACACAGCGATCCGCCCCGGAGAACGTGAAAAACGCACGAGAGGGCTGGGGCGCATGCACTTGAACCAGCGCGACGAACCGGCCTGACCGCTGCGATTTTCCCGTTGCCGGCACATCGCCGGCAGCGCGGGCAAGCTTCTTGCGGCAGGGGCCTTGCCGCCCGGGCAACCCCCATGGCGGCGGGCGGCGCACGGACGTAGATTCCGGCATCGACCCCAGAGTCGCTTCCCCCACCTTGATCCGCAGGAGTGTCCATGGACGCATGGTCGAGCCAGCAGCTTTCCCCCTTGTACGGACGCGAGGTCTTCCGCTCGCGCGAGGCGGACGAGACCCATGCGCGCGTATCCCGCGAGCTCAAGCCGCACCGCAGCGTGTGGGGGCGCGGCGACGTCGACGCCGTCTTCTGCCGCGCCGAGCTGAGCGCACTGTCCTTGTGCATCCTGCGCTACGGCTGCGACGTCGACATCGAGCCCGATGCGCTCGGCAACTTCGTGCTGGTGCAGATGCCGCTGCGCGGCCATGCCGACATCCACACCGGCGGGCAGACGCTGCAGATCCATCCCGGCCAGGGCGCGGTCATTTCCGCGCACAAGCCGGTGCGGCTGCGCTGGCATGCCGACTGCGAACAGCTGATGCTGAAGATCGAGCTCAGCCGGCTGCAGGAGGTGGCGCGCCATGCCTTCGCCCTGCGCGGCACCGACGCCGTGGGCGAGATCGATTTCGAGATGCCCTTTCGCCTGGACGACGCCGCCGGCACGCAGTGGTGCCGCATGGTGGCGGGCCTGGCGTCGCTGCTGCCGTCGAGCGACTTCGAGGCCTACGACCCCCGGTGGCTCGCGCATTGCGAAGACAACCTGATGCTCTACCTGCTGTGCCACCGGCCGAACTCGGTGCTGCAACGGCACGCCGCCGTGCGGCGCGGCTCCGAAGAAGCCGGCCTGCGGCAGCTGCGCCGGGCCGAGGAGTTCATGCGCGAGCGGCTCGACACGCCGATCGCGCTCCAAGACGTGGCGCAGGCCGCGGGCCTGACGCGCCGCGGCCTGGCCTTGCTGTTCAGGCGCTACCGCGAGCTGTCGCCCGGCGAGGTGCTGCGCAACATGCGGCTGGACGCCGCGCACGCGCAGCTGGCGCGCAACGACGGCGCCAGCGTGACCGAGGTGGCGCTCAACTGCGGCTTCTCACACCTGAGCCGCTTTGCCGCCTGCTACCGCGAGCGCTTCGGGCAGCTGCCGCGCGACACCTCGTCGGGTGCCGCGCGCACATCGGTCGCCAGGCACTGACGGGGCAGCGCCCGGCGCGCGACCGGCGCCGAAGCGTTCAGGACTTCATCCGGCACTGCGCGGCCGATGTGTCCTGGTAGTTCTGCAGCACGGTGCCGATCACCTTGTTCGAGATTCGCCCGCTGGCGTCCTTGCCGATCACGCGCAGGTAGTAGTTCTGGATGGGGAAGTTGTTCGCGCCGTAGCGGAAGTCGCCGCGCACCGACTTGTAGTTGGCCGCCTTGATCGCCTTCAGCAGCGCGGGGCGGTCGGCCACCTTGCCGCCCACGTCGCGCACCGCAGCGTCCATGGCCATCAGCACGTCGTAGGCCTGGCCCGCGTAGAACGAGGGGTTGCGTCCGTTGTTCTGCTCGCGAAAGGCCGCCACGAAGCGCTGGTTGGCCGGGTTGTCCAGGTCGAAGGACCAGTGCGCCGTGTTGAACAGGCCGAGCATCGGCTCGCCGACCGCGGGAATCATGTCCTCGTCGGCCGAGAAGGCGGTGGAGATCAGCGCCACGTCCTTCGACAGCCCCGCGCCCACGAACTGCTTGATGAAGCTCACGCCCATGGCGCCGGGCAGGAAGAAGTAGAGCGCGTCGGGCTTGGACGCGCGAATCTGCGCCAGCTCCGCCGAGTAGTCGAGCTGGCCGAGCTTGGTGTAGAGCTCGTCGCCCACCGTGCCCTTGAAGGTGCGCTTGAAGCCGGTGATGGCATCCTTGCCGCCGGGGTAGCTGGGCGCAATGAGCGCCACCTTCTTGAACGCCTTGTCGGAGGCGAACTTGCCGGCCGCCTCGTGGTACGCGTCGTTGGGGTAGGAAGCGCCGAAGAAGTAGGCGTTGCAGCGCGCCCCCGAGTAGTCGCTCGGGCCCGTGTTGCTCGACAGGTAGGGCACCTTGGCCGCGAAGAGCGGCGGGCCCACGGCCAGCGCCACCGATGAGCCGACCGGGCCGGTGAACAGGTCGATCCTGTCGCGCATCAGCATGCGGTCGACCGCCTGGCGCGCGGTTTCGGGGTTGCCGGCGGTGTCGGCCTCCACGTATTCCACCGACACGCCGCCGAGCTTGCCGCCCAGCTGCTTCATCGCCACGGCGAAACCGGCCTTGGCCTCGGCGCCGCCGACGGCGAACGGGCCCGAGAGGTCCATGGCGAGGCCGACCTTCACGGTCTGTGCCTGCGCCTGGGCCAGTGTGGGCAATGCCAGCGCGCAAGCCATGATGGCGAGCGCGCACAGGGCGGTTCTGGGGAATTCCTGCGACATGGTGGACAAGCTCCTCGGTAGGGGAAATTCGTTGAACGTGGGGTGCGATGCAGGCCGCAGTCTGTGGGCCGCCGCGGCACGCCGCTATCCGTTTCGTGCAGCAAGGGGGGCTGCACGAAATGGACAGACAGCAGGGGCGGGCGGTCCACAGAATCGCCGCCGAACCCCACCACTCCAGAGACACCACGATGAGCAACTACATCGACATTCCGGCCGGAGACGGCTCGCAGACTTTCCGCGGCTACCTGGCCTTGCCCGCCTCGGGGCGCGGTCCCGGCATCGTGCTGTGCCAGGAGATCTTCGGCATCAACGACTACGTGCGCGAGGTGGCCGACCTCTACGCGCAGGAAGGCTACGTGGTGCTCGCCCCCGACCTGTTCTGGCGCATGGAGCCCAACGTCGAGCTGGGCTATTCGCCCGAAGACTGGCAGCGCGCCTTCGGCTTCTTCCAGAAGTTCGACATCGACGCCGGCATTGCGGACGTCACGGCCAGCGTGCAGGCGCTGCGCGCGCATCCGGCCTGCACCGGCAAGGTCGGCGCGCTGGGCTTTTGCCTGGGCGGCAAGCTGGCCTTCCTGGCGGCGGCGCATTCGGGCGTGGATGCGGCGGTGGGCTACTACGGCGTGGGCATCGAGGGTGCGCTCGACCTGGTACCGAAGATCGAATGCCCGATCGCCTTGCACTTTGCGGAGCTCGACCAGTTCTGCCCGCCCGAGGCGCGTGCCCAGGTGCTCGAGGCCTTTGCCGGCAAGCCGGGCGCGCAGATGTACGTGTACCCCGGCGTCGACCATGCCTTTGCGCGCACCGGCGGCGACCATTTCGACAAGCCTTCCACGCTCATGGCGCACCAGCGCTCCATGGCGCTGTTCAAGGAAGCGATCGGCCCGGTCTACGACCTGTCGGCGCTGTGGGACAAGCACTGCGAATACGAGTTCGCCACGCGCGACGTGGTCGCCACCATGGCCACGATGGTGAGCGAGCCCTACGTCAACCACATTCCGACCATGACCGGCGGCGTGGGCGCGAAGGAGCTGTCGCGCTTCTACAAGCACCACTTCATTCCGACCACGCCGCCGGACACGCGGCTCACGCCCATCTCGCGCACCGTGGGCGCGACGCAGATCGTCGACGAGATGCTCTTCTGCTTCACCCACACGGTGGAGATCGACTGGATGCTGCCGGGCATCGCACCCACCGGCAAGGCGGTGGAGATCCCGCTGGTGGCCATCGTGAAGTTTCGCGGCGACAAGCTTTTTCACGAGCACATCTACTGGGACCAGGCCAGCGTGCTGGTGCAGATCGGCCTGCTCGACGCCAAGGGCCTGCCCGTGGCCGGCGTGGAGACCGCGCGCAAGCTGGTGGACGAGACGCTGCCGTCGAACACGCTGATGCCGCGCTGGGCGAAATCGACCGCGCTGACCATCGCCGACCCGGCGCTGCCGCTGGGATGACGGGCGCTCCGCACATGCTGGAACTGGTCGTCGCGTCGGTCACGCCGCTCACCCCGGCCATCAAGGCCTTCGTGCTGCGCAGCGCGAGCGGCGCGCCCCTGCCGCCGTTCGCGCCGGGTGCGCACCTGGGTGTGCAGGTGATGCAGCCCAACGGACGAACCGGGCAGCGCGCGTATTCGCTGGTGAAACCGCACGACGGCGCGCAGGGCTACGAGATCGCGGTGCTGCACGAACCGCAGGGGGCGGGCGGCTCGGCCTGGATGCACGGGCTGGCTGCGGGCGCGGTGCTGGCCGCCCACCCGCCACGCAACGACTTCGCGCTGCACGCGGGCAGCGCGCCGCCGCTGCTGATCGCGGGCGGCATTGGCATCACGCCGCTGCTGTGCATGGCGCGATCGCTCGCGGCCGAAAACAGGCCCTTCGACTTTTTCTACGCCACGCGCAGCGAAGACGCCACGGCCTATCTGGAGGAAGTGCGTGCGCTCGGCGGCACGCTGGTGCACGACGGCGGCGACCCTGCGCGCGGGCTCGACCTGCGCACGCTGCTGGCCGCGCCTGCCCCCGGGCGCCACCTGCACGTGTGCGGCCCGCGCGGCCTGGTGCAGTCCGTGGCGGACAGCGCCCGCACCCTCGGCTGGCCCGGCGACCACGTGCACTTCGAGCTCTTCGCGGGCGCGCTCGAACAGGCCGGCGATGCGGCCTTCGAGGTGCGCACCCTGCGCTCGGGCAGGACGCTGACCGTTCCGCCCGAGCGCAGCCTGCTCGACGTGCTCATCGCCGCGGGGCTCGACCCGCTGTACGACTGCCGCCAGGGCGACTGCGGCGTGTGCGCCGTCGACGTGGTGGAGGGCGTGCCCGACCACCGCGACCACAACCTCAGCGCCCGCGAAAAAGCGAGCGGCAAGACCCTTTGCACCTGCGTGTCGCGCGCGAAGACGGCGCACCTGGTGCTCGACATCTGACGACAAGGCTTCAGGAGACCCACTCATGACCATCGATCCGAGCACGCTCGTGCAGCCCGACCGCGTGCACAAGCGCGTCTACACCGACCCCGCCATCTTCGAGCTGGAGATGGACCGCGTCTTCGGCCAGGCCTGGCTCTACGTCGGCCACGAGAGCCAGGTGCCCAAGCCCGGCGACTACTTCACCACCCGGCTGGGCCGCGAGCCCGTGGTGATGCTGCGGCACACCGACGGCGCCGTGCACGTGCTGTTCAACCGCTGCCCGCACAAGGGCGCCAAGATCGTGCCCGACGGCAGCGGCAGCGCGGGCAAGTTCTTGCGCTGCCTGTACCACGGCTGGACCTTCAAGTGCGACGGCAGCCTGCTCTCGGTGCCGCTGCGCAGCGGTTACGAAGACACCGCGCTCGACCTGAAAGACCCGCAGTACGGCGTGCGCAAGGTGGCGCGCGTGGCCACGCACCGCGGCTTCGTGTTCGCGAGCCTCGCGGCCGAAGGCCCCGAGCTGAAAGACTTTTTGGGCGGCGTGGCCACCTCGCTCGACAACTTCTGCGACCGCGCGCCCGAGGGCGAGGTGGAGGTGGCCGGCGGCGTGCAGCGCGTGATCCAGCGCAACAACTGGAAGATCTTCTTCGAGAACCTGCACGACACCATCCACGCGGTGGCCACGCACGAGTCGTCGTGGCGCGCGGCCAAGGAAGAGTACGAGGCCATGCCGGCGGGCACGCC
This sequence comes from Variovorax sp. 10N412, assembly GCF_056394985.1. NCBI lineage: Bacteria > Pseudomonadati > Pseudomonadota > Betaproteobacteria > Burkholderiales > Comamonadaceae > Variovorax > Variovorax sp. 10N412. The sequence goes on from NZ_JBFTIO010000005.1 coordinate 236,316, forward strand.
CAAGCCCTTCGAGGTGGTGATCGTCGACGGCAACGGCGAGCCGCTGGACTTCTGGGAGAAGCTGGAGCTCAAGGGCTACGACAACGGCCACGGCTTCATGGAAGGCATCTTCGTGCCGCCGACCGACCCGGTGAGCCTGGCCTACGTGGCCTCGCTGGAGGCCGCGCACGGCGCACAGCGCGCCGAAGAAATCCTGCGCGTGAACCGGCACAACACCATCGTCTACCCGAGCTGTTCGCCGCACACCTCGTTCCAGCAGATCCGGGTGATACGGCCGCTGTCGGTGGACCGCACGCTGGTCGAGATCTTCAGCTTCCGCCTGAAGGGCGCGCCGGAGGCCACCTTCCAGCGCACGCTGAAGTACACCAACATCGTCAATTCGCCCTCGTCCAACGTGATGCCCGACGACCTGGAGGCCTACAACCGCGTGCAGGAAGGCCTGGGTTCGGACGGCGGCGACTGGGTCAGCATGCACCGCGCGGCCGGGCGCGACCAGCCGCTGCCGGGCGGGCGCGCCTCCAACGGCAACAGCGAGATGCCCTCGCGCAACATGTTCGCGGCCTGGGCTTCGTACATGGGTGCCGGCGCGGATGCCCCGGCGGGAGACAAGGCATGAACTTCATCGACTGGCAAGAGCAGCAGGACGTCGTGCAGTTCTTGCACCACGAGGCGCGCCTGCTCGATGAGCACCGCTGGGACGAATGGCAGAAGCTCTTCACGCCCGACGGGCTGTACTGGGTGCCGCTGGTGCACGGCCAGACCGACCACCTCAACCATGCCTCGCTGTTCTGCGAAGACGCGCTGCTGCGCTCCATGCGCGCACGCCGGCTCGAGCAGGCCCGCGCCTATTCGCAGCAGCCCGTGACGCGCACCGTGCACGTGGTCGGCAACATCGCGCTCGAATCGCGCGACGAAGCGGGCTGCACGGTGCGCTCGACCTTCATGCTGCTGGAGTGGCGCAAGACCGAGCAGCGTGTGTTCGGCGGCAGCGTGTTGCACACCTTGCGCAAGGCGGAACAGGCCGGCGGCGGCTTTCGCATCCAGACCAAGCGCATCGACCTCGTCAACTGCGACGCACCGCACGAAGCCTTGCAGGTGTTCATGTGAAGGCCGCGCTGCTGGCCATGCACTACCAGAACGACGTGCTGCACGTCGACGGCAAGGTGCGCGTGGGCGTGGCCGCCGACGACCCGGCGCGCCCGCGGCTCATCGCCTCGGCCGCGCGCCTGATCGCGGCTGCGCGGGCGAGCGGCGTGCCGGTGATCTTCGTGCGCATCGCCTTCGCGCCCGGCTATGCGGACTGCCTGCGCAACTGCACGCTGTTCCGCCGCGTGGCCGAGACCGGCGCCGTGCAGGACGGCAGCTGGGGCGCCGAGTTCTACGCCGAGCTGGCGCCGCTGCCGGGCGAAGCCGTGGTCACCCACAAGCGCAACAACCCCTTCTGGGCCAGCGGGCTCGAGGAGGCGGTGCGCGCCACCGGGGCGGGCCGGCTGTACGTGGCGGGCATCGCGACCAACCATGTGGTCGAGCACGGCGCGCGGCATGCGAGCGACCTGGGCTACGACGTGGCGGTGGTGGCCGACGCCTGCAGCACCGCGCAGGCGCACCTGCATGCGGCCAGCCTGGAAACCCTGGCGCTGCTGGCGCAGGTGATTCGCGTGGATGATGCGGTCACTCAAATGAAAGGCCCGCCATGAAGTTGCAAGACAAGGTCGCCATCGTCACCGGCGCGGCCGCCATGCTCGGCAGCGCCATCGTTCGCACTTTGGTGCAGGCCGGCGCGCGCGTGCTGGCGGTGGACATCGACGTGCCGCGCGGCGAGGCGCTGGCCGCCGAACTGGGGCCGCGCTGCCGCTTCGTGGCCTGCGACATCGCCAGCGACGACGCGCTCGACGCGCTGGTGGCCGACGTGCTGCGGGTGGAGGGGCGCATCGACTTCCTGGTCAACAACGCGGTGGTCTATGGCGACGCCGGCCTGGCCGCCGCGCGCGGCGAGTGGCTGAGCGCGCTGAACGTCAACCTGGTTTCCGGCGCGATGCTGGTGCAGAAGACCGCCGACGCGCTGGCGGCGCAGCGTGGCGCCATCGTGAATATGGGCAGCGTGGGCGGCAAGTTCGGCACGGCGGGCAGGGCGCTCTATCCGGCGGCCAAGGCCGCCATCCTGCAGCTCACGCGCAACCAGGCCGCCAGCTTGGCGCCGCGCGGCGTGCGGGTGAACTCGGTGTCGCCGGGGTGGACCTGGTCGGACGCCCTGTCGCGCATGGCCGGCGCCGACCGCGCACTCGCCGACCGCGTCGGCGCGCCGATGCACCCGCTGGGCCGCGTGGGCGACGGCGACGACGTGGCGCAGGTGGTGCTGTTTCTGTGCTCGGACGCGGCACGCTTCGTGACCGGCGCGGACATTCCGGTCGACGGCGGCTTCTCGATGCTGGGGCCCGACCAGGGGCACTCGGCGCGGGACTGGTTCGAGGCGCTGCCGGACTGAGGCGCGCGGACGCGCGAGCTTGCCGATGCGCCAGTGCCTCAGCGAGTCAGTGCGTCAGCGCAGCACCAGCACCGGCAGTGCCGAGTGCGTCAGCACATGCTGCGTCTCGCTGCCCAACAGCAGGCGCTTGAGGCCCTTGCGCCCGTGGGAGGCCATCACGATCAGGTCGCTGCCGTGCTTCTTCGCGGCCGCGATGATCGACTCCGCCACCAGGTCGGAGCTGATGCGTGCCGTCTTCACCTGCACGCCGCTGGCCTGCGCGCGCTCGCGCACGGCGTCGAGCATCGCCTGCGCCTTGTCGGCCCATTGCTTCTCGACGCGGCCGATGTCGTCGGGCGAGAAGGTCATCGCGCCCTCCAGGTAGCTCTGTGGGTAGCGCGGCACCACGGTCAGCGCCACCAGCTCGGCGCCGTTGCCGGCCGCCAGCGCAACGGCGGCCTTGACCGCCTTCTTCGAGAGCGCGGAGCCATCGGTGGCGACGAGGATGTGCTTGAACATGAAAGCGCCTTTCGGGTGTGAGGTGCCAGCTTAGGCAGCCCGTGGGCGCGGCGCGTTGCGCCAGATCAAGCAGTGGCAGCGTCGGTTCGCCATCGGTCGAAGTCCGGTGGCGCCATCGGGCGCGCGATGAAGTAACCCTGGACCCCGTCGCAACCGCAACTGGCGGTCAGGTCGAACTGTTCCTGCGTTTCCACGCCCTCGGCGACCACCAGCAGCCCCAGCGCGTGCGCGAGCTGGACGATGGACCGGAACACCGCGGCATCGCCCGCGCTCTCGCCGGCATTGACGATGAAGCTGCGGTCCAGCTTCACCGACGTCAGGGGCATGCGAGGCAGCTGCGACAGCGTCGAGTAGCCCACGCCGAAGTCGTCCATCGCCACCTTCAATCCGTGCTGGCGCGCGCGCTCCAGCGCGGCGACCGCGTGCGCGTCGGCGAACACGCCCTCGGTCACCTCGATGCAGAAGCGGCCGGCCGGCAGGTCCTGCCGGGCCAGGAGCGCCAGCAGGTCGGCCACCACATCGCCGGCGGCGAACTGGGCGGGTGACACGTTCAGGTTGATCACCGGCCATTGGCCGGGCGCCGTTCGCTCCCAGGCCGCCGCCTGGTCGACCGCCAGGCCGAGCAGCTTGCGCCCCAGCGCGGCGATCAACCCCTTGCGTTCAGCCAGCGGAATGAACCGGTCGGGCGGGACGGCGCCAAGCCGCGGGTGACGCCACCTTGCCAACGACTCCACGGCCATGATCCTCCGGTCGGCCACGCCCACCACGGGCTGGAACGCCAGCCAGAGTTCATCGTCGCTGGCCAAGGCCTGGTGGAGGTCCTGCTCGAGCTCGACCTCCTGCTGGCGCGTGTCGTGCATGGCTTTCGCGAACGCCACGGCCTGGTTGCCGCCGCGGGCCTTGGCGACGTACATGGCCTGGTCGGCCGCCTGCGCCAGGTTGGCGCCGGCGGCTTTCTGCGCATGCGCGGTACCCACGCTTGCCACCAGCCTGAAGCTTCGTCCGCGCACCTCGTAAGGCCGGGCCAGCGAGCGGCTGACCGCGGCGCCCAGTTGCTCGGCCTCCCCGGGGCTCAGGTCCGCGCAATAGATGGCGAATTCATCGCCGCCGATGCGGCCCACCGGCGCGCCATTCGCCGCGGCACGCAGCCGCGTCGCCACCTCGACCAGCACGCGGTCGCCTTCTTCATGGCCGAAGGCCTCATTGACCGCCCTGAAACCGTCCAGGTCAATCAGCACCTCGCTCGCACCCGGGCCCGCGGCTGCCGTCCCGCTTCGGCGCAGGTCCATCATCTTGTTGCGGGTGAGCAGCCCCGTCAGGGCGTCGTGGTCGGCCGCTCGCCGCGTCAGGCGTTCGGCAATGCCACGCAGCCGATCCACGCCGTGGGCGCGCACGGTAACGATGGTGACCACGGCCCAGATCAACGCGATGATGAAGGCGCCTTGGTAGACCAGCAGCACGCCGTCCGGCGGCAGCTGCATGCCCGGGTTGGCGAGCCACCTCGACATGAGCCAGACCCCCAGTGCCAGCAGCAGCGTGGTGCTGCCTAGCAGGCGGCGCGCCAGGCGGCCCGGCTCGGAGCCCGCGGTCAGGGCCTGCATGAAAGACCGGCGCGAGGTCGCCAGCAGAAGCGCCAGCGCCAGCGATGCCGTGCCCGCCACGGTCCAGGGCGCCATGGCGCCCTTGAAGGCCAGCAGCCCGCCGAGGTAGCCCACAAGTGCCACGAAGAGCACTGCCAGTGAAGCCGCAGCCAGGAGCTGCGACACCAGCGGCTGCCGCATGCGCCGCGCAATTTCGCCAAGGCACAGCAGCAGCAACGTCCAGGCGACATTCAGCGGCATCGCGATGTGGTTGCCCGTGGCTTGCCGATGCGCTTCGAGCGTGCCGCGAAACGGTGTCAATGCGTTGAAGAGCCGGTCGCCCGTCAGGGGGACCAGCAGCCTGATCGATACGAGGCACAGGGCGGCCGCCACGGCGATTCGAGCGACCGTTCGGGCAAGCCCGGTCGTCTTGCCGGGCATCAGCGCGATCGTGAGCAGCAGCAGGCACAGCGCCGTGCCGGGGTGGGTGGCAGGCAGGTTGGCGACCGGGCGCCACATGCCCGGCACATCCAGTGCGTAACCGAGCAGGACCCAGAGGCTGATGCTGCTGCCGATGGCAGTACCCGCAATGCGGGCCACACGCGGCAGGCGCCATCGTGCGGGGTGCTCAGTCATGCCGCCATCGCGGAAGGCGGATCGCCTCGGCAAGGCGGCACCGGCGCCTGGGATCAGAAATACCGAAGGGCAGAGCTGGGTGCATCGGTGCGATGAGTTCTGCAATCGCCGGCGAAAGCCGATCCGCATCGAGAGCCTTTGACGCACTGTAGCAGCGAGGGTGCGTCAGTTGAACGAGGGTCGTCGCGTCTGGCCGGCGCCATCGGCAAGGTTTGCCGACCGAGCGATGCGCAGTCGCTTCAACCCGCCATGCCCGGCGGCCATTCCTCGTAGAAGTTGATGCTTTCGGGGATCGAGTGCCCATCCATCGTGTGCGCCGCCCATGCGAGTACATGTGCCATGTACCTGGAGCCAACAGACGACAGGCCGCATGACTCGGCAACTTCATCCAGTCGCGCGCGGCAGACATCGAGGTGGCGCCGGACGCCCTCGGAGCCGCCGAGGTAGAGGTGAAATTCCTCGAGATCGATGCCCAACCCGGAGACTCCATAGGTGCCGGCCACGCCGGGTGCCTCTTCGTAGATGGCCATGATGTCCTTGCCCTCCAGGGTCGCAACGGCCGTGAGTACATCGCAGAACGCGTCTTTCAGGCCGTTGCTGATCCAGAGGTCGAAGCTGCCGCGGATGATGATGGGGGCGCCCATGGGCTCTACCTTTGGTTGGGGCCGGTGCGAAGCACACGGTCTGTGCGGGTTACAACCTCCGTGACGGTCCAGGACGTTCGGGGTTGGAGACTTCCATGGGCAACACGAATGTCCAAGGGTGCTCAAGCATCGTATCCTTCCGGGCGCTGGGCACTTCCGCATTCGCTGCGGCGCAGTGCGCGTGACGCAACAGCCGCGGCGCCTAATCCTTCATGAACCTGGCATACACAGCCAGCGCCATCACGATGCTCAGAACAAGAAGAAGCACCTCGTAGGTCGCGAGCCCCACCCAGAACCTGAACGGTTCCTTCTTCCTGAAGACCCCGTACCGGGCACCGATGACACCCGTCCTGATCGCGCGATAGGGATACCACAGCGGCAACACGAACCAGCACAGCAGGGCGACGACGCAGAGGGTGTTCGACCAGAGGCCGGGGGCAACAGCCTTTGCGACGATCGGCAGGATGATGCCGCTCACGAACATGTCGGCTGAAACGCGGTCGAAGGAGACAGAGGGATTCGTTGAGCCTGAGTTCAGCATCGCGCGATGGTAGCTGCGCTTCGCCGGGTCACTCGTCTGTCAAGGCAGTTCTGCGTCTCTTGGCGGCTTCAGGCCTAGACCGAGCCAGTTCGGCGGCAATGCCTCGTCGACGACGGGGCTGCGAACGGCCTTCCACCCGCGCGCGGTGATCGCCGTCACGGCGGCCGCATCCTGCACCTGCAACCGGACCTCGTTGCCAGGCCACGGAATCCGGGCCTCGACCAGACCCGCAGCCTGCAGCACCCGCAACCGGTCGATGCTCACCGGCTCGGACACCGTGCAAGGCGGCGGCGCCTCGGCCAGCGCCCGCAGGAGATTCATGCACATCGTCGCGCTCCCGGCCATGCCATGGCGTCAGCCCATCAGCGTGCGCAGGCTGGCCAGCGCGACCTTCCGGTCGGCGATGCCGTGGTAGATGGGCGGCACTTCCTTGTCCACGCCCATGAGACCGTACACGCCATGCATGGCGCCGCGCACCGAGTACTCGACGGTGAAGACCACGTCCTCCGCAATCTCCACGTACTGGCCCAGCAGCGCGAAGTTCTTCGCGCCGTGCGGAATGACGGCTGGCCGGTCCGTCGGGGCGCGGCATTCGAACTCGCTGGTGATGTACGGCATCATCACCGGCACCACGGTGGTGGTGCGCCGCACCTCGTCCAGGATGTCCTCGAAGCCCAGGTGGTGGATGAGTTCGGTCAGTATTTCCTGCCCCGTGGCCTGCGCCATCGTGCGGTCGATGAAGTTGCCCCGCGTTTCCAGCAGCAGGCCGTAGCCCCACAGCGTGAACACGCCGTCGGGCTGCGCGTCGAAGTGCGGCGGGTGCGGCACCACGATCGACATCAGCCAGCTCGAATCCTTGAAGGTCATGAGGCCGCCCGTGCCGGGCGCGTTGCCCGAGAAGGCCTGGATGCGCTGCAGCAGCAACGGGCTGCGCAGCGTGAGCGTGAAAGACTCCCACTTGCTCTCGTCCACGTTGCCGCAGAAGGCCTCGGGCCGGCCCAGGCCCGGGGCCTTGCGCGCCAGGTTCTTCCACAGCGTCCAGGCGCCGTCGTGCGGCACCCGCACGAGCTCGGGCGCCTGGTGGTCGTTGCCGTTGCGCGAGTCGGCGGTCATGGAGCCGAGCGTGAGCAGGGCGCACTCCTGCGGCCCCAGCGGGTACGACAGCGGCCTGCCGTCGCGCACGCAGTGCAGCGTCCGCAGCCGCAAGCCGACGTCCGCGCCGTCGTGGGTGTCGGTTTTGGCAAAGTCCGCATCGACCACGCGCGTGCCGAACTCGAACAGCACGCCGTGCGCGCGCAGCCAGCGCACCATCGGCCGCACGATGGTGTCGTACTGGTTGAGCTCGGTGCGGCGCACGCCGCCCAGGGTGTGGATGCGCGGCAGCTCCTGCAGGAAGCGCAGCATGTAGCGCTTGAGCTCGACCGCGCTGTGCCAGTTCTGGAACGCGAAGGTGGTGCGCCACATGGCCCAGAAGTTGGTGTCCAGGAAGTGCGGGGAGAACCACTCCTCGATGCGCCGGGTGCCCAGCACGCGCTCGGGCATGGCCAGCAGGCGCATCAGTTCCAGCCGGTCCTGCAGGTCGAAGCCGAGGTCGCTGGCGTCCAGGATGCGGTGGTGCCGGTCGATCAGCCGCGCGTTCGCGTCGGAGTGCACCTGCCGGTTGAAGTCGCGCACCTCCTCGTGCACCGTGCGCGCGGGGGTGTTCAGCGACGGGATGCTGTCGAGCACGTTCCACAGGCAGGTGTAGGTCTCGTCGGTGAACATGCGCCCGCCGCGCGTCACGTAGCCCTGCTTCGCGTCGCCCGCGCCGTCGAGCGCGCCGCCGGGCAGCGGCGACTCCTCCAGGATGCGGATGCGCGAGCCGTGCATGCCGCCGTCGCGAATCAGCAGCACGGCCGCGCTCAGCGCCCCGATGCCGCTGCCGACGATGGTGGCCTGGGTGAAAGGGGGCATGGGGTGTTCCTCGGGAAAGCGGTGGCGCAAGCGCTGTGTCGCCCGAGCGTACGGACGCGGGCGCGTCGCGGGCTTGACGCAGCGCAAGCCGCGCGCCGAGGGCGCGGCCTAAGGTGGCGCCATGTGGCGCCATGTGGCGCCATCGGCCCCCGCCTTCCCGGCCTTGCCTCAAGTTCCCCAAGGAGCTATTCCATGCAGACCCCCAGATCCATCCTGCTTCACCTCGACAGCTCGGCGCGCGCGGTGGAGCGCATCCGGCTCGCGCGCCAGTTGGCCGAGACCTTCGACGCGCAGGTCACGGCGCAGCCGTGCACGCTGTCGTCGCTGATGCGCTATCCGCTCGCGCTGGAAGGCGCGGCCGAGGCGGTGGCGATCATGCAGTCGCTCGACAAGGAAGCGCGCGACCGCATGCACGCGGCCTTCGCCGTCCAAAGCGCGGGCTCGCGTCGCATGCACTGGCTGGAGCCGATGCCCGATGCGCCCTGGGGCTTCGCCCGGCGCGCGCTCTACGCCGACCTGGTGGTGATGGGCCAGCGCGACCGCAACGACCCGTTCGACGCCGAGCTGCCAGCGGACTTCCTCACCGGCGTGCTGGTCGACAGCGGCCGGCCCGCGCTGGTGCTGCCCTGCGTGGGCCCGGTGGCCCCCATCGGCCACACGGTGCTGCTGGCCTGGAAGGAAACGCGCGAATCGGCGCGCGCGGTGACGGCGGCGCTGCCTTGGCTGCGCACCGCGTCGCGCGTGCATGCGGTGTCCTACGGCGGCGAGGCCGAGGTATCGCTGGAGGGCCTGCGCGGCTACCTGCGCGCCCAGGGCATCGTCGAGCCGACGCTGCACTTCGGCGACAAGGACGAGGGCGACGTGGGCAACCGGCTGCTTTCCCTGTCCGCGGACCTCGGCGCCGACCTGCTGGTGATGGGCTGCTACGGCCACAGCCGCGCGCGCGAGTGGATGATGGGCGGCGCCACGCTGTCGATCCTGCAGTCGATGACGCTGCCGGTGCTGATGTCGCACTGAACGGCGGGCCGCACCCCTGGCTGCACGTCTGGCCGCACCACGGGTCGGGGCGGCAGCGTCAGGCGAGCGTTTCCACCAACAGGGCCTGCAGCATGAAGCGCCGGTTGTCGCCCGGCGCGGCCTCTTCGCCGAGGCTGTCCGCCAGGCGCGCCGAGGCGTGCGTGTCGCAGGCGATGTCGTCGTACACGGGAATGCCGGCGGCCTGGCCGATCTGCCGCACCAGCGCCGCCGGCATGCCCTGGCAGATCACCGCGTCGTACAGCCGCCCGAGCGTGCGGCCGGTGTGCTGCACCTCGCGCGGGTCGCCGGCGCCCGACAGGTTCCAGCGCACCGTGGCCACGTGCGCGCCCAGTTCGCCGGCGGCGCGCAGCAGCGGCGCCGGGTCGTCCACCACCGCGGCGGCGCGCAGCAGCCCGATGTTCATGCCGCGCAGCAGCAGCGGCAGGGCATTCGTGCGCGCAAGGTGGCGCAGGCGCAGCGCCAGCCTGAGCAGTTCGGCCGTATCCTGCGGCGGCGGAACATTCGAGGTGCGCAGATCGGTGGGTTCGGATGGCAAGAGCATGGTGCGACAAGTGTGTGACGCCGCCAAGGCTAGTTCGCCGCCGCGCGCGGCCCTTGATGCGCGTCAAGGGCCGCGTGTCGCGCCGGCGTTGATACACGCCGGACACATGCCGGACACCGGGCATTCACCGAGCGTTACCCGCCGATGCGCAGCGTTGTCGCTGAGTTGCCGTGCGCTTCCTAGCATCGGTCCATCGACACGCGACACCCCCGTTGCGCCCAAGGAGTTTCAGATGCCTGATTTCACCGCCACCGAGAACACCACCGAAACGCTGAAGCGCCTGGCCGCGCAGCTGCAGCCGGAGCGCCGTCTGGTGCACACCGGCGACGTGGTCTACCAGGCGGGGGAGCGCTTCGAGCACCTGTACATCCTGAACTCCGGCTTCTACAAGATCGTGAACCTCACGGCCGACGGCCGCGAGCAGGTGGTGGGGCTGAAGTTCCGCGGCGACTGGCTCGGCTTCGAAGGCATTGCCGGCGGCTGCTACGGCTGCGACGCGGTGGCCATGGACACGGGCGAGGTCTGGGTGGTGTCCTACGACGCGCTGATCGCGGCCAGCCGGGTGCACCCCGACCTGCTGCAGGTGCTGCACGCCGCCATGAGCCGCGAGATTGCGAGCGACCGCGACTCGCTGATGTCGGTCTGCACGCTGCCGGCCGACGCACGGGTGGCCGACTTCCTGCGCTACTGGGCCGAGTCGCTGGCCGAACGCGGCATGCGCACCGACCAGATCACGCTGCGCATGACGCGCGCCGAAATCGGCAACTACCTGGGCATGACGCTGGAGACGGTGAGCCGGGCGCTGTCGCGGCTGGCGCGCGACAAGGTCATCGGCTTTGCCGAGAAGGGGCGGCGCGACGTGCAGATTCCCGACGTGGGCGCGCTGTCGGCCTTCGTGCAGCGCTGCCTGGCACCGGTGGCGGTGCCGGCGCCCGCCATGCTGCAGTGAGGCCTCAGGCCAGCAGCCGCGCGATGGCGCGCGCGAGTTCGCCGCGCGTGTAGGGCTTGGGCAGCAGTTCCCAGCTGGGTGGCATGTCGCGGTCGGCGTCCAGCAGCTCCGACGAGAAGCCCGACATCAGCAGGATCGCCAGGCGCGGGAACAGCTGCTGTGCCTCGGTGGCGAGCTGCGTGCCGCGTATGCCTGCGCCGAGCGCGATGTCGCTCAGCAGCAGGTCGAAGGGGGCGGTGGCGTTCTGCAGCACCGACAGGGCCTCTTCACCGTTGGCCGCCGATGCCACCTTGCAACCCAGCGTGACCAGGAAGGTGTGCGCCACCTTTCGCACCTCGGCGTCGTCCTCGACCAGCATCACCCGCAGGCCGGCGGGGACGGATGCATCGGCGCGCTCTTCTTCCGCGGCCGGCGGCGCGGCGCGGCTGCCGCGTTCCAGCTGCGGCAGGTAGAGCGTGACCGTGGTGCCCGCACCCGGCTGGCTCTCGATCGCGATGGCGCCCTTCGACTGCTTGACGAAGCCGTACACCGTGCTCAGGCCCAGCCCGGTGCCGCGGCCGGCCTCCTTGGTGGTGAAGAAGGGCTCGAAGGCGCGCTCCTTCACGTCCTCGGCCATGCCGGTGCCGCTGTCGGAAATGGAAAGGGCCACGAAGCGGCCGTGCCCCTGCATGTTCGGGTCGTTGCGCTCCGTGCGCAGGGCGAGCGGCAGCAGGCCGCAGTCCTCGGAGCGAAAGTGCAGGGTGCCGCCTTCGGGCATGGCGTCGCGCGCGTTGATGGCGATGTTCAGCAGCGCCGACTCCAGCTGCACCGGGTCGGCCAGCACCGGCGGGCAGGCCGGGCCGGTGTCGATGGCGATGTGAATGCGCTGGTCCAGCGTGCGGCGCAGCATGTCGGCCAGCGAATGGAGCAGGGCGTGGGTGTCGACCACGTCGGGCTGCAGCATCTGCCGGCGCGAGAAGGCCAGCAGCTTGCCGGTGAGCTCGGCGCCGCGCCGGCTGGCGCGCATGGCCGCCCCCACCAGCTGTTGCGCATGGGTGTCCTGCGCCAGCGCGGGCAGCTCCTCGAGCACCTGCAGGTTGCCCATGATCACGGTGAGCAGGTTGTTGAAGTCGTGCGCGATGCCGCCGGTGAGCTGGCCGACGCTTTCGAGCCGCTGGGCGTGGGCCAGCGCCTCTTCGGTGCGCACGCGCTGCAGGCTGGTGGCCAGCAGGTTGGACAGCGACTCCAGGAACCGCAGCTCCTCGTCGCCGAAACGCTTGGCCTGCCGCGAGCGCACCGACAGCATGCCGATCACCCGGCCTCGGTCGGACAGCGGCACCGCGAGCGCGCTGACCAGCCCGGCCGCCAGGTAGGCGGGCGGCACCGCGAAGCGCTGCTCGCTGCGGTAGTCCGCAATCACCACCGGGCGCCCTTGAGACAGCACGTAGCCCGGTGGCGTGTCGGGCCGGTTGGCGATGCGCGCGCCGATCTCCTCGCCCGCCACGTTGCCCACGCCGCTGGCCACGCGGAACTCGAGCCCGCTGTCTTCGAGCAGCAGCACCATCGCCACCTCGACCTCCAGGCCTGCGGCGGCGATGTGCGGCACCTGCTCGAGCACCACCTGCAGGTCGCGCGTGTCCACCGCCAACCGGCCCAGCTGCGCCAGGTGGTCGCTGTAGCGTGCGCGCTGCAGCGCCTGCTTCACGCGCGGGTAGGCGCCGATGTCGCGGATCGCGGCCACCACGAAGGGCAGGCCGTGGTCCTGCAGCGGGCTGAGCGCGATCTCGACCATGACCTCGCTGCCGTCCTTGCACTTGGCGACCAGCTCCATGTGCGTGCCCATGGGACGCGGGCGCGGCGCGCGGCCGTAGGCCTCGCGGTAGGACGCATGGCGCGGGCGGATGCTGTCGGGCACCAGCACGTCGACGTTCAGCCCGATGAGCTCTTCGACGGCATAGCCCAGCAGCGCGGCGGCCGAAGGGTTGGCCAGCATGATGACCCCGGCCTGGTCGACCAGCAGCAGTGAGTCGGGGTAGGCGATGAAGAGCGAGCGGAACACGCTGCCTTCCTCGATGCCGGACGGCAGCGACAGCAGGAAAGGGGGGCGCGGTGCGTCAGCCATGGGACACGGGCGGCACCAGGATGTAGCCCGCGCCGCGCACCGACTTGATGAGCTGCGGTTCGTCCGCGTCGGCCTCGATCTTCTTGCGCAGTCGGCCGACCTGCACGTCGATCGTGCGGTCGAAGGGGGCGGCTTCGCGCCCGCGGGTCTGCTCCAGCAGAAAGTCGCGCGACAGCACACGTCCGGGGTGCCGTGCAAAGGCGCACAGCAGGTCGAACTCGCCGCCGGTGAGCGCCACGTCCTGACCGTTCGGGTCGGTGAGGCGGCGCGCGGCGGTGTCCAGCTGCCAGCCGGCGAAGCGCAACTGCTCGACGGCGCCCACGGGCGCTGCAAGGACCGCGACCGGCGCTTCGGGCGTCGTGCGGCGCAGCACCGCCTTCACGCGCGCCACCAGCTCGCGCAGGTCGAAGGGCTTGGTCACGTAGTCGTCGGCACCCACTTCCAGGCCGACCACCTTGTCCACCGCGTCGCCGCGCCCGGTGACGATGACCAGGCCGCAGCGCCAGCTTTCGCGCATGCGCCGCGCAATGGAAAAACCGTCTTCGCCGGGCAGGCCGAGGTCGAGCAGCACCAGGTCGGCCGGGTCGGCCGCCATGAGCGCCATGAGGGCGCGGCCGTTGTGCAGCTGGGTCACGCGAAAGCCGTGGCTCTGCAAATAGGTGGCCAGGAGCTGCGTGATGTCGACTTCGTCGTCGAGCACCGCGATATGGGGTGCGGGTTTCATGCGAGAGGGGGCGTCGGGAATCCGGGGGAGCGTAGCACGCATGCCTTGGAAGCAGCCCCTGTGCGGGGCGAGGTTTCCAGCGCCGGTTTTCGGCGGCGTCATGCTTGATCTGGCGCAAGGGTCTCTCGCGCCCGGCTGCACAGAATTGCCGCTTCGTTCAAGAGGCACGCATGCATTCACTGTTTTTTTCGGGCGTTCTGGATCTTCCCTGGTGGGGCTGCGTGCTCGTCGCGCTGGCGCTCACGCACGTCACCATCGCGTCGGTCACCATCTTCCTGCACCGCCACCAGGCGCACCGCGCGCTCGACCTGCATCCAACGGTCAGCCATTTCTTCCGTTTCTGGCTGTGGCTCACCACGGGCATGGTCACCAGGCAGTGGGCCGCGGTGCACCGCAAGCACCACGCCAAGTGCGAGACGCCCGAAGACCCGCACAGCCCCCAGGTGTACGGCCTGAGCCGCGTGCTGTGGGGCGGCGTGGCGCTGTATGCGCGCGAGGCGGCCAACAAGGAAACGCTGGCGCGCTACGGCCACGGCACGCCGGACGACTGGATCGAGCGCCGGCTGTACACCCGCCACCAGGTCATGGGCATCGTGCTGATGGGCGTGCTAGACATGGCGCTGTTCGGCGTGGTGCCGGGCGCGCTGATCCTGTTCACGCAGATCGCGTGGATTCCCTTCTGGGCGGCCGGCGTGGTGAACGGCATCGGCCACTGTTGGGGTTACCGCAACTGGCCGGCGGCCGACGCCAGCACCAACATCTTTCCCATCGGTATCGTGATCGGCGGCGAGGAACTGCACAACAACCACCATGCCTTTCCGACCTCGGCCAAGCTGTCGAGCAAGTGGTACGAGTTCGACATCGGCTGGCTCTACATCCGCACGCTGCAGGCGCTGGGCCTGGCGAAGGTCAAGCACCTGGCGCCGAAGCCGCGGCTGGTGGCGCCCCGGCCCGTCGTCGACATCGACACCGTGCAGGCGGTCATTCGCCATCACTACGACGTGCTGTCGAGCTACACGCGCTCGCTGAAGACGGCCCATGCCCGCGAGTTCGGCCGGCTGCGCGAAGCGTCGCCGCAAGAGGCGCGTGCGCTGCGCGGCGTGAAGCGCTGGCTCGGCACCGACGAACGCGCGCTCGACGCCGCCCGGCAGGCACAGATGCTGGCGGCGCTGGGCGCCTCGCATGCGCTGGCGACCATGTACGCCATGCGGCGCGAGCTCACGGTGCTGTGGGCTCGCTCGGGCGCCACGGGTGACCAGCTCGTGCGGCGCCTGCAGGACTGGTGCGAACGCGCGGAAGACAGCGGCATCGCACCGCTGGCCGACTTCTCGATGCGGCTGCGGTCCTACGCCTGAGCCTGCGGCCGGGCCCGAAGCGCCTTCGCCGCTGGCTGGCTACTGGCTGGCGACTTCGCCAACCGGCAGCGTGAAGTGCTCGGACTCGACCCGGGCCAGTTCCTCCGGCGCGCGGATCAGCAGCACCGGCACGGGCGACATGCGCAGGATGTGCTCCGCGCTGCTGCCCATCACCCAGCGGCCCAGGCCGCGGCGGCCATGGGTGCCGATCACGATCAGTTCGGCGTGCGAGGCCACGGCTTGCGCGATGACCTGGTCGTGCACCGCGCCCCTCACGCTGTCGCACAGCACCACGTCCGCTTCCACGCCTTGCGAGGCAGCCTGCGCGCGGCCTTCCTGCAGCAGCGCCGAGGCCTTGGCGCGCAGCTCTTCGAGCCAGTTGCCGGCGTAGCCGGCGTAGGCGTCCATGGCAAGCGCGAACGAGAGCTCGTCGATCACGTGCACCAGCCGCAGTCGCCCGCCGGTGAGCTGGGCCAGACGGATCGCCTCGGCGAGGCCGCGGGTGGATGTCGAACTGCCGTCGATGGGAACAAGGATTCGCTGGTACATGGCGTGCCTCCGGGGCGAGTGGGTGTGAATGCCAGTATCGGGAGCGCGCTGTGGCGCGGCATTGATATCGATCAAGCCCGTGCAGCCCGCCAGGCGCGATGCTGGCGGCATGCAAGCCACACCCCTCGCGACACACGCCGCCGTGCGCATCATCCGCCAGGAGCATGCCGCGCTCGCGGCGATGCTGCGCTCCATCGTCATGCTGCTGGAGCAGCACCGCCGCAAGGGAACCCTGCCCGACTTCGCGGTGCTGCGGGCCATGCTGTTCTACGTGGACGAATTTCCCGAGCAGCGGCACCACCGCAAGGAAACCGAATTGCTGTTTCCCAAGCTGCGCGCGCGCACGCCCATGTCGCGCGACCTGCTGGACAAGCTCGACAACGACCACGCCTGGGGCGAGCGCCGCATCCGCCATGTCGAGCACGCGCTGCTGGCCTTCGAGATGCTCGGCGAACCGCGGCGCGAGGCCTTCGAGACGGCGATGGGGAAGTACGTCGACTTCTACCTCGAACACATGGCCATGGAAGAGCGCGAGATTCTGCCGCTGGCCGAACGTGTGCTGAGCGACGACGACTGGCGCGAGCTGGACGAGGCCTTCGGGCAGAACCGCGACCCGCTGACCGGGCACGTGCCCGACCTGGCCTACAACGCGCTGTTCACACGCATCGTGAACAGCGTGCCCGCGCCCATCGGACTGGGGCCGGCGCTCTGACGCCGGATCGTCGCGCGCGGCTTTGCAGGGCTTGAGAAGAACTGCGAGCTGCTGCTCGACACCCGCCTTCGGTCCGTCCAACGGAGCTGTATTCAGGGGAGCACAGCACGCGACACCGGCGTTGCGTTGAAGGGCCGGAGCAGGTACGGCACCGGGCCGGGTCCTTCGGCCTCCCGGCTCAGCTCCCCGGCATGTGGGGCGGATTCAGCGCCACGCGCTTGGCCGACTTCCTGCGCATGCGGATGTTGAGCATCTCCACGGTCAGCGAGAAGGCCATGGCGAAGTACACGTAGCCCTTGGGCACGTGGTGCTCGAAGCCCTCCGCCACCAGCACGACGCCCACCACCACCAGGAACGAGAGCGCCAGCATCTTGATGGTGGGGTGGTTCGAGACGAAGCGCCCGATCGGGCCGGCGAACACCATCATCAGCAGCACGGACACGATCACCGCGGCAATCATGATTCGCACGTCGTCCACCATGCCGACCGCCGTGATGATCGAGTCCAGCGAGAACACCAGGTCGATCACCATGATCTGCAGCAGCACGGAGGCCAGGGTCGCCTTGACTGGGCCGGACTTCTGAGTGTGCTCGCCTTCCAGCGACTGATGGACCTCGGTGGTGCTCTTCCAGATCAGGAACAGCCCGCCCACGATCAGGATCAGGTCGCGGCCCGAAATCTCCTGCCCGAACAGCGAGAAGAGCGGCGTGACCAGGCCGACGATCCAGGCCAGCACCAGCAGCAGCCCGATGCGCATGAACATGGCCATGAACAGGCCCGCCCGCCGCGCAAATTCGCGCTGGGCGGGCGGCAGTTTGTCGACCAGGATGGAGATGAAGATGATGTTGTCGATGCCCAGCACGAGCTCGAGCGCGGTCAACGTGGCGAAGGCGATCCAGGCTTGAGGATCGGTCAGAAGTTCAAGCATCGAGGTCTTTCGGTAACGGCAGTGCGAGGACGCGACGATCGGTGTTGCACGCGCAACTTTACGGTATCGGCAGCCCGGACTTCGCGCTCGACACGCCGTGGTGCGTGAGCCAGCCCCACGGCGATCCGCTGGACATGGAAGACGCCGGCCTTGCGATCTGGGCGCAGACCGAACGTGTCGTCAGAGCGCCAGCGGCCACTGACCGCTGTGGGCGGGCGCACGGCTTGCGCCCGCTTCAACGGCCTCTGACTAAGCTTATGAGGAGGAAGTATTTGCAATTTACATGATCAATGCCCCATGATCATGAAAATGGATACTGAAACCGATGGAACTCAGGCAGCTTGAGGCCTTCGCTGCCGTCATGTCGACCGGCAGCGTCACCGGCGCTGCGCGGTTGCTGTCGCGTTCCCAGCCCGCGGTTTCCCGCCTGGTGCAGGAACTGGAAGCCGAGATCGGCTATGCGCTGTTCAACCGCCACGGCCCCCGCGTGACGCCCACCGAGCAGGGCTTCCTGCTCTATGAAGACGTCGACCGCGCGCTGGGCAGCCTCCAGCAGATCCACCTGCGCGCGGCCGACATCGCGCGCGGCAGTTCGCAGCCGCTGCTGCTGGCGGCCACCTCCGCGCTGGCGCTCGGGCTGCTTCCGCAGGCGCTGCGGCGCGTGGAGGCGCAGGCCGGCGCCGTGCCCATCCAGTTGCGCAGCGCCTCGCCCGAACAGGTGGTGCATGCGGTGCTCAGCGGCGCGGTGCAGCTCGGCGCAAGCAGCCTGCCGCTGGAGCACCGGGGCCTCGAGGTGCACTGGATCGGTGAGATGCCGTGCGTGGCGGTGCTGCCGCATGACGACCCGCTCGCCGCGCACGCGGTGGTGCCGCTGGCGGCGCTGGCGCAGCGCCGCCTGATCACCATGAGCAACCCCTTCCGCCTGCGCCACCGGCTCGACGCGACGCTGGCACGTGCCGGCCACAGCCCGGCGCGCAGGGAAGCGCTGATCGAGACCAATTCGTCGGTCAATGCACAGGCGCTGGCGCGCGCCGGCCTGGGCGTGGCGGTGCTGGAGCCGCTGACCGCCTGCGGTGCGCCGCTCGAAGGCCTGGCCGTGCGGCCGCTCGATACCAACATTCCCTTCGTCTTCGGCGTGGTCACGCCGCAGGCCAAGCCGATCACGCCGCCGGTGCGCGCGCTGATCGACGCGCTGCTGGCCGCCGCCCTTGCGCTGCCGCATTTCGTGCAGCACGACGCGTCGGCCCATGCCGCGCTGCTGCGCACCCTGTACGGCACCGACCTTGACGATCCCGGCAACGGCGATGCCGTGGCCGGCGACGACAGCCCTTCCTGAAAAACCCTGCGATGAACGCCCCCACCGAACAACCCCTCACGGCCGCGCCCATCGGCCTGGCCGCGCTCGAGGCGCGCCTGCGGCAAGACCTGTCGTGGCTCGGCCTGCCGGCCAAACGCTGGGTGCCGTCGACCTCGGCGCCAGGCGAGGTGCCGCTTGACGTGGCGATCGTCGGCGGCGGCATGGCGGGCCTGGCGCTGCTGGCCACGCTCACGCACCTGGGCCTGCACGCCCGCATCTACGACCGGTCGCCTGCCGGCTTCGAAGGCCCCTGGGCCACCACCGCGCGCATGGAAACGCTGCGCTCGCCCAAGGAACTCACCGGCCCTGCGCTGGGCCTGCCGGCGCTGACCTTTCGCGCCTGGTTCGAGGCGCAGTGGGGCCTGGCGGCCTGGGACGCGCTCGACAAGATCCCGCGCCTGCAATGGGCCGAGTACCTGCGCTGGTACCGCCGCGTGCTCGGCCTCGACGTGCGCAACGAACAGCAGGTGAGGGCGGTGCTGCCCCGCGCCGACGGCGTGGTGCAGCTCGACCTGGCCGATCTTGCTGCCGAAGGCAAGCCGTACAGCGTGCAGGCGCGCCATGTGGTGCTCGCAACCGGCCGCGACGGCCTGGGCGGCGCCTGGGTGCCCGACTGGGCGGCTTCGCTGCCGCGCGACCGCTGGGCCCATTCGTCGGAGCGCTGGGACGCCGCGAGCCTGCGCGGCAAACGCGTCGCGGTGGTCGGCGGCGGCGCCTCGGCCATGGACGCCGCCGCGACCGCGCTCGAGGCCGGCGCCGCGCGCGTCGACCTGCTGATCCGCCGCGCCGACCTGCCGCGCGTCAACAAGGGCAAGGGCGCGGGCAACCCGGGCATGGTCCACGGTTTCTGGCAACTGCCGGACGAGTGGAAATGGCGCATGCGCCACTACATCAACGTGCAGCAGGTGCCGCCGCCGCACGGCAGCACGCTGCGCGTGTCGCGCCATGCGAACGCGCACTTCCAGCTCGGCACGCCGGTGCTGGGCGCCGCGCAGCGCGCCGACGGTGCGCTGCGCCTGGACACGGCCAAGGGACCGCTGGCGGCGGACTTCGTCGTGTTCAGCACGGGCTTTCGCACCGACTGGGCGCTGCGGCCCGAGTTCGCTGCTTTTTCGTCGCAGGTGCGCGTGTGGCAGGACCGCTTCACGCCGCCCGAAGGCACCGCCGACAGCGAACTCGCGGAATCGCCGGACCTCGGGCCCCTCTTCGAGTTCCAGCCGAAGACGCCAGGCGCCTGCCCGGGCTTGGAGCGCGTGCACTGCTTCAACTACGCGGCCTCGCTCTCGCACGGTGCCGCGGCCGGCGACATTCCGCAGATCACCGACGGCGCCCAGCGCCTGGCGCGCGGGCTTGCGGCCAAGCTGCTGAGCGAGGACGCCGACCAGCACTTCGCCGCCATGCAGCGCTATGCCGAGCCCGAGCTCGACGGCGACGAATGGACGCCCTCGGCGCTGCCGCCTTACAGCGAGCCCGTCGAGCATGACGCCGCGCCCGGCCGCGAGGTGACGCCGTGACCGGCTGGCTGCTGCGCCGGCTGCTGCAGGCGCTGCTCGTGGTGGTGGCGATGACGCTGATCGTCTTCGTCGGCCTGCACGCCATCGGCAACCCGATCGACATCCTCATCGGCGAGGACATGAACCAGCAGGAGCGCCTGGCCGCCATCGCCCGGCTCGGGCTCGACCAGCCGCTGTGGCGCCAGTACCTGGCCTTCGTGGACGGCGCGCTGCACGGCAGCCTGGGCCGCAGCTTCGTCTACCAGGAAGACGCCGTGCGCCTCATCCTGCAGCGCCTGCCCGCGACGATGGAGCTGGCCTTCGCGGCGCTGCTGATGGCCATCGTGGTGGGCGTGCCGCTGGGTCTGTTCGCGGGCATGAAGCCCGAGCATCCGGTGTCGCGCGTGCTCATGGCGACCAGCATCGTCGGCTTCTCGCTGCCGGCGTTCTGGGTGGCGCTGATGCTGATCATGGTGTTCAGCGTGCAGCTCGGCTGGCTGCCCGCCAGCGGGCGCGGCGCCACGCGCGAGCTGTTCGGCGTGCAGTGGTCCTGGCTCACGCTCGACGGCTGGCAGCACCTGCTGCTGCCGGCGTTCAACCTCGCGCTCTTCAAGATCTCTCTGGTGCTGCGGCTCACGCGCGCCGGGGTGCGCGAGGTGCTGCCGCAGGACTACGTGAAGTTCGCGCGCGCCAAGGGCCTCACGCCCACGCGCGTGGTGCTGATGCACGTGCTGCGCAACACCATGATCCCGCTGGTCACGGTGCTGGGGCTGGAGCTGGGCGCGACCATCGCCTATGCGGTGGTCACCGAGACCATCTTCGCCTGGCCGGGTGCGGGCAAGCTGATTCTGGACAGCATCAATTCGCTCGACCGGCCCGTGGTGGTGGCCTACCTGATGGTGGTCGTCGTGATCTTCGTGACGCTGAACCTCGTCGTCGACCTGCTCTACAAATTGCTCGACCCGCGCGTGCGGCTGGAAGGTGCGAAATGAGCGCAGCGAAAAGCTACGACGAACGCTCGATCTGGTGGCGCGTGGCCGCCGACTTCCTGCACTCGCGCATCGCCGTCGGCGGGTTGGTGCTGCTGGCCGTCGTGGTGCTGGCCGCGCTGCTCGCGCCCTGGATCACGCCGCAGAACCCCTACGACCTGCTGCAGCTCGACGTGCTCGACGCGCGCCTGCCGCCGGGCTCCCACAGCAGCGAGGGCGGCTACACCTACTGGCTCGGCACCGACGGGCAAGGCCGCGACCTGTACTCGGCCATCGTCTATGGCTTGCGCATCAGCCTGACGGTGGGCGTGGGCTCGGCGCTGATCGCCGCGGTGGTCGGCACGCTGGTCGGCCTCATTGCCGCCTATGCCGGCGGCAAGGTCGACGCGCTGCTGATGCGGCTGGTCGACCTGCTGCTGTCGTTCCCCACCATCCTGATGGCGCTGATGATCCTGGCGTACGTCGGCAAGGGCGTGGGCAACGTGATGCTCACGCTGGTGCTGCTCGAATGGGCCTACTACGCGCGCACCGCGCGCGGCCAGGCGCTGGTCGAGGCCCGGCGCGAGTACGTGGACGCGGCGCGCGGGCAGGGCATTGCGCGCTGGCGCATCGTCACCGGCCACATCCTGCCGAACTGCCTGCCGCCGCTGCTGGTGATCGGCGCGCTGCAGATCGCGCGCGCCATCACGCTGGAAGCGACGCTGTCGTTCTTGGGGCTCGGCGTGCCGATCACCGAGCCATCGCTGGGGCTGCTGATCTCCAACGGCTACCAGTACCTGCTGTCCAACGAATACTGGATCAGCTTCTTTCCCGGCGTCGCCCTGCTGGCCGCCATCGTCGCGATCAACCTGGTGGGCGACCAGCTGCGCGACGTGCTGAACCCGAGGTTGCAGAAATGAGCGCCGTACCCGTGCAAGACCTCGAGGTGCCGACGCTCGAAGTGCGCAACCTGCAAACGCGCTTCCACACGCGCGCCGGCGTGCTGCCGGTGGTCGACGGGGTTTCGTTCACGCTGGGCCGCGGCAAGGTGCTGGGGCTGGTGGGCGAGTCGGGCTCGGGCAAGTCGGTGACCGGCTTCTCGATCATGGGCCTGGTCGATCCGCCCGGACGGGTCGAGGGCGGGCACGTGCTGTTCCAGGGCCGCGAGCTCACGCAGCTGCCGGCCACCGAGCGGCGCGAGCTGCGCGGCAACCGCATCGCGATGATCTTCCAGGACCCGATGGCCACGCTCAACCCGGTGCTGCGGGTCGACACGCAGATGATCGAGGCGGTGAAGGCGCACCAGCGCGTGTCCACCGAAGAAGCGCGCCGCCATGCGCGCGACACGCTGGGGCGCATGGGCATTCCCAGCCCCGAAGAGCGGCTGCGCGCGTATCCGCATCAGCTGTCGGGCGGCATGCGCCAGCGCGTGGCCATTGCCATCGCGATGCTGCACGGGCCCGACCTGATCATCGCGGACGAGCCCACCACCGCGCTCGACGTGACGATCCAGGCGCAGATCCTCTCGGAAGTTCAGAAGCTCGTGCGCGAGACCGGCACCTCGCTCATCTGGATCAGCCACGACCTCTCGGTGGTGGCGAGCCTGGCCGACGAGATTGCCGTGATGTACGCCGGGCGCATCGTCGAGCACGGCACCGTGGCCGACGTGCTCGACCATCCGCAGCATCCGTACACGCGCGGGCTCATCGACAGCCTGCCGAGCGCCAACGCACGCGGTGCGCGGCTGCGGCAGATCCAGGGCATGACGCCGAGCCTGCTCGACATGCCGGCCGGTTGCGCCTTCGCGCCGCGCTGCCCGCATGCGGACGCCGCCTGCGGGCAGCGGCCCGGGGTGTCGCGCCCGCGGCACGATGCGCCGTGGCACGAGGTGCGCTGCTTTCATCCGCAGCGGGGCAAGCTGGCGCCTGCGGTGCCGGCCGTGCTGCCCGCGACGACGCGCGCACCGGCGCAGGAACAGGACGTGCCGCTGATCGAACTGCGCCAGGTCGCGCAGCGCTTCGGCGCCACGCCGCCGCCCGGCGCGGTGGGCCGCACCTTGCGCAGCATCGGCCTGGGCAAGCCGCCGGTGGTCACGCACGCGGTCGACGGTGTCGACCTGTCGGTGCGGCCCGGCGAGGTGGTCGGGCTGGTCGGCGAATCGGGCTGCGGCAAATCGACGCTGGGCCGCATCGCCGCGGGCCTGCTCACGCCGACCGAGGGCGAGGTGGTCGTCGGCGGCAAGCCGGTGGCGAGCCTGTCGGCCGAGGAACAGCTCGCCGCGCGCCTGCGCATCCAGATGGTGTTCCAGGACCCGTATGCGAGCCTGAACCCGCGCCTGCGCGTCTCGCGCATCGTGGGCGAGGCCGCGCTGCTGCACGGCCTGACCGATGCCGCCGGGCAGGACGACTACGTGTGCGCCCAGCTGCGGCGCGCCGGGCTCGACCCCGCGCTGCGCCATCGCTACCCGCACCAGTTCAGCGGCGGCCAGCGCCAGCGCATCGGCATCGCACGCGCGCTCGCGGTGCAGCCCTCGATGCTGGTGTGCGACGAGGCGGTGGCCGCGCTGGACGTGTCGATCCAGGCGCAGATCCTCAACCTCTTCATGGATCTGCGCGACCAGCTCGGGCTGGCGTACCTGTTCATCAGCCACGACCTCGGGGTGATCGAGCACCTGTGCGACCGCGTGGTCGTGATGTACCTGGGCCGCGTGGTGGAAAGCGCACCGGTGGCCGAGCTGTTCGCGCGGCCCGCCCACCCGTACACGCAGGCGCTGCTGGCCGAGATTCCGAGCATCGACGCGCGGCGCACCAGCTTCAGCGCCATTCGCGGCGAAATTCCGAGCCCCATCGCGCCGCCCACGGGCTGCCACTTCCATCCGCGATGTCCGCAGGCGATGCCGCGCTGCAGTACCGAGGCGCCGCAGCTGCGCGGCATCGCGATACGGCACGAAACCGCGTGCCACCTGTACGACGCGCACTGACTTCCTGCTTCTACCGCCCCCTGATTTCGCTAAAGGATTTTTCATGAACCGCCTGCTTCCCATCGTTGCCGCCGCGCTGCTCGCCACGGGCGCCGCCGCATCGGCCCAGACCCTGTCCATCGGCTTCGCCGACCCGGTCTCCTCGGTCGACCCGCAGCTCAACAACCATGCGGGCGACCGTTCGCTCGCGCTGCATTTCTGGGACTCCATCGTCAACTCGCGCGACGGCGGCAAGCTGGAACCCGCGCTGGCGTCGAGCTGGAGGACGCTGGACGACAAGACCTGGGAATTCAAGCTGCGCACCGACATCAAGTGGCAGGACGGCACGCCTTTCACGGCCGAGGACATCGTGTATTCCTTCCAGCGCGCGCGCAACGTGCCGGGCAGCGTGGCCTCATATTCGGGCGCGCTGCGCACGGTCGAGTCGGCCACCGCCAAGGACCCGGCCACGCTCGTCATCAAGACCAACACGCCCAACCCGATGCTGCCGCTGGAGATCGCGTCGATCTACATCGTGAGCAAGCACGTGGGCGAGAAGTCGAAGACCGAGGACTACAACGCGGGCCGCGCCGTGGTCGGCACCGGCCCCTACAAGTTCGTCTCCTACGTGCCGGGCGACCGCACGGTGTTCGAGCGCAACCCCGGCTATTACGGCCCCAAGCCGCTGTGGGAGAAGGTCAACTACCGCTTCATCAACAACGGCGCGGCGCGCACCGCGGCGCTGCTGGCCGGCGACGTGGACGTGATCGACAAGGTGGCCGTCACCGACGTCGAGAAGCTGCGCAAGGACCCGAAGGTCAGCGTCTACACGTACCCGGGCCTGCGCGTGCTGCTGCTGCAGCCGAGCTTCAAGGCGGGCCCCAACGAGTTCATCACCGACAACGCGGGCAAGCCGCTGGAGAAGAACCCGCTGCTCGACGTGCGCGTGCGCCAGGCGCTGTCGCTGTCGATCAACCGCAAGGCCATCGTCGACCGGGTGCTGCAGGGCACGGTGACCGAGGCCAACCAGTGGATGCCCAAGAACAGCTTCGGCTACAACCCCGAAGTGCCCGCCATCGCCTACAACCCCGAGCAGGCGAAGAAGCTGCTGGCCGATGCCGGTTTTCCGCAGGGCTTCCAGATTGCGATCCACGTGCCGGGCGACCGCTACCCGCAGGCGCCCGAGACGGTGCAGGCGGTGGCGCAGTTCTGGAGCCGCATCGGCGTGAAGACCAAGGTCGAGGTGGTGCCGTGGGCCGTGTACTCGAGCCGCGCGAACAAGAACGACTTTGCCGTCAGCGTGATCGCCTGGGGCAACGGCACGGGCGAGGCCGGCTATGGCCTGCTGCAGACGCTGACCACGCCCGACGCCAAGCGCGGCCGCGGCTCGAACAACTGGGGCCGCTACAGCAACGAGTCGGTCGACAAGGCGCTGGACGCCGCCACCGTCGAGTTCGATGCCAAGCGCCGCGAAGCCATCTTCCGCCACGCCGCCAAGCTGGTGACCGACGACGTGGGCCAGATCCCGCTGTACCACTACCAGAACATCTGGGCCGCGAAGAAGGGCCTGAAGGTCGAGCCGCTGCTGAGCGACCGCACGACGGCGATGCAGGTCACCAAGCTCAAGTGAAGGTGCGCGCATGCTGAGCATCACGCCGGAGGACGCGCTGATCGACGTGCCGCGCCGCATCGCGGTCGAAGGGCTGGCGCCGGGCGAGCAGATCGAGATTGCGAGCACGACGCTGCGCGGCGCGGCCGTGCCCTGGCGCGCATCGGCGCGCTTCGTGGCCGATGCGCAGGGCACGGTCGACCTGCAACGCGACGCGCCGCTCTCGGGCAGCTACCAAGGCGTGTCGGCAATGGGCCTGGTCTGGTCCCAGGTGCCCGACACGTCCGGTGCGCGCGAGCAGTTCGGCGCCGAGCCGGGCGCGGCGCTGCGCACCGACATCACCGTGCGCCGCGCCGGCGATGCGAGCGAAATCCATGGCGGCTTCGTGCAGCGCCTTGCCGCGCAGGGCGTGACGCGCCGCGAAGTGCGCGAAGAAGGCCTGGTCGGCACGCTCTACCTGCCCGCGGGCCCTGGGCCGCATCCGGCCGTGATGATCCTGAACGGCTCCGGTGGCGGCATCAACGAGCCGCGCGCCGCGCTGTACGCCTCGCACGGCTACGCGGCCTTTGCGCTCGCGTACTTCAAGGCGCCGGGCCTGTCGGACTACATCTCGAACACCCCGCTCGAATACTTCGAGACCGCGCTGGCGTGGCTGCATCGCACGGTGCGGCCGGCCGATGGCTTCGTCGCGCTGAGCGGCCAGTCGCGCGGCGGCGAGCTGGTGCTGCTGCTGGGCACGCTGTTTCCGGAATCGGTGTCGGCCGTCATCGGCTACGTGCCCGGCGCCGTGGTGCATTGCGCGCAGAACGCCTGCGACCCGGCGCTGGGGCGCGAAGGCCCGGCCTGGATCTTCCGTGGGCAGCCGCTGCCGCATGTGTGGGAGCACAACCGCACGGCCACCTGGGCGCCCTGGGACGAAGGCCCGGAGCCGCGCCGCCATGCCGATGCGCTCTTCACCGCGCTGCAGGACCCCGAAGCCGTGGAGCGCGCGCGCATCAAGGTCGAGCAGATCCGCGGCCCGGTGATGCTGCTGTCGGCCACCGACGACGGCTCCTGGCCGTCGAGCCTGTACAGCCGCATGGTGACCGAGCGCCTCGCGCAGTTCGCGCATCCGCACGCGGTGGAACACCTCGATTTCGAGGGCGCGGGCCATTCGATCCTGTTTCCGTATGTGCCGACCACGCAGCTCGGCTATGCCCATCCGGTGTCGGGCCGGCGCAGCACCTCGGGCGGCACGCCCGCGAACAACGCGCATGCGGACGAGGCCTCCTGGCAGGGCGTGCTGCGCTTCCTGCAGCAGGCCGTGGCCGCACGCAACACATCCTTCGGAGACAACGCCCATGACTGATTCAAGCCCTTCCGTCGACCTCGCCGACATTGCCGACCTCGTGGACGCCTGCGTGCCGCTGGTCGCCGGCAGCCCTGCGCATGCGGTGCGCCACCAGCGCGACAAGGTGGTGGCCGCCACGCAGGGCAGCTACGACGCCTTGTTCGATCCGCAGTTGTCGGGTCCGCCGCTGGCCGAGCGGCTGCTGGCCGCCCATGCCATCGCACGCAGCGCGGGCAGCGCCGCGCTGCAGGCGCACTACCGTGCGCGGCTCGATGCGCTGGCGCCGCTGAGTGCGGCGCAGCAGGCGGCGGCCGATGGCGCGCCGGTCGAAGCGCTCGGCGCTGAGCCGCGGCTGCAGGCGGTGCTCGCGTTCACGCGCACGCTGACCGACCGCCCCGTGGAGGGCGACCGCGAGGCGCTGCTGAAGCTGCCCGCGGCCGGCCTCTCGACGCCCGAGGTGGTGGCGCTGGCGCAGCTGATCGCCTTCGTGGCCTACCAGGTGCGCGTGGTCGCGGGCCTGCAGGCGCTGGCCGCCCTCCGTGGTAGCGACGGCGGCGACGGCGCCGCACCGGTGGTGGACGACCAGGCGGCGCCCTTCGTCCACCCGGCCAACCTGCCGCCGCCGGGCGAGCCGCTGCGCATCGACGGCTACACCAGCGAGACGCTGGGCTGGAAGGCCTGGCTGCCGGTGATCGACCTGGCGCAGGCCTCGCCCGAGCAGGTGCGGGTGCTCGACAGCAGCCACCCGAAGGCGCGCAGTTCCGACTACTACCTGCTGCTGGTGCACCAGCCGCGCATCCTGCAGGAGCGCGCCACGGTGTTCAACGCCATCATGTACGCGCCGGGCGGCCTGTCGCGCGCCGAGCGCGAGCTGGCCAGCGCGGTGGTGTCGCGCGTCAACGGCTGCGTGTACTGCGCTTCGGTGCACGCGCAGCGCTTCGAGCAACTGGCGCGGCGCAACGACGTGATCGCGCAGGTCTTCACCGACCCGGAAACGGCCGGCACCACGGCGCGCGAACGCGCCATCGTGCAGCTGTCGATCGCGCTCACGCGCGAGCCGGGCGGCTTCGGTGCGGCGCAACTGCAGGCCGTGCGTGCCGCCGGCCTCACGCCGCTCGAGATCCTGGACACCGTGCACGCGGTGGCGATCTTCGCTTGGGCCAACCGTTTGATGCTGAACCTGGGCGAGCCGGTGTTTCCTGCGCGCGGCTGAACGCCCGCCTGCACCGCGATCGCATCGATCGCGTCGCTGCATCCCGGTGCTCTGGATTCCGCAGGCGTGCGAGTCCTGCTTCAAGCTTCGTGTGCCGGGTCAAGAGGCATTGACCCAAGGCTGCGCAGCCAGCGGCGTGTCCGTGGTCGCTAGCCATCCTCCGCCCAGCGTCTTGTAGAACGTCACCAGGTTGGTGAAGCGCGACAGGCGCGTGCCGATCAGGTCTTGCTGGGCCGTGTAGAGCGAGCGCTGCGAGTCGAGCACGCTCAGGTAGCTGTCCACGCCGCGCTGGAAACGCGCCTGCGACAGGCGATAGCTCTCCGCCGTCGCATTGACCAGCGACTGCTGTGCGTCGAGCTGGCGCCCGAGCGTGTTGCGTTGGGCCAGCGCGTCCGACACTTCGTGGAACGCCGTCTGGATCGCCTTCTCGTACTGCGCCACCGAGATGTCGCGGCTCACGGTGGCGATCTTCAGGTTGGCCCGGTTGGCACCGCCGTCGAAGATCGGCAGCGAGACCTGCGGCGCGAAGCTCCAGGCGCCCGAGCCGCCCTTGAACAGGCCCGAGAGCTGGCTGCTCGACGTGCCGGCCGAAGCGGTGAGGCTGATGCTCGGATAGAAGGCCGCGCGCGCCGCGCCGATGTAGGCATTGGCGGCCTTGAGATCGCGCTCGGCCTGCACGATGTCGGGGCGGCGCTGCAGCAGGTCGGAAGGCAGCCCCGGCGGAATGGTGGCCAGCGGGTTCGCCGCCGCGGTCGTGCCGTCCGGCAAGGCCTTGGGCAGCAGCTCGTTCGGCACGTCGGCGCCCACGAGCAGCACGAGCGCATTGCGGTCCTGCGCCACCTGCGAGGTGTAGCGCTCGACGTCGACACGCGCGGCGTCCACGCTGGTCTGCGCCTGGCTCAGCGTGAGCGCCGACGCCACGCCCAGCTCGAAGCTGCGCTGGTTGAGCCGGTACGAGTCGCCCTGGCTCTGCAGCGTGTCGCGTGCCAGCTGCAGGCGGTCCTGGTCGGCGGCGAGTGTGAGGTAGGCGGTCGCCACCTCGGCCACCAGCGTGATCTGCGTGCTGCGGCGCGCCTCGGCCGTGGACAGAAACTGCTGCAGTGCCTGTGCGCTCAGGCTGCGCACGCGGCCGAACAGGTCGATCTCGTAGGCGCTGAAACCGAGCGATGCGCTGTACTGGTGGGCAGTCAGCGCGGCGCCCGTGGACGACAGGTCGGCCGGGGTGCGGCTGCCGCTGCCGCCGGCGCTGGCGCTGACGCTGGGGAACAGCGCCGCGTCCTGCACCCGGTACTGCGCGCGGGCTTTCTCGATGTTCAGCACCGCCACGCGCAGGTCGCGGTTGTTGGCAAGGCTCATCTCGATCACGCGCTGCAGCGACGCGTCGGTGAACACGTCGCGCCAGCCGAGATCGGAGACCGGCGTGGCGGCCGTGTCGGCACTGGCGTCGCCAGCGAACCTGAGCGGCACGGGCGCCGCGGGTTGCTGGTAGGCGGGCATCAGGCTGCAGCCGGCCGTCAGGGCCGTGAGGGCGCAGAGCGCGAGGGGTGTGAAGCGGAACAGGTTCATGACGTACACCTCAGGATGCGGCCGCGGCCGGTTGCGTGTGCGATGCGGTCGGCGCGACCGGTGCGGAAGTGCCCTTGAACAGGCGGCGCACCAGCACGAAGAAAAGTGGCACGAAGAAAATCGCGAGCAGGGTGCCTGACAGCATGCCGCCGATCACGGCCGTGCCCAGCGCATGCTGCGCGCCGGCCCCCGCACCGCTGCCCAGAACCAGCGGCAGCACGCCGAGGATGAAGGCCATCGATGTCATGAGGATGGGGCGCAGGCGCAGGCGCGCCGCTTCCAGCGCCGAATCGACCAGGCCCTTGCCCTGCGCATGCAGGTCTTTCGCGAACTCGACGATCAGGATGGCGTTCTTCGAAGCGAGGCCGATGGTGGTCAGCAGGCCCACCTGGAAGTAGACGTCGTTCATCTTCCAGGTGAGGATGGCGCCGATGAGCGCACCCAGCACCCCGAGCGGCACCACCAGGATCACCGAGAACGGAATGGCCCAGCTCTCGTAGAGCGCGGCCAGGCAAAGGAACACGATCAGGATCGACAGACCGTACAGCAGGCCGGTCTGCCCGCTCGACGCCTTTTCCTGGCGCGACAGGCCCGTCCATTCGTAGCCGATGCCCGCCGGCAACTGCGCCACTGCCGCTTCCACGATGGCCAGCGCCTCGCCGCTCGATGCGGCACCCGGCATGGCCATGCCCAGGATCTCCACCGACGGAACGCCGTTGTAGCGCTCCAGGCGGGGCGAGCCCGAGTTCCAGCTCGCCTTGGCGAACGAGGTGAAGGGCACCATGGTGCCTGCGCCGTTGCGCACATACCAGCGGTCGATGTCCGCGGGCAGCATGCGGTACTGCGCGTCGGCCTGCAGCATCACCTTCTTCACGCGTCCCTTGTCGATGAAGTCGTTGACGTAGCTGCTGCCCCATGCGGCCGAGAAGGTGTCGTTGATGTCGCTCATCGAAAGACCCAGGGCCTGCGCCTTGTGCGGATCGATCTCCAGCCTGAATTCGGGCGTGTCCTCCATGCCGTTGGGGCGCACGGCCACCAGGCGCTTGTCCTTGG
This sequence comes from Variovorax sp. 10N412, assembly GCF_056394985.1. Taxonomy (NCBI): domain Bacteria; kingdom Pseudomonadati; phylum Pseudomonadota; class Betaproteobacteria; order Burkholderiales; family Comamonadaceae; genus Variovorax; species Variovorax sp. 10N412. The sequence continues at coordinate 267,098 of NZ_JBFTIO010000005.1, forward strand.
ACAGCGTGCCGAGCAGCTGGTTGCGCGCCTGCATCAGGGCCGCGTGCCCGAGGTTGCCGCGGTCCTGCAGCATCAGGTCGAAGCCGGTCGCGTTGCCGAGCTCGGCCACGGCCGGCGGCGCGAAGGCAAACACCTTCGCGTCGCGGATCGTGTTGAAGAAAGCGCCGGCCTTCGCCGCCACGCCCGTCACGCTCAGTGCCTCACCCTTGCGCTCGTCCCAGGGCCTGAGCTTGATGAAGGCAAAGCCCGTGTTCTGCCCGCTGCCCGCGAAGCTGAACCCCGCCACCGTGAAGATGCCCGAGACGGCGTCCTTCTGGTCGACCAGGAAGTGGTGCTCCACCTGGCGGATCACTTCTTCCGTGCGCGCGTTCGTGGCGCCCGGCGGCAGCTGCACCAGCGCATACATCGTGCCCTGGTCTTCGTCCGGCAAGAAGCCGACCGGCAGTTTCATGAAGGCGAACACCACGACGGCGAGCAAGACGGCGTACAGGGCCATGTAGCGCCAGCCCTTGCCCACCATGTGGCGCACGACGCCCTGGTAGCGATGGTTGCCGCGGTCGAAGCTGCGGTTGAACCAGCCGAAGAAGCCGGTGGTCGCCATCGCGTGGCCCTTGTGCACCGGCTTGAGCAGCGTGGCGCACAGGGCTGGCGTGAGCACCAGCGCCACCAGCACCGACAGCGTCATGGCGGAGACGATGGTGATCGAGAACTGCCGGTAGATCACGCCCGTGGAGCCGCCGAAGAACGCCATCGGCACGAACACCGCCGCCAGCACCAGGGCCACGCCGACCAGCGCGCCGGTGATCTGCCCCATCGACTTGCGCGTAGCCTCTTTCGGCGACAGGCCTTCTTCGGTCATCACCCGCTCGACGTTCTCGACCACCACGATGGCGTCGTCCACCAGCAGGCCGATGGCCAGCACCATGGCGAACATCGTCAAGGTGTTGATGGTGAAGCCGAAGGCCGCGAGCACGCCGAAGGTGCCCAGCAGCACCACCGGCACCGCGATGGTGGGAATGAGCGTCGCGCGAAGGTTCTGCAGGAACAGGTACATCACCAGGAACACCAGCACCACGGCCTCGATCAGCGTGCGCACCACCTCCTCGATGGAGATGCGCACGAAGGGCGTGGTGTCGTAGGGCTTCTGCACCTTCATGCCCGGCGGAAAGAACTTCTCGAGCTCGGCCACGCGCGCGTCGATGCCCTTGACCGTGTCGAGTGCGTTGGCGCCCGCGGCCAGCTTGATGGCCAAGCCGGCGGCCGGCTTGCCGTTGTAGCGGCCGACCGTGCTGTACGACTCGCTGCCCAGCTCGATGCGGGCCACGTCGCGCAGGCGCACCTGCGCGCCGTTGGTCTGCGTGCGCAGCAGGATGTCCTCGAACTCCTGCGCGGTCTTCAGCCGTGTCTGCGAGGTGATGGTCGCGTTGATCTGCTGGTTGTCCGCCGCCGGCATGCCGCCGAGCTGGCCGGCCGACACTTGCGCGTTCTGCGCCTGGATCGCGGTCTTCACGTCCAGCGGCGTGAGGCTGAAGTTGGCGAGCTTGTTCGGGTCGAGCCACACGCGCATGGCGTACTGGGAACCGAAGAGCGTGGTGTCGCCCACGCCCTCGACGCGGCTCAGGGCGTCCTGCACGTTCGCCGCCACGTAGTCCGACAGGTCGGAGCCGTTCATGCGGCCGTCCTCGGAGACGAAGGCCAGCACGTTCAGGAAGTTGGTGGCCGACTTGGTGACGGTGACGCCCTGCTGCTGCACTTCTTGCGGCAGCAGCGGCGTGGCCAGCGACAGCTTGTTCTGCACCTGCACCTGCGCGGTGTCGGGGTCGGTGCCGTTCTCGAAGGTGAGCGTGATGGTGACCGAGCCCGACGACTCGCTGGTCGAGGCCATGTAGCTCAGGCGGTCCAGCCCCTTCATCTTCTGCTCGATGACCTGGGTGACGGTGTCTTCCAGCGTCTTGGCGGAGGCGCCGGGGTAGTTGGCGGTGATGGCCACGGCCGGCGGCGCGATGCTGGGGTACTGCGCGATCGGCAGGCTGGCAATGGACATGACGCCGCCCAGCATCACGATGATGGCGAGAACCCACGCGAAGATGGGGCGGTCGATGAAGAAACGTGCCATGGCGGTCTGTTCCGATCAGTTGGCCGCACCGGCGGGGGCGGCTTGGGCGGCCCTGGCGGTCTCGGTGCCCGCCTTGGGTTCGGCCTGGGCCTTCGGCTTGGGCGTCCATGGCACCGTCTTCACCTGCACTCCGGGCGCCGCGCTTTGCTGGCCGTCCACCACGAGCTGGTCGCCGGCCTGCAGGCCGCTGCGCACCAGCCACTGGTCGCCGATGGCGCGATCGGTCTCGAGCGCGCGTTGCTGCAGCTTGTGCCCGGCGTCCACCACATAGGCCGTCGGCTTGCCCGCGCCGTCGCGCGACACCGCCTGCTGCGGCACCAGCAGCGCCTGTTCCTTCACGCCTTCCTGCAGCACCGCGCGCACGTACATGCCGGGCAGCAGGTCTGCGTTGGGGTTGGGGAACACCGCGCGCAGCGTGATGGCGCCGGTGTTCTGGTCGACCGTGACGTCGGAGAACTCGAGCTTGCCTTCCAGCGGGTAGGTGCTGCCGTCTTCGAGCAGCAGCCGCACCCGGGCGGCATTGGCACCGCTTTTCTCGAGGTCGCCGCGCGCCATGGCCTGCTTGAGCCGGAGCATGGCCGTGCTGGGCTGGTTCACGTCCACGTAGATCGGGTCGAGCTGCTGGATGGTGGCCAGCGCGGTCGACTGGCTGGCCGTGATCAGCGCGCCGGGCGTGACCGACGACTTGCCGATGCGGCCCGAAATCGGCGCATCGATGCGTGAATAGGCCAGGTTGATGCGGCTGGTTTCCACATTGGCCCTGGCCGCGGCGACGTCCGCCTCGCCCTGCTGCAACGAGGCTGCGGCGTCGTCGTAGTCCTGCTGGCTCACCGCCTTGATGGCCACCAGCTCCTTGTAGCGCTCGGCCTTGAGCCGCGTGGTGACCAGGCTGGCCTGCACCTTGGCCAGCGCGGCGACGTTGCTGTCGTAGGTGGCCTTGTATGTGGCGGGATCGATCTGGTAGAGCGCCTCCCCGGCCTTCACGTCGCTGCCTTCGCGGAACTTGCGTGCCTTCACGATGCCGCCGACCTGCGGGCGCACGTCGGCAATGAGGAAGGGCACGGTGCGCCCCGGCAGCTCGGTCGTGAGGGCCACGCGCTGCGGCTGCACCGTGACCACGCCGACCTGGGGCGTGCCGGGCGCCGGCGCCGGCCCGCCCGGCGGCTTGCCGCAGGCCACGAGCATGCAGGTGGAGACGAGGGCCGCGGCACAGGTCAGGCCGTAGGTGAGAGGGGGGCGCATGGCGGTTCTCCGGGGGAAAAGCGACGGGACATGGAGGGCCCGATCGGCGGTTAAATAGACAGTGCTGTACTGAAATGTATTTTGACTTCGAGGGCGTGTCAATCAATAATGATCAAACGTGTACAGAAATAGGAGGCAATGACATGCGGGTGAAAACCGAAGCGAAGCGCGACGCGATCGTTCAGGTGGCGTCGGAGGTCTTCAGGGAATTGGGGTTCGAGGGCGCCTCCATGGTGGAGATCGCCGCGCGCGTGGGCGGCTCCAGGGCGACCCTGTACGGGTACTTCAGCTCGAAGGAAGAACTGTTCGTCGCGGCGATCCACGCCTCGGCGAGCCAGCATTTCGACCCCATCTTCTCGGTGCTGGCGCAGGAAGGGGAAGACGATCTGGCGCAGGTGCTGCAGCGTTTCGGCGAGAAGGTGCTCGCCGTGGTGTGCTCGCAGGAGGTCGTTCAGGGGCACAGGGCCGTGATCGCCGAGGCCGGCCGCAGCGACATCGGGCGGCTCTTCTACGAGGGCGGGCCCAAGAAGGGCGTGACCGCGCTGGCAGGCTTCCTTTCGCGGCAGATGCAAAGGGGCCGCTTGCGAACGGCCGACCCCATCTCGGCGGCGCATCATCTGATGAGCCTGCTGGATTCGGAGACCGTCAAGCCGAGCCTGCTGGGCATCCAGGGGCCCTTGACCCGCAAGGAGCTCCGAGAGGCAACGCGGCGCGCGGTGCAGGTGTTTCTTGGCGGCTACGCCGAAAGAGGCGAGGTCGCCGAATAAGCCAACCGATGGCCCGGGCCGGGCCGGTGGCCATGGCCCGCGCGTTGAAGTTCAACGGTGGCGTGCCGCGGCGATCTCAGCGAGCGAAGAATTCCCTCAGTGCGCCTTCAGGCAACCGTCCCCGCAGTCCGATGGCGACCACCCCGGCGCGCGCGTCGTCCGCAGGCGGCGCCGCCTTGCGCAGCGAGCCGTGGCGCCCGGCGAACTGAAGCTCCGACCATTCGCCGTGGGCGGTGCGCAGCAGCCCCTTGAGCCGCAGCACGCCCGGCGGCATCTGGCGCAGCCAGGCGCGCAGCGCGGACGCGGGAATCACGGCCTCGGGTTTCGCGCTCCAGGTCTGGAACATCGCGCCGTGGTCGGGCGCGTCATGTCCGTGGTCCGCGTGACAGCCAGGGCCGCAGGCATGCGGTGCTTGCTCCGCATGCGGCAACCCCGACAGCAGCGCCAGTGGCACCGCCGCGTTGCGCGTCTCAATGCACGGCGTGCCGGGTGCCGTCGCCTCGACCCAGGCCGTTGCGGCAGCCAGCGCCTCGGCTGACGCCAGGTCGGCCTTGTTCACCACCACGAGGTCGGCCGACTTCAGCTGCCGCACCAGCGTGTCGGCCAGCAGCGGGTCTAGCGCCTGCTGCGCCACCGCGCTCGCATCGACCAGCACGATCACGCCTTCCAGGCTCAGCTCCGGCGCGGCCATGCCGATCTGCGCAATGCGCCAGGGGTCCGACACGCCGCTCGCCTCGATCACCACCGCGTCGAACGGCGGGCTCGCCTCGATCACGCCGACCAGCGCGCGGCCCAGGTCGTCGCCGATCTGGCAGCACACGCAGCCGTTGGTCAGCGCGGTGGTGTCGCCGTGGGTGGCTGCGATCAGTTCGGCGTCGATGTTGAGCGCGCCGAAGTCGTTCACCAGCACCGCCATGCGCAGCCCGTTGGCCTCGCGCAGCCAGCGGTTGAGCAGCGTGGTCTTGCCCGCGCCCAGGAAACCGCCGATGACGGTGAGGGGCAGGCGCTTCTTGGTTGCGGTCGTCACGCGGCCTTCAACCCCTCTGTGCCTCGAACACGCGGCCCGACAGCACGGTGCCCCACACGCGCGCGTCCTTCAGCGCCATCGGGTCCATCTCGAGCGGGTCGTCTTCCAGCACGCAGAAGTCGGCGCGCTTGCCGCATTCGATGCTGCCGATCTCGCCGTCGAGCTTCAGCGTCCATGCCGCGCCGAGCGTGATGGCGCGCAGCGCCTGCGCCACGGTGATGCGCTCGGCCTCGCCCAGCAGCCGGCCCTTGGGCGTGACGCGGTTCACGGCGCACCATGCGGTGAACAGCGGCCCCAGCGGCGTGACCGGCGCGTCGGAGTGAATGGCCAGCGGCACGCCCGCCGCCAGCGCGCTGCCGCAGGCGTCGAGCCGGTTGGCGCGGTCGGGGCCCATGGTCATCTCGTAGTGCTGGTCGCCCCAGTACCAGATGTGGTTGGCGAACAGGTTGGCGCACAGGCCCAGTTGCGCCATGCGGCGGAACAGCGGCGCGTCGATCATCTGGCCGTGCTGCAGCGTGTGGCGGTGGTCGGGGCGCGGTGCGCGCGTGAGCACGCGCTCGATGGCGTCGATGGCCACTTCGCTGGCCTCGTCGCCGTTGGTGTGCGTGTGGATCGTGAGGCCGGCGCGGTGGTACGTTTCGAAATCGGCCTCGTACTGCGCGGGCGCGGTCACCCAGATGCCGTTGGGCGCGCCGTTGAAATGCCCGGGCCAGCGCAGCCGCGCCGAGAAGCCCTGGATCGAGCCGTCGAGCATCATTTTCACCAGGCCGTAGCGCAGGCGGTCGGTGTTGCGCGGCAGCAGCGCCTTCACATGCTCGGCGCCCTGCGGCGCACCGTGCGTGCCATGGAAGGCCTGGAACGCCGGCAGTATGCGCACGCCGAAGCCGTCGTCGCTGGTCGTCCTCTCCAGCACGCCGCAGTCCTCGGGCGTGAGCTTGTTGACGAGGTCGGTCGCGGTGGTCACGCCCTGCAGGCACGCCAGCCTGGCGAAGGAGCGCACGCCGGCCTCGGTCATCGGCGCGAGCAGGCCGGCGTTGCCGATCTTGCGCAGCACCAGGAACATGGCGGCCGGCTCCTGCAGCTCGCCGGTGGGCTCGCCTTCGTTGGCGCCTTCGGCAAACTTGACCATGCCCTCGACCTCGTGGTCGCTGGTGATCTGCGCCATGTTCAACATCGCGCTGTTCACGTTCATCAGGTGCCCGTTGGCATGGCCGATGACGATGGGCCGCGTGGCGCTCGCGCGGTCGACGTGCCGCACCGTCATGCGCTCGCCGCCAAAGTAGATGGGGTCGAAGCCCCAGGCGATCAGCGGCTCGGTGTCCGGCACGCCGTCGGCGGTCATCTTCGCGGCCACTTCGCCCAGGCGCGACACCACCTCGTCCATGGAGCGCAGCCCGCTCCACACCTTGCCCGCCGGGTCGCGCCGGTCGAACCAGCCGAGGTACGTCCAGTCCCACATGCTGCCTTCCTTCAGGTGGCAGTGGCCTTCCACGAGGCCGGGCATCAGCACCTTGCCGGCAAAGCGCTCGTCGAGCGTGAAAGTGCCCCAGGCCTGCATGTCCGCGAGCGTGCCGACGGCCAGCACGCGGCCGTCGCGCACCGCCACGTGCGTGGCGTGCGGCTGCATAGAGTTCATGGTGATCACCTTGCGGGCCGTGTAGACAGTGGTGGTTGCGTGGTTGTCGGGGCTCATGGCGATTCTGGAAGCGAAAGAGGCGGGCGCGCCAGGCCGTCGACCACGTCGACGCGCCGGCAGCGCACCCAATGATCGGGCGCGACTTCGCGCAGCGGGGGCAGCTCGGCCGCGCAGGCCGGCTCCGCCACCGGGCAGCGGCCGGCAAAGCGGCAGCCCTGGGGCGGGTCGATGGGGCTCGGCGGATCGCCGCTCAGCTTGATGCGGTGCGCCGCGCGACGCCGCCCACCGCTCACGGTCGGCACCGCCGACATCAGCGCCACGCTGTACGGATGCAGCGGCCGCGCGAAGAAGCTGCGCCGCGGCGCGCGTTCGACGATCTGCCCCAGGTACATCACGGCGATGTCGTCGCAGATGTGCTCCACGACCGCCATGTCGTGCGAGATGAACAGGTAGGTGAGCCCGAGCTCGCGCTGCAGCCGTGCGAGCAGGTTCAGTATCTGCGCGCGAATGGCGATGTCCAGCGCCGACACCGGTTCGTCGCACACCACCAGCTCGGGGTTGGTGGCCAGCGCCCGCGCAATGTTGATGCGCTGGCGCTGCCCGCCCGAGAACTGGTGCGGAAACAGGTGCTGCTGCTCGGGCCGCAGGCCCACGGCCTCGAACAGCTCGGCCACGCGGCGCGTGCGCTCCTCGGGCGTGCCCACGCGCATCAGGTCGAGCGGCGCGCGCACGGCGGCGCCCGCGCGCTCGCGCGGGTTCAGCGAAGAGAAGGGGTCTTGAAAAATGATCTGCATGCGCGTGCGCGCCTGGCGCAGCGCCGCGCCCTGCAGCGCGCCCAGGTCGGTGTCGCCCAGCCGCATGCGGCCCGAGGTGAAGGGCGCGAGCCGCATCACCGCCAGCGCGGTCGTGGTCTTGCCCGAGCCCGATTCGCCCACCACCGCGAGCGTGCTGCCGCGCCGCACCTCGAACGAGACGCCGTCCACCGCCTTCACCACCTCGGGTGTGCGGCCCCAGCCGGCCTTGCCGCGCGGAAAGTGCACCTTCAGGTCGTCGACCGAGAGCAAGGTGTCGGTGTTGCCGATGAATGTCATGCGGCCACCTTGTCGCGTCGATCGAGGGACTGCGATGGCGTTTCGGCATGCAGCCAGCAGGCCGCGCCGTGCGGCAAGCCTGCCGCCACCTCGCCATGCACCGCGAACATCGGCGGCACTTCCACCGCGCAGCGCGCCATGGCGCGCGGGCAGCGCTCGCGAAACGCGCAGCCGGTGCCCAGCTCCCAGATGGACGGCACCACGCCCGCGATCTCGGCCAGGTCTTCGCGCGCACCGTCGCCGTACGCGGCGCTGCTGCCGAGTTCCGGCAGGCAGTCGATCAGCCCGCGCGTGTAGGGATGGCCGGGCTCGCTCAGCACCTGCTCGGTGGTGCCCTGTTCGATCACGCGGCCCGCGTACATCACCATCACGCGGTCGGCCATCTCGGCGACCGCGCCCATGTCGTGCGTGATGAGCAGGATGGCCGTGCCCTTCTCGCGCTGCAGCTCGCGCAGCAGGTCGAAGATCTGCGCCTGCACCGTCACGTCGAGCGCGGTGGTGGGTTCGTCGGCAATCAGGATGTCGGGGCGGCAGGCCAGCGCCATGGCGATCATCACGCGCTGGCGCATGCCGCCGGACAGCTGGTGCGGGTACTCGTCCACGCGCCGCTCGGGCGCCGGAATGCCCACCTGCCGCAGCATCTCGATGGCGCGCTGGCGCGCCGCGTGGGCGTTCATGCCGGCGTGCAGCTGCAGCGATTCGCCGATCTGGTCGCCCACGGTGAACACCGGGTTCAGCGAGGTCATCGGCTCCTGGAAGATCATCGAGATGCGGTTGCCGCGCACTTCGCGCATGCGCGCGTCGCTGGCCTGCACCAGGTCTTCGCCCTGGAACAGCACGCGGCCCTGGCGAATGCGCCCCGGCGGCGACGGAATGAGCCGCAGCAGTGCCAGCGCCGTCATGCTCTTGCCGCAGCCCGACTCGCCGACCACGCACAGCGTTTCGCCGGCGCGCACTTCGAAGTCGACCCCGTTGAGCACCAGCGCCTGGCCGCGGCGGGTCTTGAACTCGACGTGCAGGTCCTGCACGCGAAGCAATGCGTCGTGGGTGTTGTGGGTGCTTGCCATCAGCGTTCCCTCAGCTTCGGGTTGAGGGCATCGTTCAGGCCGTCGCCGATCAGGCTCACGGCCAGCACGGTGACGAAGATGGCGGCACCGGGAAAGGCCACCGCCCACCAGCAAGACAGCACGTACTGCCGGCTGGAGCCGATCATCAGCCCCCAGCTCATCTGGTTCGGGTCGCCCAGGCCCAGGAACGACAGCCCGGCCTCGAACAGCACGGCCGCACCGATGGCCAGCGTGGCCGACACCACCAGCGGCGGCAGCGCGTTTGGAAGAATCACCTTCCAGATGATGCGCGCGTCGCGCGCGCCGATGGCCCGCTCGGCGCGCACGAACTCCAGCCCGCGGAACTTCATGAACTCCGCGCGCGTGAGGCGGGCGGTGCCCGTCCAGCTCACGATGCCGATGGCCAGCGTGACCGTCACCAGCGTGGGCGAGAACAGCGTGACCACCACCATCGCGAACAGCAGCGCGGGCAGCACCTGGAAGAACTCGGTCAGCTTCATGAGCGCTGCGTCGACCTTGCCGCCGTAGTAGCCCGCGAAGGCCCCCAGCGTGATGCCGATAAGCACCGACAGCAGCGCGGCCACCGCGCCCACCAGCAGCGTGGCGCGCCCGCCGTAGATCAGCGCGGTGAGCACGTCGCGGCCCAGGTAGTCGCTGCCCAGCCAGGCGTCTTCGCTGAAGGGCGGGGTGAGCGGCGCGGTCCTGATCTCGAACGGGTCGGCCGGGTAGAACCAGGGCCCGGCAATGGCCACCACCAGCACCGCCAGCAGCATCGCCATGCCGACGATGGCGGCGGGGTTGCGCAGGAACATGCGCAGCGCCTCCATGCCCGGGTGTTCCACGCGCGCTGCGGGTGCAGCAACAGAAGGCATAGTGCTCACCTTGTTCATGAGGCCTTGATCCGTGGGTCGATGAAGCGATAGCACAGGTCGGTGAGCTGGTTCATCACCACCACCACGACCGAGGAGAACAGCAGCACGCCGAGGATGGTCGGGTAGTCCCGCCGCAGCACCGACTCGAAGGCCAGCCGGCCGAGGCCCGGCCAGTTGAACACCGTCTCCACCAGGATGGCGCCGGCCAGCACGTTGCCGAACTGCAGCCCCAGCACCGTGACCACCGGCAGCAGCGCGTTGCGCAGCGCATGCTTGTAGAGCACCACGCGCTCGGCCAGGCCCTTGGCGCGCGCGGTGCGGATGAAGTCCGAGCCCAGCACGTCGAGCATCGACGAGCGCGCCAGCCGGCTGTACTGCGCCAGGTACACCAGGCTCAGCGTGAGCGTGGGCAGCACCAGGTGGTAGGCCACGTCGATCAGGTCGGCCAGCCCGCCGGCGCCGCTCGAATCGATGGCGCGCATGCCTGCCACCGGCAATATCGGGAACACCGAGGCCAGCAGGATCACCAGCATGATCCCCAGCCAGAACACCGGTGCCGCGAAGCCCACCAGCGAGAGCACCGTGATGAACTGCGACAGCCAGCCGTTCGGCTTGCGCGACGACAGCACGCCCAGCGCCGTGCCCACGAAGAAGGCCAGCAGCACCGAGCTCAGCACCAGCAGCAGCGTGGCCGGCACGCGCTCGGCGATCAGGTGGGTCACCGGCAGGTTGAAGAAGTACGAGTAGCCCAGGTCGCCCCGCGCCACCTTGCCCAGGTACACGCCCAGCTGCACCGGCAGCGACCTGTCCAGCCCGTACTGCGTGCGCAGCTGCGCCATCAGCTCGGGCGACATGCCGCCGCTGGCGCCGGCAATGGTTTCCACCGGGTCTCCCGGCGCGGCGTGCACCAGCACGAAATTGAGGACCACCACCGCAATCACCAGGCCCAGCGCCTGCAGCAGTCGCGATGCGATATAGCGCAGCGTGCCCATGACCCGCGCCTTACTTGAAGTACACCTCGTCCATCGGCGACATCGGTCCCCAGATGGTGGTCGGAACGTTGCCCAGCTTCTTACTGGTGATGGTGTGGTACGGCACCTGGTTGATGAACTCGATGGGCAGCTCGTCGGTCACGATCTTCTGGAAGGTGGCGTAGTAGGCCTTGCGCTGCGTCGGGTCCATCAGGCTGCCGGCGGTGTTGAGCAGCTCGTCCACCTTCGGGTTGGCGTAAGACTGGGTGTTCGTCCAGACGATGGGCTTGATGTTGGTCGACAGGTAGGTGCGGTGCACGCCGATGATCGGGTCGCCCCAGTTGAACACCGTGTCCATCGACAGGTCGAAGTCGTGCGAGGCGAGCCGCTTGGCCCAGGCCGGAAAGTCGGCCGAGGCGCGCACCTCCACCGTGATGCCCACCTTCTTGAGCTGCCCGCGGATGTACTCGGCCACGTTCTTCTGCTGGTCGTCGGCGCCGGGCAGGTAGTCGATGGTGAGCTTGAAGCGCTCGCCGCCGGCACCGGCCTTGTAGCCCGCGGCGTCGAGCATCTCGCCGGCCTTCTTCAGGTCGAGCGGGTAGCGCACCAGGTCGGTCACCGCGAACGGGCTGCTGGCCACCAGCGGGCCGTCGGACACGGTGGCGAAGCCGCCCATCAGCGCCTTGGTGATGAAGTTCTTGTCGAGCGCCGTGGCAATGGCCTTGCGCACCTGCGCGTCGGACAGGGGCTTCTTCGCGGTGTTGAAGGCCAGCCAGTTGAGCGCGCCGATGCCGTCGTAGCCCTTGGGCGTGAGCGACACCTTGGGGTCGTTGGCCAGGCGTTTCAGGTCGGTGGGCAGCGTGGCGAAGGGCACCATCTGGATGTCGCCGCGCTCCAGCCCGAGGATCAGGCTGGCGGAGTCGGGCGTGATGTTGACGATGATCTTGTCGAGGTAGGGCCTGTTCGGCAGAAAGAACTTGTCGAAGCGCTCCAGCACCACGCGCTGCGCGGGCTTGAAGTCGGTCACGCGGAAGGGGCCCGAGCCGATCACGTCGGTGCTGTTGCGCGGATGGTTCTTCAGGTCCTGCCCGTCGCCGTAGATGTGCTTGGGAAGAATCGGGCACAGCGCGGGCGACATCGCCAGCACGATGGCCGGGTGCGGCACGCCCATGCGCACGATGGCGGTGTAGGCGTCGGGCGTTTCCACCTTGTCCACCGGTCCCATCATGGTGGTGAAGGGGTGGTTGGCCTTGATGGCCATGATCGAGAAGGCCACGTCGGCCGAGGTGACGGGCTTGCCGTCGTGGAACACCGCGTCCTTGCGCAGCTTGAGCGTGAGCGACTTGCCGTCCTCGGCCAGCTTCCACGATTCGGCCAGGTAGGGCTGCGGGTTCCATTTGTCGTCGAAGCGCAGCGGGCTCGCGAAGATCTGCGTGGAGGGCAGGGCGGTGGCAATGCCCGACTGCACCGCGCCGTTCAGGTGCCGGGGCGTCTGCGTGCTGCCGATGACCAGCGTGCCGCCGCGCTTGGGCTCGTCGGCCGCGAACGCCGGCAGCGGCAGCAGGCTGCTCGCGGCCATGAGCGTGGCGGACAGCAGCGTGGTGCGGCGCGTGAAGACTGCATCTGCAGGATTCGAGGGCAGCGAGGGGAGCGTGGGGATCGGCATGACAGGACCTCAGGGAGTTCGACACAGGCAATCGGTTTCGGTCCGCGGCGTTGCAGGACCTCGGTGTCGAAGATAGGCGCTTGGTGCGTGCCGGCGAAGAGCCAACGCCGCGCGAGTCACAGGGCCAGAAGGCACGGGTTTGCCCCGTTGTGCGACGGGGCCGTGCGCCACATCGGGGAATGCGCGCGCGCGGTGCGTTTCCCGTCGTGGCGAGGCGCCTTCTTTTCTACTTTTCGTCGCGCAGCCAGTACCACTTGTAGAGCATGCGTTGCCCCATGCGCCGGAACGGCGCGAACGCGCGCGACTCCACCATGCCCAGCACGTTGGGAAAGGGCAGCGGCGAGTGGTAGATGGGCAGTTCGAACACGTCCTTGCCCGTGTCCTTGCCCGCCACGCGCTCGGCCAGCCGCTTGCCGGCCCAGGTCGAGAACGACACGCCGTTGCCGCCGTAGCCCACCGCGTACCAGACCTTCTTGTCCGCCTCGGGCTGCGTGATGCGCGGCATCATGTCGTGGCTCATGTCGACCCATCCCCACCACGAGTAGTCGATGCGTATGCCCGCCAGCGGCGGAAACTTGCGCGCGATGGCGTCGGTCAGCAGCTTCAGGTGCACCGGGTCTTCGGCGTCGGCGCCGGTCACGGCGCTGCGGCTGCCGATCTGCAGCCGGTTGCCCTTGAGCAGCCGGTAATAGAAGCGCAGCGTGCGCGTGTCGGTGAGGAAGGTCTTCGAGCGGAAGTTGGTGGCCTGCAGTTCCGCATCGGTCAGCGGCCGCGTGACCACCGAGTTCGACAGGATGGGCATGAGCCGGTTCTTCAGCAGCGGGCTCAGCGCCTGCCCCGTGTAGCCCCCGGTGCACACCGCCACGCGGCGCGCGCGCACCACGCCGGCGGGCGTCTGCAGGTGGTGCACGCCGTCGATGGTGTGCCAGCCCTGCACCGGGCTGGAGGTGTGCACCTTCACGCCCAGCGCGCGGGCGCGCTGCATCAGGCCGAAGGTGAACTTCAGCGGGTGGATGCCGATGCCTTCGGCCTCGAACATCGCGCCCACGGTTTCGCGCTCGTCGCAGTAGTCGCGGCGCACTTCCTCCGCGCTCATCATGCGGGTGGCGTAGCCGAACTTCTCGCGCATGAGCCGTGCTTCGGCGTCGAGCACCGGCAGCTTCTCGGGCCGGTGCGCCAGGTAGAGGTGGCCGCCGTCGTACGCGTCGCAGTCGATCTGCGTGGTCAGGTGGCGAAAGTTCTCGAAGCCGCTGCGAATCTCGGCGTCGAGCCGCCTGGCGGTGTCCATGCCCCAGCGCTGGATCCATTGCGAGCGCTTCAGGCGGCCGCTCGCGTTCTGCCCCTGGCCGCCGCTGCGGCTGGAGCAGCCCCACGCGGCCTGGTTGGCCTCGAGCACGGTGGCGCGAATGCCGTGTTCCTGCGCCAGGTAGAGCGCGGTCGACATGCCCGTGGCGCCGGAGCCGATGATGGCCACGTCGACATCGATGTCCTGCACCAGCGGGCCGTCGTCCTCGGGCGGGGTGCCGGCGCTGGCCACCCACCAGGTGGGCGCGTAGGCGCGGCCCGCGCCGGGGTCGGGCGCGTGCAGCGGGTCGTATTGCGGGTCGTAGGGGCGCATGGGCACCTGCAGCGGCTGCGGCTCGAACGATGCGGCGTCGATGGCTGCGCTGGCGGTGGCGAACTGCACGGTGCCTGTCATGGTCATGAAGGGCTCCAGGAAGGGGGAAAAGGAAAGGGTTCGGCTTACTTCGCGGCGGGCAGGTTGGGCCGGGCCTTGCGGAACACGTTCTTCAGGTGGATCTTTGCGCCCCGGAAGGTGAACACGTCGATGCCGTCGGTCTCGATGCGGCTGCCGTCGGCGGCGGTGCCGGTGAAGGTCCATTGCGAGGTGCCGAAGTCGCCGTGCACGAAGTGCCGGCCGTTCACCCACTGCGCGTCGGGCACCGCGGCCCATGCGGCGGCGAAGGCCTTGCGCACCGCCTCGGTGCCCACATGGCGCGTGCCGCAGGCGTCGGGGCCGGCGGCGGTCTGGAAGATGCAGTCGTCGGTCATGAAGCCCATGAGCGCGTCGACGTCGTGGCGGTTCCAGGCGTCGCTGAAGGCGGCCAGGGTGTCGGTGGTCACGGTAGAGGAAGAAGAGGCAGTCACGCGGGAGCTCCGGAAATTGATGAGGCAAGCGTAGGCAGCCGGCTGCCTGCGCGATAGGGCCAGTTGCGGGAATTCGACCGAGCCAGAGCGCCGGCCAAAGTGCACGAACGGCACCGGCTGCCCTAAACTGCGGCGCACCATGCCCCCGAACCCGCGAGCCACCCAATGGGCGCAGCTCTTCGCGCTGCCCGACCAGCCGGCACTGCCGTTGCAAGCCCGCTTGCGCACCGCCGTGGTTCAGGCCATCCTCGAAGAACACCTGAGCCCCGGCGCGCCGCTGCCTTCGTCGCGCGAGCTCGCGGCCCTGCTCGGGCTGAGCCGCAACACGGTCACCTCCGCGTACCTGCAACTCATCGACGAAGGCTTCCTGGAAGCGCGCCCGCGCAGCGGCGTGTTCGTGGCGCGCAATGCGCGGCCGGTGTCCGCCGCGCATGCGGAGCCGCTGGTGAGCCGCAGCGGGCAGGCGAGCCAGCCGCCGGACTGGTCGGGCCGCGTGCTGCGCTCGCTGATGGACAAGCCCACGCTGTCCAAGCCCGACCGGTGGCGCGACTACCCGTACCCCTTCGTCTACGGCAACTACGACCCGCAGCTGTTCCCCACCGAAGACTTTCGCGAGTGCTGCGCGCGCAGCCTGGCGCGCTCGCAGCTGCCGCACTGGACGCCCGACTTCGAGACCGACGACGTTCCCGACCTCATCGAGCAGATCCGCACGCGGCTGCTGCCCAAGCGCGGCGTGTTCGCGCTGAAGGAAGAGATCCTCGTGACCATGGGCGCGCAGCACGCCTACTACCTGCTGGCCGAGGCGCTGTTCGACGAGCACACGCGCGTGGGGCTCGAAGAGCCGGGCCATCCGCATGCGCGCAACAGCTTCTCGTTGCGCCAGCCCAAATGGGTCGAGGTCGACGTCGATGAAGACGGGCTGGTGGTCGATGCGCTGCCCGCCGCCGACTACCTGTTCGTGACCCCGTCGCACCAGAGCCCCACGACAGCCACGCTGAGCCTGGAGCGCAGGCAGTGGCTGCTGCGCAAGGCGGAGCTGCAGGACTTCGTGATCATCGAGGACGACTACGAGGCCGAGAACCTGTACGAAGGCAAGCCGATGCCCGCGCTCAAGAGCCTGGACAAGACGGGGCGGGTGATCTACGTGGGGTCGGTGTCCAAGAGCCTGTCGCCGGCGCTGCGGCTGGGGTTCATTGTGGCGCCGCGCGCGTTGATCAAGGAGCTGAGGGTCATCCGGCATGCGATGGTGCGGCACCCGAGCGCCTTCCTGCAGCATGCGTATGCGCTGTTCCTGTCGCTGGGGCATCACGAGTCGCATGCGCGGCGGGTGAACCACGCCATGCAGGAGCGGCTGGCCCTGGCGGCCCAGGCGCTGCGCGACCATCTGCCCGATTTCGAATTCCGGCTGCCTTCGGGCGGGGCGTCGATCTGGGTGCAGGCGCCGACCTGGGTGGACGCCACCGAGCTGTCGCTGATGGCGCGCAGCCACGGCGTGCTGATCGAGGCGGGCGACGTGTTCTTTGCCAAGCCGCCGTACCCGTGCCCGTTCTTCCGGCTGCGCTTGTCTTCCATTGCGGCGGCGCAGATTCCGGCGGGTATCCGGGCGTTGGGGCTCGCGGTCGAAGAGTTGGCGCTGGCGCGGGGCGAGAAGCGCCCGGCGGGTGGTCGAACGCACTGAGCCTTGCGGCTTCCCGGAGGCGGAGGCGCACCGCTGGCGTGCAGCGCGCACCAGAACGAGGGTAAGTCCCGAGCCACTGGCTCTACGCCCACGCAAGCGCTGGTACTTCCTGGCTGGCGGTGTTGGGTGCAAAGTCCGCAGCGAGATTCACCCTCCAGGAGAAAACAGATGACCTTGTCCCGACGTCTTTCCCTCCAGTGCGCAGCCCTCGCGGCGGCAATGACCCTTGGCGGCGCCGCCTTCGCGCAAACCAAGGAAGTCACCTTCGCCCACCAGGACATGCTGGTGCCGCTGCGCCTTGTCATGGAGTCCGGCGAGGTCGAGAAGGCCACGGGCTACAAGATCAACTGGCGCATGTTCTCGGGCGGCGGCGACGTGATTCGCGCCATGGCTTCGGGCGACGTGCAGATGGGCGAAACCGGCTCCAGCCCGCTGACCGCCGCGGCCAGCCAGGGGCAGGACATCAAGCTGTTCTGGATTTCCGCCGACATCGCGGACGCCGAGGCGCTGGTGGCGCGCAACGGCTCCAACATCAACAGCATGAAGGACCTGGCCGGCAAGAAGGTGGCCACGCCCTTCGTGTCGACCGCGCACTACCAGCTCATGGCCGGCATGAAGATGGACGGCGTCGACCCCAAGAGCGTGAACGTGATGAACCTGCGCCCGCCGGAGATCGCGGCGGCATGGGAGCGCGGCGACATCGACGCCACCTTCATCTGGGACCCGGTGCTTTCCAAGATCAAGGCCAACGGCAAGACCATCGCCACCTCGGGCAGCATCGGCAAGCGCGGCGCGCCCACGTTCGAAGGCATCGTGGTCAACGCCAAGTGGGCTGCCGCCAACGAGCCGTTCATGGTCGCGTTCGTGAAGGCGCTGAACCGCGCCAACGAGGAATACAAGGCCACCGGCAAGAGCTGGAACCCCGACTCGCCGCAGACCAAGGCCATGGCCAAGTGGACCAAGGCCGACCCGAAGGACGTGGGGCCGGCGATGGCGCTCTACACCTTCCCGACGATGGCCGAGCAGCTGTCGCCGGTGTGGCTCGGCGGGGGCGCTGCGAAGGCGATGGCCAACACGGCGGCCTTCCTGAAGGAACAGGGGCGTGTGCAGGAGGTGAAGCCTGACTACAACGCTTTCGTGACCACTGCTTATGTCGAGAAGGCGATGGGCAAGTAACACTGCCTGTGGTTTCGGGGGGCGCCTTTGTTCGGGGTGGCGCTCACGCCGACGGGGTACCTTGCTCCGCGAATGTCCCCCGGCCTTCGGCCTCCTCCTTTATTTCGCTGCGCAAGGCACCCCATCGACGTGAGCGTCGTCAGCAGCGGTGGTTGATCAGCCGCAAACCGACAGCGTGCCCAGGTGAACAGGGCGTCGGGTGCTCCCCGCAGCGAAATGAAGGAGGAGGGGCGCAGCCCCGGGGGACATTCGCGGAGGGGAGTACCCGGCGGCCTGTGCACCCGCCCCGAACAGCAGCGCGCAACAGCAACCCGCATTGGAGAAAAAGACATGCCCACGCTAGACATCCGAGACCTCACGGTCAACTACGCAGTCAAGGGCGGCACGCTGCAGGCGCTGGCCCCGGTCAACCTCACGATGCACGACGGCGACTTCGTCGTTGCATTGGGTGCGTCAGGCTGCGGCAAGACCACGCTGCTCAAC
The DNA here is from genome assembly GCF_056394985.1 of Variovorax sp. 10N412. NCBI lineage: Bacteria > Pseudomonadati > Pseudomonadota > Betaproteobacteria > Burkholderiales > Comamonadaceae > Variovorax > Variovorax sp. 10N412. The sequence goes on from NZ_JBFTIO010000005.1 coordinate 285,038, forward strand.
AGCATCGCCGGCTTCCTGCCGCCTTCGACCGGGGAGATTTTGCTGGACGGCAAACCCGTCGTCGGCCCCGGTGCCGACCGTGGCGTGGTGTTCCAGAAGCATGCGCTCATGCCCTGGCTCGACGTGCGCGACAACGTGGCGCTGGGCCTGCGGCTGGCCGGTGTAGGCAAGGCCGAACGCGACCGCGTCGCCGAAGAAAAACTTGCCCTTGTCGGCCTGGAAAAGTATGCCGACCGCGCCGTGTACGAACTCTCCGGCGGCATGCAGCAGCGCGTGGGCATTGCGCGTGCGCTCGCCAGCGACCCCGCCGTGCTGCTCATGGACGAACCCATGGGCGCGCTCGATGCGTTCACGCGAGAACAGGTGCAAGAGATCTTGCTGCACGCCTGGTCCAAGTCCAACAAGATGGTGTTCTTCATCACGCACTCGGTCGAAGAGGCGCTGTTCCTGGCCACGCGGCTGATCGTGATGAGCCCCAGCCCCGGGCGCATTTCGCACATCTACGACGACGTGCCGTTCTCTCGCCAGTTTTTATCGCACGGCGATTCACGCAAGGTGAAGTCCGAGCCCGAATTCATTCGCATGCGCGAAGAAGTGCTGTCCATCATTCACCACCGCGAGGCCGCCCATGCCTGAGGTCACGATCGCATCGCCCCGCGTGGTCAACGCTGCCATGACGCCACCCTCCAAGCCCGCGGCATCGCCCGAATCTTCGGCGCAGGCAGCCGGCACCAAGCTCAAGACCAGCGCCTTCAAGGTGCCGGGCGAGGGCTCCAGCGTGGTCATCAGCGTGGTGACCGTGACCGTGCTGATCGCGCTGTGGTTCCTGGTCACGAACATGGGCTGGGTCAAGCCGCTGTTCCTGCCCACGCCGCAGGCCGTGTTCCAGCAGTTCTACGAATACCTGACCGGCCAGGCCAACGACAAGCCGCTGTGGCAGCACTTTCTGGCCAGCATGTTCCGCGTGTTCTCGGCCTTCTTCCTGGCCTGCGCCACCGCCATTCCGGTGGGCATTGCCATGGGCATGAGCCGCTTCTGGCGCGGCATTTTCGATCCGCCGCTGGAGTTCTACCGGCCGCTGCCGCCGCTGGCGTACCTGCCGCTCATCATCATCTGGTTCGGCATCGACGAGCTGCCCAAGGTGCTGCTGATCTTCCTGAGCTGCTTCGCGCCGCTGGCACTGGCCGCGCGCTCGGGCATGCGCAGTGCGTCGCAGGAGCAGATCAACGCGGCCTACTCCATGGGCGCCAGCTACATGCAGGTGATTCGCCACGTGATATTGCCGTCGGCGCTGCCCGACATCCTGGTGGGCATGCGCATTGCCATCGGCTTCGGCTGGACCACGCTGGTGGCCGCCGAAATGGTGGCGGCCAGCATGGGGTTGGGTCAGATGGTGCTGAACGCGTCGAACTTCCTGCGCACCGACATCGTCATCATGGGCATCATCGTCATTGGCGTGGTGGCGTACCTGTTCGACCTGCTGATGCGATGGCTCGAGCGGCGGCTGGTGCCTTGGAAAGGGCGCATGTAGGCGCAGGGGTCGGCGCAAGCGGCGACACCTGCAATGCGGGCGGCAAGGTCGGCATCGTCTGGCCGGCCGGCACCATCGACTGCTCCAGAAAGTCGAGCATCGCGCGCATCGCCGCGCTGTTGTGGCGGCGCTGCGAGTAGGCCGCGTACAGCCAGTGGTCGCGCGGCATGTGCTCTCGCAGCACCGGCACCAGCGCGCCGCGCTCCAGGTGCGACTGCGCCAGCGGCTCGGGCACGTAGGCCACGCCCACGCCGCGCAGCGCCAGCTCGATCAGTGCCACGGCGTCGTTGGCTTCCATGCGGCTGTGCACCGTCACGTCGTGCGGCTTGCCGTCGGTCTCGAAGGGCAGGTGCGTGGTGGGCATCGACGAATAGCTCAGCATCTCGTGGCGGCCCAGGTCCGCGGGCACCTGCGGCATGCCGCGCTGGGCCCAGTAGGCCGGCGTGGCGCACACCACCATGTCGTACTGCACCAGCCGGCGCACGATCAGGTTCATGTCGTCGATGCGCCCGCCGGTCAGGTGGATGTCGATGCCTTCCTCGATCAGGTCGATGTCGCGGTTGGTGAACACCAGGCTCACGTACACGTCGGGGTAGAGGCGGATGAATCCGGCGATCACGTCCGACAGCCAGCCCGCGATCAGGCCGTTGGGTGCGCTCATGCGCAGCCGGCCGCGCGGGTGCGAGCCGTGGGCCTGCAGGTCGTTCAGGGTGTTTTCGGCCATGGCCACCAGCTCGGTGCTGCGGTCCAGCAGCACCTGGCCGGCGTCGGTCAGGCTCAATGATCGGGTGGAGCGGTTCAGCAGGCGCACGCCGCTGCGCTCCTCGAGCTCGGCCACGTAGCGGCTGACCGTGGCTTTGGACATGCCCAGCGAAATCGCCGCGCGGGAGAAGCTGCGTCGGAACGCGACTTCGCGGAATGTTTTGATGAGATCGAGGCCGTCCATGGATGGGCGGATTGTTCCAGCTTCGGGATGCCGGGGTCTTTCGCCGGGGCATCGCCCGTTTCCCCTTTGAGGCGACGATGCCTCGTGGCTATACTGCCGCCGTCGCGCCGAAAACAGGCGTGATCGGGATTGGCCTCCCACTGAAATCACTGCGACGCAAGCCGCAGTCACCCGCAGGGTCTGCGGCTTCGTCATTCGTGCAACCTTTTTAGGCGGCTCGATGGGCGGGCGCAAGCCCGGCCGGTTTCACGCAAGTGGTTTCCCGGTAGGCCAACCCGTCGAGCCGCCGCCTCCGATTGGCCTCGGGTGCGTCGGTTTTTGCAAACCGAAACCCTTGGAGGCCATTCATGGCTTACGTTCCCCCGTTCCCCGAATCTTCTTCAGCAACCGCCCGCGCCGAATCACTCGCGCTGCAGGCATGCGACGACGTCGGCAGCCTTCGCGTCGTGCAGCGTGCGTATGCGTGCATCGAAAAGCTCATCGATCCGCAGCGCGTGCAAGACACGGAAGAGGTCTGCCCGAATCGGTCCGAACTCAGCGCGCTGGTGCAGGTGGTCAATGAGGAACTGCATCGGCGGATCGAGACGGCTGATGCTGCGGTTCAGTCGTTGCGTGTTGCTGTGAGCGAAGGCGTTGCGACATGAAGGCCTTCGATGCCGATTTCATGTCTCGGCTCTCGTCCGAGGAGTGAGAGGCGTTGAGGTCACAAACTGTGACCTCAAGCACCGGCCGGCTCACGGCCCGGCTGTCGTCCGAGCGGCTTTGAAATCACAAGCTGTGATCTCAAACGACGGCCAGCGCGTGGCGTTGCGTCTTTACCGAGCAGGGCTTGGCAATGCAGCAGCCGGCGGTGTCAGGCAGGTACCGTCCGACACCTGTCTTCCAGGAGCGGAGAGGCAGGTTTCGTCGAACGCGCGCAGGGTGGCCTCGTCGATAGCGCCGACTTTTTGCAAGGCGCTCGCAGAAGCGTGAACGGCCTCGAAGGCATCGCTCTTGAACTCAGGCTGTTTCGTCATGGCATGTCTCCCCAAAATGTTTTTCGCTCACCGACGAGCGCGCTACTTCGGCCGGCGCAAGCGCACCGGTCCCCCCGGGGACGTCGCATCGACCTCAACTTCGCCCCGCGTGACCCGCAGCGCGCCCTTCGCCGCCAACTTCGCCGCCACTCGCCGCACGGCAGGCATCAGTGCGCGCCAGGCGACATCGCTGCTCGCCAGCGCGCGTGCAACCTCCGACGGGCAGATCGAAGCGGATGCATCGCGCCGCTCAAGCAGCGCAAAGATGGTCTGCTCGATCTTCGGGTCGGTCACAGGCATGGGCACATCGCTCGTCATCGCGGTGCGCCCTAAAGTGAGTCCGGCCGCGCACGCATGCCATCCGCAGTGCTTCGTATCGCGGCCCGCTCCTCGTCGCTGAAGCGCTGCAGGTTGCGGGTCATCATGACCGTGCGCGGGTTGTTCTCCAGCAGCTGCTCGTGCCGCGCGACGAAGTCCCAGTACATCACCGTCATCGGGCATGCGCCTTCGCCGCTGCGCGTGGCCGGCTTGTAGCGGCAGCCGTCGCAGTAGTTGCTCATGCGCTTGATGTAGGCGCCGCCCGCCGCATAGGGCTTGGTCACGAAGCGCGCGCCATCGGCAAAAAGCGACATGCCCACGGTGTTGGGCAGCTCGACCCATTCCACCGCATCGACGTACACCGACAGGTACCAGGCATGCACCTGCGCCGGCGCCACGCCGAAGGTGAGCGCGAAGTTGCCGGTGACCATCAGGCGCTGGATGTGGTGCGCATAGCCGGTGCGCAAGGTCTGGCCGATGGCCTGCTTCATGCAGTTCATGCCGACCTTGCCCGTCCAGTACCAGTCGGGCAGCGGGGCGTGGTGGCGGAGCGCGTTGGCCTCGGCCAGCTGCGGCATGCGCCACCAGTACACCCCCCGCATGAACTCGCGCCACCCGAGTATCTGCCGCACGAAGCCTTCCACCGACTCGATGGACACGGCGCCCGCGCGCCAGCGTGCCACGGCCGCATCGATTACCTCGCGCGGGTCGAGCAGCTTGAGGTTCAGGCAGGACGACAAGAGCCCGTGGTACAGAAAGGGCTCGTCGGTCCACATGGCGTCCTGAAAACGCCCGAAGTCCTGCAGCCTGCAGGCCATGAAGTCGTTTAGTGCCACAAGGGCCTGCTCGCGCGTCACCGGCCAGTCGAACTGCGCTGCGCTGCCGTAGTGGTCGCCGAAGTGCGCCTCGACGTCGGCCAGCACCCCGCGCGTGATGGCGTCCGGCGCGAACGAGGGCGGCGGGGGCAGCATGCCCGGGCCGTTCCGGCCGAAGGCGCCGCGGTTGTCGTGGTCGAAGTTCCATTGCCCGCCTTCGGGCTGGCCGGCCTCGTCCAGCAGCACATGGTGCTTCGTGCGCATGCGCCGGTAGAAGGCCTCCATCACCAGGCGTTGCTTGCCCTGCGCGTGCTCCGCGAACTCGGCGCGCGACGCCATGAAGTGCAGGTCGTCCCGCACCAGCAGCCGCACGTCCGCCGCCTGGCAGACCTTGGCGATCGCCTGTTCGAGGCGCCATTCCCCGGCATCGACCGTCACGACCGCGCCGGGGCGGTGGTGCGACAAGGTGTCTGTCAACGCGGCCTCCAGCGAGGCGAAGGGGTGGGTGCCCAGCTTCAGGTAGTCGAGGGGCATGCCGCGCGCGGCGAGCGCCTCGGCAAAGTGGCGCATGGCCGACAGGAAGAGCGCGGTGCGCATCTTGGTGCTGGGCACATGCTGCGACTCTTGCGGCACCTCGGCCATCCACACGCGGTCTTGCGCGGCATCGAAGCCTTCGAAGGCCACGCTCGTGAGGCTCAGCTGGTCGCCGAGGACCACGATCAGGTTGCGCATGGGGAGGTAGGAATGTGGGGGCTGGGAATGTCCGAACCCACCGCATCGTAGCCCCGGGCGCGCGAGTGCGCGTCCGCGTGGTCTTCAGTTGTTCCCCTCCGAGGCGGCGTCTTTCTTCTCTCCGGCCTGCTCGCGGCGGAACTCGGCGACGTCCGCGATCCGAAGGTCTTCGGGCAAGGCCTGGCGGTGCTTGCTGTGGCCGACGCGCTGTGCGTGATAGATGCCGGTGTGGCCCGAGACCAGGTAGCTCGCGATGCACGCGATGGCGGCGAGCGGGCCGATGGCCGGCCCGAACAGTTCCACGGCCATGACGATGGTGGCGACCGGCGTGTTGGCCGCACCGGCAAAGACGGCGACGAAGCCGATGGCGGCCAGCATCGAGAACGGCAGGTGCAGCAGCGGCGCCATCGCGTTGCCCAGGGTGGCCCCGATGTAGAAAAGCGGCGTGACCTCGCCGCCCTTGAAGCCCGTGCCCAGCGATGCCACGGTGAAGACCAGCTTGCCCAGGAAGTCCCATGGCGCGACAGGCGCCTGAAAAGACTCGACGATCGTCGGAATCCCCAGGCCGATGTAGCGGTAGCCGTCGACGGCCCAGACCGCCGTTGCAACGACGATGCCGCCCAGCAGCGGCCGCAGGGGCGGGTAGGCAACCCGGCGCTTCATCAGCGCGCCGAGCTTGTGCGTGGCCGTGGCGAACACCAGCCCGGCCAGGCCGAACACGATGCCCGCGGCGACGATGGCGACCACGCTCCAGAAGGCGACCGGCGCCACGGCGGTGACGACATAGTGCGTGTGATGCACACCCCAGGCCAGCCCGACCTGGTCGGCCACGATGGCGGCCACCATGCAGGGGAACAGCGCGTCGTAGCGCATGCGCCCGATGGCCAGCACTTCCAGTCCGAAGATGGCGCCGGCCAGCGGTGTGCCGAACACGGACGCAAAGCCCGCGCTGATGCCGGCCATGAGCAGGATGCGCCGGTCTTCGTGCTTCAGGCGGAACAGGTGCGTGAGCTGGTCGGCCAGCGCGCCGCCCATCTGCACGGCAGTGCCTTCGCGGCCCACGGAGGCCCCGAAGAGATGCGAGATCACGGTACCGCCCAGCACCAGGGGCACCATGCGCAACGGCACGACCTTCTTCGGGTCGTGGATCTCGTCGATCAGCAGGTTGTTGCCGGCGTCCACCGGCTTGCCCAGGCGGTGGTAGATCCACCCCACGGCAAAGCCGGCCAGGGGCAGCAGCCAGACGACCTGGCGGTGCGACTCGCGCCAGTTGGTGGCCCAGTCGAGGGCGAAAAGGAAGAAGGCGGAGGCGGAGCCGGCCAGCAAGGCGACGACGCTGGCGATGACGAGCCACTTGCCGATGTAGGGCAGGAGCTCGAGCTGTTCGGGGCGGCGAAAACGGGTCATGTGGATCAGGTGCGAAAAACGAGGGGCCTGATCGACCGGCAGGGCAACGCGGTGTGTGAACGCGAACGCCTGCAGCCCTGCGATGTGATCAGGTGTCTGCAGGCATCATCAGCTGCGGGCGATGCCGCGGCGGTTCATGGAGGAATGCCATCTCCAGGGTTGGCGATGTTAGCCGCCCCGCCGCTCGCTAGCAAGGATCGGACATGCCCAGCGAGTGCCCGCGCCTTTCCTTTTCAGCGCGTTCGTGCAGCCAGCGCAGCAGGGCGGTCTTGTCCATGGGCGGGGCGATGTAGTAGCCCTGGCCCTCGTCGCAGTCCATGGCCAGCAACGCCCGCAGGGCGGCTGCGTCCTCGATGCCTTCGGCCAGCACGTGCAGGCCGAGCTTGCGGCCCAGCTGCGCGATCATTTCGGCAATGCGCGCGCCCTGCGCCTCGCCCAGGCGGCGCACGAAGGTGCCATCGATCTTGATGCGGTCCAGCGGCAACCGCTCCAGGTAGCTGAGCGACGAGTAGCCGGTACCGAAGTCGTCGATGGCAATGGAAATGCCCTTGGCCCGCAGGGCCGTCAGGGTGGACTCCAGCAGCTCGGTGGGCAGCGCGGCCACGGACTCGGTGATCTCCAGTTCCAGGTGGTGGCCCTGCAGCCGGCTGTGCGCCAGCGCCGCGCACACGGTGTCGTAGAACGCCGGGTCCTGCAGCTGCACGCTGGACACATTGACGGCCATGCGCAGCGGCGCGAGGTTCGCGTCCAGCAGCGCGCGCATGGCCAGGCAGGCGGTGGACAGCACCCATTGCCCCAGCGCCACGATCAGGCCCGAATGCTCGGCCACCGGAATGAAGCGGTCCGGCGGTATGAGGCTGCCGTCTTCGGCACGCCAGCGCACCAGGGCCTCCAGGCCCACCAGCGCATGGGTGTTCAGGTTGACCTGCGGCTGGTAGACCAGGAAGAGCTGCGCGTTGTCGACGGCCGCGCGCAGGCTGGACAGCAGCAGGGCGCGGTCGCGGGCCTCGGCGCCCATGTGGGCCGAGTACTGCAGGTGCCGGCCCCGGTGGTCGCGCTTGGCGCGCTTCAGGGCGATGGTGGCGTCCTTGACCAGGTCGGCGCCGGCCTGCGCGTCTTCGGGCAGCAGCACGTAGCCGCAGGTCAGCGACACCTTGTGCGGCACGCCGTCCACGGCCAGCGGCTGGCGCACGCAGTCCAGCAATTGCTGGGGCGACACCTGCTGCAGCGGCCCGAGCACGCCGAAGGTGTCCGCGCCCAGGCGGGCGAGCAGCACGCCGGCCGGCAAGGCCTCGGCCAGGCGCTGCGCCACCGCCTGCAGCACGCGGTCGCCGAAGCGGTGGCCCATGACGTCGTTGGCGGCGCTGAAGTCGTCGATGTCGACCAGCGCCAGGATGTGCTCGCGCATGCCTTGCCGTGCGCAGTCGTCCACCTTCTCGACGAAACGGGTGCGGTTGGGCAGGCGCACGAGCGGATCGAAGTAGGCGTATTCATGCAGCCGCTCCATCAGGCCCCGCTGGTGCAGCAAGGTGCCGAGGTGGAGGCAGAGCACGTCCAGCAGCTGCCGGTCGAGCGCGCCGTGCAGGCCGGTGGTGTCGATGAAGACGGCCATGGGCTGCTCGCCCTCGCGGCCGATGTGCAAAGCCAACCCGCGGCCTTCGCCGCTTTCGCTGCCCTCGCCGCTTTCGCTGCCCTCGCCGTGGACGTTGCAGCCGCATGCCAGCGCGCGGCGCAGCAGCGCCACCGCCGGCTGCTCGTGCACGGCGTCCAGCGGCAGGTCGAGCAGGGGAGCGAAGCGGCCGGTCGCCGCCAGCACCCGGTGCCCGCTCGCTGGCGGTGCTTGCGGTGCGCAGGCCAGGCCGTCGCCATCGGCGCCCAGCAGGGTGGTGAACTGCGCGATGACGCCGCGGGCGAAGGCGCGCAGGTCGGGTTCTTCCAGCAGCGAGGCGCTGGAGCGCACGATGAGCTCGAGCATGCGCGGATCGGGCGCCGTGTCCGGCGCAAGTGCAGGCGCAAGCGCAAGCGCTGGCGCTGGCCGGTCGGCGGCTTCCCCCGGCCAGCCCGCATCAGTCTCGCGCTTCATGCGGGCTGCGCGTGCACCTGGCCGGATGCGAGCGCCACCTGGTTGCGTCCGCCGCGCTTGGCGACGTACAAGGCTTCGTCGGCCAGGCCATAGGCCTCGTCGAAGCTGCTGCCGTGCGGCAGCCAGCTCACGCCGAAGCTGGCCGTCACGCTGCTGCCGTCGGGCAGGTCGAACGCAAAGCACTCGATGGCGCGGCGCAGGGCCTGCGCGACCTGCCCGTCGGCGTCGCTGCCCGGCCCGGGCAGCACCACGGTGAATTCCTCGCCGCCCACGCGGCCGATTTGCGCCGTGGCCGGCGCTGCGTTCTTCAGGCAGGTGACCACGCCCTGGATCACGCGGTCGCCCGTGGGGTGGCCGAAGCTGTCGTTGATGCGCTTGAAGTGGTCGATGTCCAGCACGATCAGCGCGAGGTCATGGCGCTCGAAATGGCGGTTCACCAGCTCGATGACGGCCGCCCGGTTGAGCACGCCGGTCAGCGGGTCGTGCGTGGCGCGGTACTCGAGCTCGGCCGCCAGCGCCTGCAGGCGCAGGTTGAGCTGGTTCATCTCGAGTTCGGCCCGGTCGCTGCGGCGCACCAGCCGGCGCGTTTCGCGCAGCAGCCGCTCGTAGACGGTGAGCAGTTCGCCCAGGGCCAGGCGGCAGGGGGAGGGCTGCGCCGAAGCGCAGTCTTCATAGGCGGCGCGGGCGGCTTGCAGCGCCTGGTGCTCGGCATCGAACAGGTCCGGCGGCGCGGCGGTGGCGGCTGCGGTGTCCATTCAGGCGGGCCTCACCGGATGGCTGGCGAAGTCGATCGCCGGAAAGTCTTCGCTCAGCTCCTGGCCGAATTCGAGAATGGTGTCGTCTTCCTCGTCGTGGTACCAGTTCAGGGCCACGCGGTTGCCCGCCGCCACGGCGTCGGCGAGCGCTGCAATCAGGTTGAACAGCATCTTGGTGCTGGAGCTGTTGAAGTAGGCCAGGGCAATGTTGACCTCGATGCGGCTGCCGCTCTGCCCGGCCAGGTAGTCCTTCAGGCGCGCGATGATTTCGCCATAGAAGGCGGCGGCATTCTCGGGGTAGGACTCGCCGCGCAGGCCGAGCGTGTGGGTGTCGAACCTGAAGTCCACCTGGGGCGAACTGGGCGTCGGGGCGATGTAGAGGTTTTCCATCTGTGGTCTCGATTCGTTGCCGGGCGTGGCGCGCATCAGATTGCCGCCTTCAGGTAGAACACCGGGGCGCCGCCGGCGCTGTCGGCGGCGTCGAAGTCGAACTCCAGCGGCTCCCGTGCGTCGCGCGCGACCGTGAGAAGTCCCATGCCCGCGCCTTTGCTGCCTTCGGGCGTTTCCTCGCGCAGCGTCTGGCGGTAGGCCTGCTTGATTTCGTCCAGCGTCATGCTGCGCAGCATTTCCAGCTTCACGCGCAGCGCATCGGCGATCTCGGGCTCCACGGGGTTGGCGCACAGCAGCAGAAAGCCGCCGTCGCTCTCGCGGCGGATGCACACCGAGCCGTGGCGCAGTTCGCCGCTCTGCAGGCTCGTGGCGGTCAGCGTGTCGGCCGAGTAATGAATGATGTTCTGCGCCATCTCCACGAACGAGGAGAACAGCCTGCGCCGGGTCGGCCCGGCCACGCCGGCCACCTCGAGCTGCAGCTTCACGGCGTCGGACATGGCGGCCACGATGTGCTGCGAAAAGTAGCCCACGTAGTAGAAGATGACCTGGTGCTGGCGCGCCAGGTTGAAGAAGGAGCCGTACTTGTCGGCGATCTGCGGGAACGGCACGGTTGGATTCCCCTGTCAGGTGCGGAAGCAGAAAAAGGTCAGGTCGTCGCGGCGGTGGTGCTCGCCCTGCCAGAGCCGCAGGGTGTCGAGCACGGCCTCGTTGATCTGCGCGGCCGTGCGCTCGCGCTGCGCGAGCAGCAGTTCGCGCACGCGCCGCTTGCCCAGTGCAATGGCGCGCGGGCCGCCGACCTGGTCGACCAGCCCGTCGGTGCTCACGAAGACGAGGCTGCCCGCGGGCAGCGTGAGTTCCTGGTTGCTCCAGGCGAAGTCGAAATCGCTGTCCATGTAGCCCACGCCCTTCCGCTGCCCTTCGACAACCTCCACGGCATCGGCGCCGGGGCGCAGCACGAACAGCGACAGCCGCGCGCCGGCGAACACCAGCCGGCCGTGCGCGGGCTCGAACCAGAAGCACGCGGCGTCCATGCCGTCGTCGGAGCCCGGCGTTGCGTCGTGTTCGCCCATCTGTCCCAGCATCTGTTTGATGCTGCGGTTGACGCTGCCCAGCAGCCGCGCGGGGTCGCGCGCGCCGTGCTGCTCGATGGCCTGGGTCAGGCTGGTGGAGGCGATCAGCGTCATGAAGGCGCCGGGCACGCCGTGCCCCGTGCAGTCGGCCACGGTGGCGAACCAGCCGTCGGCCTCGGTGCTGAACTGGTAGAAGTCGCCCCCGACCACGTCGCGCGGCTCCCACACCAGGTGGGCCTCGGGGCAGGCGCGCGCCAATGCGTCGAGCGAGCTGCGCAAGGTGGACTGCTGGATCACGCTGGCGTACTCGATGCTGTGCATGATCTGGCGGTTGCGCGAAACCTGCAGGTCCGCCACCACGCGCATGAGCTGCAGGCCGTTGCCCACGCCGGCAAACTGGCCGTCGCGGGTGATGATGAAGCCGTCGGTCAGGGCCTTCTCGCCGTATTCCACGGTCTTGAAGGTGAGGGACTCCAGGTCGAGCGCCGCATCGACGATCAACGGGTCCTTGTCCATGAAGGCGATGCAGCTCTTGCGGCCATACAGCTCCACGCGGAACGGCTGGCTCATCTGCGACAGGAAGATGTTGCGGTTGATCAGGCCGATCGGCTGCTGGCCTTCCACCACGGGCAGGCTGACGAGATCGCGATGCCGGCTGAAGACGTCCATCACCTTCTCGTTCGTCTCCTCGGTCGTCATGCACGGCACCGTGGTGCAGAGATCGCCCGCGCAGGGCTGGCGGAACCGGGGCCGGAAATCGCTCAAATATTCGGAGGTTTCGGGCATGACGGCTGCATTTGTTCAATAAGTGTGAACTTATGTTATGTTTTTAACATTTCGTGTGCATGACAAAAGGGGGGTGTCGCCGCGCCAAGAATGGAACCGCCTCATCCAAAACCAGGACCGCTGCGTACAGGTGCCTATGGCACGCGCATCGACGTGCCGCTATCGAGGAACAGTCATGCCGCAGGACATCGCATTCGCCATTCGCTGGGTCGAAAAGGGCCTGGTGCCCGACACCGTGGTCCGCCGCGGCATTCGCCGCCTGCTGAAAGACCGGCTCCACGAGCTGCAGGCGGGCAATGCGCTGGCCGTGGCCGAGCTGACGCAGGACTTCGTCGCCCGGATGGGAAAGGCCAACCTGGCGCCGCTGCCCGAGAAGGCCAACGAACAGCATTACGAAGTTCCGGCCGCCTTCTTCGGCGAAGTGCTGGGAAACCACCGCAAATACAGCAGCTGCTACTGGCCCGAAGGCACGCAGACGCTGGAAGAGGCCGAGTCCGCCGCGCTGGCCGCCACCTGCGAACGGGCCGGCCTGGCCGACGGGCAGGACGTGATGGAGCTGGGTTGCGGCTGGGGCTCGCTCACGCTGTGGATGGCGGCGCACTACCCGAACAGCCGGATCACCGCGCTGTCCAACTCCAATTCGCAGCGTGAATACATCGAGGCGCAAGCGGCCCAGCGCGGCCTGCGCAATGTGCGCGTGCTGACCCGCGACATCAACGTGTTCGACACCGACCAGCGCTTCGACCGCGTGGTGTCGGTCGAGATGTTCGAGCACCTGCGCAACTGGCCGCAGGCCTTTGCCAACGTGGCGCGCTGGCTCAAGCCGGGCGGCAAGTTCTTCATGCACGTGTTCGCCCACCGGGAGGCGCCGTACCCCTTCGAGGTGCGCGACCCCAGCGACTGGATGAGCAAGTACTTCTTCTCCGGCGGCATGATGCCCAGCGACGACCTGGCGCTGCACTGCCAGGACGACCTGCGCCTGCTGCGCCGCTGGCGCTGGGAAGGCAGCCACTACCAGCGCACGGCCGAGGCCTGGCTGCGCAACATGGACGAGCGCCGCGACACGCTGCGCCCGCTGTTCCAGGCCACCTACGGCGCCGACGCGAACATCTGGTGGACGCGCTGGCGGCTGTTCTTCATGTCGGTGGCCGAGTTGTTCGGCTTTGACAACGGCCAGCGCTGGTGGGTGAGCCATTACCTGTTCGAGCGCCGCGCATGAGCGGTTCCATGGAAGTGGCCCTGGCCGGCCTGGCACTGACCGCATCGCTCGCGTTCCTGACCTGGGTGGCCAGCCTGGTCCGCCACGACGCCAGCCTGATCGACCGCATGTGGCCCCTGTGCATCGTGGGTGCGGGGCTGGTCTATTTCGGTCTGCTGCCGGTGCAGACGGTGCGCGGCCTGTGCATGGCGGTGATCGGCGCGGCGTGGGCGGTGCGGCTGTGCCTCTACATCACCTGGCGCAACTGGGGGCACGGGGAAGACCGGCGCTACCAGGCGATCCGCGCGCGCAACCAGCCGAATTTCGGCTTCAAGAGCCTGTACCTGGTGTTCGCGCTGCAGGCGGTGCTCGCCTGGGTCGTGTCCGCGCCGTTCCTGCCGGGCATGGCGGCGCCGCGTGCGCTGGGCGCGCTCGACGCGCTGGGCATCGCGCTGGCGCTGTTCGGCACCTTCTTCGAGGCGATCGGCGACGCGCAGATGGCGCGCTTCAAGGCCGATCCGAAGAGCAAGGGGCAGGTGATGGACCGCGGCCTGTGGCGCTACACCCGCCACCCCAACTACTTCGGCGAAACCTGCGTCTGGTGGGGGCTGTGGCTCATGGCCATGGGCGGGGCGGGCTGGGGCGGCGCGTGGAGCGTGGTGTCGCCGCTGCTGATGACCTGGCTGCTGCTGAAGGTGTCGGGCGTGCGCATGCTCGAAGGCGACATCGGCGAGCGCCGCCCGGCGTACCGCGACTACATCGCGCGCACCAATGCCTTTCTTCCGGGGCCGGTGCGCGGCAACCACAAGGCGTCATGAGAAACAACAAGCACCGGGTCCTCGTGGTGGCCGCACTGGCCGCACTCTCGAATGGGGCGGCCACCGCCTCGGCCGCCGGGCCCGCCGGTGGCGAATGGGAGTTTCGCGTGCTGCTGGACGATGCGCCCATCGGCGAGCACCGCTTCGCGCTGGCCACCTCCGGCGACGAGCGCAAGCTCACCAGCGAGGCGCGCTTCGCGGTCAAGCTGCTGGGCGTGACGGTGTACCGCTACCAGCACAACGCCACCGAGATGTGGCGCGGCGACTGCCTCAAGCGCCTGAGCTCGAAGACCGACGACGACGGCACCCCCGAGCGGGTGAACGCCGAGGCGGCCGGCGACAACGCGCTGGCCGTGACCACGCCCAAGGGCACGCAGTCGCTCGAAGGCTGCGTGATGAGCTTCGCCTACTGGAACCCGGCCATCCGCACGCAGGACAAGCTGCTGAATGCGCAGAGCGGCAAGTTCGAGGCGGTGAAGGTCAGCCGCGCCGGCAGCGGCACGGTCGAGGTGCGCGGCCAGCAGGTGGCCGCCACGCGATGGCGCATTGCGACCGACGCGCAACCCATCGACGTCTGGTATTCGCAGCAGGGCGAATGGCTGGGGCTCGATTCCATGGTCAGCGGGAACCGAAAGCTCAGTTATCGGCTCAAGTAGGTGTGCATTGGTTGTACTTTGTGAACTATTCCATGGTTCCGGCCTTGGAATGCCCCGGCGGCGCGCACAGACAGGCTGCGTTCAGCTCTGGTACTTATAAGCAAGGGCAGCAGACCATCTGCAGTGCCGAAAGGGAAGCGATGAACGGTTCGAAATTCCAGCTGCTCGACAGCTACTTCGACGCAAGGCTCCTCGAGCCTCGCCAGGACGCGGACGTGGCCGACCGGGCCCGGCGGGCGCGGCGCATGTCGCAACGGCTCAACGACCTGGCCTATCCCGTCTTTTGCGAGTTCGCCGAATACTTTGCGGCCAAGCTCGGCGACGCGGCCGAGTGCTACGTCGACCGGGAAGAAGGCCTCAGCCGCGACGCGCACCCGCATGTGGGCTTTCGCTGGGGCGCCCAGGGCGGGCGGCTCAACGCGGTGGTCTTTACCGGCGACATCGAAAGCGGCGAAGTCCACGCCACGTGGCGCTGCTGGAGAAACGGCATTCCGGCGCACGGCGACAAGACGCTGGACCCGTTCTGGTCGCCCGAACTGGTGCATTCGATGCTGCAGGAGCTGATCTTCCAGTTCCCGCCGGTGTGATGCGCCGGTGACCGCGCGCATCGCCCTGGGCGCCGTGGCCGTTCTGGCGCTGGCCGTGCTGCTGGGCGTGGTGTACGAGCAGGCCGGCCGCTACCGCGCCGCGCGCGACTTTCCGCCGCCCGGGCGCATGGTCGACATCGGCGGGCGGCGCATCCAGCTGGATTGCCGGGGCTCGGGCTCGCCCACCGTGGTGTTCGAGGCGGGGCAGAGCGTCGACGGCGCGCTGAGCTGGTCGGCCGTGCAGCCGAAGGTGGCCGCGCACACGCGCGCCTGCGCCTACAGCCGCGCGGGGTTGATGTGGAGCGACCCTTCGGATGCGCCTTCCACTGCGAAGCAGGTTGCGCAGGACCTGCATGCCGCATTGACCGGCGCCGGCGAACACGGCCCGTTCGTGTTGGTGGGCCAGTCGATCGGCGGACCTTATGCCGTCACCTTCACGCGGTACTTCGGCGCCGAGGTGGCGGGGCTGGTGCTGGTCGACCCCTCGCATCCGGACCAGGTGGCGCGCGTGGCGAACTACATGACGGAGTCGCGCTCGCTGCGTTCGCGCATCCTCATGAGCCTGGGGTGGTCGGGCCTCTTGCGTGCGGCGGCACCGGTGCTGCTGCCGCAGGCGCCGAACCAGACGGCGCACGACCTGCAGGCGGTTCGTGCCTTTGCACCGCAGTCGTTCCGCACGCAGTGGGCCGAGGGCGACGCGACCGACCGCACGCTGGCCGAGGCGGGCGCCTTTCGCAACCTGGGCAACCGCCCGCTGGTGGTGCTCACGGCGATGGCGCCCTATGTCGAGGGCGAACTGCGCGGCATGAAGATCACGCCCGGGCAGGGAACGCAGGTGCAGGCGCTGTGGAAGCAGATGCACGACGACATTGCCAGCTGGTCCACGCGCGGCACGCACCGCCTGCTGCCCGGCGCGGGGCACGACATCCAGTTCGACGACCCCGAGGCGGTGGTCGATGCGGTGCTGTCCGTGGTGCGGCAGGTGCGCGCGGCCGCCCCCGCCGTGGCCTCACCGTGAGGCCGAGGCCTGCGGCGCGTCGGCCGGCGACGGCGAGCGCCCGATCAGCCACGCGCACAGGGCAGACACGGCACCCGCGAACAGCACGTACATGCAGATCTGCCACGGCTCGCCCGCGCCCGACTTGAGCAGCGCGGTCGCGATGATGGGCGTGATGCCCGAGGCGAAGATGCCCGAGAACTGGTAGACGAAGCTGATGCCCGTGTAGCGCACCTTCGCGTCGAACAGGTCGCAGAACAGCGCCGCCTCCGGCCCGTACACCGACGCATACAGGATGCCGAAGGGCACGATGATCGCGAGCCACACCAGCAGCACGTTGCCCCCGCTGTGCGTCATGAGCCAGAAGCCCGGAAAGGCCGACACCGCCGTGACGATCGACCCCCACATGTACACCTTGGGCCGCCCGATCCTGTCGGACAGCCGGCCGAAGAAGGGAATGAAGAAGATCATCACCACCGCCGCGGCCATCACGCCCAGCAGCGCGTCGGTGCGGCTGATCTTGAGCGTGCTCGTAAGGTAGTTGATGGAGAACACGCCGAAGATGTTGAAGAACACGCCGTCGATGTAGCGCGCGCCCATGCCCTTCAGCACATTGCCCGGGTAGCGCCGGATCATGTCCATGAACGGAATGCGCAGCTCGGCGTTGCGCGCCTTCACGGCCGCGAACTCGGGCGTTTCCTGCACGTGCAGGCGGATGTACATGCCCACCAGCACCATCATGCCGGAGATGAGAAAGGCGATGCGCCAGCCCCAGGCCATGAACTGCGCGTCGGTCAGCAGCGACGACAGCAGCGCCACCACGCCCGAGGCCAGGCACAGCCCGATGGCCAGCCCGATCTGCGGCAGCGAGGCATAGAAGCCGCGCTTTTCCTTCGGTGCGTACTCGTACGCCATGAGCACCGCGCCGCCCCATTCGCCGCCCAGGCCGATGCCCTGTGCAATGCGAAGCAGCAGCAGCAGGATGGGTGCGGCGACGCCGATCTGCGCATAGGTGGGCACCAGCCCGATCAGGAAGGTGGCCACGCCCATGATCATCAGCGTGATGATCAGCATGCTCTTGCGGCCGATCTTGTCGCCGAAGTGGCCGAAGATCACGCCGCCCAATGGCCGCGTGACGAAGCCCACCGCAAAGGTGGTGTAGGCCAGCAGGACCGACACCACCGGGTCGCTGCCCGGGAAGTACAGCTTGCTGAACACGATGCCGGCCACCACGCCGTACAGGAAGAAGTCGTACCACTCGATGGTGGCTCCCACCAGGGCCGAGATGACCACCCTGCGAATCGCTTTTTCGTCGGTTGCGCTCATGTGTTTGTCTCCAATGCGTTGTTGTCTGAATGGCCTCTTCGGGCCTTCGGGTGCTGCTATTGCCTGGCGTCCTCTCTGATCAGGTCGACGGCCTTCTCGGCCATCATCACGGCGGGGGCGTTGGTGTTGCCCGACACCAGCGTGGGCATGGCCGAGCAGTCGATCACGCGCAGGCCCGCGATGCCGTGCACGCGCAGGCGCGCGTCGACCACGGCGAGCGGGTCGCTGCCCATGCGGCAGGTGCCGGTGGGGTGGAAGATGGTGGCGCCGTTGTTGCGGCAGAACTCGAGCAGGTCTTCGTCGCTGGCCGCGGCGGGGCCGGGCTTGACCTCGCGCTTCACGTAGGGCCGCATCGCGGGTGCATCGGCGATGGCGCGGGCCGCCTTCACGCCGGCCACGGTGGTCGCGCGGTCGAGCTCGGTGGCCAGGTAGTTGGGCTGCATCT
This sequence comes from Variovorax sp. 10N412, assembly GCF_056394985.1. Classification (NCBI taxonomy): domain Bacteria; kingdom Pseudomonadati; phylum Pseudomonadota; class Betaproteobacteria; order Burkholderiales; family Comamonadaceae; genus Variovorax; species Variovorax sp. 10N412. Next base: position 302,914 of record NZ_JBFTIO010000005.1, read on the forward strand.
CGGGCGGCTCGGCCACGTCGAGCGAGCGAATGCGGATGTGCCCGCGCGACTCGGGCCGCAGCTGGCACACCGACATGGTGAAGCCCGAGTACGGATGCACCTTGCCGCCCGCCATGTCGGCCGAGAGCGTGGCCACATGGAACTGGATGTCGGGCGTGGCCGCCACGGGCTTGCCGTCGGCGCCCTTCAGCGCGCGCATGAAGCAGCCGCCCTGGTTGATGCCTACGGCCAGCGGGCCGGTGCGGTGCAGCAGCCATTCCATGCCCATGCCCATCTGGCCGAACCAGGAGTTGAGCTGGTCGTTGGTGGTGATGGGCTTGGCGCACTCGTAGCCCAGGCGGATCTGCAGGTGGTCCTGCAGGTTCTCGCCCACCCCGGGCAGGTCGTGGCGCAGCGCAACGCCCACGCGCTCGAGCAGCGCGCGCGGCCCGATGCCCGAGAGCTGCAGCAGTTGCGGCGACTGGATCGAGCCGGCCGAGAGCAGCACCTCGGCGCGGCAGCGCGCGGTCCTGAGTTCGCCGCCCTGGCGGTAGGTGACGCCGGCGGCGCGCTTGCCTTCGAACACCAGCTTGCCGGCCAGCGCCTCGGTCTCGATGCGCAGGTTGGGGCGGCGCTTCACGGCCGGCGTCAGGTAGGCCGTGGCCGTGCTGCAGCGCCAGCCCTTGTGCGTGGTCAGCTGGTAGTAGCCCGCGCCTTCCTGCGCGGCGCCGTTGAAGTCGCGGGTGCGGGGCACGCCGGTCTGTTCGGCGCCGCCGATGAAGGCCTCGATCAGCTCGTGCTTCGCGGCGATGTCGGACACCTTCAGCGGCCCGCTCCCGCCATGGAAGGCGTCGCCGCCGCGCTGGTTGCCCTCGGACTTGATGAAGTAGGGCAGCACGTCGTCGTAGCCCCAGCCGGCGTTGCCGAGCGCGGCCCAGTGGTCGTAATCCTCGCGCTGGCCGCGGATGTAGATCAGCCCGTTGATGGCGCTCGAGCCGCCCAGCGTCTTGCCGCGCGGCCAGTAGATGCGCCGGCCGTTCATGTTGGGGTCGGGGTCGGTTTCGAAGCGCCAGTTGTAGATGGGGCTCCACATCGTCTTGCCGTAGCCGATGGGCAGGTGGATCCACAGCGAGCGGTCGGCCGGACCGGCTTCGAGCAGCAGCACGCGCACGGCCGGGTCTTCGCTGAGCCGGGCGGCCAGCACGCAGCCGGCGGAGCCGGCGCCGACGACGATGTAGTCGAACTCTTGGTCAGGCATTCGGCGAGGTCCGGAGGGATCCTGTGGTGAGGGAGTGGAACAATCGCAGGGCTCGGCCGCATCCTAGGCCAATGATTTTCGGAACGCAATGTTCCACTTTTAAGGTTTACCCGCATGCCCCGTCCCGCGAGAGCCGCTGCCGCCGTGATGTCCCCCGTGGAGCCGGAGCCCGGTTCCGGTTCTTCCGCCGAGCGCAGCCTGCGCCTGCTGGCGTTGCTGGCCAACGAAGGCCGCGCCCTCACGCTGGCCGAACTGGCCGCGCAACTCGGCCTGCCCAAGGGCACCGCGCACCGCATCTGCACGCAGTTGCTGGCCACCGGCTTCCTGGCGCGCGACGTGGACGAGCGCTCCTTCAGCGTCGGCCCGGCGCTGCGCAAGCTGGCCTTCGACACGCTCAACCACGGCGTGGTGCGCGGCCTGCGGCACGAGGTGCTGTCGGAACTGGTGCGCGAGGTGGGAGAAACCTGCAACCTCACCACGCTCGACGGCGCAGGGGTGCTCTACCTCGACCGCGTCGAAGCGCAATGGCCGCTGCGCCTCACGCTGGACGTGGGCTCGCACGTGCCGTTGCACTGCACGGCCAGCGGCAAGCTGTTCCTGGCGCTGATGCCGAAGAAAGAGCGCGACGCGCTCGTCGACAGCCTGCCGCTGGAGCGCATGACCGCCAACACGCTGACGACGGTCGATGCCTTGCGCGCCGAATGCGAGGCCACCGCGAAGCGCGGCTACGCGTGCGACCGCGAAGAGTTCATTGCCGGGCTGGTGGCGGTGGCCGTTCCCGTGCGGGACGCCGAAGGCGCGGTGCGCGCCGCGCTGGCGGTGCATGCGCCGACGGCGCGCATGTCGATGGCCGACGCCTTGACGCGCATCGATGCATTGAAGACCGCCGCGGGCAAGATGAGCACGCTGCTCTGAGCAGCCGCGCCGCGCCGCCTGCCCGCGGAAACAGCTACTTCACCAGACGGCACTGCGTGAGCTTGGGCGAAGGCACCAGCGCGGTGGCCAGGAAGCCTTCGTTGAGGCAGTCGAACACGATGCTCGACGATGGCTGGAACGGGGTCAGCTTCTGGTCCTTGAACTTCGGCTTCAGGGCCTCCTGGTCGCTCACCTCGAACTGCGTGTCGAACTGCGCGCCGTCGTCGGCCACCGCGCCGAAATAGGTGGTCTCCGCGCTGCTGCCCATGCGCATCACGCGGCCACTGAATGCCAGGCGCTTCTGCGTGTACTTTGCCGCCGCCTCCTTGGGGTTGGCCTTGTACGCCTCGACGAGCTTGCCGTAGCTCAGCACGGGCGCGGCGTTGTCGGCCTGCGCGTTGCCGTGCCACAGGGAGGCCGCAACGATCAACGGGAGCGCGGGAAGAAAGGCAGCGAGCCTGCCGGTGTTTTTCTGCATATGATTCACCCTGGATTTCTTTTGATTAGGCGCTGCCGTCCGCCGCTTTTTTCGCTTGGCGGGCAGCGCCCTCGTGCCTTGATGGCCGGGCGAATATACAGGCTGAATGCGGGGCGAAAAGACGTCGCTTCGCCCCAGTAGAACCTTCTCTTTACGGCGCCGACGTCGGGTGGCTTGCCGCGGCCCTCAGGCCTTCGGGCCGTCGAGCGCGAGCTGCGGGAGACATGGCCGGGGTGGCATGCGCGGATCGCGTCGCAGAAGCAGGCTCGCAGGCTTGAACGGATGCGCCAAGGGCACCCCACAGGCTGGCAAAACGAACGTCGGCTTCCTTGCGCAACCGGGCGATCGGTTCGATGCGGTGGTCCGGCGGCGCGAAGCGCCCGCCTTGCGTTCGCTGGTGGAGCGCATGAATGGCAGAGTAGGCGGCCGTCTCTGCGGCGATCCAGGCGGCCAGATCGGGGTTGCGTTCTTCGGGCATGGTTTCTTGGGGCGGCGTAACGGTGAGGATGGAGCAATCTAGGGCGTCCCCGCGCCGGACCTTGTAGGCTTGCGCCGTCAAGCCGGGCCGGACGGGCCGTACCCCGCGCCGTCGTGGCCCACAATCTCCCAGCCATGCACTGCGCGCCGTGCGCGTGCGGCGCAAGGGGAGCCCATGCCGAAAGTCGTCGACGCCATCCGCAACTTCAACGCAGGCCGCGACCCCGAGCGCCTGGCGATGAAGTACGCCAACCTGCGCAGCAACGCCTTCGTGTTCCTGCGGGGCACCTGCCATCTCTTCTACGACCGCCTGCCGGACGATGCGCTCTTCACCAAGGCGCCGGCGGGCTGGCTCTGCGGCGACGCGCACCTGGAGAACTTCGGCAGCTACAAGGGCGACAACCGGCTCGTGTACTTCGACCTCAACGACTTCGACGAGGCGGCGCTGGCGCCCGTCACCTGGGAGCTGGTGCGCTTCCTGTCGAGCATCCTGGTGGCGGGCGACAGCCTGTGCGCGGCCGGCGACGCCGATGCCTTGTGCAAGACCTTCCTCGATGCCTATGCGGCCGCGCTGGTGCCCGGCAAGGCCCGCTGGGTGGAGCGCGACACCGCGGACGGGCTGATCGGGCAACTGCTGGACACCCTCAAGGCGCGCACGCGGCCGGCCTTTCTCGACCGGCGCACCGACAGGAAGGGGCGCGGCCGTGTCATTCGCTGCGACGGCAAGCACGCGCTGAGCGTGAGCGACGACGCGCGTGCGAAGGTAACCGCGCTCATCGACACCTTCGCGGCCTCGCAGGACAAGCCCGGCTTCTTCAAGGTGCTCGACGTGGCGCGGCGCATCGCGGGCACCGGCAGCCTGGGGGTCGAGCGCTACATCGTGCTGGTGGAAGGCAAGGGCTCGCCCGACGGCAACTACCTGCTCGACCTGAAGCAGGCGCTGCCGTCTTCGCTCGCGCCGCACCTCGCGCTGAAGCAGCCCGCGTGGCCGTCGCAGGCGCACCGCGTGGTGGGACTGCAGCAGCGCATGCAGGCGGCGTCGATGGCGTTCCTGCACCCCATCGTGGGGGCCAAGGCCACGTCTGCTTCCTATGTGCTGCGCGGCCTGCAGCCGAGCGAAGACCGGGTGAGCCTCGATGCCCGCCGCAACAGCCTCGCGCAGATTCGCGGCGTGATCGGCGAGATGGGGCAGCTCGTGGCGTGGGCGCAGCTGCGCAGCGCGGGCCGGCAGGGCTCGGCCGTTGCCGACGCGCTGGTCGATTTCGGGGGCTCGGCCAAGTCGTGGCGCAACGACCTGCTCGAGGCCGCCCACGAATGCGCCGCGCAGGTCGAGAAAGACTGGAAGACCTACAGCGCGGCTTTCGATGCGGGGGCAATGGCCCCCTGAGCGGACCGGCGCTCGGCTCGGGGCCGGCGCAGAGGCTCAAGCCCACCCGCTGGCCAGCGCCCGCACCACGCTGACCGTCGCCAGCGCGATCAGCAGGTTCAGCACATGCCGCCTGAACTGCGCCGGCGACACACCCTTGAACGAGCGCTGCCCGTAACAGATGCCCGCGAGCATTGCCGGTGCGAGCCACAGCGCCCACTTGAGCGTGTCCGGCCCGATGAGGTTGCCGGAGGCATACGCCGGCGAGGGCATGAGCGCCGCGCAAACCAGCGACACCACGTCGCTGAACAGCAGCAGCGCAATGAGCGTGGCGCGCAATGCCGCCGGCGCCATCTTCGCGGTGCTCAGCAGCACCGCGATCGCAATGCCGCCGATGGCCGCCACGCCGTTGATGAACCCCGACGCCAGGCCCGCGGCCAGCCGCACGCCGCGCGTGGGCACCAGCGTGAGGTGTGCGCCCGCGCGCAGCAGCAGCGCGGCCGCCATCAGCAGCACACCGATCAGCAGGCGCAGCGGCGTCTCGGGCAGCCAGGCGAGGAGCGCCACGCCCAGCGGAATGCAGACCAGGTTGCCCAGCATCAGCCAGCTCAGCCACGGCATGTCGATGTCGCGCGCAATGCCGCGCAGCTGGCTCAGGCTCGCAACAATCTCCAGCATGAAGATCGCGGGCACCACCAGCGCGGGCGACACCACCAGCGACATGCCGGCCACCGTGATGGCCGAGAAGCCGAAGCCCGCGAAGCCGCGCACGATGCCGGCCGCGAACACCACGCACAGGCTGTAGGCCAGCGTGGCCGGGGCCAGCGGCGGCACCAGCAGTTCGGCCGCCGTCATGCCTCGAACAGCGGCAGCAGCTTCAGGCGCTGCACCTTTCCGGAAGGCCCGCGCGGCAGGTCGCGCACGAAGCGGTAGTGGCCGGGCGCCTTGTAGCGGCCGAGCGCGGCGGCGCTGAACGCGCGCAGCTCTTCCTCGGTGCAGGCGCAGCCTTCGCGCAGCACGATGCACACGCCGATCTCCTGGCCGTAGTGGCGGTCGGGCACACCCACGGCGGCGGCTTCGCGCACGGCGGGGTGGCGCAGCAGCGCCTCGTCGATCTCGCGCGGCGCGATGTTCTCGCCGCCCTTGATGATCAGTTCCTTGATGCGGCCGGTGACGAAGAAAAAACCGTCCGCGTCGCGGTGGCCCAGGTCGCCGGTGCGCAGCCAGCCGTCGGGCGTGAAGGCGGCGCGGGTGGCTGCCTCGTTCTTGTAGTAGCCCAGCATCACCTGGGGCCCGCGGATCACGAGCTCGCCGGTCACGCCGTCGGGCACGGCCGCCAGCTTCGCGTCGACCACGCCGGCCATGCAGCCCGAGGCGCGCCCCACCGAGCCGAGCTTGCGCGCGGCCGGGTCCATCGGGTTGGAGAACGAGGGCGCGGCGGTTTCGGTGAGCCCCATGGTCTCGACGATGCCGATGCCGAACATCTGCTCGAAGGCGCGGTGGTGCTCGGGCGGCAGCGCGGCCGAGGCCGAGCGGCAGAAGCGAATGCCCAGCGTCTGCGCCAGCGGCGGCTTCGCACCTTCGAGCAGGTACGAGATCATGGTGGGCACCACGTTGATCCAGCTGCACTGCGCGCGCGTGGCCTGCGCCCAGAAGCGGCCGGCCGAGAACCTCGGCGGCATCGCCAGGCTGCCGCCGTGCGCCAGCGGCGCGAGCATGGTCACAGCAAAGGCGTTGATGTGATACAGCGGCAGCACCGCGAGCACCCGGTCCGACGGCTGCAGCGCGTGCTCGGCGCTGATGGCGTGCGCATTGGCCGCGAGGTTGCGCTGCGTGAGCATCACGCCCTTTGGCATGCCGGTGGTGCCCGAGGTGTACATCAGCAACGCGACGGCGTCGGGAGAAGGCGGCGACGCCGCCTGCGCCATCTCTTCTTCGTCCGGCAAGGCATCGCCTTCGGGGTCGGCCACGATCACCTTCACCGGCCGGCCGAAGCCGTGCACGATCTCGCGCACGCGCGCTTCCCATTCGGGCGCGACGCAGACCACGCGGCAGTCGGAATGCGCGAGCACGTAGCGCATCTGCTCGGGCTGCGACAGCAGGTTGACGGGGTTCACGCAGAAGCCGCCATGCATCGCACCCAGCAGCACCCGCAGGGTCTGCAGGCCGTTGGGCATGACGACCGAGACGGTGTCTCCCGCCTGCATGCCATGCCCCTCCAGCACCGCGGCAACGCGGCGGCACGCGCGCGCGAGCTCACCGTAGCCGAGATGCCGCTCCGACTCGGTGGCGCGCGCATACACCGCGTGCGGCTGGCGAAGCGCCTGCTGCTCGATCAACGCGTGAACGGTGAGGGCCGGCGCCGCCATGCTCAGTTGGCGCCGTGCGCGGCGAAGAACGCGCCGAAGATCTGCTCCTCGGTTGGCACCACCTCCGGAATCGGCCGCGACACGCGCGTGATGTTCAGGTAGTGGCGGTAGTTCATGTTGTCCGAGAAATTGTTCTTGCCCCAGGTGCCGCAGCCCATCGACAGCGAGAACGGCAGGCCGTTGTCGAAGCTGCCGCCGGTGGCGATGCAGTGCGCCTGGTCGACGATCACGCGAGCCACCGGCAGCGTGAGCCCGAGCGTGAGCGCGCGTTCGGGCTCCGCGCTGTGCAGGCCCACCGAGTGGCCGGCGCCCTCGTAGGCGTAGATGCGCGCGACGGTCGCCATGGCGTGCGCGAAGTCGGGCGCGGCGTACACCGCGAGCACCGGGCTGAGCTTCTCGCCGGAGAACGGATGGTCGTGGCCCACGCCGTCTTCGGCCACCATGAGGATGCGCGGGTCGGCCTCGGCAATGGCCTGCCACCCCGCGCGGTTGGCCCCGTCCAGCGCCGCCGCGCGTTCGGCGATGGCGCGCGCCGACTGGCCGATGACGGCGGGCGAGAGTTTTCCCTCCGGCCACATCAGCGCCTGCAGCGTGGCTTTCTGCGGGGCGGCGAGCATCACTGCGCCCCGGTCCTTCAGCGCGGCGAGCATCTGCGCGCGCACCGCATCGACGATGACCAGGCTGTTCTCCGACGAGCAGCTGGTGGCGTTGTCGAAGGTCTTGGAGCGCACGATGCGGTCTGCCGCGGCCACCACGTCGGCCGTTTCGTCGACGATGCCGGCGACGTTGCCCGCGCCCACGCCGAAGGTCGGGGTGCCGCTCGCATAGGCCGCGCGCACGTTGGCCTGCGAGCCTGTGGCCACCACCAGGTCGCACAGCCGCATCAGCTCGGCGGTCGATTGCTTGTTGACGGGCGAGGGCAGCAACTGCACCAGGTCGCGGGGCGCGCCGATGCGGTCGAACTGCGCGTGGATGAACCCGACGAGCCGCGCCGCCGTCGACCAGCCCTTGGGCGAAGGCGCCACGATGACCGCGTTGCGCCCCTTGAGCGCGTTGATGATCTTGTTGGCCGGCGTGGCGCCGGGATTGGTCGAGGGCGTGATGGCGCAGACCACGCCCACGGGCCGCGCGATCTCGACGATGCCGCGTGCCGGGTCTTCTGCAATCACGCCGACCGAGCGCGCCCCGTGCAGGTCGCGCAGCAGGCCGAAGGTCTTGCGGTGGTTCTTGCGCACCTTGTCCTCGACGTTGCCCACGCCGGTGTCGGCCACCGCCAGTTCGGCCAGTTCGCGGTTGCGCGCCGGCTCGACGATGGCCCAGCCGGCTGCGACCACGGCGGTGTCGACCTGCGCCTGTGACCAGGTTTCGTAGATGCGCTGTGCGGCGCGCGCGCGCGCCACGAGTTCGGCGATGGGGGAGGGATTCGAATGTTCCATGGCGTCTGTCCGTGTCGGTCAATCGACTTTGATGTTTGCCTCTTTGGCCAGCTTTTGCCAGCGCACGAGTTCGGTGGTGACGACCTTGCCCAGCTGTTCGGGCGTGCCGCCGACGCCTTCGCTGCCCTGGGCCAGCAGCTTGTCGCGGATGTCGGGTTCCTTCACCACGGTGTTGATCACGCGGTTGAGCTTGTCGATGGCGGGTTGCGGCGTCTTCGCGGGCACGAACACGGCGTACCAGGAGTCGACGTCGAAGTCGGCAATGCCGGCTTCCTGCATGGTGGGCACGTCGGGGAAGGCCGCGCTGCGCCGGGTGGTCGACACCGCGAGCGCCTTCAGCTTGCCGGCCTTCACGAACTGCGCCGCGGCGGGAATGGACACCCACAGCAGCGGCACCTGCCCGCCCATCACGTCGGTCACGGCGGGGCCGCCGCCGCGGTAGGGAATGTGCGTCATCTGCGTGCCGGTGCGCAGCTTCAGCAGCTCGCCGGCCAGGTGCCCGGGCGAGCCGTTGCCGACCGAGGCGAAGGAAATGCCGTCGGGCTTGGCCTTGGCCATGGCCACCAGCTCGGCCACCGTGCTGGCCGGGAACTGCATGTTGGCCACCAGGATCTGCGGCAGCGAGGCGACCATGGCGACCGGTGCGAAGTCTTTCGCGGTGTCGAAGCCCAGCTTGTTGTAGATGGCCGGGTTGATGGTGTGCGACGACAGCGTGAACAGCACGGTGTAGCCGTCGGGCGCCGACTTGGCGACCAGCTCGGTGCCGATGGAGCCGGCCGCGCCGCCGCGGTTGTCGATAAGCACCGGCTGGCCCAGCAGCGTCTGGAAGCGCTCCTGCACGATGCGCGCGATGACGTCGGTGCCGCCACCGGGCGGGTAGGGCACCACCAGGCGGATCGGCTTGGTGGGGTAGTCGGCGCCGGTGTCGGCGTGCGAAGAAAGGGGCGCCAGCAGCGCCGGGATCGCGGCCGCGGCCCACAGCAAGGGGCGCAGGCGGGAGGTGAAGAACAGCGTCATTCGAGTCTCCTTTGCTTCGGGGTGTCCGCCACGGGGCCTGCCGCCGCACGCGCGCGGTAGCCCAGCGTGAGGCTGGCGTCGCGCGCGCAGGCCGTGAGGCGCCCGGCCAGCAGGCGCGCCTGCGTGCGTGCGAAGCGGATCGACGGCACGCTCATCCCCACGGCCGCGACCGCTTCGCCGCGTGCGTTGAACACCGGCGCGCCGAGGCCGCACACGCCCAGGCGCCATTCCTCGCGGTTCTCTGCATAGCCGCGTGTGCGTGTGCGCGCCAGTTCCAGAAGAAGGGCATCGATGTCGGTGATGCTGTTCCCGGTGTGTGCCACCAGCGCGCCGAGGCGTTGCCGCAGCGCGGCGGCATCGAGCGAAGCGGCCGCCAGCAGCGCCTTGCCCGAGGCCACGCAGTACGCCGGGGCCCGGCCGCCGACGCGGGAGTACGCGGCCACGGGCAGGGGGCTGTCGAACTTGTCGAGGTAGACGATGTCGGCGCCGTCGAGCACGGCCAGGTGGATGGTCTCGCCCGTGGCTTGCGCCAGCGCGGCCAGGTGCGGTCGAAGCAGGGCCCCCACATCGGCGGCCTCGCCGACCAATGCGCCCAGTTCGAAGAGCTTGAGGCTGGGACGGTAGGCGCTGGTGCCGGGGTCTTGCACGGCCCAGCCGCATTCGACGAGTGTCTGCAACGTGCGGTGCGCGTTGCTGCGCGCCATGCCGAAGGCCTGGGCCAGGTCTGTGACGCGGCAGTCGCGCTGCTGGCGCGCCATCCATTCGAGGGCGGCAAGGCCCTTGGCAAGCGTGGAGTCCATGGGTTTGTCTCGGGTGTTCCAAATTTTGGAACTGCGTTCTTGGATTTGAAACGCACTGTAGGAATGTCGGTGGCGCTTTGTCAACCAGCAACCTGGATGCAGTGCCGAACGCTTCAGCGCCGGTGGCGCCCGGCCATGAGGTCGATCACTTCGCGAAAGATCGTGTTGCCGCTGGAGGCCGCGAGGTCGAGCACATGGCTGCGGCTGTAGTACGGGCTCAGGTCGAGGCCCACGCCGATGCCGGCAATGGCGATGTCGCCGCGCTGCTCCTGGCGCGCCACCACGTCGCGCAGGTGATGGTCCAGGTAGTGCGCGTCGTTGGCCAGGTGGGTGGCGCTGTCCATCGGCGAGCCGTCTGAAATGACCAGCAGCAGCTTACGCGCCTCGCTGCGCGCGCGCAGCCGCGTGCAGGCCCAGTCGAGCGCCTCGCCGTCGATGCCTTCGCGGAACAGGTCGGCCTTGAGCAAGGCGGCCATGGCAGGGCGTGCGCGGCGCCAGGGCGTGGCCGCGGCCTTGAAGACGAGGTGGCTGCGTTCGTTCAGGCGCCCGGGGTGGGGCGGGCGGCCCGCGCGCACCCACTCGCGTTGCGGGCGTCCGCCGTTCCATGCGCCGGTGGTGAAGCCCAGCACCTCGCTGGTCACGCCGGCCTGTTCGAGTGCGCGCGCGAACACGTCGACCATCATCGCCACCGACTCGGCGTGCTCCTTCATCGAGCCCGAGCAGTCGATGAGAAAGGTGACCATGCAATCGGCCACCGGCTCCATGCGCTCCGTGCGGAACAGGCGGCGCTCGGTGGGCGAGGCGACCAGCTGTGCGAGCCGGCGGCCGTCGATCAGGCCTTCTTCCTGCCCGCCGCTCCAGCCGTCGCGCTCGGGCTCGGCCAGCAGGGCGCGCAGCTCGCGCGCGAGGCGGGCGATGTTCACGCCCTGCGCGGCAATGCGGCGGTCTAGCTTGTCGCGGTGCTCTGCCAGCACGTCCTTGCGCGCGAGCGTGGCGGCGTCCTGTTCACGGTCGTAGGCACCGGTGAACACGCGGTAGCTGCCGCCCGCCTCGTCGAGCACCGCGCTGCGGCCCGACTCCGCGGTGGTGAAGCGCTCGATGATCTCCCGGTCCATGTCCGTGACCAGGCTGAACACGCTGCGCTTGTCGTCCACATGCGGGTCGCGCGCGGCTGCGCTTTCTTCGCCGGCCTCGTGCAGCATCGCGGCGACGGTGCGTGCGATGGCCAGCGCGTGCACCGCGTAGGCGGCCTGGTCGGTGCGGTCGCGGCGAAGGCCTGCCAGCGCATGGCCGATCAGCGGCGCAAGCGCGAAGCGGGTGGCTTCGAGCATGTCTTCGGTTGCCTCCACCACCTGCTGGCCGCTGACGCGGGCGCGGCAGATCTGTGCCACGGCATACAGCAACAGGCCGCGCGCGGTGTCGGTCAGCCCCGAGTGATGGAAGGCCAGCGACCACTGTTCATGCCGGTGGCGCAGGTTGCGGCGCATGCCGGCCATGACTTCGGGCGCCATCGCCTCGGCGCGGAACTGCTCGAGCATCTCGAACAGCATGCGCTCGACGGGCTCTTCGGGCCGCAGGCTGTCGTGCAGCGCCGCGTTCGATTCTGTGAGCCGCAGCGCCAGGCCGTCGGCCACGCCGCGGAACGATGCGAAGTCGTCGGTGTCTGGCGACGGATGCAGGTGCGGCGCGAACCACGGGAGCGCCACGCGTCCGCGATGCAGCCGCCGTCCGCGAAAGTGCAGGTCGCGCTCGCCGCTGAAGGCCCGCACCACGCCCGCGCACAGCTCGGCCACCAGCTCTTCCTGCCGCACCTTGCGCTGCATCGCGCTGGCCGATGCAGGCGCTTGGCTCATTCGCGCGCGCCCGCCGACAGCTGGTGCGACTCCTGCAGTTCGCGGTCGAAGCAGCGCTGGAAATACTCGGCGACCAGGGGACGCTCGGCGTCGTCGCACTTGTTGACGAAAGACAGGCGAAACGCCAGCGCCGGGTCCTTGAAGATCTCGACGTTCTCGGCCCAGGTGATGACGGTGCGCGGCGACATCAGCGTCGACAGGTCGCCCGCGGCGAAGCCCTTGCGGGTGAGGTCGGCCACCGCGACCATCGAGGCGACCAGCCGGGTGCCGGCCTCGTCGGCCAAAGAGGGCACGCGCGCCTGCACGATCGCGAGCTCTTCGGCGGCCGGCAGGTAGTTGAGCGAGGCGACGATGTTCCAGCGGTCGATCTGCGCATGGTTCAGGCGCTGCGCGCCGTGGTAGAGCCCGTTGAGGTTGCCCAGGCCCACCGTGTTGGCCGTGGCGAACAGGCGAAAGAACGGGTGCGGGCGCAGCACCCGGTTCTGGTCCATCAGCGTGAACTTGCCGTCGCGCTCCAGGATGCGCTGGATGACGAACATCACGTCGGGCCGGCCCGCGTCGTACTCGTCGAAGATCAGCGCCACGGGCCGCTGCAGCGCCCAGGGCACGATGCCCTCCTGGAACTGCGTGACCTGCTGGCCGTCGCGCAGCACCACCGCGTCCTTGCCGACGAGGTCGAGCCGGCTGATGTGGCCGTCGAGGTTCAGGCGCACGCAGGGCCAGTTCAGCCGCGCGGCCACCTGCTCGATGTGCGTCGACTTGCCGGTGCCGTGCAGCCCCTGCACCATCACGCGCCGGTCGCGCATGAAGCCCGCGAGGATGGCGAGCGTCACGTCGGGGTTGAAGCGGTAGACCGCGTCGACTTCGGGCACGTGGTCTTCGAGGCCATCGAGTCCTTCGCGATGGCTGAAGGCGGGCACCTGCAGGTCGGTGTCGATGCCGAACACCTCGCGCACGCTGAGCATTCGGTCCGGTCGGAGGTCTGCGGTATCGGTCACGGGCGGCTTTCTGTGGATTCTGTGGAAGAGGTCAGGCCTGCGCGCGCTCGGCGGCCGCATCGGTGCCGATGCGGCTCAGCGCGAGCGCTGCGCGTTGCAGCGCGGGCAGCAGCGTCTTCGCCTTGGCGGCGTCGAGCCGCATCACCGGCGCCTGTACGGCAATGCACAGGTTGGAGGGCGCGTCGTCGCCGGACGGCACCCGCGTGGCGATGCACAGCAGGCCGGGCAGGAACTCTTCATGGTCGATGGCGTAGCCGTCCTTGCGCACGCGCTGCACTTCCTTTTCGAGCGCGCCGGGGTCGGTCAGGGTGCGGGGCGTGCAGGCTTCCAGCGGCGCGCTGTGGAGCAGGCGGCGGCGCTGCGCCGCGCCCATCTGCGAGAGAAAGACCTTGCCGCTGGCCGAGCAGTGCACCGGCACGCGCGAGCCCGGGTGCAGGTAGAAGCGCAGCGGCGCGGCGGTCTCCACGCGGTCGAGGTACACCACCTCGCTGCCCGACAGCGCCGTGAGGTTGCAGCTTTCGCCGATTTCTTCCACCAGTTGACGCAGCACCGTATGGCGCGCACCGTGCAGGCTGTCGTTGAGCAGCAGGTTCTCGGCCAGCCGCCGCAGCCGCGTGCCGATGCCGTAGTGGCGCCCGTCGCCTTCGCGCTGCAGCAGGCCCGCGCCTTCGAGCTGCTGCAGCATGCGGTGCAGCGTGGGCTTGGGCAGGCCGGTCTGCTCGACCAGGCCTTGCAGCGAATGGCGCTGGTCCTTGGCCGCCATGACTTCGAGCAGCGCGAACAGGCGCATGGTGGGCGAGTCGCCGTCCAGCCCGGCGGGTTCGGCGGCGTCGACGGTCTCCGACGGGAGCGCTTTGACGATCTTCATGGCGCGGATCATAGTCTTTTCACAAAAAAAGAGACGTGGCGTATCGAATTTTGTAAATTGTTTGACGAGATGCCAGTGGCGTCCTATATTCCGCCGAAACGAATTTCGGAACAAGCAGTTCCGACTTTCAAGTTTCAACCCGACCGCCCCATTCCACCAGGAGACGACTTCCATGAGCCAGAAGCAACCCGCCGCCCCTGTTCGAGCCTCGCGAGAAGCCGTCACAGGCGTGCAGAAGATGACCCCCTCCGAGGCCTTCGTCGAGACCATGGTCGCCAACGGCGTGACCGACATCTTCGGCATCATGGGCTCGGCCTTCATGGACGCGATGGACATCTTTGCGCCCGCCGGCATCCGCCTCGTGCCGGTGGTGCATGAGCAGGGCGGCGCGCACATGGCCGACGGCTATGCGCGCGTGTCGGGCCGCCACGGCGTGGTGATCGGGCAGAACGGCCCCGGCATCAGCAACTGCGTGACGGCCATCGCGGCGGCCTACTGGGCGCACAGCCCGGTGGTGATGATCACGCCCGAGACCGGCACCATGGGCATGGGCCTGGGCGGCTTCCAGGAGGCCAACCAGTTGCCGATGTTCCAGGAGTTCACCAAGTACCAGGGCCACGTGAACAACCCCAAGCGCATGGCCGAGTACACGGCGCGCTGCTTCGACCGCGCCATCTCCGAGATGGGCCCGACGCAGCTCAACATTCCGCGCGACTACTTCTACGGCGAGCTCACCACCGAGATCCCGAAGCCGATGCGCGTGGAGCGCGGCGCGGGCGGGGAGAACAGCCTGAACGCGGCCGTCGAACTGCTGGCCTCGGCCAGGTTCCCGGTGATTCTTTCGGGCGGCGGTGTCGTGATGGGCGACGCCGTGGAAGAGTGCAAGGCGCTGGCCGAGCGCCTGGGCGCCCCGGTGGCCAACGGCTACCTGCGCAACGACTCGTTCCCCGCGAGCCATCCGCTCGCGGCCGGCCCGCTGGGCTACCAGGGCTCCAAGGCCGCGATGAAGCTCATCGCGCAGGCCGACGTGGTGCTGGCGCTCGGCTCGCGCATGGGCCCCTTCGGCACGCTGCCGCAGCACGGCATGGACTACTGGCCCAAGGACGCGAAGATCATCCAGGTCGAGGCCGACCACACCAACCTCGGGCTGGTGAAGAAGATCACCGTGGGCATCCACGGCGACGCCAAGGCCACCGCCAAGGAACTGCTCAAGCGCCTGCAGGGCAAGACGCTGGCCTGCGACGCCACCAAGGCCGAGCGCGCGGAAAAAATCAAGGCCGAGAAGGCCGCCTGGGAAAAGGAACTCGACGAGTGGACCCACGAGCGCGACCAATACAGCCTGGACGCCATCGAAGAGGCCAAGGGCGAGAAGACGCCCACCGGCGGCACCTACCTGCACCCGCGCCAGGTGCTGCGCGAGCTCGAGAAGGCCATGCCCCCGCGCGTGATGGTGTCCACCGACATCGGCAACATCAACGCCATTGCCAACAGCTACCTGCGCTTCGAGGAGCCGCGCAGCTTCTTCGCGCCGATGAGCTTCGGCAACTGCGGCTACTCGCTGCCCACCATGATCGGCGCCAAGTGCGCCGCGCCCGACCGCCCGGCCGTGGCCTATGCCGGCGACGGCGCCTGGGGCATGAGCATGTCGGAAATCATGACGGCCGTGCGCCACGACATTCCGGTGACGGCCGTGGTCTTCCACAACCGCCAGTGGGGCGCGGAGAAGAAGAACCAGGTCGACTTCTACAACCGCCGCTTCGTGGCCGGCGAGCTCGAGAGCGAAAGCTTCGCGGGCATCGCCAAGGCCATGGGCGCCGAAGGCATCGTGGTCGACAAGATCGAAGACGTGGGCCCGGCGCTGAAGAAGGCCATCGACATGCAGATGAACGAAGGCAAGACCTGCGTCATCGAGATCATGTGCACCCGCGAGCTGGGCGACCCGTTCCGCCGCGACGCGCTGTCCAAGCCGGTACGCTTCCTCGACAAGTACAAGGACTACGTCTGAACGCATGACCGATTCGCTGCTGACGCTGAACGCGGGCTCCTCGTCCATCAAGGTCGCATTGTTCGATGCGATGCAGCCGGGCAGCGACGGCGCGTTGCCGCCGGCACGCTGGTCGGGCCAGGCCGACGGCCTGGGCGCGGGCCTGAAGGCGCGGCTGCGCGTGCACGACGCGCAGGGGCAGCCGCTGCTCGACGAGGCGCTGGACGGCGCGCAGGCCTCGCACCAGGGCGCGCTGGCCGCCCTGCTCGAATGGCATGCGCACGAGGCCGGCAGCGGGCGCATCGCGGCGGTGGGGCACCGCATCGTGCACGGCGGCACGGACTTCGTGGCGCCGGTGCGCGTCGATGCGGCGTTGCTTGACGCATTGGCCGAACTCGAGCCGCTGGCGCCGCTGCACCAGCCGCACAACCTCGCGGGCGTGCGTGCGGCAATGAAGGCGTTCGAGGGCGTGCCGCAGGTGGCGTGCTTCGACACGGCCTTCCATGCGGTGCAGCCCGAGGTCAACCGGCGCTTCGCGTTGCCGCGTGCCCTGCATAGCGCGGGCGTGCGGCGCTACGGCTTCCATGGGCTGTCGTACGAATCGATCGTTGCGCAGTTCACCGCCCTTGCGCCGGCGCTCGCGCAAAAGCGCGTGATCGTCGCGCACCTGGGCAACGGCGCGTCGATGTGCGGCATGGTGCAGGGCCGCTCGGTCGCGACGACGATGACGTTCTCGCCGCTCGACGGGCTGACCATGGGCACGCGCTGCGGCCACATCGATGCGGCCGCGGTGCTGTACCTGCTGCGCTCGCGCGGCATGTCGGCCGACGAGGTCGAGACGCTGCTGTTCCGCGAGTCGGGGCTGCTCGGCCTGTCGGGCGTTTCCAGCGACATGCGTGCCCTGCATGCCTCCGCCGAGCCTGCCGCGGCCGCAGCCATCGACCATTTCACCGAGCAGGTCGTGCAGCACATGGGAAGCCTCGCGGCCGCGCTGCGCGGTGTAGACGCGATCGTGTTCACCGGCGGCATCGGCGAGAACGATGCACTGCTGCGGGGCCGCATTCTCGAAGATTGCGAGTGGCTGGGCGTGAATGTCGACGCGGCTGCCAAGGACGGCGCCGCTGCCCTTCTCACCACCGCAGAAAGCCCTGTCAGCGCATGGGTGCTGCGCACCGACGAAGAAGCGGTGATTGCCCGCCACACCGCGCGCCTGCTGCGCGCGGGCTGATCACTCAACGCGCCGTGGCCGCGCGCGGCACGCTGGCGCCGCAGTGGCGAAGAAAGTCCGCCGTCGCGCCCCCCAGCAGCTTGTCGCGGTGCATCACCGTGGCCAGCTTGCGCATGCCTGCGGGCAAGCGCGTGCGCAACTCGACCAGGTGCCCGTCTTCCAGCGCCTGCGCCACGGTGTAGCGCGACAGGCAGGCCAGGGCGGTGCCCGAGGCCACCACCCGCTTGATGGCCTCGGTGCTCCCGAGCTCGAAGCCCACGATCACCTGTTCGAGGTTCTGGATCAGCCACGCGTCGGTCACCTGCCTCGTGCCCGAACCATGCTCCCGCAGCACCCAGGTCGCTTGCGACAGCTGCCTGTGCGTGGCCACGCGGCCCGCCAACGCGTGGCCCGGCGCGGCCACGATCACCAGTTCGTCGCTGCGCCAGGCGCGCACCACCAGGTCGGGGTGCGTCTGCGGCCCTTCGATGAAGCCGACGTCGACGTCGAAGCCCGCCACGGCGTCGATCACGTCGCGCGTGTTGGCGATGTGCAGGTGCACCTGGCTCTGCGGATGCAGCGCCGTCCACTGCGTCATGCGCTCGGGCAGCAGGTACTCGCCGATGGTGAAGCTCGCGGCCACGCGCAGCGGCGCCGCATGCTCGCCGCTGAACAGGGCCTGCACTTCACCGGCCTGGTCGAGCAGCCCCTGGGCCTTGGGCAGCAGGGCGCGGCCGTTCTCGTTGAGCACCAGCCGCCGGCCGATGCGGTCGAACAGCAGCACGCCGACCGACACCTCTAGGTCGGCCAGCGCGCTGCTGGCCGCCGACTGCGAACGCGCGATGCGGTCGGCCGCGGCGCGCGTGCTGCCACCGCGCGCGGTGGCCACGAACACCTCGAGCTGGCGCAGGTTCAGGCGCAGCCGCTGCGTGGGAAGTTGATCTGTTTTTCCGGTCATGGTGAAAGATATTCTGCGCTTTTCCGATTGATGACGGGCCCATACGATCGGTCTTGCCACGCATGAAAACAAAGGACCGACCGTGTTCAAGTTCCTGTCTCGCGAGCCGGTGCACGACCCGCTGTCGGCACCCACCCCCACGGCCGAGACCACGGTCAAGACCACCACCTGCTACATGTGCGCGTGCCGCTGCGGCATTCGCGTGCACCTGCGCGACGGCGAGAAGGGGCCCGAGGTTCGCTACATCGACGGCAACCCGGAGCATCCGCTGAACCAGGGCGTGATCTGCGCCAAGGGGTCGTCGGGCATCATGAAACAGGTGTCGCCCGCGCGCATCACGCAGCCGCTGCTGCGCAAGCCCGGCAGCGAGCGCGGGGCGGGGGAGTTCGAGCCCATCAGCTGGGAACGCGCCTTCGACATGCTGACCGAGCGGCTCGGCAGGATTCGCGCGACCGACCCGAAGAAGTTCGCGCTGTTCACGGGGCGCGACCAGATGCAGGCGCTCACGGGCCTGTTCGCGCGGCAGTTCGGCACGCCCAACTACGCGGCGCACGGCGGCTTCTGCTCGGTGAACATGGCCGCGGGAATGATCTACACCATCGGCGGCAGCTTCTGGGAGTTCGGCGGTCCGGACCTGGATCGCGCCAGGCTGTTCGTGATGATCGGCACGGCCGAAGACCACCACAGCAATCCGATGAAGATCGCCATCGCCAAGTTCAAGCGGGCGGGTGGGCGCTTCATCTCGATCAACCCGGTGCGCACCGGGTACTCGGCGATCGCGGACGAGTGGATTCCTATCAAGCCGGGCACCGACGGCGCGCTCTTCATGGCGCTGCTCCACGAGCTGATTGCGAGCGACCTGCTTGACCACGCGTTCCTGAAGCGCTTCACCAACGCGCCGCAGCTGGTGGTGCTCGACGACTGCGAGCGGCAGGGGCTGTTCGCCTTCGATCCCGACCCGCAGCGCGGGCCGCCCGGCGACGGCCGCAACCCGCACAACAAGCTGGTGTGGGACACGGCGAGCGGCAGCGTGAAGAACGCCTACCCCGAAGGCATTGCAGACGGCTGCGATCCGGCGCTGGAAGGCCACTACACACTGGCCAACGGCACGCGCGTGGCGCCGTCGTTCCAGCTGCTGCGCGAGCGCGTGGCCAGCTGCACGCCCGAGTGGGCGCAGGCCATTACCGGTATCGACGCGGCGCGCATCCGTCAGCTGGCGCGCGAGATGGGCGAGACGGCGCTCAAGCAAGCCTTCGAGCTGCCCATTCCATGGACCGACGCCTGGGGCAAGAAGCACCCGAGCACGCAGGCGCGGCCCGTGGCCTTTCATGCGATGCGCGGCCTGGCGGCGCACTCCAACGGCTTCCAGACGGTGCGTGCGCTCGCGGTGCTGATGAGCGTGCTCGGCACCATCGACGCGCCGGGCGGCTTCCGGCACAAGGCGCCGTACCCGCGCCACATCGTGCCCAACTACCGGGCCTTCAACGACCCCGGCATGATCCAGCCGAACACGCCGCTCAATGCCGCGCCGCTGGGCTTTCCGGCCAGCCCGGAAGAGCTGGCCATCAACCCCGACGGCTCGCCCATCCGCATCGACCATGCGTTTTCGTGGGAGCACCCGCTGTCGGCGCATGGGCTCATGCACAACGTGATCACCAACGCGGCGAAGGGCGACCCATACCGCCTCGACACGCTGATGATCTTCATGGCCAACATGGCCTGGAACTCCAGCATGAACACCATGGGCGTGCGCGAGATGCTCAACCGCAAGAACGAGAAGGGCGAGCACATGATTCCCTTCCTGGTGGTGTGCGATGCCTTCCAGAGCGAGACCGTGGCCTTTGCCGACCTGGTGCTGCCCGACACCACGTACCTGGAGCGCCACGACGTGATGGGCATGCTCGACCGCCCGATCTCGGAGTTCGACGGGCCGGTCGATTCGGTGCGCGTGCCGGTGGTGCCGCCCACGGGCGAGTGCAAGCCGTTCCAGGAGGTGTTGATCGAGCTGGCCTCGCGGCTGAAGTTTCCGGCCTTCACCACGCCCGAGGGCGGGCGCAAGTACACGGGCTACCCGGACTTCGTCGTCAACTTCGAGCCGCAGCCGGGCATCGGCTTCCTGATGGGCTGGCGCGGCAAGGACGGCACCGAGCACCTGCGCGGCGCGCCGAACCCCAGGCAGTGGGAAGCCTATGCGCAGAACAACTGCGTGTTCCAGTACCACATGCCCGAGACCATGCACTACATGCGCAACTGGAACCGGGAGTACCTGGACTTTGCCAAGGACAAGGGCTGGCGCCAGCGCAACGACCCGGTGCAGCTGGCGCTGTATTCCGACACGCTGCAGAGCTTTCGCCTCGCGGCGCAGGGCAAGAGCGCGGGACGGCAGCCGCCCGATGCGTTGCGCGAGCGCATCGACACGTACTTCGATCCGCTGCCGTTCTGGTATCCGCCGCTGGAAGAAGCCGCGACCGATCTCGCCGCGTACCCGCTCAATGCGCTCACGCAAAGGCCGATGGCGATGTACCACTCGTGGGACTCGCAGAACGCGTGGCTGCGGCAGATCCACAGCCACAACTACCTGCATGTGAACCCGCTGACCGCGCAGGCCGCAGGCATTGCCGACGGCGGCTGGTGCTGGGTGGAAAGCCGCTGGGGCCAGGTGCGCTGCATGCTGCGCTACAGCGAGGCGGTGGAGCCGGGCACGGTGTGGACGTGGAACGCGATCGGCAAGGCCGATGGCGCGTGGCAGCTGGCGCCCGGCTCGGACGAGGCGCGCAAGGGCTTCCTGCTGAACCACCTGATCAGCGAGGAGCTGCCTTGTGCTGGAACGGCGAGCGGGACCATCAGCAATTCGGACCCGATCACCGGGCAGGCCGGGTGGTACGACGTGCGGGTGCGCATACGGCCGGCGGAGCCGGGCGAGCCGGAAGAGAGCTTTCCGCAGACGGGGAGCATGCCGTCGGTGCCGGGGGTGTTGGGGAAGGCGGCGAGTGTGTTGACGTACTTTGCGGGGAGGGGGAAGAAATGATGCAGTGGTTGAAGGATTTGATGGCCCCGGTATCGCTCCCTCCCCCTCTGGGGGAGGGCGGGGGTGGGGGCATCGGCGTTGGAGCTGGAAGCCTCGTTGCATTGAAGGCCGACGTGCCCCCACCCCAGCCCTCCCCCAGAGGGGGAGGGAGTCATGCCAACACCGTGCGCGCCGAGCCCGGCGAAACCCTGGCCAAGCAACTCGCCCTCGTCATCGACCTCAACGTCTGCGTCGGTTGCCACGCCTGCGTCACCTCCTGCAAGCAATGGAACACCTCCGGCAGCGCCGGTCCGCTGGCCGACGAGCGCCCTTACGCCGCCAACCCCACCGGCACCTTCTTCAACCGCGTGCAGACCTACCAGGCCGGCGCTTTTCCCGCCACCGAGACCATCCACTTCCCCAAGAGCTGCCTGCACTGCGAAGACCCGCCGTGCGTGCCCGTGTGCCCCACGGGCGCAAGCTACAAGCGCAAGGAAGACGGCATCGTGCTGGTCGACTACGACAAGTGCATCGGCTGCAAGTACTGCGCGTGGGCCTGCCCCTACGGCGCGCGCGAGCTCGACGAAGAACGCCAGGTCATGACCAAGTGCACCCTGTGCGTGGACCGCATCTACGACGAGCAGCTGCCCAAGGAAGACCGCAAGCCCGCCTGCGTGAAGGCCTGCCCCACGGGCGCGCGCATCTTCGGCGACGTGAAGGACCCGGACTCCGATGTCTCCAAAGCCATCCGCGAGCGCGGCGGCTACCAGCTGATGCCCGAGTGGGACACGAACCCGGCCAACCAGTACCTGCCGCGGCACATCACGCAGCCGGCGCAGGCACCGGAGTAGCCGCATGCATCCCGCGTTCTCGATTCTTTTCTTCACCACGCTGGCAGGCGCGGCGCAGGGGCTGGTGTTCACGCTCGCGCTGGCCGCGCTCTTCGGGCTGGAGCTGGCGCCGGGCTTCCTGAGCGTGGCACTGGGCGTGGCCGAGGTGCTGCTGGTGGCCGGCCTGGCCGCATCGTTCATGCACCTGGGACGCAAGACACGCGCATGGCGCGCGGTGCTGATGTGGCGCACTTCGTGGATGTCGCGCGAGGTGATCGTGCTGCCGGCGTTCATCGCGCTGGTGGGGCTGTGGTGGCTGTCGCTGCACTTCGGCTTCGGCGCGCCGTGGTCGTGGCTGCTGCCGCTGGCGGTGCTGTGCGGCGCCGCGCTGCTCTGGTACTGCACCGCGATGATCTACGCGTGCCTGCGCTTCATCGAGGAATGGGCGCATCCGCTGACCGTCGTCAACTTCACGCTGATCGGGTTGTCGTCGGGGCTGATGCTGGCCTGTGCGATGGCGGCGCTGGCCGCGGAAGCGCGCTTCGTGCAGGTGTTCGGGCCGTGGGCGCTGGTCGCCACGCTGGCGGCCTGGGCGGCGCGCGGCAAGGCGCTGCGTCGCAATGCAGGCATCCGCCACAAGTCCACGCTGCAGTCGGCCACCGGCATCCGTACGCACAAGCTGGTGCAGAAGTCGATGGGCATGTCGGCCGGGTCGTTCAACACGCGCGAGTTCTTTCATGGTGCGTCGCTGGTGGCGCTGAAGAACATGAAGCTCGGCTTCCTGTTGCTGGCCTTCGTGGTGCCTGCGCTGCTGGTGGTGTGGGCCATGGCGAGCACGGCCGTCGTGCCCTGGTTGCTCGCGGTGGCGGTGCAGGCGCCGGGCCTGCTGGCCGAGCGCTGGTTCTTCTTCGCGCAGGCGAAGCATCCGCAGAACCTGTACTACCAGGTGGTGTCGTAGGCCTCGCAGTTCTTCAGTGCTCGCCGAAACCCAAAGTCCGGGGCATGTGCCCGGAAGCCCCTCAGGTTGAGTAGTTCAGCGCCAGCCCCGGCGTGGGCCAGTCGTCGATGGCAATCAGCCGTCCGCTGCCCGAGAGCGTGACGAACGCCGTGCGGCGGTCGCGCCCGCCGAAGCAGATGTTGGTGGTGTAGCGGTCGGGCAGCGGCACGTGCTCGACGGTGGCGCCGTCGGGCGTGACGATGCTGATGCCGCCGTGCAGCAGCGTGGCCACGCAGAGGTTGCCCAGCGCATCGACGGCCATCGAATCGAAGCGCTGGTAGTGGCCGCCCGGCGAGGCGCAGAGCATGCGCCCGCCATGCGGCGACGGCCAGCCGTCCTTTCGCACGCGGCCTGGCGCGGCGATGTCGAAGGCCCAGACGCGCGCACCTTCGGTCTCCGCGTAGTAGAGCGTTTGCCCGTCGGGCGACAGGGCGATGCCGTTGGGCGTCATCACCGGCCGCGCAATGGCGTGTGCTGCGCCGCCGTCGGTGTGGCCGTAGAACAGGCCGCCGCGGTCCATGTCTCGCTCGCGGGTCTTGCCCAGGTCGGTGAAGTAGAAGCCGCCGTGCGCGTCGAACACGATGTCGTTGGGCCCGCACAGCGCGCCGCCATCAACCGTGTCGTACAGGCGCTCGGCGCGTCCGGTGGCGAGGTTTACGCGTTCGACGCGGCCGCCCGAATAGTCTTTGGCCTGGCCGACGGGGCGCAGGCAGCCGTCGGCTTCGGTGTGCCATTGGAAGCCGCCGTTGTTGCACACGTACACCGCGCCGTCGGGCCCGATGGCCGCGCCGTTCGGCCCGCCGCCCAGGTCGGCCACCTTCTGCACCAGGCCGTCGGCGCGCACGCGGGTGAGGGTGCCGCGCGCAATCTCGACCAGCAGCACCGAGCCGTCGTCCATGGCAATCGGGCCTTCGGGAAACTGCAGGCCGGTGGCGAGTTCACGGATGCGCATCGGAGCTCCTTGAATGGGCTTTGAGGTCGACCAGTTTGCTACGGGCTGCCTGCGTCGTGAGGATGGTCGTGCGTTTTTTTTGCGCCAAGTCCTACGCCCGCCCACTGCCGAGAAACAGTCAGATGGGGCCACCATGCAATCAAGCTTTCTGGACCACGCGCTCCTTCTTCTTCAGCAGCACGCCTATGCAAGGGTCTTGTGCGAGTTTCATCGCATGGAGGAGTCGCGGTGTCGGGCGGTCGATGTCACGACCCACGGCATGGTGAAGGCACAGGTGCGCTTGGCAGTCTGCGAACGGCGTCTGGCGGCGTATCGGGACCAGCTGACGGATCCCGACAAGGCGGCCGCCGTTCGGGTGGCGCGGGCGTTGTACCTGCGGTTCCTGCTGAGCAGCGCGGCTACACGGCTGCAGCCTTGGTGCGACGGCGAAGACCTGTCGCACATGCCGCGCTCGCACATGTTCGAATGGATCGCGCACGACTACGAGCAGCTCGAACTTGCTGCGCTGGAAGATGCGATGACGCCGGCTGAAACGGCGTTGTACGCGCGGTCCCTCGAGGGCGTGGACGACTGAAGTCCGGGGTTCAGGGCGGCGCTACCAGCGCTTCCACCAAGGGCTGCGCGCCTGGCGCAGTTCCAGGTGGCGGGTGTCCAGCTCGTGCCTCGGCGGTGGCGGCGCACCCGCCATTCGTCTCAGTTCGACCTCCAGCGCATGCGCGATGCCGCGCGCGTTGTGATCACCTCGCAAGGCGCGCCTGCGCCACTCCGCAGCGAGGGTTGCAAGGCCGTTCTGGTCCAGGTTTTGTGCTTCCACCATGGGCGGTGAGTCTTCCATGGCGCCCTGTCAGTGCTTGTAGGCGCAACGGTCGAACACGCGTGCGTGGAAATTACATGGCGCTACATCCTGGCCGTCTCACGAGTTCGCTACAATTGAGAACCATTCGTATTAATCCAGGGCGCGGTGCATTCTGCTGCGCGTAGAACCCATGCCGGCCGCCGAGTTCGTGTTGCAGCACGAGGTGCAATCGCTTTACAGCAACCACCACGGGTGGTTGCACGGCTGGCTGCGCAAGAAATTGGGCTGCTCGCACCACGCGGCCGACCTCGCGCACGACACCTTCGTGCGTGTGCTGAGCAAGACCGGGCCGGTGGCCGCGGCCGAACCGCGCGCCTACCTCGCAACCATCGCGCACGGCCTGGTGGTCGACTTTCACCGCCGCCGCGCCCTCGAACGCGCCTATCTCGATACGCTGGCCGCGCTGCCGGAGCCGCAGACGCCGTCGCCCGAGGAGCGCGCCCTGGTGCTGGAAGCGCTCACCGCCATCGACGCGATGCTCGACGGCATGAAGCCGCCGGTCCGCCAGGCTTTCATCCTGTCGCAGCTTGACGGGCTGACCTACAAGGAGATCGCCGAGCGGCTCCATGTGACGGTGCGCACGGTGAACAACTACATGCTCAAGGCGCTGGAGCACTGCTACCTGCTGGCGCCGTGAAGCCCGCCTTCGAACGCACCCCGAACAGCGGCGGCATCGCGCTGCTGGCCCCCCGCGAAGCCGAGGTCCGCCGGCATGCGATTGCCTGGTACGCGCGCCTGTGCTCGGGCGAGGCGACCGATGCCGACCGCGAGGCCTGGCAACGCTGGCACCACGCACACCCCGACCATCGGCGCGCGTGGCAGCGGTTGGCATCGATGCAGACCACCCTCAGGCGCGTGCCCGGGCACATCGCCGCGCCCACCTTGCGCGCGGCGCAGCCCGAGCGGCGCCGCGTGCTGCGCGGCCTGGCGGTGCTGGCCTCGGGCGGCTCGCTCGCGTACCTGTCTTGGCAGGCGGCGGACATGGGCGGCGTGCAGGGCAGCTGGCGCGCCTGGCTGGCGGACTACCGCACGGGCACCGGCGAGCAACGTTCCGTGCTGCTGGCCGACGGATCGCGGCTGATGCTGAACACCCGCACCTCGGCGGACGTGGCCATGGACGCATCGCATCGGCTCGTGACGCTGCGCGACGGCGAGATCCTCGTCGAGACGGCCAAGCCGCAAGCGCCCGGCGACAAGGATGCGCGGCCCTTCATGGTGGCAACGCCGCAGGGCCGCATCCTGGCGCTGGGTACGCGCTTCACCGTGCGCACCGAGGGCGAGCGAACGGCCGTCACGGTGCTGGAAGACGCTGTCGAGATTCGCGCCGCGCAACGGCCCGGGCAGGTGGTGACGTTGCGCTCGGGCCAGCAGGTGAGCTTGGGCAGCGACGGCATCGGCGAGCCGGGGCAGGCCGATGCCGGCGCGGCCGACTGGTCGCAGGGCAGCCTGGTCGTGAATGACTGGCGGCTCGACGAGGTGGTGGCCGAACTCTCGCGCTACCGGCGCGGACGGCTGGTGTGCGACGCGGCGGTGGCCGGCATCCGGGTGTCGGGGGCGTTTCCGCTGGACGACACCGACAAGGCGCTGGCCGTTCTCACGCGGGCGTTTCCGGTGCGTGCGAGCGGCATGACGCGCTACTGGGTGTCGCTGGTGCCGGCCTGAGCGCGGGGCTGCTTTTGCCGCGTTGCAAAAATATCTTCGCCATTTCTTTCATCTTTTCCGGTTTCGTTCGGCCTACCTCTAAGAACCATGGCGAGCGCCATGGACAGCCCTCCATGCCGAAGGAAGCCCGAATGCCCGTGCACCCGTCTCCCACCCCCGTTCGCAAGGCGCTGTGCCTGCTGGCGGCCGCCCTTGCGATGCCGCTGGCGGCCGCTGCCGCCGAGCCCGCCGCCGGCGCCCCTGCGCAAAGCGCCGCAACCAGGGCCTACCGCATCGATGCCGGACCGCTGGCGTCGGTGCTGGGGCGCTTTGCCGCGGCCTCGGGCGTGGCGCTGTCGTTCGACCCCGCGAGCACGAAGGACCTGAAGTCCGGCGGCCTGCAAGGCAACTACACGGTGCGCGCGGGATTTGCAGCGCTGCTGTCGGGCACGGGCCTGGAGGCGGTGGAGGGGGGCGCGGGCGAGTTCACGCTGCGCAAGGCCGCACCGGCGCAGGCTGTCTCGGCGGCAGACGCCGAAGACGCCGACGGCACGCTGCCCGCGGTGCGCGTGGTGGCGCGCGCGGCGCCCGTGCCGGCAGACGCCGACGACCGCTACCAGCCCACGCCCGACGCATCGACCCTGCGCACGACCGCGCCGGTGCTGGAGATACCGCAGGTGGTGAACGTGGTGCCGGCGCAGGTCGTTCGCGACCAGCGCCCGCGCAACATCGACGACGCGCTCACCAACGTCAGCGGCATCAACCAGGGCAACACCCTGGCCGGCACGCAGGACACGATCATGAAGCGCGGCTTCGGCGGCAACCGCGACGGCTCGATCATGCACAACGGCATGCCGCTGGTGCAGGGTCGCGGCATGAACGCGGCGGCCGAGAGCGTCGAGGTGCTCAAGGGCCCGTCGTCGCTGCTGTACGGCCTGATGGACCCGGGCGGTGTGGTCAACGTGGTCAGCAAGAAGCCGCAGTTGCGCCAGCGCACCTCGCTGTCGCTGCTGGGCTCGGGCTATGCGGGCGGGCGCAACGGCAGCGGCGCCACGCTGGACACCACCGGTCCCATCGGCGAGAACGGTCTCGCGTACCGGTTGATCGCCGACCATGTGGACGAGGACTACTGGCGCAATTTCGGCAGGCACCGCGAGACGCTGGTGGCGCCCTCGCTCGCCTGGTACGGCGACGACACGCAGGCCGTGTTCTGGTACGAGTACCGCAAGTACGTGACACCCTTCGACCGCGGCACCGCGCTCGACCCGCGCACGCAGCGCCCGCTCGCGCTGCCCAGGACGCAGCGCCTGGACGAGCCCTTCAACGAAATGAGCGGCGAGACGCACCTCGCGCAGCTGTCGGTCGACCACCAGTTCGGCGGCGGCTGGGCCGGCCATGTGAACCTCAGTTACAACCGAGAAACCTACGACGCCAACCAACTGCGCGTGAACGGCATCAACACCACGCGCGGCACGCTCGCGCGCAGCAACGACGCCACGCACGGGGCGCTGAGCACCGACAGCTACGCCACGGCATACGTCGACGGCACGCTCGAGGCGGCAGGCATGCGCCACGACCTGCAGTTCGGCTGGGACGCCGAGTACCGCAAGATCTACCGCGCCGACCTGCTGCGCCAGGCGACCACGCGCACCTTCAACTACATCTTCCCGGTGTACGGGCTCGAGGCCCCGTCCAGCACCGTGTCTGCCAGCGACAGCGACCAGACCGACCGCTTGCACAACCAGTCGCTGTTCCTGCAGGACTCGATTCACCTGAGCGACCGCTGGATCGCCGTGGCCGCGCTGCGCTATCAGGCATGGACCCAGCTGGCGGGGCGCGGGCGTCCGTTCAAGGTCAACACCGACACCGACGGCTCCAAGCTGCTGCCGCGCCTGGGGCTGATCTACAAGTGGAGCGACACGGTGTCGCTGTACGGCAGCTACACCCAATCGCTGAAGCCGGCCTCGACCATCGCGCCGCTGTCGAGCGGCTACGTGCTCGACGCGTCGGTGAAGCCCGAAGAGGCCAAGTCGTGGGAGCTGGGCGCCAAGCTCGACCTGCCGGGCGGCATGACGGGCACCGTGGCGCTGTTCGACATCCACAAGAAGAACGTGCTGGTCTCCCAGTTCAACGACGTGACCAAGCTGACGGACTGGCGCACCTCGGGCGCGGCCCGTTCGCGCGGCCTGGAGGTGGACGTGGCGGGCCAGCTGAGCAAGAACTGGAGCGCGATTGCGAGCTACGCCTACATCGATGCCAAGACCACGGAAGACCCGTTGTACGCGGGCAACCGGCTGTGGAACGTGGCGCGCCAGACAGCCTCGGTCTCGGTGGTGTACGACTTCGGCCAGGTGTTCGGCGGCGAAGGCCGGCTGCGCCTGGGGGGCGGTGCGCACCACGTGGGCAAGCGCGCGGGCGATTCGGCCAACAGCTTCGAGTTGCCGGGCTACACCACCGTCGACGCATTCGCCACCTACGACACGCGCCTGTACGGCAAGAAGGTGAAGTTCCAGTTGAACGTGAAGAACCTGTTCGACAAGACCTACTACCCGTCGGCGGCGAACACCTATTTCATTGCCATGGGCGATGCACGGCAGGTTTCGTTCCTGACCACGTTCGAGTTCTGAAGATGAAGGCCGTGTCTCTTGCCGAGAGAATCAACCGGCGCCTCGCCGTCTTCGTGCTCGCGTGCGGCCTTGGCGCCGGCGTCCATGCCGCGCAGCCGGCGGGCCAGGAACGCAAGTTCGTGGTGATGCTGGTGCAGCGCGACGGACCGAGCCTGCCGGTCGACGAGAAGCTCAGGCAGCACCTCGAGAGCCGCGGTTTTGCCGTGGCGTTGCAAGACCAGTCGGCCGCGCCCACCGTGGCGGCCGGCGCGGACCTTGTCGTCGTCTCGTCCAGCGTCGCGGCCAAGGACGTGAACCCCGCGTGGCGCCAGCTGCCTGTGCCGTTGCTCACCTGGGAAAACGACCTGCTCGACGACCTCGCCATGACCGGCAAGCGGCACGACACCGACTTCGGCGAGGCCGCGAAAGAACGCTACCTGTGGCTCGTCAACGCGCCGCATCCGATGGCGGCGGGCTTGCCGGCCGGCGTGACCAATGTCTACGTCAAGCAGGCCGGCATGAGCTGGGGCAAGCCCGGGCTGGGCGCCACCACCATCGCCACGTTGTACGGCCAACCCGAGAAGGCGGCGATCTTCGGCTACGAGAAGGGCGCCACCATGGACTACGAGTCGCTCGCGCCGGCGCGCCGGGTGATGTTCTTCCTCGGCAACGACACCTTCACCAACCTCTCACCCGCGGGCCGGCTGCTGTTCGACGCAGCGGTCGACTGGGCCGCCGGCAACCGCTGAACAACAGATGAAATTTCCCTCGCTGCGCCAGCTCTGGTTCCAGCTGCACTGGTTCGTCGGCATCACCGCTGGCACGGTGCTGATCGTCATCGGCCTGAGCGGGGCGGTGCTGTCGTTTCGCGAGGAAATCATCGATGCCCTCAACCCGCACGGGCGCCATGTGCCGGCGCAGGCCGTGCAGCCGCTCACGCCGCCGCAACTGCTGGCGGCCGTGCGGCAGGCGTGGCCCGAACGGCAGGTCGGCACGCTCGCGCTGTTCGCGGAGCCCGGTGCTGCGGCGCGCGTGATCTTCGCGCCGCCGAAGGGCGAGCGGCGCGGCGAAACGGTCTACCTAGACCCCTACACGGCCACCGCGCTGCCGCCGCTGGCCGGCGCGGAGTTCTTCGAATGGGTCGAGGCGCTGCACCGCTGGCTGCTGTTGCCGCGCGAACCCGGGCGCGTGGCCACCGGCGTGCTGGCCGCCGGGCTGCTGCTGCTGTCGCTGTCCGGCCTGTACCTGCGCTGGCCGCGCCGCGTGCGCGACTGGCGCGCCTGGTTCACCTTCGACCCCGCGCTCAAGGGGCGCTCGTTCCTGTGGGGCCTGCACTCGGTGATGGGCACCTGCGCGGTGCTGATGTACCTGGTGTTCACCACCAGCGGGCTGTACTGGGCCTTCGATGGCCTGCGCGATCGCGTGGACGCATGGGCGGGATACCCGCGCGTGGCCGCGCAGCAGGCGCGCACGGCGCCGCGCGTGCGCAACATGGCGCGCGACGATGCCGCCGCGGTGGACATCGCACCGGCATGGGCCACCTTCGATCGGCACGCGAAAGAGACCGATGGCTGGAGCGAAGTCATCCTGCGCGTGCCTTCCGGCGCCGCGCCGTCGGTGCTGTTTACCTGGCTCGACACGGCGCCCGCGCACGAACGCGCGCGCAACCGCATGACGGTGAAGCTGCCCGGCGGCGACGTCGCGCAGGACGAACGGCATGACGCCAAGTCGGCGGGCGGGCGCTTCCTGGCCGCGATCTATCCGCTGCACATGGGCACCTATTTCGGCCTGCCGGGTCGCATCGCGATGATGCTGGCGGCCTTGATGCTGCCGGTGTTCTCGGTGACCGGATGGCTGCTGTACCTCGACCGGCGGCGCAAGAAGCGCGTGGTGCGCGCCGGTCGGACCGCGCTCGCGGCGACGCTGCGACCGGCCGATGGCACTGCGTCCGCATCCGCGCGGGAGCGCGTGCTGGTGGCTTTCGCGAGCCAGTCGGGCACGGCCGAGGGCATCGCGATGCGCAGCGCCGCCGCCCTGGAAGCGGCCGGCCTGCCCGTGACCGTGGCATCGATGGCGCGGCTCGACCCCGCGCAGTTGCGCGAGCACCAGCGCCTGCTGATCGTCGCCAGCAGCTTCGGCGAGGGCGGCCCGCCCGACGCCGCGCGGCGCTTTGCACAACGGCTTGCGCAGGTCGGTGGCGAGGCGCTGTCGCACCTGCGCTATGGCCTGCTCGCGCTGGGCGACCGGCACTACGAGCGCTTCTGCGGCTTCGGCCACACGCTCGACCACGCGCTGGTCTCGGCCGGCGCGCAGTCGCTGTTTCCGATGGTCGAGGTGGACAACGGCGATGCCGGGGCGCTCGCGCTGTGGCGGCGGCAACTGGTTGCGCTGCGGGGGGCGTCGACCGGCGCCGGCGGCGAGCTTCTGGCTGATGCGGACGATGCGGTCGACGCCGTCGAGCCCTTCTCGGTGTGGACGCTGGCCGCGCGCCGCCTGCTCAACCCGGGCAGCCTGGGCCCCTCACTCTACGAGATCGAACTCGCTGCCGGGCAGGGCGGCCTGCCGAACTGGGAACCCGGCGCGCTGGTCGAACTGCGGCCGAGCCCCGCCGTCGCAGCGCGGCGTTACTCGGTGGCGTCGGTGCAGACCGAGGGGCACCTGCGGCTGCTGGTCCGGCAGGCGCGCCATGCGTCGGGGTTGGGCCTTGTCTCCGGCTGGCTCACCGCGCATGCGGCGCCGGGTGCGGACGTGGAACTCCGGCTCGTGGCCAATCCAGGCTTCGCGCTCGTGGCGGACGAGCGACCGTGCATCTTCATCGGCAACGGCTCAGGGTATGCGGGCCTGCGGGGGCATCTGCGTGCGCGCGTGGAGCGTGGGCATGGCCGCAACTGGCTGCTGTTCGGCGAGCGACAGCGCGCGCACGACGCCTTCTTCGCGCAGGAGGTGGCGCAGTGGCAGGCGGAAGGCCGGATAGAGCGCGCGGACTTCGCCTTCTCGCGCGACCAGCCCGAGCGCATCTACGTGCAGGACCTGCTGCGCGACGCCTCGGTCGAGCTGCGCCGCTGGATCGACGAATTCGCGGTGGTGTACGTGTGCGGCAGCCTGAACGGCATGGCCGGCGGGGTCGATGCCGTGCTCGAGGACATGCTGGGACGCACCGCCCTCGACGACCTCGTCGCGCAGGGCCGCTACCGCCGGGACGTGTACTAGAGGTACCGGACCGGCCCAATCGGATGACGCTGGGCCTGACTCAGGCCTGGGCCCATTCCCGGCTCAACTCTTCGTGCCCTTTCGCCGTGATCCGCGACACCACGGCAGATTGGTAATCGCGAAAGCGACCGCACAGGTCCAGCGGCGGATAGATCTCCGCCTCGACCAGCCCGACCGCCTTCAGCACCGCGATGTGCTTGATGGCGGCCGGTTCATTGACGCGAAAGGGGAATGGCGCGTTCTCGATTTCCATGAGGTATTCGATGGGCATTTCATTCGCATGCAGGCCTCGTTGGTTCTGTCGGAAAAACCTTCCGGCCGTACGCGGGGCCGGAACGTGCGCGATGGTCGCGATGCGGCGTGGGAGATGGCGCATCGGGCGGCCTCGTTGCGTGGCAGAGATTTGGCTAATTTAGCCATTTTTGCCATAATGGCGTCAAAGGAGTATCCCATGGCCGCCGTCCTGCCCAGCCTCAACGAACTGCCGCGTCAAAACGCCTCTCACGTCAAGAACCGCTGGGGCGACGTGGTGCGCCAGGTGCAGGAGTCCGGCAGCGTGGCCGTCACCAACCATTCGACGGTGGAGATGGTGCTGCTGACCGCGGCCACCTACAACCAGCTGGTGGAAGACGCCCAGGCGCTCAAGGCGCGAGAGCAGTCGGTGCTCGACGAACTCGGCCGCCGCTTCGATGCGCGGCTCGGCGTGCTGCAGCAGCCGGGCGCGGCGCAGCAGGTGGGCAGCCTGTTCGCGGCCAAGGGAAAGCTGGGGCGCCGCCCCAAGGCGGGTGACACCTTCTGATGGCGGCGGCCGAGCGCCCGTTCATCCTGGTGCTGGCCGGCGTCAATGGCGCCGGCAAGAGTTCGGTGGGCGGGGCATTGCTCGCCGAGCACGGGCTGAGCTGGTTCAACCCCGACACCTGTGCCCGCGAACTCATGGCGCAGCTGGGGCTGGCGCCCGAAGACGCGAATGCCCGCGCATGGAACCTGGGGCGCGACAGGCTCGAGGCCGCGATCGCTCAACGCAGCAACTACGCCTTCGAGACCACCCTGGGCGCGAACACGATTCCCGGCATGCTGGCCGCTGCTGCGGCGTCCCACGACGTGGTCATGATTTTTTGCGGGCTCGCGTCGCCGGAGCAGCACCTGGCCCGTGTGCGCGCGAGGGTGGCGCACGGCGGCCATGACATTCCCGAGCACAAGATCCGCGAGCGTTGGGTGGCGTCTCGCGCCAACCTGATCCAGTTGATGCCTTCGCTGGCGCGGCTGCAGGTGTTCGACAACAGTGCCGAAGCGCCGCCCGGTGGCGAGATCGGCGACCCCGTGCTGGTGCTGGAGATGAGCCGGGGGCAGATCGATTTTCCCCAAGCCGATGACGCCGTGGCGCTGGCGGCAACGCGGGGATGGGCCAGGCCCATCGTCCAGGCCGCCTTCGAATTGCGGGGCTGAGGCGCGCAGCAGGCCAGGCCTGAGGCCTTCAAGCGGTCAGATGCGCTGCGTTCGAAGCCTTGGCGCTGCACCGTTCGAAATCTGGCGCAACCACTCGAGCTGGCTTTTCTCCTGCGCGTCACGCAGGCTCTTCGCGGCGCGGGCCGCGGCGTAGCCGGCAAACAGGGCCTCGATGGCCCGGTGCCAGGCTTGCATCGCCGGGGCCGGCTCCAGGGATTGAGCCTGGGTCAGCGACGGCTCGGGGGGCGCATCCGGCACCGCGAAGCCGTTCTTTCGCAGGATGATGGCTTTCTGGATGGATGTAAGCATGAAGAAGGCATTGCGATCTTCGTGCCAGCTTTGTCCAGCGCCTTCATCCGAGGCCTCAGCTGCAGGAAAGCTTCATGGCCTCGATGCGGCCGCCGAAGCCCAGCTTGCGCACCAGGCCGCCTTCGCGGCTGTTCGGCGCAAAGCTCACCGTGCGGTCCTTGAACATGGCGTGCTCGTACACCTCGAGGGTGGCGCGCGGGCCGACGCTCACGCTGTCGATGTCGCGCTTGAGCTGCCTGGCGGTTCCCTTGTCCATGCTCTGCACCTGAGCCGGTCCGACCAGTGTGACGAAGTCGCCCTGGAAGTCGCGCTTCGAATAGAACTGGGCCCAGCATCCCGAGGCCAGGGCCGGATCCTGGATGCGCACGGGCACCAGCAGGATGGTCGGGTCGGGTTGGTTGTCGATCCCCGATGCGGTGCTCGCGGTGGGCGCATTGCTGGCGCATGCACCGAGTGCGAGTGCGCCGGCGATCAGGAGGGTGCGGGAAACGAGGGAACTGGAGACGGAAAAATTCATGGGTCTGTGCCGGAGGCAAGCTTTCGATTTCGAAGCGACAACCTTAACGACCCGCCGCGCCGCGGGCGTAGGAGGGAGCCCCAAAGGGCCGTGGCCGCCGCCCGCGCCGCCGTCAGATGACATCCGCCGGGCCGACCACCACGCGGCTGTACTTGCCCATCGCCTCCGGATCGATGCCGAGCCATCTGGCCACCTGATCGACCGGCGTGCCGCGGCGCAGCTGGCGCAGCGCAAAGGTGTGCCGCAACCGGAACGATCCGCCGTCGGCGGCTTCCACGCCTGCTTCTTCCAGCACTGCCCTGGCCGCCTTGTAGTGCGCCTCCTTGCTCCAGGGTTTGCCGCTGAGCGTCGATGGCAGCAGGTTGTCGCCGAGGATGCGCGCCTCGGCGCGGACTTCGAGCCAGTGCTGCAGCAACTCGCCGGCCCAAGGCGCGATGGGTGTCTCGCGCGGGGGCAGGTTGCCGTTGCCCGGCACCGAGACTTTCCAGGGCCTGCCGCGCACACGTCCGCCCGCGGACACCGGCGCAAACATCGTCAATGCGCGCACGTCCCCCGGGGCGAGCCCGCCACCCAGCTGCAATGCCACCGCGGTGCGGTTGCGAAGCTGCTGCCAGCTGAAGGCGCGATGGGCGTCGCGCCGCGGTCCCGAAAGACCGGGCCGCGGCCGCGCTTCGGAAAGGAACGTGATCAGCCGTCGCGCCTCGGGCACCGAGAGAAAGTCGGGCAGGGGGTCGGACTGCGCCGCTTCGGCGTAGCGGATGTCCGGATGCACCGCGAGCCAGTCGGACGCCGCGGTGTTGGGCGGCTCACCGGTTTGTGCCGCGTGGTGGCGCAGCACCCGATCGATGAGCCGCAGCAGCCGCAGCGCATGGCGCGGCGAGAGCGACTGGTCGGCGGCCTTCATGCCATAGCGCGCGGCCTGGAACGCCTCGAGATCGCGCACGTCGAGCGTGTCGAGGTCGACAACTGGCGACTGGCCCAGGCACCACGCGACGAAACTGCCCCACATGTCGCGATAAACCGCAATCGATCCCGTTTGTCGCAGCGAACCCGCCGCGCGCTGGTCCGCCAGCCAGCGGTCGAAGGCCAGGCGATGGTTTTCGTCGGAGTGCGGCGCGAAGAGTGAAAGGGTGCTCATGAAAATACACTAACGGCCAAGGTTTCTATTGCTAGCAAGATGGTTTCTGCTTCACCAAGATAGGGAACCGATGCCGTTAGTGTATTTGCTGTGGTCGGCACTTCCATGGGCTTGGCTGCCATCGATTCGACGGCGTCGAAATCCAGCGGCCTGGCCCACCTCGGCTCAGGTCTGCTCCAACGGCAGCGCCACGCTGAAGCGGACAGGCCCGTCGTGCCCGGCACTTTCCAACTGCGCATGGCCGCCATGCAGTTGCGCAATCCGGTGCACCAGATACAACCCAAGTCCGGCTCCGGGCGAGCGCGCCGCCTTGCGCCCGCGAAAGTACTTTTCAAACACGCGGGCGACTTCGTCGGACGGAATCGCTTCGCCGGGGTTGTTCACGCCAATGCGCAACACATCGAGCGAGTGCGACACGATGTCCAGTTCGATCGCGCGGCCAGCCGGCGTGTGCCGGTCCGCATTGGCCAGCAGGTTGCGCAACGCCACGCGCAGCAGACCCGGGTCGCACACCAGGCGGGGCGGGAGTTCGCCCGCCTGCAGTGCGATCCGCCCGTCCGGCCAGTCGGCCGCCAGGTCCTCGAACAGCTGCATCAGCTCTTCCCGATCGCAGGGGCGCGGCTGGAAGCGCGCATGGCCGGTCTCCATGCGGTCCGCGGTCAGGTACTCGTCGACGAGCGTGGCCATGCGTTGCACCGCCGCGCGCAGGTTCATGCAGCGCGACAAGGTCTTCTCGCGCGCCGCATCGAGGTTCCTGGCGATCTGCTGCGCCGTCGTGCTGATGATCGCCAGCGGCGTGCGGAACTCGTGCGAGACCATCGCCACGAAATCCAGTTGCGACTGCTTCGCGCGGCGCTCGGTCTCCAGCGCGGCGCGCAAGTCGAGCTCGAGCCGCTCGCGCTGCTCTATTTCCTTGCGAAGGTCGGCCGTGCGCCGGCGCACCTCTTCTTCGAGCAGGTCGTTCTGCCTGCCGACGACCTGCACCACGCGCGCTTGCGCAGCTTCCTTGTCGCGGCGCAACTGGTCGTAGCGCCGGCTCAGCCGCATGCTCATCAGCAGCATGTGGAGCAGGGTGCCCAGGGCCGCGGCGTTCTGGGTCCAGACATTGGCCGGCAGCCAGCCCATGTTGCGCACGAAGGTCACCAGCACACCCGTGTAGTAGATGCCGAAGATCAGCAGGAACGCCCGCGCCTGGCCCTCGTCGCGCGGCAGCAGCCACAGCGCAACGCCGATCAGGCACACGATGCTGAGCATCGCCGCCGACTGCATCGCGAGCATGGCCGTCCCGTTGTGGCCGGCCAGGACCAGGGCGGCGGCCGCGGCGCACAGCAGGGTCACCGCATGCTGCACGGCACGGGAAGGGCGCGGCCACCGCGCGTCCACGTTCAGTTGCATGACGGAAAAGCGGACGCCGATCGCCAACGCGGTGCACATGGACAGGCTCAGCACGGTGTCGGACAGCCACACCGGCATCGCGAGCAGCTGCTGCGCGAGTCCCGCGCTCAGCAGCTCGACCAGCAACGCGTTGGACACGTACAGCAGGTACCAGGCGCTCAGGCGGTCGCGGGTCATCTGCCAGAACAGCGAGTGAAAGGCGATCAGCAGCAGGCCGAACCCGAAGCCGAGTCCATAGCAGAGGTACTCGCGCCGCGCCGCGCTGCCGTAGGTCTCGGGGGTCGCGAAGCCGATGGTGGTCGACATGGCGTTCTTGGTCTGCAGGCGCAGCAGCAACGGCGTTGGCGATGGGCTGTCGAGCAGCAGCGGCAACTGCACGTTGCGCGCGTCCACGGGACATTGCCCGCGTCCGGTGTCCTCGCCCGCATGCTGCACCTGCTGCCATTGCCCGGCTGCGGCCTGCCGGTACAGCCGCACATCGTCGAGCAGCGCATTACCGAACTCGACCAGCCACCGGTCGGACGCGGCGGCAGGCCGTTGCACGTCGAGGCGGATCCAGAGAGTGTCGGTGGTGAAGCCCGCGTTCACGGCGCCGGGCAGCACTTGCCAGTCCGTGGCGGCCGCCGCTGCGTCGGCGTCGAGCCGGCCTGCGGGATCGCGAAGCATCGACAGGTGGCCGTGGCTGTCAACGCTCGTGCGCGGGTCCAGCAGCAGCGGCGAGGCGTGGGCCGCGTTCGATGCGGCGAGGCCCGACACAGCGATGAAGCCACACACGCACAGACACCAGACAAGCCATTTCATCGGCGCGGATTATCTCCGGCGCCCGCCTAGAATCCGCGCCTTTCCCGGCTTCACGACGTGCACCCGCCATCCTCGTTGCGCGCTCAGAAATGCTCAGGTCCCCCTCGCTCGCTGTCGCTAACCTCCCCGCATGCGTGATGTGATCCTGCTGGAAGACGAAGCTGTGCTTCGCGAGGAGTTGAGCGAGTTTCTTGTCGGCACCGGTTATCGCGTCGATGCCGAAAGCTCGCTCGAAGGCTTCAGGCGCCGCTACGACCCGCGACGCCACGGCATCGCGCTGGTGGACCTGGGCCTGCCCGACGGCGACGGCCTGACCCTCATCCGCGAGTTGCGTGAACGCGGCGAGCGCCTGGGCATCGTCGTGCTGACCGCGCGGGGCGGGTCCCGCGATCGCGTCGCGGGACTGGACATCGGCGCCGACTACTACCTGCCCAAGACCACCGACCTCGACGAACTCGCGGCGACCCTGGCGGCACTGTCACGCCGCCTGGGGGAGGAAGCCGCCACGCTCCCGGCCGACACGTGGGTGCTCGAACTGGGGGCTCGCCGACTGTCGGCGCCGGGCTTCCCACCCATCGCGCTGTCGCAACAGGATCTCACTGTGTTGCACGAGCTGATGCGCGGCGCGGGCGACATCGCCAGCCGACAGCAGATCGTGGCGGCGCTGGGCGAGCACTTCTTGAGCTACGACCAGCGCCGCCTCGACACGCAGATTCGCCGCCTGCGGCGCAAGGTCAGCGAGGCCACCGGGCTGACCCTGCCACTGAACACCGCGCGCAATGCCGGCTACTGCTTTCACGCCACGGCGTTGGTCCGGCCCTGACGCAGGTGCTGCGCAGATGCCGCGCTCAGAAACGCTCAGTTTCGACCGCAACGTACGCCTTAACCTGCCGATCAGGCGTGAGGCCGCACGACAGGTGGACACGCACGGTCAGGAGCAATCTCCTTGAGGCTTGAAAAAGAGATGCATTTCAAAGGCGCGGCGAGCGCTCTGCCCAAGACGCCGGGTCTCGTGGAGCAAGCCATGAGGCAACGGGACATCGATCTGGAACTGGCCGTCGCAGCGTTGCGCGACGCCACCGACGATGCGTCCGCCGCCGTGCATTCCGCGATGCACCAGGTGCGCCGCAAGGCGACGCTCAAACCACGCAGGCGCAAGGAGCCCGGGGCTCGCACTGGCGCGAGCGCGGCCCGGCCCCTCACCGTGGCGCAGCAGCTTCATCAGATTGCATACCAGCTTCGCTTGCTGGAATCGTCCGTCCTTCGTCCACCGGTGCGTTAGCACTGCGCCTTTCTTGTCGCCGCCGTTTCAACGAGGCGTGCGCTGCGCCGGATCGTAGAAAAAAGTCTCAGCCACCAACTGCTCGCCCTCCCAGCGCTGCCAGGCCACCTCTTCCATGTGGGTGGCCGTGCCGTCGGGCCATTCGAAATCGAACACCCAGCGGATGGCGACATGGTCGCCTTGAATGAGCGCGGGGCGCACGCAGCGAGACGCCATCGAACGGGCCTTGGCGTGGATCGCATGCTCGCGCGCCATGGCCGTGTCGCGCCCGACGCGCGGCGCCGACTGGTTTTCGCTCACCGCGGCGTCGGGGGCATAGAACGCCTCGACGGCCTGCGCATGGGCGTTGGCTTCGACGAGCGCAATGAAGCGTTCGAGCGTCTCGGGTGTGGGCATGGCGGGTCTTTCTGGAAAAAAAGGGGAGGGCGCGCCACTCTGCTTCTTCGCACCGGAAACGTCGATGACCTGCACGTCATGGCCGCTTGCATGGGCTGCCCTATGCTGCGCCCATGCACAACGACGCCATGAGTCCGGCCTTCCAGTTGGGCCAGCGCCTGCGCGGCTGGCGCGAGCGGCGCGTCCTGAGCCAGATGGCACTGGCGCTGCAGGCCGACGTGTCGACGCGGCACCTGAGCTTCGTGGAAACGGGCCGCGCCCAACCCGGACGCGACCTGATCCTGCGGCTTGCCGAAGAGCTCGAGATTCCGCTGCGGGAACGCAACATGCTGCTGGCCGCCGCCGGCTTCGCGGCCGTGTTCGAGCATCGGCCTTTCGACGATGCGTCGTTCGACTCGGTGCGCGCCATCATCGACGTCACGCTGGAGCGGCACCGGCCGTTTCCGGCCTTCGTCATCGACCGGCACTGGAACGTGGTGCGCGCCAACGGCGGCGTGCCGGCGCTCTACGAAGGCATCGACGCCTCGCTGTTGGAAGCGCCGACGAACGTCGTGCGCCTCATGCTGCATCCGCTGGGCATGGCGCCGCGCGTGCAGCACCTGCCTGCGTGGCGCTCCCACTTCATCGTGCAGATGCGCCGCCAGTTCGACCTGACCGGCGACCCGGGGCTGGGGTCGCTGCTGCGCGAGGCCCTGGCCTGGCCGGGCGGCATGGCGCCGGTCGACGAATCGACCGGCGGGCCCGCCATGACGCTGGACATCGACACACGCATTGGCAGGCTGTCGTTCATCAGCGCCATCACGGTGTTCGGCAGCCCGGTCGACGTGACCTTGCAGGAGATTGCGCTGGAGGTCATGCATCCGGCGAATGCGTTCACGGACACGGCGGTGCGGGAGGCCGAGGCGGTGCGTGCGGCGCGCCGCGCGGCACGCACGTAAGCCAATGCGACGGCCATTCGGGGCGCTTTTTCATCGGCTATCCTGAAGACACAATTTGTCTTGAGCTTGGAAAGAACCCATGGAAGAAGTGAAGATTCTGCAAATCATGCCCGCCGACGGATGGGTCGCTGTCTACGACGGCGGCGACGATGGTGAGATGGAAGAAGCCCTGGCCTGTTTTGCGCTGGTGTCGGTCGACTACAAGAATGGCGATGGCGCGCAGACCGAAGTCCGCGGCATGGCGCCTGACGGCAAGGCCATGGCCTTCGTGGAAGACACCGAGAACTTCCTGACGGTTCGCCGTGCCGAAGAAGCGGAAGAAGACGAGGACGAGGAAGAAAGCGAAGACTGAGGGGCGGGGCTGACCATCGCATGACCCTGGGACGCTTCCAATGCGACGGGATAGAGCCCCGTCGAATCGATGGCCGCGAACGTGGCGTCGACCTTCGTGAACGCATGTGACAGCGCAGCAAGCGTCGATAGCCTGAACCTCGGCTGCGAGAGCGAGCTTCGACGCTTTTTCAGGATGGCAGACTCGCGCTTTTTTTAGACGCAATGCGTGTTATGTTAAACGATGTACTCGTCAGAACCTGCGTGAGATAGCCACTATGTCAGTGAGCGGTCAGAAAGTCGTAAATCTCGCTCTAAAGCCCCCTGCGATCACATAAATTTGCTCTCAAGGGTCCTTTCCCGAGGAAATTTACGAGTTTGCATGGCGGGATCGCCCATTTAACGAGATGATTTACGAGTTTGCTGCCGTTGGGCCCCTTGC
The DNA here is from genome assembly GCF_056394985.1 of Variovorax sp. 10N412. NCBI lineage: Bacteria > Pseudomonadati > Pseudomonadota > Betaproteobacteria > Burkholderiales > Comamonadaceae > Variovorax > Variovorax sp. 10N412. Next base: position 343,970 of record NZ_JBFTIO010000005.1, read on the forward strand.
GGGCGTTCAACATTGCGGCCAGTAATTACGTTTGTCCCCAGCTTGGCTCGTGCGCACCGGTTGCAGCATGGCTCCGACCAGCAGGTTCATCGGCGGTCGGACGCCCTGGACCGCTGAAAGTTCGGCGAACATCGAAGCGCTTCCAGTCCGCAAGACCAGCCCGCAAGCAAGTGCTGCATTTGCTCAAGCATCAGCAAGCCGCGCATGCGAAGTTCCATCCGTTTGATCCAGGCGCAACATCATTCTGGGCGGATAGCTGTAACGCGTCGTTCCGTGAGCGGATACGCGGGGCTCACCTGGGCGCTGCCCACCTTCGGTCATTCGGTTCTGAAACGTCAGGTTTGCAGAACTTGGATAAGCATCTCCGACCTGCTGCTCTCCGCAAGCTGGAAGTGAGCTGAAGCAATTCACTTACTTGCACACTCTTCACGGTCAGCAACAAGGCGAATTGCCTTTTATTGTTAGCGCCAATGACAAGCAATACGACTGCCTGCGTGACCAGCAATGGCGGGCGAACCGGCCTGCCGCGAAGAGCGACATCTCCAGAGAGCCGATCAAGCCTGGCGATGGCCCGCCCCCAGAAGCGCTGATGGACACGTCGCAGCGCAAGCACACGCAACGCAAGGTGGTCTCACCCATCAACATCTCGGTCTGGGACAAGGCCCGATGGGGTGGTACCTGCTACGGATGGGCAGGCCGCCAGCCGCCATTCATGGGCTTGATGTTCAGAGATTTGGAGGCGGGCAAGAAGATCTTCACTGAGTGGCACAACCGGTGGGGCCGAGAGGACGCCGAGGACGCTTTGCGCGTCACGATCGTTACCGGCATCTACAAGAGTAACCCGCACCACTACGGCGTGATCGTTGGTCCCAACGTCGATCACATCACAGCGGACCTGAGATCCGGCGACACCGTTAGCATGGTCTCGAGGATCAATCGGATGACACCGGCAACATCGGAGAATCTGACGAATTTCCTTAAGGAGTTCAACAAGTTTGACGCCCTCTTCCTGGTACCCGCACAACTGCCAACCAGCAGCCAGAGCACGCCAGAGATCGATTTCAGGCTTGCACTCCTTAAGCGCCACTTGCACATCCGCCCAGCCTGGCAGATCAGCGAGAATGACCACGACATAGCCGCTCTGGATGACGATGAAGAGCCCTTCATTCCAGACGGTGTCTTGAACGCCCCCGTGATCAAGGCAATCGCCGCACGGCGCGCCCGAGGGAACGGACGCAAAGGTCCCGGCTCCGGCGACTCAAGCTCCTGACGACGGTCGCAAGCGCTGCGGCTGGGCAGCTTGCAAACCGGGAGCTTTGCTGCAATGAGCTCAGGACGTTGGTTGTCTCTTGAGGGCACCCACACGACGCCGGGCGTTATCCACGGACGGGGCCCTTGCGCATGTCAGTAGAGCGCCAGATTGCGGACCTCTCTGCTTGCCTCTGTGGAGGACCGCTTTCGCTGCAAAGCAGCCGTCTGTGATCTCCTGCCGACTTGGGCCCCCCTCGCGCAGAAGGTTGCGGTACCGCAGGCTCGCTTCGATTTCAGGAGACGCTGGGGACCAGGTTCTCGCCGCCGGAAACCTCCACCACGGTTCCGGTCACATACGAATTGGTCATGAGAAACAGCGCCGCATGACCAATGTCAGAAGCCTTCCCGGCGCGCCGCGATGGAAAACTTTCTTCCACCTTCTGGCGCAAGCCGTCGCGATGATCGTCCGGCAGAAAGCTCCACATGTCCGTGTCGATAAAACCCGGACGGATCGTGTTGACCCGGATGGGTGCGAGTTCCAGTGCGAGTGAGCCCGACAGTGCTTCCACTGCAGCGAACGATGAGGTGACAGCCGCGTAACCGACCTTCGGACGGGTGGCCATGCCGCCCGACAGGAAGGTGATCGAGCCGCCGGCCCGAAGATGTGGCGCGCCATAACGTGCGCATGCCCAACTTCCGAGGAACTTGCCTTCCATGTAGCTCCGCACACCGTGCATGTCAGCGTCCATGAAGGCGCCCCAGGTCCCCAGGTCCGGAGCCGCAGTCACGACCAGATGATCCAGTGGGCCTATGGTATCGAACGCTGTTCGGACGGCCGACTCGTCGCGCATGTCGAGGCCAACCTGCAAAATGCCCTCCAGGTCCGGGCGCGACTCGATCGGCGAAGTGCGACGGCTGGCGACGACCACCGTGGCCCCTGCTGCGCGTGCGGCCTGCGCCACCCCCAGGCCAATGCCTGTCTTGCCGCCCACCACGACGACTTTTTTTCCCGAAAGGTTCAGGGACGGAGCCACGATCTTGCCTGGCTGATTGGTTGCAGAAGTCATGTTTGATTCCTTTGTTCGATGGTTTGGTTGTCGTGTCACCCAGACCTTTGCAGTTGCTTTGCCTTGACGCTGTCGGTCCCGCTGGCTGGTGACACCGCAATGTAATTAGCCTTTCAGCAAGTGATAATCGACGAAATTTTCATATCAGCTAGTCTGTTTTGGAATAGATCGTCTGCAGCACACCGCTCCTGATCAAAGGAATTCCATGGATCGATTTCAAGAATTGGCTTCTTTCGTAGCCGTCGTCGAGGCCGGCGGTTTTTCCGCAGCGGCACGACGCATCGGAGAGTCGCAGTCCGCGGTCAGCAAATCCGTGAGCGCACTGGAAAGGCGTCTTGGCGTGCAGTTGCTCAACCGCAGCACGCGCAGCGTCGTCGTGACGGATCAGGGGCGGCAGTACTTTGAGCGGACCAAGCCGCTTCTTGAGGAAATGGCGCAGGCGGATGGCGAGTTGACGAACAGTTCGCTCCAGCTCTCCGGATTGGTTCGGGTGGCAGCCCCGTCCACTTTCGGACGGCTGCACGTCCTCCCCGTCGTTCCCGCCTTGCTGGAACTTCATCCGAAGCTGACGCTGGATCTCAGGCTGGGAGACGGCGTGCAGGATCTGCTCGCCGAGGGCATTGACCTGGCGATCCGGGTCAGCCCCGAACGCAGCCTAGACGCCGTGGTCAAGCGGGTCGTGAACACCTCGCTGGTCTGTGCCGGGTCGCGCCGCTACTTCGAGCGGTGCGGCATGCCAGAAACGCCCGAGGACCTGATCAATCACAACTGCCTCATCTACAACAGCATCGACAACTGGACGTTCAACGGACCGCACGGCCAGCGCAGCGTACGGGTGAGCGGAAATCTGTCTTCCAATACCGTCGAAACCATCCTCTCCGCAGTGCAGGCCGGCGTAGGCGTCGGGATGTTTTATGGAGCCTCGCTGGCCAGTCAAATGGGTGACCACGACGTCGTGACCGTCCTGGATGCCTTCATCGGCGAGACCCGCGACGTCAGCCTCATCTGGCCCAACCGGAAGTTCATCCCGGCGAGGGTGCGCGAGGTGACAGAATTCTTTGCGTCGGCGCTGGCTGAACGCATCTGGCCGGGACGCCCAAGCGTTGCAAACGGGCTCATTGCGACATCGGCCGATCGCTGAAGCGATAGGTCGATCGACGGTCCGAAGTGAGTGTGGTCGACAGCTTTTGCGAGCACCACGCGACATTCACTTCCTCGATCAGCGTTCTCAGCTCAAGCATCTAGCCGGTAGACGCGAGCGAGGGGCCGAAGAGCCCGGTATTCCGATAAGTCTCGATCATCGCGTCGTAAAGCGCGATGTCGGAGCGGCTCCTCGCGACGAGCTGAGCGCCGGCCACTGCGGCGTAGATGCCACGCGCTCGCGCTTCGCTCTGTTTGGCGTTTGCCACACCCGCCGCTACGAGCATCTTGCTCAGCCAGGTGACGTGAACGTCGGCATAGGTCTGGACTTCTTTCTTGACGGCGTCCGGCAGGTCGTCGTATTCGGCCGCCATGAAGCTGCTCATGCACAGGCGGTTTTCGTTGGCGAGTGACTGGCGAAACACGTTCGGGTACGCGCGCAGGCTCTGCAACGGATCTGCAGCATCGGCCGACAGGGCCTCCAACGCCGCAGCGCTGTCTTCCCAGTAGCGCTGTGCCACCGCGGAGCCGAGATCGGCCTTGCTCGGGAAGTAGTAATGAATGCTGGCGCTCTTGATCCCGACTGTCTCCGCGAGATCTCGGAAGTTCAAGCCGGCATAGCCATGCAGCTGGGCCGTCTGCCTGGCGGCCGCCAAGATGGCTTCTCGGGTCGTGGTGGCGATGGAACGGCTCCGCTTGTGGATGGTGGCTGCCCCGTTTGACACGGGGCTTCAGCCAATCAGTTTACGGCCCCGACTTATTTCTATCAAGTGGCAGATAGTTGTTGACGGCGTGAGCGTCGCTGCCTAGCATCGTTACCTACCAACTGATAGATAGAAAGACCATTCCATGACATCCGCTCTCATCCATCACGACGCGACCCAGCTGGCTCAGCTCATTCGCACCCGCGAGATTTCGCCGGTGGAAGTCGTCCAGGCGCACCTGGACCGCATTGAAGCCGTCAACCCTCGGGTCAATGCCATCGTCACCTTGGCGGACAACGCGCTCGCCGCGGCCAAGGCGGCGGAAGCAGCAGTCATGGCAGGCGCCGAGTTGGGCCCTCTGCATGGCGTGCCCTTTACGGTCAAGGATTCGATCGACACCGCTGGCGTCATGACGCAGCGCGGCTCCCCGATCTTCAGAGGCCGCACACCGGATGCCGACGCGACCAGCGTGGCGCGTTTGAAGAGTGCGGGCGGGATCCTGCTGGCCAAGACCAATCTCCCCGAGTTCTCCTACTGGATCGAGAGTGACAACCTCTTGTCGGGACGCACGAACAACCCCTGGAACTTGGAGCGCACACCGGGTGGATCGAGCGGCGGTGAGTCGGCCGCGATCGCGGCCGGCATGTCGCCGCTGGGCCTTGGCACTGACCTCGCCATCTCCGTGCGGGGCCCCGCCGCCCAGACCGGCATCACCTCTCTCAAGGCTACCCACGGCCGCGTTCCGATGACGGGAATCTGGCCACGGGCACCGCGACGCTTCTGGCATGTCGGCCCCATGGCGCGCAGCGTTCGCGATGTGGCGCTGGCTTACTCGCTCATGGCGGGGCCCGACGGCGCAGATGCCTTCTCATCGAGCGCAGGACCGTTCAATGCTGGGCTGGGCTTCTCGCCAGTTCGACCCCTGCGCGTGGGCTGGTTGATCGAGCCGGGTTTCGGACCGATCGACCCGGAAGTCGCGGCAACGGTGATGGCAGCGGCAGACGCGTTCAAGAGCCTGGGCCACGTCGTCGAGCCGGTGCGCATTGCGGCACTCGAGCGTGACTTTGCGCTGGATGTGTTCAACAAGCTGCACGTGATGGAAATGAAGCCCGACTTCGCAAGGGCCACGGCAGGTCGCGGCCAGGACGAGATCTACATGATGGCCAAGACCATGCTCGCCACCCCCGACACGTCCATGGCGGACTACATCGCTGCAGAGCAGGCCGCCGAGCGGCTGCGGGACGGCTTTGCCGACTACTTCAAAGGCTATGACGTGCTGCTCACGCCCGTGCAGCCGATCCCTGCTCAGAAACACGGCGTCTCCGAGTTCACCATCAACGGGCAGAAAGTCGACGCGACTTACCTGCAAGGTTCCACCGTGCCCTTGAACCTCACCGGCCTGCCCGGCATGTCGATCCGGTTTGGGACGAGCAGCGATGGCATGCCGATCGGGGTGCAGCTGGTGTCGACCTGGCTGGCGGAATCGACGCTGTTGCACGCCGCAGCGCAGCTGGAATCGGTGAGCACCGTTCGCCATTTGCACCCGAGCCTTTGACTTCGCGCACAGGGCGGTATTTCATGTGGCGAAGTCCGCTTTAGACTGGTTGCGGCCTGCCGCGCTAGTCCAAAGATCGGCCGCTTTTAGCCACCAAGCGGTCGCTTTCCAACGCACTACTACGGGCGTCAGTGCTTGCCAGATCAAATTTATCGCGTCATGCCGTATGGCGTTAGGTGACTCTGATTTTCGTCCACGTCCAACGAACGTCCGACGAACGGGAACGCGCGCTGCCGGCATTCGATGCGTTCGCAGACCTTGCAACCCATGCCGATCGAGGTAGCCGCCGTCGGGTCTCGCAGATCCAGTCCGCGAGCGTAGACCAGCCGGGAAGCATTGCGAACGTCACACCCCAGACCGATGGAAAAGATGCGCTGTGGCGAGCCGTACGCGCCTTCATTGCTCGTCACGGTTCGTGCAATCCAAAGGTAGCAGCGGCCATCGGGCATGGAGGCCAACTGGGGCAGGATGCGGCCCGGCTGCGCAAAGGCTTCATAGACATTCCAAAGCGGGCAGGTGCCGCCTGTGCGGCTGAAGTGGAAGTGCGTTGCAGACTGCCGTTTGGAGATGTTGCCGGCTCGGTCGACCCGAACGAAAAAGAACGGGACGCCCGGGGCGCCCGGACGCTGCAAGGTGCTGAGCCGGTGGCAGACCGTCTCGAAGCCGACGGCGAACTGTTTTCCCAGCAGATCGATGTCGTAGCGAAGCCGCTCGGCTTCGCCGAGAAACTGTCCGTACGGCAGCAGCACCGCGCCAGCGAAGTAGTTGGCCAGACCAACGCGTGCCAACTTTTTGGAAGGCGCATCGTGCAGCAACGCGTGGCCAGAGACGAGAGAGTCGATCGCGCCTGCCTGCTCAATGAGTGCCAGTTGCGTCGCGAGCTGAAAAACCTGTTGGGCCGGGTCAAGTGCCGCCGACACGCGCAACGTACGGTGCGCGGGGTCGTACTGCCGCTTGCCACCAAATTCGTCGGACAGCTGAATCACGCGCACCTTATGACGCTGAAGCAGGCGCTGCACCAGCCAGTCGGCCAAGAGTGCGCCGCGCACACCGGCTTCAGCGGCCAATGCCTCGGCGTTCCGGTCGATTTCTTCGAAGTGGTTCTGATGCGCAAAGAAGAAGTCGCGCACCGCCTCGAAAGGCATAGCCCGTGCTGAAGTGATGTCCGAACGGTCGTCGCCCATGCGCACCGCGATCGTCTCGAGATGCTCCTGCACCTCGAGGCTGCGCCGATGCAGGGCAATCAGCGCGCGTCCCAACGCGGGCATCTGCGACGCCACCTCCTTGAGTTCTGGAAGCGATACCGGTTCAGTCGCATCGGCCAGGGCTTCACGCATGCCGGCGATCAGACGCGCTTCCTCGTCCTCCGAAAACTCCTGGATGTTGATCCCAAGCGCTCGGTCGATCTTCAACAAGACGGCCACGGTGAGTGGCCGCTGGTTCTGCTCCAACTGGTTCAGGTAGCTGGGGGAAAGCCCGAGCGCATTGGCCATAGCGGTTTGGGACATCCCGCGCTCGGCGCGCAGCTTGCGCAGTCGTACCCCCATGAACGTTTTTTTCATCGTGTTGACAGGCCAAGCTCACTCATCTTCGCAAGATTTGCAATTTTGCTGAATTTGATTCGCAAGTCTTCACCCTTTCAGTCCTTTTGTGAAGCGCATTTTCTGCGTAAATTGCGAAGCATGACAACACCCACTGGAACAGCCGAGTTGCGCGAACTGGTGCTGCCGGTGCATGCCAATCACCACGACACGCTGTTCGCCGGGCAAGGGCTGCAGTTGATGGCCAAGGCGGCTTTTCTGGCAGCACGAGGACTGGCGCAGCAAGAGGTCGTGATGGCAAGCGTGACCAGCGTGGACTTTCTATCGCCGGTGGCGGTGGGCTACCAGCTCACCCTTCGCGGATGGGTCAGCCGTATCGGCCGCAGCTCGATGACCGTTTGTGTGAGCGGCATCGCCGACAAGCCGGGCATCCCGGCGGAAGAAGTCCTCAAGGGCGTGTTCGAGATGGTGGCAGTCGATGCCACCGGTCGCCCTGCCCCCATCAATCGCTCTTATCTGGACAAGGAAACAGCATGACCACCACGACCGAAACCACTGCACCTGCCTTCAAACCCAAGAAGTCCGTCGCTCTCTCCGGCGTCACCGCCGGCAATACCGCGCTGTGCACCGTGGGCCGCACTGGCAACGACCTGCACTACCGTGGGTACGACATTCTGGACGTCGCCGAGGTCTGCGAGTTCGAGGAAATCGCCCACTTGCTGGTGCACGGCAAGCTGCCGACGCGCGCCGAACTCGCCGCCTACAAGGCCAAGCTGAAGGCCATGCGCGGTGTGCCGGCCAGCGTGAGGCGGGCGCTGGAGCAGATTCCCGCCAACGCCCACCCCATGGACGTGATGCGCACCGGCGTCTCTGCTCTGGGCTGCACCTTGCCCGAGAAGGACGACCACGGCACGCCCGGCGCGCGCGACATTGCCGATCGGTTGATGGCATCACTGGGCTCCATGCTTCTGTATTGGTATCACTGGTCTTCGCAGGGCAAGCGCATCGAGCTGGAGACCGACGATGACTCCATCGGCGCGCATTTCCTGCATCTGCTGCACGGCAAGAAGCCCAGTGCCGAGTGGGAGCGCGCCATGCACACCTCGCTGAACCTCTATGCCGAACACGAATTCAACGCATCGACCTTCGCCGCGCGTGTGATCGCCGGCACCGGCAGCGACATGCACTCGGCGATCGCCGGCGCCATCGGTGCACTGCGCGGCCCCAAGCATGGCGGTGCGAACGAGGTGGCCTTCGAGATCCAGAAACGCTATGACAACCCGGCCGAGGCCGAGGTCGACATCCGCCGCCGCGTCGAGGCGAAGGAGGTCGTGATCGGCTTCGGCCACCCGGTTTATACGGTGAGCGATCCACGCAACGTGGTGATCAAGGGCGTGGCAAAGCGCCTGTCCGACGGTGCGGGCACCACCAAGATGTACGACATCGCCGAGCGGCTGGAATCGGTCATGTGGGAAGTCAAGAAGATGTTCCCGAACCTGGACTGGTTCAGCGCGGTGAGCTATCACATGATGGGCGTGCCGACGGCCATGTTCACACCGCTGTTCGTGATCGCGCGCACCAGCGGTTGGGCCGCGCATGTGATCGAACAGCGCGTGGACAACAAGATCATTCGCCCCAGTGCCAACTACACCGGCCCCGAGGATTTGAAGTTCCTGCCGATCGAAGAACGCCACTGAGCAATCCAATGCACATGCTCATGCCCCACGAAGAATTTCGCAAACCGCTGTCCGGCACCGCACTGGACTACATCGACGCCCGCGCCGCCGTCGACGCGCTGCAGGCCGGTGCCTGGGCGCGACTGCCGTATACCGCACGCGTGCATGCCGAGAACCTGGTCCGGCGCTGCGAGCCGGCCATCCTGAACGACTGCCTGCTGCAACTCATCGAACGCCGGCGTGATCGCGACTTTCCCTGGTTTCCCGTGCGCGTGGTGTGCCACGACATCCTGGGCCAGACGGCGCTGGTGGACCTGGCCGGCCTGCGCGACGCCATCGCGGCCGAAGGCGGCGACCCGGCGCAGGTGAACCCGGTGGTGCCGGTGCAACTCATCGTCGACCATTCTCTGGCCGTGGAGTGCGGCGGGTTCGATCCGCAGCCCTTCGAGAAGAACCGGGCCATCGAAGACCGGCGCAACGAGGACCGCTTTCACTTCATCGAGTGGACGAAACGCGCCTTCGCCAACATGGAGGTGATCCCGGCGGGGAACGGGATCATGCATCAGATCAATCTGGAGAAGATGTCGCCGGTGGTCTACGTGCAGGACGGCCTGGCCTTCCCCGACACCTGCGTGGGCACCGACAGTCATACGCCCCACGTCGATGCGCTGGGGGTGATCGCGGTGGGCGTCGGCGGCCTGGAGGCCGAGAACGTGATGCTGGGCCGCGCCTCGTGGATGCGGCTACCCGACATCATCGGCGTGGAGCTCACTGGCCGGCGCCAGCCGGGCATCACCGCCACCGACATCGTGCTGTCGCTCACCGAGTTCCTGCGCAAGGAAAAAGTGGTCGGTGCGTACCTGGAGTTCTTCGGCGAAGGCGCGCCGGGCCTGACGGTCGGGGACCGTGCCACCATCTCCAACATGTGTCCAGAGTACGGCGCCACCGCCGCGCTCTTCTACATCGACGAGCAGACGCTCACCTACCTGCGGCTCACAGGCCGTGAAGACACGCAGGTCGCGTTGGTCGAGACCTATGCGAAAACGGCTGGCTTCTGGGGCGATGCGCTGAAGACGGCGGTCTACGAGCGCGTGCTGAGCTTCGACCTGTCGAGCGTGGTGCGCAGCATGGCCGGCCCTTCCAATCCGCACCGCCGGCTGCCGACATCGCAACTGGCGGAGCGCAACATCGCGGTGGGCCTGGCCGATGTCCGGCAGCAGGAGGCCGCAGGCCTGATGCCCGATGGCGCGGTGATCATCGCGGCCATCACCTCCTGCACCAACACCTCGAACCCCCGCAACGTGATTGCCGCGGCGCTGCTCGCGCGCAACGCGAACCGACTGGGGCTCAAGCGCAAGCCGTGGGTCAAGTCGTCGCTGGCACCGGGATCCAAGGCGGTGGAGCTGTACCTGCGCGACGCCGACCTGCTGCACGACCTGGAGCAGCTCGGCTTTGGCATCGTAGGCTTCGCGTGCACCACCTGCAACGGGATGTCCGGCGCGCTGGATCCGAAGATCCAGAACGAGATCATCGAGCGCGACCTCTACGCCACGGCGGTGCTCTCTGGCAACCGCAACTTCGACGGCCGCATCCACCCCTATGCGAAGCAGGCCTTCCTGGCCTCGCCGCCGCTGGTGGTGGCCTACGCCATCGCGGGCACCATGCGCTTCGACATCGAGCGCGACGTGCTGGACGTCGTTGACGGCAAGGAAATCCGCTTGCGCGACCTGTGGCCGAGCGACTCGGAGATCGACGCCATCGTCGCGGCGTCGGTGCGGCCCGAGATGTTCCGCAAGGTCTACGAACCCATGTTCGCGATTCATGCCGACAGCGGAGAAAAAGTGAGTCCGCAGTACGACTGGCGGCCGCAGTCGACCTACATTCGCCGCCCGCCTTACTGGGACAGCGAAGGCGTGGGAGCACTGGCGGCCGTGCCGCGCACGCTGCGCGCCATGCGGCCGCTAGCCATCCTGCCCGACAACATCACGACGGACCATCTCTCACCGTCCAACGCCATCCTCATGGACAGCGCCGCCGGCGAGTACCTTCACAAGATGGGCCTGCCGGAAGAGGACTTCAACTCCTACGCCACGCATCGAGGCGATCACCTGACGGCCATGCGCGCCACCTTCGCCAACCCGCAACTCGTCAACGAAATGGCGGTGGTCGACGGCGTGCAGAAGAAGGGTTCCTTCGCGCGCATCGAACCCGAGGGGCAAATCGTGCGCATGTGGGAAGCCATCGAAACCTACTTGAACCGCAGGCAGCCGTTGATCATCGTGGCCGGCGCCGACTACGGCCAGGGCTCGTCTCGCGACTGGGCTGCCAAAGGCGTGCGCCTGGCGGGTGTGGAAACCGTGGTGGCCGAAGGCTTCGAACGCATCCACCGAACCAACCTTCTGGGCATGGGCGTGCTGCCGCTGGAGTTCAAGCCCGGTACCACGCGCCTCACCCTGGTCCTGGACGGCACCGAGACCTTCGACGTCGCCGGCAAACCCGCGCCGGGCGCCGACCTGACGTTGGTCGTTCACCGCCGCAGTGGCGAGACCTTGCAGGTGCCGGTGACCTGCCGCCTGGACACTGCGGAAGAAGTGTCGATCTACGAAGCCGGCGGCGTGCTGCAGCGTTTTGCGCAAGACTTCCTGGCCGCCAACAAGTCGACCGCTTGAAGACAACCACCCTCCTCATCGCAATGGCATCCGCTCCCCAGATCAAGATTCCCGCCGTCTACATGCGTGGCGGCACCAGCAAGGGCGTGTTCTTTCGCCTGCAGGACCTGCCCGCGGCGGCGCGCCAGCCCGGTCCCGCGCGCGACACGCTGCTGCTGCGCGTCATCGGCAGCCCCGATCCCTACGCCAAGCAGATCGATGGCATGGGCGCGGCCACCTCGTCCACCTCCAAGGCTGTCATCCTGTCGCGCTCCACGCGGCCGGACCACGATGTCGACTACCTCTTCGGCCAGGTCTCCATCGACAGCGCGTTCGTCGACTGGTCGGGCAACTGCGGCAACCTGTCGGCGGCGGTCGGGCCGTTCGCGATTGCGCAGGGCCTCGTCGATCCGGCGCGCATTCCGGAAAACGGCACGTGCACCGTGCGCATCTGGCAGGCCAACATCAGCAAGACCATCGTCGCGCACGTGCCCATCACCGCTGGCCAGGTGCAGGAAACCGGCACCTTCGAACTCGACGGCGTGACATTCCCAGCGGCCGAAGTGCCACTGGAGTTCATCGAGCCGGCCGACGAAGGCGACGGTGAAGGCGGTGGCGCGATGTTCCCGACGGGCAAGGTGGTCGAAGACCTCGACGTGCCGGGCGTGGGCACGTTGCGCGCCACGCTGATCAACGCGGGCATTCCGACCATCTTCGTCAACGCCGCCGACATCGCTTACACCGGCACCGAACTGCAGGACGCCATCAACAGCGACACCAAGGCCATGGCCATGTTCGAGACCATCCGCGCGCACGGCGCGGTGAAGATGGGCTTGATCAATCACGTCGATGAAGCTGGCAGGCGCCAGCACACGCCCAAGGTGGCCTTCGTTTCGCCGCCCAAGGACTACACGGCGTCCAGCGGCAAGGCAGTGGCCGCCGCGGAAATCGACCTACTGGTGCGCGCGCTGTCGATGGGCAAGCTGCACCACGCCATGATGGGCACAGCGGCCGTGGCCATCGGCACAGCTGCCGCCATACCCGGCACGCTGGTAAACCTCGCGGCCGGCGGCGGCGAGCGCCAGGCCGTGCGCTTCGGCCATCCCTCGGGAACGCTTCGCGTGGGCGCCGAGGCGAGCAAGGTCGACGGCGAATGGGTGGTCACCAAGGCCTTGATGAGCCGCAGCGCCCGCGTATTGATGGAAGGCTGGGTACGTGTTCCCGGCGACAGTTTCTGATCGGAATTACTCGAATGTCCACCCGCAAGCAGCTCAAGTCACTCGTCGAGGCCCGCCGCGGCCTGATCGTTCCCGGCGCATTCAACGCGCTGTCTGCAAAGGTCGTCGAAGACCTGGGATTCAAGGCGATCTACATCACCGGCGCCGGTGTCACCAACATGTGGTTCGGCATGCCTGATCAGGGCTTCATGGGCCTATCGGACATCGCCGATCACACAGCGCGCATCCGCGACGCGGTCAGCGTGCCGCTGATCGTCGATGCCGACACCGGCTTCGGCAATGCACTGAACGTGCGGCACACCGTCCGCACGCTCGAACGTGCCGGCGCCGACTGCATCCAGTTCGAGGACCAAGTGGCGCCGAAGCGCTGCGGCCATTTCTCGGGCAAGGAAGTGATCTCCACAGAAGAGGCCGTCAGCAAGATCAAGGCAGCCGTCGATGCGCGCCAAGATCCTGATCTCCTGCTCATGGCTCGCACCGACGCGGCCGCCACGCACGGGTTCGAAGCCGCTGTCGAACGGGCGCAGAAATTCGCCGAGGCCGGTGCGGACATCCTCTTCGTTGAGGCCGTGACCACGCCCGATGAGATTCGCGCGCTGCCCCGGCGTCTGGTCAAGCCGCAACTAATGAACATGGTGATCGGCGGCAAGACGCCTATCTTCAATGCCACGGACCTGGGTGAACTGGGCTATGGCATCGTGCTGTATGCCAATGCCGCGCTACAGGGTGCGGTGGCCGGCATGCAGAAGGCACTGACCGTGCTGCGCGACGTGAAGGAAGTGCAGGAATCCAGCGGACTGGTTGCGACCTTTGCCGAGCGCCAACGCCTGGTCAACAAGCCCGAGTGGGACGCGCTGGAGAAGCGCTACACGTGATGCGGCCTCCTGTGGAAGGTCACGGGGCGGCACGGCCGTGTCACAGGGCCGGGGCCTGCCCCTTGTCGACAAGGCCGCCTGATTGCCGTGCGAGCTCGACAAAGGACTTCAGGTAGTCGATGTCGGTGTCCGCTTCCCGCGCGCCCAGGAAGATCTGCTTGGCGATGCCGCGCGGACCCAGCCGCACAGGAACGATGTCCATCTTCTGCGCGTACTCCTCGACCAGCCAGCGTGGCAGTGCAGCCACCGCGCGGTCGCTCGCGACCATCTGCAACATGATGTCCGTGGTTTCGATCGACTTGTGGCGCCTGGGCGTCACGCCGGCGGGCATCAGAAACATGTTGTAGATGTCCAGCCGGTCGGTGGCAACCGGGTACGTCACCAGCACCTCCTGCGTCAGCTGTGCGGGCTTCACGTAAGGCACGTTGGCCAGGCGATGGCCGCGCGGCACCACGAGCACCTGCTCGTAGTCGAACACGGGTTCGTAGCGCAGACCGGGCTTGTAGAGCGGGTCGGGGGTGACCAGCAGGTCTATCTCGTAGCCGAAGAGCGCGCCAATGCCGCCGAACTGGAATTTCTGCTTCACGTCGACGTCCACGTCGGGCCAGCTCGCCAGGTAGGGCGACACCACCTTCAGCAGCCATTGGTAGCAGGGGTGGCATTCCATGCCGATACGCAGCGACCCGCGCTCGCCCTGCGCAAACTGGCGCAAGCGTTCTTCGGCCAGATCCAGCTGCGGGAGCACCCGGTTGGCCACCGCCAGCAGGTACTGCCCCGCCTGCGTCAGCCGCAGGCTGCGCCCTTCGCGTTGCCAGATTTCGGTGCCCATCTGGGCTTCCAGCTTGCGGATCGAGTGGCTCAGCGCCGACTGCGTCAGGTGCAGCACCTCTGCGGCAGTGGTAAGTGAGCCTTGCTTGTCTACTTCTTGGACGATGGAAAGATGAGCGCGCTCCAGCATGGCAAATGAGTGAGATTCATGGATGCGTGAATTAACACCATTTTACTTCACGGTTCGTCAACTCTACGATTCAACCTTTCCGTGATTGCCGGACGTTTGAGAAACCTTGATCGCCACACCAAAATGACACGTCCACTTCGCGCAGTAGCAGTTTCCGGCGGACTTCAACGCCCCTCCAAAGCCGTGGCCCTTTCGGAGCATCTGCTGGATCTGATCGCCGACGCAATTCCGTGCGAGCAACGCTTGGTCGAGCTGGGCCAGCTCGCACCGCACTTTGCGGGCGCGGTCTGGCGCTCCCAGTTGCCCGACGTGGTGGAGCGCGAACTTGCCGCGGTCGAGCAAGCTGACGTCCTGGTGGTGGCCACACCGGTCTACCGTGGCTCCTACACGGGACTGTTCAAGCACTTCTTCGACTTCATTCACCAGGACGCCCTGATCGACAAGCCGGTCTTGCTGGCTGCCACCGGCGGCAGCGAGCGCCATGCCTTGGTGATCGACCACCAGTTGCGGCCGCTGTTCAGCTTTTTTCAAGCGCGCACGTTGCCGTTGGGTGTTTACGCGACCGACCAAGATTTCTCGGACTACCGGCTGCAGAACGTGGCTTTGATCCAGAGAGCCCAGCTCGCAGTCCAACGGGCTTTGCCCCTTCTCGGGTTGGCAAAACTTGCACGATCGGTCCACGCTGAGGATGTGGTTGCGACCTGACACAAGCATCGGACTTCGAATCAAAACCAGCGCACCTGACCATCATGAGCAAACACTTCACCTTCAGCATCAAGAGCATCCGGTTCGATGAAAACTACCAGCCGTCGGACAGCACGCGCATCACAACCAACTTCGCCAACCTGGCCCGCGGGAACAGCCGCCAGGAGAACTTGCGCAACACCCTGAAGATGATCGACAACCGTTTCAACAGCTTGGCGCATTGGGACAACCCTACGGGAGATCGCTATGGCGTCGAGCTTGAAATCATCTCCGTTGAGATGAACATGGACGCCGGGAGCGGCAGTGACGTGTTCCCGCTGATTGAAATACTGAAACCGAACATCGTTGACAAGCAAACCGGCAGACGCATTGACGGAATTGCCGGGAACAATTTTTCGTCCTACCTCCGCGACTACGACTTCAGCGTCGTGCTTCCGGCGCACAACATCGACAGCTCCGAGTTCGGTACTCCCACTGATTTCGGCGACCTGCATGGGAAGCTTTTCAAGCACTTCCTGGGCTCGGATACCTACAAAAAATGGTTCGCCAAACCGCCGGTGATCTGCATCAGCGCCTCAAGCAGCAAGACCTACCACCAGTCTGGCAATCGGCATCCTGTCCTGGGCGCCGAATACCGGCAGAACGAGCTTTCCCCGACCGACCGATACTTCGAGAAGATGGGTATGCGGGTTCGCTTCTTTATGCCGCCAGACAGCGTCGCGCCGTTGGCTTTCTACTTTGTCGGCGATCTGCTGGGGGACTACACCGACCTCGAGCTCATCGGCACCATCAGCACCATGGAGACGTTTCAGAAAATCTATCGGCCCGAGATCTACAACGCCAATTCCGCAGCAGGAAGTTTCTTTCAACCCAGCCTTAGAAACTTGGACTACTCATTGACCCGCATCGTCTACGACCGAGAGGAACGGGGCCAGCTGGCAGTGAAACAAGGCAAGTTCACGGAGGAAAATTTCATCAAGCCGTACAAGAACGTTCTCGAGGAATGGGCTGCTGATTTCGCGCACTGACCAATCCAACAACATCCAAATCGCATTCATGAAGAATTCTTTGCCTGCCACGCAGCTCCCCTCCAGCTCGGTCTTCCCTGCGTCGAGCCATCCGCGTTCAAACGGTGTCGCGCAGCTCTTTGAATCCTCTGTTGCCGGGAGCCTGCCGAAGCCGGCTTGGCTGGCGGAAACCAACAAACTCTGGCCGCAATGGATGGCCGAAGGCGATGCACTGCGCCAAGCGAAGGCCGACGCCACCTTGCTGTGGATCAAGGCGCAGGAAGACGCGGGTCTGGACATCGTGGGCGACGGCGAGCAATCGCGGCAGCACTTCGTGCACGGCTTCCTCGAACAGGTCGATGGCATCGATTTCGAGCACAAGGTGAAGATGGGCATCCGCGACAACCGCTACGACGCGATGGTGCCGCAGGTCGTCTCCGCGTTGCGCCTCAAAGGCCGCGTGCATGCCTTCGAAGCACAGCTGGCGCGCGCGCATACGAGGAAGAAGCTGAAGTTCACCCTGCCCGGACCGATGACCATCGTCGACACCGTGGCGGACCGTTTCTACGGCGACAAGGTCAAGATGGCTTTCGCGTTTGCCGAACTGCTCAACCAGGAGGCCCTCGCGCTGCAGGCCGACGGTGTTGACATCATTCAATTTGACGAACCCGCCTTCAACGTCTACATGAAGGATGCCGCCGACTGGGGTGTGAAGGCGCTCGAGCGTGCAGCACAAGGCCTCACCTGCACGACGGCAGTGCACATCTGCTACGGCTACGGCATCAAGGCCAACACCGACTGGAAAAGCACGCTGGGCGAGGAATGGCGCCAGTACGAGACGGTGTTCCCTGCGCTGGCTAAAAGCAGCATCGACCAAGTGAGCCTGGAATGCATCCACTCCCACGTGCCCCCCGATCTCATGAAGCTGCTGGCCGGCAAGGACGTGATGGTGGGCGTGATCGATGTGGCCAGCGACGTGGTGGAAACCCCAGAGGAGGTGGCCGACACCATCGGTCGGGCGCTGGAATTCGTGCCCAAGGAGCGCCTATTCCCATGCACGAATTGCGGGCTGGCGCCGATGGGACGGGATGTAGCGTGGCGCAAGCTGCAGGCGCTCGCAGAGGGAACAAGGTTGGCCCGGGAACGGCTGACAATAGCCTGATTGATGCAACTTGTTCACTGACCGTAGTGGGGCCGGAAGCGGGCGTCCGCCGATTTTCGTTAGACGACTGCAGACGCTGCAAAGCAGTCTTCAGCGGTGACCTGCTAAGCCAACACCCGTGGCACATCCGCCCAGCGCGTCGTGTACTCCGGCGTCTTGAGTGACTGCTTCATCCGCCAAACCCGCTGGCCATCGGATTGCCCGGTACTCGCCAGCGAGACGGCACCGCGTCCATACCGGTCATTGAGCCGATCCATCGTGGCCATCAGCGCACTACGGTCCGGTGCTTCCTCATCCAGCGCCAGTTCCCCCTGATGCACGGAGGCATCCTGCAGGTCGAGCAGCATCACGCCCGCCTTCGCGTAGTTGAAGCCAGGCCGGAAGGCAGTCTTGACGGCCTGCGCCGCGGCCTGCACCAGCAAGGCCGTGTCCGCAGTAGGTCGTCGCAACGGCACCGTGATCGAACGCGAGTACTGCCTGTCCTGACGCCGGAACGGACTCGTGTGAATGAAGGCCAGCACCTGCACCGCATGGCTGCCCTGCTTTCTCAGCTTCTCGGCCGCACGGCTGGCGAACTGGCTCACCGCTTCGATCAGGTCTTTGAGTTCCGTCACCGGCTGGCCGAAGCTGCGCGTGCAGGCGATCTCCTTCTTGGAAGGCGGCGCATCCTCGAAGCCTACGCAAGCCTGCCCCTGCAGCTCCCGCACCGTGCGCTCCAGCACCACCGACCAACGTCCTCGCACCATCGCCGGATCGAGCCGGACCACATCGAGGACGGAGTTCAGACCTGCCTCCTTCAACTGCGCGCCAACTCGCCGACCGATGCCCTAGACCTCGCCGAGGTCGGTGGCGGAGAAGACCGCTTCGAGATCGCTTGCCGGCAAGGCGCTGAAGTTGCAGACGCGCGCCAGTTCCATCGGGTAGCTTCCCGGCTTTCGATCCGCCGTCTTGGCGATGTGGTTCGCGAGCTTGGCAAGGGTCTTGGTGGCGCCGATGCCGATGCCCACCGGAATGCCGATCCACTGCAGGATGCGCTCGCGCACCTTGTGGCTGCGCGCAACCAGGTCGCCGCCCATCGCGCTCAAGTCGATGAACGACTCGTCAATGCTGTAGATCTCCTGCTCGGGGCCGAGGCCCGCGGCAATCGCCATCATCCGGTTGCTCATGTCACCGTAGAGCGTGAAGTTGGCGCTGAGCGCCACCACCCCCGAATCCGGCAGCGACTGCTGGATCAGGTGCCAAGGCGCGCCCATGGCGATGCCCAGCGCCTTGGCCTCGTTGCTGCGCGCGATCGCGCAGCCGTCGTTGTTGCTCAGGACGATGACGGGCCGGCCCAGAAGGCTCGGGCGGAACACGCGCTCGCACGACACGTAGAAGTTGTTGCCGTCGACCAGCGCGTACATGACGGATTTCCCGAGTTCCGAAATCCGAACAGCTACTTCACGAAGCGCTTGATGGCGGCAGTCACGACGCCGCAAATGATGAGCTGCTGCCCTTCCTTGAAGGTAATCTCCGGGAAGGTCGGGTTGGCCGTCGTGAGCTTGATGCGGCCGCTGCGCTTGTAGAGGTACTTCACCGTGAAATCGCCATCGACCTGGGCAACCACGATGTGCCGGTGCACCGGCGTGATGGCCCGGTTCACCACGAGCAGGTCGCCGTCGCCGATGCCGGCCTCGATCATCGACTGACCGCTCACCTTCAGTAGAAGGTGGCCAGCGGGTGCGTGATGAGCAGATCGTTCAGGTCCTGGCGCTTGACCGCGAAGTCATCGGCCGGGGACGGGAAACCGGCGCGCAGATTGCCTTCGACCACGGGCAGAGGCAGCGCGATGGGCTCGACGCTGGCCCATGAAGCCAATGGCGGAATACTGTACATCCATCCAGTATATGGCTAGCATTCCATCATGAACTCCCCGACCGTCGAAATGAGCGCCGAAACTTGGATCGTCGCCTGCGCCGATCGCCTGCAGCAGCGCTGGCGAATGGTGGAAAAGTCCGAACTCCAGGCCGTGGCCAGCGAGCTGTGGCATGACGATCACCTCCGCGTCCTTGCCCCTGAGGAGGCGGCCAGAGAATGGCTCAAGCAGGTAGCATGCGAGCCATGTGCACCCGGTACATCAGCTCCACCGACCGCGAGACTGAAGGCGTCTGGAAGATCGACCGGCGCAACACCGAGTCGTGGCCGCGCCAGCTTTTTGGACCTGTGTCATTCCCCTGCATCTGCACGGCAGTTCCACTTGGGGACAGGTTCTGAACTGGCGCCAGGAAGTCAAGCCGGACATGCGTGATGCCCTCCTCGTTCGTCTGGCCACGATGAAGGTCAAAGAACCTTGGAAAACTTTCCCGCTTCAGGCGCTGACTGCCACGAGTGATGTGGCAGAGTTCTATGATCTGTTCAGCTAAATTGAGCCAGATGACAGCATTTAGCCCGTCCACCATCCGTCGTCAGGTACCGACTGGTGACTTGAAGTCTGATTCGATTACTTGCGCGACTTGTCGGGTGTACCCACGAACTCTTCCAAGCTTATCTCGCCATCGACAAAGCGTTGCGCATGAGCTTCGTGTTCTGCAGTTATCTTGAAACCTGATAGACCGAGAGAGGCGCGCGCAAAGTCCACTGCATCCTTTCGCTTGAGGCACGCCTCGGCAAAATTGTCAACTTTGGAAGTTGGGCTGTTCGTCATGGGAAACCTTCACATCGAATGTTGCCAAGTTTCATACGATACGCGTTCGTGAGGCAGCTTTGCAGCGGTTGCGGTCGTCCGGGCCGGAGCGCCGAACTTCCGCAATCCGCAGAAGCGGACCTTGCCAGCGCGCGGACTATTTACCCAGCCACCCGATGGCGGTCCCGCTCATAGATGCGCGCAGCCCGCTATTCGAATTTCATCAAAGTCTTGTCGATGCCTCATACACCCTGACCGCCCTTCGCTTCGCGCGAAGGTTGATTTGGAAGCAATGCCAAGGCGTGCCGATGACGGACGGTACTGATTTCGGAAGTCCGTCATCACTTGATCGAAATCAGACCTTTGCCGCGCCGTTCACCACCAGGTGATGCCCGGAAATCCACTGCGCATCGTCGCTGGCGAGGAACAGCACGGCCCCCTCCACGTCGGCAATCGATCCGATGCGCCCGAACGGAGACAGACTTGCCAATGCCTGGTAGTCGCTTTCCTGAAGCTTGGCGATGACGCCGGCGTCACGCAGTGGTCCGGGAACCACGCCGTTGACCGTGATGTTGCGGTTGCCCAGCTCTTGCGCCAGACATTCGACGTAGAGCCGGCCAGCGGCTTTGCTGCCCGCATAGGCGGTGAAGCCGGCGTTGGGCACGATGGTCGTAGTCGATGAGATCACGATGATCCGTCCACCATCTTGCACGTGACGCGCACTCTCTCTCAGAGTAAAGAACGTGCCGTAGACGTTGGTCTTGGTCACCGATTCGAACATCGCGTTGTCGATCTCCGTGATCGGCGTGTCGATCAACTCTCGCCCCGCGTTCGCGATCACTACATCGATACGGCCGAACCGTGCCAACACCTCGGCAAACATCGCGTTGACTGCTTCAGGGTCGCCGACATCGCCACCAACGGCCATTGCCTGTGCGCCTTCGGCGACGAGTGCTTGCACATTCCGGGCTGCAGATTCCGCGTCGCTGTTGTAGGTCAGCGCCACCGCCGCGCCTTCCCTCGCAAAGCGGCGCGCGAGGCTGAGTCCAAGTCCGCGCGAAGCGCCCGTGACCAGTACCACCTTGTTGGTCATGCGCATGATCAGGCTCCTTCGGCGTTGCGGGCGGTGGAGGACGCATTCGCTTCCCACAACGCCAGTTCCTGCTCGACGCTTGCCATCTTCCGGCGCATCCCGCCCATGGCGTCGGCGCCGAGGGCTGCATGCACGGGAGGATGATCGGCCTCCATCAATTTGATGATGGCCGCTGCACCCTTCTCAGGAACATTGGGCTGCTTGCCCTGCAGGTTGCCGATCGCCCCGCGGAATTTGCCCGCAGGCGTGTTCTCGTAAGCCTCGATCTTGTTCGCAGCGAAAGCCAGCGAGCGCCCCGCGAACTGGGTTTCGAAAATCCCGATGGTCAAGACGGTCACTGCAACGCCAAACGGCGCGAGCTCGGCTGCCAGTGCCTCGCCAAGAATGTCGGTTGCGCCTTTGGCTGCGGAATACACGCCCATGCCCGGGAAACCGATAAATCCACCGATGGCAGAGAACTGGATGACATGCCCAGAGCCCTGCTGGCGCATCGCTGGTGTGACAGCCCGGATCACGTTGAGGCCACCGAAGAAGTTGAGGTCGAAAACCCGGCGAGCCTCAGCGTCCGAGAATTCCTCCACTGCGCCAATGATGCCGGCGCCAGCGCAGTTCGCGACGATGTCGATGCGACCGAACCGGGCCAACACCTGGGCGACACCCGCCTTCACTGCCGCATCATCGGTAACGTCTGCGAGGACACCGAGACCCTGTTTCTCATGCTTGGCGTTGTAGGCGTCGACTTCCGCTTGCTTACGGAAAGTGGCGGCGACCAGGGCCCCTTTTTCCAGAAGTTGATGCGCCAGTTCATGCCCCAAACCCGACGAAGCACCGGTGACCAGAACCACTTTTCCGCTGACTGATTTCATTCTCTTTTCCTTGATTCGAGTCCCGCAAGATGGCGGGAGCCAGCGAGAATCCTAGGATTTCGAACTTCGGCCAACAAGCCGTAATTGTGAGACGCATCGTCCACACAGTTGGATCATGATCGGCCAATTCCATCGATAGGCTTGGCGAGGCTGCGCCAACCCGCTCTGGCTGCAGCGTCAGCTCAATAGCGCCTTCCACCTGAGGCAACTGGATTTACGTGCGCCGTTTAGATCTCAACGATTTCTTCATCTTCGTCAACGTTGTTGATAGAGGAGGATTCACTGCTGCCGGCAATAGTTTGGGAATGCCGAAATCAACCCTAAGCCATCGAATGCAGCAATTGGAGAGTGACCTAGGAGTGCGCCTGCTAAGCCGAACGTCGCGACGGTTTGGCATGACCGAGGCTGGCAGCGAGTTTTACCGCCATGCAGTATCGACATTGCGAGAGGCAGAGTTAGCCGAAATGTCCGTACGAGTTCGGCTGGCCGAGCCTGTGGGAACCATACGCTGCACGGCGGGTTTGGCCACAATGCATTTCGCCATGTCGGGAATGATCGCCGAGTTTCTAACCCGTTATTCGAAGGTGAGCATCGTCGCCCACGCTGCGGACCGCACCGTAGACATCGTCGGGGAAAACTACGATGTGGCAATACGTGCTCATTCCGATCCTTTGCCGGACGCAGACCTGATCCAGAGGACTTTGTCACCAGCACCCTGGTTTCTATTTGCAGGGTCGAATTACGTTGCCGAAAATGGAATCCCGGAGACGCCACTGCAGCTGGGCATGCATTCGTCGGTTTTCTTCGCCCGGGCAAATGCTTCGCACCATTGGAGATTGCGTCATGCAACGCTTCAATTGGAAGAGGTCGTGATACCCATTGCACCCAGACTGCAAAGCGATGACATGTTGAGCTTGCAGCAGGCAGCCATTCAGGGCCTGGGCATCGTTGCGTTGCCGGGATACATTGCCAGAGCAGCGGTGCTGAGAGGCGAACTGATACGAGTACTGCCCGAGTGGATTGCACGAGATGCGACGATCACTGCCTTGGTTCCGTCTCGCAAGGGATTGTTGCCTTCGGTGCGGGTCTTTTTGGATCATCTCGCTGCAGAATTTCCAAAGATCGTTCTAGCCTAACAAGTCCGTCGTCCCATCCGTTGGACGCATGGTTGCCCACTGGATGGCTTCCCAAACGGCGAGTTGCGCACTAAGTTCTGCTCAGAAAATCAGGGTTTGGGGGCAGAGATGGGTAAGAGTGCTAAGGGCAAAGCGACTGATGCAAATGTAAGCAGACTGGGGCCAGTCGTTGCTGGAGCCATCCGGACCGTCGGGACTGGCTTCACGTCTCTACACTTTGTCGAAGATTCCTTTGACAAAAAAGACGGCGTCATTTCGATGTTGAGTCATTTCGTCATGACGAAATCGACGTTCGCCCCGCATCTTCATAAAGATCTTCGAATCCTCACAATGTTATTTGAGGACTCGCGCGGCAATCTCGTCAATCGGGATACCACCAGAGGCGCCGTTGCTCTTGAGGCAGGGGACGTCTACAGCCTCGCTTCAGGTGCCAGTGTGGTGCACGAACAAACGCCAAGCGATGGAGCATCGATCCATGGATTGCAGATTTTTATTAAATCTTCTTCCAAATCGGTCGGCACACTCGCACATGCGTGCTGCACGCGGAATTCGGAGGTGCCTGTAATAGCAAACACTAGCCACCGAATACGGATTGTGCCATGCACAGATGAACTCGGAAGCAACGTCAATTCGAAGAATGATGATGTTGAACTTCTCGATGTCGTCATCTGTGCTGCCGCAACCTATGAGTTCGGGCTAAGGCGTGATCGCAAAGCATGGATCTATGTCGTCTCCGGCCATCTTCAGGTGGTGAGCGCAGAAGACAACCGTGCCCTGGAAGCAGGGCAACTCATAACACTCAGCGCTGGCGCGCAAATGAACGTGGTTTTAGTTCCCGACGTTCTAGCTCACTGCGTAATTCTTTCTGTGAGTCACCCGCCTGGATAAAAAGAACCCGCGCATTGCGTCAGACAACGCTGGGGTCTTGGATCGCAGAAAGTCCAAATCATTGGACACAGGTTCCGGAAAGGCCATCTTGCTGGCCGGTATTGCGCTCCCTAACATGAACCAAGGCCGCTTGTTCTAACGGCTGTTCTTGAGCGCAGACAGGCGCCTGTTTCCGGAGTACCCATGACTTTTGCGATGACGCGCCGCCATTTAATGGCTCAGAGCGCGCTGGCAGCTTTGGCAGGAGGCGGATCGGCTCTTGCCGCCAAATCCGAATCACCCCAAATCACCACCACCACGACTGCGCTCCAAGCCACTCAGCGCTACGACGTCGTGATCGTTGGAGGCGGCTCTGCCGGCGCCGTCCTCGCTGCGCGTCTGAGTGCCGAGGCCCACCGACGCGTTCTACTGCTGGACGCCGGCCCCGATTACGCTCCCGGCCGCTATCCAGATCTACTCAAGAACGCCAACCTCGTCGCTGGCTCTCCGGAGCACGACTGGCACTATCACAGCAGCGATGCGGCCCGGCTGGGGCACGACATCGACATCCCCAGAGGGCGGGTGATTGGCGGCAGCTCGGCAGTGAACGCTGCGGTCGCGATGCGAGCCAGGCCGGCAGACTTTGCGCGCTGGGCCAAGCGAGGGATTGAAGGATGGGCATGGCCAGAAGTGCTGAGTGCCTACCGGGCGATGGAAAACACGGCATGGGGCGACGAGCCTTGGCATGGACGAAGCGGTCCGTTCCCTGTCCGTCAGCGTACCGCCGAGGAGAACACGCCGGCGATGCGCGCGTTCGTGTCGGCTGCTGAAAAGGTCGGGTTGCCACATGTCGCCGACTTCAACGGCGGCCAGCAGCATGGAGTGGGTCCATACCCGCTGAACGTGATCGATGGGGTTCGCATCAACACGGGCATGGCCTACCTGACCGCAGACGTGCGTGCCCGCTCGAATCTGACGATCCGGGGCGGCGCTGAAGTCGATTGCGTGCTGATCGAGAACGGTCGCGCCAACGGCGTGCGGCTGGTTGGGAGAGAAACCATCCTCTCAGGCGAAGTGATTCTGTCTGCCGGCACGCTCGGCAGCCCCGCCATCCTGATGAGATCTGGTGTTGGGCCGACGGATCATTTGAACGAGTTGGGGATCGCGACCCTGGCTGACTTGCCCGTTGGCAAGCGTCTGCAGGAACATCCGTTCTTCTTCAACGTGTACGCGCTCAAGGCGCCGGCTCTTGCGATGACGCCAGCCGCTGGCGCGATTGTCTGGACACGCTCGCAGCAGGCCGCAACGGACGATTTGGATCTGCACATCTCCGGCACGCATCTGATCGATCCGAAGGCAAGTCCGACAGGCGCCGCCATCGTGCTTGCCTGCGCTGTGACCTTGCCGCAATCCAACGGTAGCTTGCGCCTCACCAGTCGCGACCCGCGCGCCGCGCCGCTGATCCGCTACAACTTTTTCGAGCAGGAGACCGACCTGGACCGCATGGTAGAGGCCGTTCAACTGTCACGCGAAATTGGCCGGAGTGCGCCATTCACAGGCTTGGTCGATCACGAAATGACACCGGATGGCACCGTACGCGATGGCAAGACTTTGCGGCAGAACATCGTCGCCAACGTCGCCGGCTACCAACACCCCACGTCGAGCGTCCCGATGGGATTGGAAAGCGACAAAGGCGCGGTGGTCAACGCATCGGGCGCGGTGTTCGGCATCGCAGCGC
Source organism: Variovorax sp. 10N412 (assembly GCF_056394985.1). NCBI lineage: Bacteria > Pseudomonadati > Pseudomonadota > Betaproteobacteria > Burkholderiales > Comamonadaceae > Variovorax > Variovorax sp. 10N412. The sequence goes on from NZ_JBFTIO010000005.1 coordinate 369,859, forward strand.
TGCGCGTCGTCGACGCGTCCATCTTTCCTGACATCCCTTCGGTGGCGACCAACCTCACCACCATCATGCTGGCCGAGCGCATCAGCGCTCATTTGGTCAAGTCGCCTTCTCTGATCTTTAGGAATTCATGACATCTCTCGATGTGAACGGTCGGCTCTATCAAGTCGCAGCCGAGGGGAGCACGCCCTTGCTCTACATCTTGCGCAACGATCTGGGACTGAATGGCCCGAAGTTCGGTTGTGGACTGGGCCAATGCGGCTCCTGTTCCGTTTTCGTCGGCGACAGCGTCGTGCGATCGTGCGTGTACCCGTTGGATGCGGTCGGCAAGCAGAAGATCTCGACGGTCGAATCGCTCGCCGATGGCGATCGCCTGCACCCGCTTCAAGCAGCGTTTCGTGACGAACAGGCAGCACAGTGCGGATACTGCACCAGCGGCATGTTGATGGCGGCCAAGGCGTTGCTCGACAGGAAGCCACACCCCACCGAGGCTGACATCAGGGAGTCCCTGGCGTCGACGCTGTGCCGATGTGGCGCACACAACCGTATCGTCCGGGCAGTCCAGCGGGCGGCCAAGGAAATGTCGTCATGAGCACCGCTGTTTCCAGGCGCGGATTTCTTGGCGGCGTCGGTGCCATCGTGACGACGATCTCGCTCGGTCCGGTGTCCGCTTTCGCGCAGGGCGTCCCCGAGCCCACCGGCAGTCTGAAGTTCAATCGTGCGCTCGACGGATGGATTCGTGTTGACGCGGCTGGCACCATCACGCTGTTCACCGGCAAGGTCGAGTTGGGTCAGGGCATCCTCACAGCGCTCGCTCAGATCGCTGCTGAGGAACTTGATGTGAGCTTTGACGTCCTGCGCGTCGTTTCAGCTGACACCACCCGCAGCCCGGACGAGGGGTACACCTACGGCAGCCAGTCCGTCGAACAGAGCGGAGCGGCCATCCGAGTGGCCGCTGCACAAGCGCGACACAGGTTGATGATGGCGGCTGCTTCGCGGCTGGATGCCAGGCTCGAGGATTTGACGGTCGCTGCAGGCGTGGTGACCGGGCTCAATGGCAGGCAACTGACCTACTGGGAGCTGGCCGCCGGAAAGGCCGATCTCCTGGCCATCCAGGTCTCCGCGGACGTTGCCCTCAAGCCTGCGGAGCTCTACAAAATCGTTGGTCAATCGGTGCAGCGGATCGACCTGTTGCCCAAGCTGACAGGCGGGCAAGCATTCATCCAAGACCTTCGCTTGCCGGGCATGCTCTTTGGGCGCGTTGTCCGGCCCCGACGCTATCGGGCGAAGCTTCTGCGGATCGACGAGTCGGCTGTTCGCAAAATGCCCGGGGTCGTGGCGGTCGTTCGCGAAGGCTCCTTTCTTGGGGTGGTGGCTCGAAGAGAGGAGCAAGCCATCGCCGCTCGGGATGCCCTGGCAAAAGCGGCAATCTGGGATCAGAGCGGCCCCGCGCTTCCGAACGATCAGCAGCTTGTCCCGGCTCTGAAATCCTGGCCAGAAGAGGTGAGTGTTGTCGGTGAAAAGGGGCAAGCGACGGCTGCTCCAACCGGACGACGTATTAAGTCGACGTTCAGCCGTCCCTACCTGTCGCAGGGCTCACTTGCACCTTCATGTGGGGTTGCATGGCTGCGGGAGGGGCACCTGACGGTGTGGTCGCACACACAAGGGGCGTTTCCGCTGCGAGGCGACATCGCCAAGGCGCTCGGCATGCCGGTCACCTCGGTCGACACCATTCACACACCGAGTGCGGGCTGCTACGGCCAGAACGGCGCCGACGACGCGGCCTTCGACGCCGCGCTGCTCGCGCGCGCAGTCGACGGCCATCCGGTCAAAGTTCAATGGATGCGCGAGGACGAGTTCTCATGCCCGCCCTTCGGGCCTGCCATGGCAACGGAACTGCAGGCGACGCTGTCCGACGATGGGCGAATCGTGGATTGGGTCCATGAGGTCTGGAGCAACTCGCATGCGATGCGTCCTGGCCAGCCGGGGGGGATCAATCTGCTCGCTGCGTGGCAGATGGAAAAGGGGGCGATGCCGTCGCCGCCTCTTCGCATCGCGCAACCCTATGGCGATGGGGATCGAAACGCTGTCCCTCTCTACGCGTTCGAGCGCTTCAAATCGGTCAACCATCTTCTGATGGCAACACCGATCCGCAACGGTTCGCTCCGGACCTTGGGCACCCACCTGAACGTGTTCTCCATCGAGAGCTTTGTCGACGAGCTGGCGCTTGCGGCGGGGGCCGATGCCGCTGAATTTCGGCTGCGGCACCTCGGAGACTCGCGGGCGCGAGCGGTGATTCAGGCCGCGATCGAGAAGGCGGGCTGGTCAAAGGAATCAAAGCTGTCCAAGAAGAACGGCGTAGGACGCGGCGTGGCATTCGCCCGGTACAAGAACATCGGCGCGTACGCCGCCGTGGTCGCCGATGTGGTTGTCGACGCTGTCAGCGGAGACATTCGTGTTGACCGGCTGTTCATCGCTGCGGATGTGGGACTGATCATCAACCCGGATGGGCTGACCAGCCAGATCGAGGGCGGCGCCATTCAGGCAATGGGATGGACCTTGAAGGAGGCCGTCCGTTTCGACGATCACGAAATACTGACGCGCGACTGGTCCACTTACCAGGTCATGCGCTTCCCTGACATTCCGAAGATCGAGGTTGTACTGCTCGACCGTCCCGAACTGCCCAGCGTGGGTGGTGGCGAAGCGTCCTCCGGACCAACCGCTGCGGCCATCGCCAATGCGTTCACCAACGCAACCGGTCTGCGGATCCGAGACCTGCCAATGAACCCCGACATGGTCAAAGCGGCCTTCGCGAAAGCTCGCCTGCCCGCAGGCTGAGCTGTTTCGAACCCACCTCCACATTTGTAGAACCTGTACCTAATGCTTCATCTTCGCTTAAACCTTCTCGCCCGATCGCTCGTGGCCCTGCTCTTCATCGTGGCCGGAGTTCGAAAAGTCCTGCACTACGACTTCGTTCTTGGTTACTTCGGAAGTCTTGGACTTCCGATGCCACAGATTGTCTTGCCTGCAACGATTACCCTTGAACTTGTCTGCGGGGTTTCCTTGATCATGGGCTGGAAGCTGCGTTGGGTCATACCAGTCCTTGGCCTCTTCTGTTTGGGAACCGCGGTCATTGCGCATGACTTCTGGAACGCCGGAGCTGCACAGTACGACGCGCAGCTGAACAACTTTCTGAAGAACTTGGCGATTGCAGGCGGCTTTCTAACGCTTGCGGTATGGACGAATGAGAAGGAACCTAATTCCGTGTGGTGGCCTGAGGAGGCCTTAATCCGCGCTTCCAGTTGCTGAAGTTTCGGCCGCCGAAATCTGCGGGCTGCGCAGGGTGTTCACGCCTACCAGCTATGCGTAGCTTCGTCCTCATGCTCTGCAAGAGCTTTGTTGAACGTCGTCCTTGTTCATGGCGGCAAAGTTCCCTTTAGCCGACGTTCGCCGGCCGCAGACAAGCGGCAGCAATCAGTCTAAAGCGGGTGACCAAACGCCGCGCCAAACCGTAATGCGGCACCTTCGTAAAACGAAGAAAACGTTAGTTGCAGATGAAGTTGGGGCGTCAGCAGAAGCAGCTGAAGCTCAGTCCGAAACGTTGATCTAGAGCAAATTTACGAGTTCTTGTCCGAAAATTATTGGTAGCAATTCGGTCGAAATCTACGTAAGTCGTTGTTGCACATAGAATTTACGAGATTCTGACCGCTCACTATGTCGCCAGCAGCAACCAGCGAACTGGTCGGCGTTGCCTCCCGCCCCCCGGTGAATTGGCTGAGGGGCTGAGCGTCCATCGTTGCACCGACTATGCCGGCGCCCCGAGGAGCTCGCTGAGATCAAGCTCCGGTACCAAGTAATGCCCTGCTGCTCACCGGTTCCTTTTTCATAGCGAACGTGAAACTGCCCGGACCGTTTCAGGAGTTCTCGCCAGATCTTGCAGAGGTACTTCCACGGCCGGTGCTCGGGGTGGGAAATCCGTATCGCCTCCAGCGCAATGTCGAGCCGGGTGATCTGCCCTGGAGCCGTTTGCTCTTCCTGTCGGCGAAACAGTTGGACGGCGGTGCAGTTTGGCCAGTCGACCGTACCGTCCGGCAATACGCCGTGGAGTATCTCAATGCATCAAATCAAACGAGATCTCTTCCGCTAGAGTTTGAACCAAGTTTGGCCATCGTTAGTTATGTTACCCAATTATGCAATTATCGAAGCTTCATGCTGACCACTTTGATGTTGTGAAGCATCTTGGATTTTTCGTAAATCTGTTTACGGCTTAAAAGGTATCTGGAGGTACTTTAGAAAGCTGTCTAAGCTCGCGCCTCGCACGTCGGCAAGCTAGGCAAATACCGCGCCGTCGTGTCGAGGTCCGTCTCTGAAAGGCTAGTGCCTTTAGTTGCACTGTATTCGGGCTATCGACCGAAAAATTTCAATCACCGCATGGTTAGGTCAAGACCCATCCTGCTGCAAAATTCAAAGGTGAGGAACAGCACAAAGAACGCAGAAGCGACGAACGCCGCGCCCACCTTAATGGATGTCAGCAACACTGCAGCTGTCTTTTGATTCTTGTCTTTCTGACCTCGATCGTAATGCCACTTGACGGCCAAATACATGCCGACGCTGAGCACGAGGACCTTGAAAATAACAAAAGAGATAGGGATTGAATTCATGATTTAAAGAGTATTAATCGTGACAGACGGCGAATTGCCCGAGTGCGGCGAGTAGTTCAATAGCCCGATAAGAAGTGGAGAACCGATCGAACAAAACAGTTGTGGTGGCTAAATGGTCGTGCGCGGGGCGCCTCAAAATGCACGCAAGACCTGGGTCGCAAGACGGAGCCGTCTGCCGGCACCACAGAAGCACTCTCATCGTGCTGTCGAGTGTTCATCTTCCAGGCTGATACGTACAGAACCAGATCGGCTGAAAATTTCCGTATCAGATGCGGAGAGGCCGATAGTCGCTCCGGGGCACGCCAACGTCTGATATGACAATCTTGGGAGCAGTCCCGAACGACCGTATCAGAAGGAGATGCCCATGAACCGCTACGAGAAGCTCGCTGACAACTTCGCTCAGCGCATTCGCGCGGGTAGCCTGAAAGCGAACGATCGCCTTCCCTCCGTACGCGAACTGAAGTCGCAAATGGGCATCAGTGCGTCCACCGTGTTCTCTGCTTACTACCTGCTGGAGGCGCAAGGGCTTGTCGAAGCGCGGCAGCGGTCGGGATACTTTGTTCGAGCGGGCGCGGAAACGTCGGCCAACGAACTCGCCGCCAGCGAGCCTGTCCTCCGGTCCATGTCGGTCGACGTCTCGTCGCTTGTCTTTCAGGTCCTTGCGCAGGCTCGCGAGCGCGACATGGTCCCGCTCGGTTCGGCCTTTCCGTCGCCAGAGCTGTTTCCCTTCGAGCAACTTGCCGCCGGCCTCACGCGAGCGCTCAAGCGGATGGATCCTTGGCAGACCGTCGAGGATTTGTCACCCGGAAACGCCCTATTACGCCATCAGATCTCCCTCCGTTACGGCAGCGTCGGGATGGATGTTCCTGCGTCGGAACTGGTCATCACCAGCGGGGCGATGGAAGCACTCAATCTTGCGCTCGAATCGGTGACGCAGCCAGGCGACGTCGTGGCGATCGAAACGCCAACCTTTTATGGTGCGTTGCAGGCACTGGAGCGGCGCGGTCTTCGCGCGGTCGAGGTTGAGACCCACCCGCGCACAGGCGTAGATCTCGACTCTCTTGCCCGCGTGATCGACCAGCATCCGGTGAAGGCCTGCTGGTTCATGCCGACCTTCCAGAATCCAATGGGCTGCACCATGAGCGACGCAGCCAAAGAGCAACTGGTCAGCATGCTCGCCACCCGCGCCATACCGCTGATCGAAGACGACGTGTACGGCGAGCTCGCGCATGGGGCTCGGAGACCGCCACCAGCCAAGGCCTGGGACCGGGCTGGCTGGGTGCTGCACTGCAGTTCTTTCTCGAAGTCCCTGGCACCCGGATATCGCATCGGTTGGGTAGCGGGCGGTCGCTTTGCAGCTAGTTTGGGTCGGAACAAGTTGATGAGCTCGCTGGCGACGGCGCTCCCCTCGCAACTGGCGTTGCAGGAGTACCTGCAACACAAGAGTTTCGATCGTCACCTGCGCGCACTGCGGCATTCGCTCAGCCGCCAGCAGGCTGCATGCTTTCGACTTATCGATCGATACTTTCCGACTGGAACGCGGGTGACGCGCCCCGAGGGTGGCTATTTCCTGTGGCTCGCACTGCCAGAAGGTGTCGACTCGCTCGCACTGCACCAGGACGCTCTTCGGCTCGGCATAGGCGTAGCGCCGGGCCATTTGTTTTCAGCCGACCGCCGATATACCCGGCATCTGCGCATTAACTATGGGTATCTCGACGACCCGCGCTTGGAAGGGGCTATCAGGAGTCTTGGAGATCTCGCCAACGCGCAGCTTAAATCTACACCTGGAAAATCGGGACCCATCTTCGAGGAACGTTCGTCGCGACCCTAGTTTGCGACAATGCAGACCGAGGTCCGCCGCCTTCAACTGACTCTCAACGTCACGCGCGCCACCTCTTTGGGCTGCTGCCGCGAACGCACCGGCGCCCTTCTGTCGCAATCGTTTAACATAATCCTTATTGCATAGCTAGATTGCCACACTCATTCCAGCGCGCCCACGCATCATCATTAATTATGTTAAAAATACAATCTTGCACGTCACTGATGCGTAGCGCTGAGTTGCTGTTGATCATTTGCTGAATCCAATCGACGGTTACCGTCGGATCCGTCACGGGAGCCAGCCTCTCCGGCAATGCTTCCTAGCTCGCTCGGCAAAGGTCGCCACCCCATAGACCAGTGTCCCGCCGCCAAAGTTGGCGAAGCCCAGCACATCCTCCATTAACCCATCGCGCTGGTCACTCTGTCGCCTCAGCGCATCCCCTCACTTGTAGTCCATCGAGTCGGTCGCTCTGCGCCGACTCGATGAAACTCAACACAGGGGCGGCGGGTCGCTACAAAGGCTGATTCAGGTCCGCTCAGATCTCACTGCGCTGCAGCAGATACCCCAGCCCGCCGACCCTGAACCATCGGTAGCCATAGGGCTCCAGCAGCATGCAGTGCCGCCCCTTCTTGTCGGCGTTGCTGTGCGCCTCGGTCAGCAGGTTGGTGAGCCGCGCCCCGTCGGGCCCGATCTTGCGCGCCGGCAACTCGAACTCCATCGGCTGCTCCGACAGGTTGTGCACGAACAGCACCGAGTTGTTACGCCAGTCGTAGCGCAACACCAGCACTTGCGCGGACGGGTGCGCGAGCACCTCGAAGTCGCCCCACCCCACCTCCGGAATTTCCTTGCGCATGCGCAGGGCGCGCTCCATCCAGTTCAGCAGCGACTCGGGGTCGCGCCGCTGCGCGGCCACGTTGACGTGCTCGAAGCCGTAGGCGCCGCCGCTGATCACCGGGCGCACTGGCTTGCGCGCGGCGGTGAAGCCGCCGTGCGGCTCGGTGGACCACTGCATGGGCGTGCGCGCGCAATTGCGCTCGGGCAGCGCCAGGTCGTCGCCCATGCCGATCTCGTCGCCGTAGCGCAGCACGGGCGTGCCCGGCAGCGTGAGCATCAGGCTGTACGCCAGCTCGAGCCGGCGCCGGTCGCTGCCGAGCATGGGCGCCAGGCGCCGGCGGATGCCGCGGTCGTAAAGCTGCATGTCCTTGTCGGGCGCAAAGGCCGCGAACACCCGTTCGCGCTGCGCCTTGGTGAGGCGCCCGAGGTCGAGCTCGTCGTGGTTGCGCAGGAACATGCCCCACTGCGACGTGGCCGGGCGCGGCCGCGTGGCGGCCAGTGCCTTGGCGAGCGGGCGGCTGTCGGCGCTGGCCAGCGCGTAGAACAGGTTCTGGTTGACCTGAAAGTTGAACATCATGTGCAGCCGCTCACCTTCGTCGCCGAAGTACTGCATGTCGGTCTTCGGCAGCACATTGGCCTCCCCGAGGATGACGGCGTCGCCCTTGCGCCACTGCATCAGCTCCCTGAACTGGCGCAGCATGTCGTACTGCTCGCTGGGGCCCTTCACGTCGGCGCCCTTCCTGGCGATGACGAACGGCACGGCGTCCATGCGAAAGCCCGAGACGCCCAGTTGCGTCCAGAAACCCATGATCTTCAGTATCTCGGCCTGCACCATCGGATGGCTGGTGTTCAGGTCGGGCTGGAAGTCGTAGAAGCGGTGAAAGTACCAGCGCCTGGCGAGCTTGTCGTAGGTCCAGGTCGATTTCTGCACGCCGGGAAACACCACGCCGTCATCGGCGCGCGGCGGCTTGCGCTCGGCCCACACGTACCAGTCGTGGTACTTGCTGTTGCGGTCGCGCCGGGCTTCCTGGAACCAGGGGTGCTGGTCGGAAGTGTGGTTGACCACCAGGTCGATCAGCACGCGCATGCCGCGCTGCGCGGCCGCGTGGGTGAACTCCACGAAGTCGCCCAGCGTGCCGAAGCGGGGGTCGACGTTGTAGTAGTCCGCCACGTCGTAGCCGTCGTCGCGGCCCGGCGAGGTCTGGAACGGCATGAGCCAGATGGTGGACACGCCCAGCCCGTTGAGGTAGTCGAGCCGGCGCGTGAGGCCCTCGAAGTCGCCGCATCCGTCGCCGTTCGCATCCATGAAGGTCTCGACCGACAGACAGTAGACGACGGCGTTCTTATACCAAAGGTCTTTGATCATGCATTCCTGCTTTCAGGGAAGGACTCGCACACATGGACCCCAGGCAAAACCCCCCGTCGCCCGACAGCTGGTGGAAGAACGGCATCGTCTATCAGATCTACCCGCGTTCGTTCCAGGACAGTGACGGCGACGGCATCGGCGACTTGCGCGGCATCCGGCAACGGCTCGATTATTTGGTGTCGCTCGGCGTGGACGCCGTCTGGATTTCGCCGATCTACCCCTCACCAATGGCCGACTTCGGGTACGACATATCCGACTACTGCGGCATCGACGCCCGCTTCGGCACGCTGGCGGACTTCGACGAACTGGTGCGCGGCGCGCACGCGCGCGGGCTGAAGGTCATTCTCGACTTCGTGCCCAACCACACCTCCGACCAGCACCCGTGGTTCACGCAGAGCCGGTCTTCGCGGCACGACCCGAAGCGCGACTGGTATATCTGGCGCGACCCTGCACCGGACGGCGGCCCGCCGAACAACTGGCTCAGCAACTTCGGCGGCCCGGCCTGGACGCTCGACGAGGCCACCGGCCAGTACTACCTGCACTCGTTCCTGCGCGAGCAGCCCGACCTCGACTGGCGCAACCCCGACGTGCGCGCGGCCATGTACGAGGCGCTGCGCTTCTGGCTGCGCCGCGGCGTGGACGGCTTTCGCATCGACGTGCTGTACCACCTGGTGAAGGACGCGCTGTTTCGCGACAACCCGGCCAACCCGGCGTTCGTGCCGGGCGGCGACCCGTCGCACAGCCTGCTGCCGCTGTACACCGCCGACCTACCCGAGGTGCAGGACATCGTGCGCGAGATGCGCGCCGTGGTCGACGCCTTCAGCGACGCACAGGGCGAGCGCGTGCTGATCGGCGAGCTCTACCTGCCGCTGGCGCGCCTGATGGCGTACTACGGGCTCGACAGCACCGGCGTGCTGCAGGGCGTGCAGCTGCCGTTCAACTTCCAGCTCATCGGCGCGCAGTGGCAGGCCGATGTCATCCGCCGGCTGGTGCACGACTACGAAGCCGCGCTGCCGCCGGGCGCGGCGCCCAACTGGGTGCTCGGCAACCATGACAAGCCCCGCATCGCCAGTCGCGTCGGTCCGTTGCGCGCCAGGCTCGCGGCCATGCTGCTGCTGACCCTGCGCGGCACGCCCACGCTCTACTACGGCGACGAAATAGGAATGACCGACGTGCCCATTCCGCCCAATGAGGTGCAAGACCCGTTCGAGAAGAACGAGCCGGGCAAGGGCCTGGGCCGCGACCCGCAGCGCACGCCGATGCAGTGGAGCACCGGCGCGCACGCTGGGTTCAGCCAGGGCAGGCCCTGGCTGCGGCTGGCGGACGACTGGGCCACGCACAACGTCGAGCTGCAGCAGGCCGATGCGGCGTCGATGCTCGCGCTGTACCGCCGGTTGATCGCGCTGCGGCGCGCGGAGCCCGCGTTGCACGCCGGCGCATGGGAACCGGTGGACGCGGGTGCGGACGTCGTGGCGTATGCGCGCACCTTCGCGCAGCGGCGGCTCGTGGTGCTGCTGAACTTCGCGGAGGCGCCGCGGGACGTCGATGGGTCGGTGGTCGGTGCTAAAGCCGACGTGCTCGCGAGCACCCGGCCCGAGCGAACGGGCCTTCAGGGCGGGCTGCTGACGTTGCAGGCGCTTGAAGGCGTGGTGCTGGCCTGTGCCAATGAATAGTGGGGAGCGAGCAGCTCCACGCGGCTAGCGCCCCGTGAACCGCGCAAGCCGCCGCTCCACGAAGTGCTGCACGCCTTCGGTGAAGTCCTCGCTGCGAATGCTCTGCACCATCTCGGCATTCGCGAGCGCCACGGCCTCGCCCAGGGTCTGCCACGGCGCCTCCCACAGCTGCTGCTTCATCACGCGCACCGAGCGGGGCGACACCTCGCTCGACAGCGTCGCGGCCAGCGCCTGCGCTTGCGCCAACAGCTCGTCCGCCGGCACGACGCGGTTGACGAGGCCCATGGCCAGGGCCTCGGCCGCGTCGATCTTGCGCGAGGTCAGCAGCAGGTCGGTGGCGTTGGCATGCCCCACGATGCGCGGCAGGATCCAGGCGATGCCGTGCTCGGCGATCAGCCCGCGCTTGGCGAAGGCGGTGGCGAACACCGCCTTGTCCGAGGCGATGCGGAAGTCGCTGTACAGCGCCATGATCAAACCCAGGCCGGCGGCCGCGCCGTTGATGGCGCTGATGATGGGCTTCGGCGCGGCGGGAAAGTAGGTGTACCGCGTCTGGTAGTCGGCGCGCCGGTTCATGTCGTAGGGCCGCATCCATTCCTCGGCCTGGATGTCCTCGGGCGGCAGCACGGCGAGCTCTTCCATGTCCATGCCCGCGCAGAAGGCGCGGCCCGCGCCGGTGAGCACGATGGCGCGCACGGCCTTGTCCCGCCCCGCGGTTTCGATGGCGGTGCGCAGCTCTGCCTCCAGCACCTTGGTCAGGGCATTCATCTGCCCCGGCCGGTTGAACGTGATGGTGGCGACGGGGCCGTCGACCTGGTAAATGATCTGTTGGAAAGTCATGGGGTGTGTCGAATCAGGTGGGGGTGAACGCCATGAAGGCCGGCGGCAACTGCAGGGAGACCGGCTCGAGGAACTCCTCGATGCCGAAGCGGCCGTTCTCGCGCCCGATGCCGGATTTCTTGAAACCGCCGAAGGGCGCCGCAGGGTTGAAGGGCGCGCCGTTGATGTCGACCTGCCCGGCGCGCAGGCGGCGCGCGACCGCCAGCGTCTGCGCGGCGACAGGGCCCCACACGGCGCCGGCCAGGCCGTAGTCGGTGCCGTTGGCCAAGGCAATGCCGGCGTCGATGCCGTCGTAAGCCATCAGCACCAGCACCGGGCCGAAGACCTCTTCCCGTGCCACGGCCATGCCGGGCTCGACGTCGGTGAGCACGGTGGGCGGCACGAAGAAGCCATGCGCGGGCACCGGGGTGTCGGCTTCGATGCGCCGCGCGCCGGCCGCGAGCGCCTCGTCGATCAGGCCCGACACCTTCTGCTGTTGCGCCCTGGAGATCAGCGGGCCGAGCCGCGTGGCACCGTCCGCCGGGTCGCCCATGCGGTAGCCGGCGAGCAGCTCCCGCGCGATGCCTTCGGCTTCGGCGAGCGACGCGCGCGGCACCAGCAGGCGCGTGGTCGCGGAGCAGGTCTGGCCCGAGTTCAGCATGCAGCCGGCCAGCGTCGCCTTCACGGCCAGCGCCAGGTCGGTCCCGGGCAGCACGAGCGCGGCCGACTTGCCGCCCAGCTCGAGCGCCACGCGCTTGATGTCGCTGCCGGCCACCGATGCAATGTGGCGCCCGGCGCGCGTCGAGCCGGTGAACGACACCATGTCGACGCCGGGGTGGCGCACCAGTGCGTCTCCCACCTCTGCGCCCACGCCGTGCACCAGGTTGAACACGCCGGGCGGAAGCCCGGCCTGCCGCACGGCCTCGGCCAGCAGGAAGGCGCTCGTGGGCGCGAGCTCCGAAGGCTTGAGCACCACGGTACACCCCGCGAGCAACGCGGGCGCGACTTTGCCGGTGATCTGGTGCAGCGGATAGTTCCACGGCGTGATGCAGGCCACCACGCCGGTGGGCACCTGCTGCACCAGCGAGTGGCCGATGCGCGATGTCCATTCGAATTCGGCCGCGAGGTCGGCGTACATGTCCCACGCCGCGAGGGGCGCGCCGACCTGGATGCGGGCTGCGAGCTTGCGCGGCATGCCGACCTCGCGCGAGATGGCGATGGCCAGGGCCTCGCCCTGCTCGCGCAGCGCCGCGGCCACCCGGCGCACGGCGGCGATGCGCTCGACCACGGGCGTCGCGGCCCAGCTTTCGAACGCGCCGCGCGCGGCGGCCACTGCCGCGTCGACGTCGGCCGCCGACGCGCTGCGGTAAGAGGCGAAGCTCGCCTCCGTGAAACTGTCGAGCACGGGCAGGTCGTGCTCGCCGTGCGCGGGCACCAGGGCCCCGCCGATGAAGAGGTGGGTGTGTCTTGTCATGCGGGTCATTCGTTGGGGGGGGTCGGGGTGCGGGCCGCGTCGCGCCGCGCGATGAACTCGCGCATCACGCGCTGCGGCTCGCCGGTCGAGTAGCACTCGAGCTGGTAGCGAATGCCCGCGCTGCAGGCTTCCTCGAAGCCCGGCTGCGTGCGTTCGCGAAAGCGCTGCTTGGTCGTGCGCAGCGCGGCGCCCGGCAATGCGGCCAAGGCGCTCGCGCGCTCCAGCGCGCGCGGCAGCACCTGGGCGGGCTCGACCAGGTCGTTGACCAGCCCCAGCTCGAAGGCGCGCTGCCCGGTGATGAGCTCGCCGGTGAGCGACAGCTGCTGGTTGAGCGAATGGCCGATCTGCAGCGACATCAGGTACGAGCCGACCACGCTCGCCAGGCCGGCCCTGACCTCGGGCTGCCCCATGCGCAGCGTGGCATGCGCCACCCGCAGGTCGCACATCAGCGCCATCTGGAAGCCCGCGCCGACCGCCGTGCCGTTCAGCGCGGCCACGATCGGCTTGGTCACGTCGCGCACCGCCTGGTACATCGCATGCTGGCGGCTGAGCCAGCCGGCCAGCGTGTGGGTGTCGATGGTGGCCGACTCGTCCAGGTCCTGGCCGCCGCAGAAGGCGCGCTCGCCGCTGCCGGTGAGCACCAGCGCGCGCACGGCGGGGTCGGCGTCGAGCGCTCGCAGCGCGTCGGTGAGGCCCTGGCGCAGCTCGGGGTCGACCGCGTTCATCACCGCGGGGCGGTGGAGCGTGACGACGGCGATGCCGTCGCGCTGCTGTACAAGAACCGTGTCATTCATGCCCATGCTCCTTGCGTGCCGGCGCGCTCGATCACCGCGTCGACGGCCCAGCCGCCCTGCCCTTCGTCGCCGACGATCAACGGATTCAGGTCGATCGACGCGATCGCCTTCGGGTGCGCGGCGGCCAGCGCGCCGAGCGCCACCGCCGCGCGGGCCACCACTTGCAGGTCGACCGGGTTCTCGCCGCGAACACCGGCCAGCACGGGCGCGATGCGCAGGCTGCGAAGCTTGGCGAGCACGTCGGCCTCGCAGAACGGGTGGAGCAGCACGACGAAGTCGCGCAGCGCCTCCACGTACTTGCCGCCGTCGCTCACCATGACCACCGTGCCGAACAGCGGGTCTTGCCGGACGCCGAGCGCGAACTCGCGGCGGCCGCGCACGCGCTGCGCGACGATCACGCCGTCCAGCGGCACGCCCATGGCCGCGACCTTTTGCGTGCAGCGGGTCCAGGCATCGACGACCGCTTCGGCCGTCTGCAGGCCGACGAAGACCAGGCCGTGCTCGCTCTTGTGCGGAATGCGCGCCGAGCAGGCCTTGACCACCACGTCCGGCCCCAGGGCGCGCCATGCCTGCACCGCCTCGTCGGCGTTGCGGCACAGCCGGTAGGGCACGGTGGGAATGCCGGCTTCGGCAATCAGCGCCAGGCTGTCGGCCTCGCTCAGCAGCGGCTCGTCGCCCCCGGCCGCTGGATGCATCGCGGGGAATGCAGGCACCGTTGCCACGGCGCCAGCCAGGGCGCTGCGCGCCGCCGCCTGCCGCAGCAGCGCGCCGTGCCGGCTCCACTGGTGCAGCGCGTCGATGGCATCGGTCTCGTGCGCGAACACCGGCACGCCGGCGGCACGGAAGGCCTCGCGTACCGACGCCTGCGGCGCCGATACCGCCGTCGGCTTGCCGCGCGATGCCGCGAAGCGCGCCGTGTCGCGGGCCATGCCCGGCACGTCGTAACCCTCGCCGGCCACCGGCACGCCGACCAGGAACATGTCGGCCTGCGGGTCGGCCGCCAGCGCGCCGAGCGTGTCGGCGTACATGCCCCCTTTGGTCATCAGCGACGCCGTGAGGTCGACCGGGTTCTGCGCCGTCGCGAAGCTGGGCATGATCGCGGCCAGCGCCTTCACCACCGGCGCGCCCAGTTCCGCCAGCGGCAGCCCCAGCGACTCGGCCGCGTCCGCGCACAGCACGCCGACCGCCCCGCTATGGCTCATGACCACCAGCCGCTCGGCAGGCCGCGGCGGCGCCGCGAGGTACAGCTCGACGGCGTTGACCAGGCCGTGCACGTCCCTCGCGCGCCAGATGCCGTGGCGCTCTAGAAAGGCGTCGACCACCACGTCGTCGTTGACGATGGCACCTGTGTGCGACGCGGCCGCCTTCGCGCCGTGCGCGCTGCGGCCCGACTTCAGCGCGACTACCGCCGCGCCGCGCGCGCCGGCCACGCGCGCCACCTCGGCCAGCATCGCCGGGTCGCCCAACGACTCGATGTACATCAGCACCACGCGAATGTCGGGGTCGGCAGCGGCGGCCAGCGCCAGTTCGCACACCGAGGCATCGGCGTCGTTGCCCGAGGCGACCAGGTAGCGCACGCCCACGCCGCGCTCGCGCAACATCGCATACGGCATCACGCTGGCCGCGCCGCTCTGGCTGACGATGGCCACGGGCCCGTCCTGCGGCGCGACCTCCATGAACATGGTGCTGAAGTTCATCACCGCGCCGGTCTGGAAGTTGGCCACGCCCTGCGCGTTGGGCCCGACCAGGCGCACGCCGAGGCGGCGCGCCTGCGCAACCAGCGCATGCTGCAGCGCCATGCCGGCGGCGCCGGTCTCGCCGAAGCCCGAGCTCATGACGATGGCCGCGGCCACGCCGCGCGCGGCGCACTGGTCGATCACGCCGGCCACGGCCTCCTGGCCGACCGCCACGATCGCCACGTCGGGCGCCTCCGGCAGCGCGTCGAGCGAGGGGTACGCGCGCAAGCCCTGCACCGTTTCGCGCTTCGGGTTGATCGGGTAGATGGCGCCGCGGAAGCCGAAGCGCTGCAGGTAGTGCAGGGGCCGGCCGCCGACCTTGTTGCGGTCTTCGGTGGCACCGACGACGGCGATGCGTTGCGGCGAGAACGCCGTCTTCAGGCGAGGATCGAGCATGGAATTCATGGGGAGCGTGCGATTCAGTCGAGGCTGGCGCCGGAGTTCTTCACCACCGGCGCCCACTTGGCGGTGTCGCTCTTGATGAGCGCGGCAAACTCGCCCGGCGTGGTACTGCGCGCCTCGGCGCCGTCGGCCTCCATGCGCTTCTTCATGTCGTCGGCGGCCATGATGGCGGCGATCTCGCGCTGCAGCCGGTCGATGACCGGCGCGGGCGTGGCCTTCGGCGCCAGCACGCCGTACCAGATCGCCACGTCGAAGCCCTTGAGCCCGGCCTCCTGCGCCGTCGGCACGTTGGGCAGCAGCGGCGAGCGCCTGGGCCCCGTCACGGCCACCGCATGCACCTTGCCGGCGGCGAGGTTCTGCGTTTGCTGGGCGATGGTGTCGAACATCATCGACAGCCGCCCGCCCAGCAGGTCGATGAGCGCGGGCGCGGAGCCCTTGTACGGAATGTGATTGATCTGGATGCCCGCGGTGCTGCGAAACAGCTCGCCCGACAGGTGGTTGGAGCTGCCGTTGCCGGCGGAGCCGTAGGTGAGCTCGCCCGGCTTCGCCTTGGCCAGCGCGACCAGTTCGGCCAGGTTCTTCGCCGGCACCTGCGGGCTGACGACCAGCACGTTCATGGTCGTGGCCATGAGGCTGACCGGCGCGAAGTCTTTCACCGGGTCGTAGCGCAGCTTCCTGTACAGGCTGGGGTTGATGGCCATCGTGCCGGTGGTGCCGAAGAACAGCATCTGCCCGTCGGCCGGTGCGCGCGCCACCAGTTCGGCGGCAATGCCGCCGCCGGCGCCGCCCCGGTTGTCGATGATGACCTGCTGCCCCAGCCTGTCGCCGAGCTTCTGGGCCAGCAGCCGAGCCATCGAATCGGTCGGGCCGCCGGGCGGGAACGGCACGACCAGGGTAACGGGTTGCCTGGGGTAGGCCGTGTCCTGGGCGTGCGACAGGGGCGAGGCCAGCAGCAGCGGCAGGGCCAGCGCCGCGCACAGCGAGTGCATGAGTTTCAAGCTTGTCTCCTTTTATGGTTTGCAACGCCGAGGTTAGGACGCGCGCTCGTTTCCAGAAAGAAGAATGAATGGATTTCAGGTTTCCATTAAAGTGAAACCATGAAACTCAAGCAGCTGGACACTTTCCTGCTCGTGGCGGACATGCAGTCGCTGTCGCGCGCGGCCATTGCGTCGGACACCGCGCAGTCGCTGGTGAGCCGGCAAATTTCCATGCTCGAGGCCGCGTGGGGCGGGCGGCTGTTCGAGCGCACCGGGCGCGGCATGACGCTGTCCGACTTCGGCAAGCGCATGTACCCGGAGGTCAAGCGCGTGCTCGACCAGGTGCACCAGCTCGACACCACCGCGAGCGAGGCGGCCGGCGTGCTGACCGGCACCGTGCATGTGGGCGTGCTGCCTTCGCTCTCGCGGCAACTTCTGCCCCGGCTGCTGGCCGACATTCGCGAGCGGGCGCCGGCCTTGCGCCTGCATGTACTGGAAGGCTTCAGCGGCACGCTGGACGATCAGCTGGCCTCAGGCAGGCTCGACATGATCGTCGTCAACCGCTACGGCTCTTCGGCGCTGCGCGGCGAAGACGTGCTCGGCAAGGTCGACACCTTTCTCGTCGGCAAGGCGGGCGGCCCCGAGCTTGCGGGACCGACGATGCCGTTTCGCGCCCTCGCCGGGCTGCCGCTGGTCTTGCCGGCCGTGCCCAACGGCCTGCGCGCCACGCTCGACGTGCTTTCGCGGCGGCACAACATCGAGCTCGACATCGTCATGGAGGTGGACACCGCCACGTCGATGAAAGACGTAGCGGCGAGCGGCCACGCCTTCACCCTGCTGCCGAAGACGGCGGTGGCGCAGGAAGTGGAGGCGGGCCTGCTTGGCGCGTGCCGGGTGGCGAGCCCCGGCATTCGGCGGACCATTGCGCTGAGCCTCTCGCGGCAAAGGCCGCTGTCGGACGGCGCGCGGCTGGTGGCCTCGCGAGTGAACCTGCTCGCGTCAGCCCTGCTGCGCGACCAGTGAGCCGGCCCGCGCCACGCGCCGCAGGGCCTGCGGCGGCTGGCCGTACACGCGCACGAAGGCGCGCCGCATGCGCTCGGTGTCTTCGAAGCCGGTGAGCCGCGCCACCGCTTCGATGCTGCTGTCGCCGCCCTCGATGTGCGCGCGCGCGACTTCGGCGCGAATGCGCTCCACGGCCTTGGCCGGGGTCTGCCCGGTCTCGGCCTTGAAGGCGCGCATGAACTGGCGCGGGCTCACGCAGGCCACGTCGGCCAGCCGCTCGATGCCGAGGTCGGCCGTCAGGTTTTCGCCGATGTGTGCCAGCACGGCGCGCATGCGCTCGCTTTGCGGCGCAAGGTCTTGCAGCGCCGAGAACTGCGACTGCCCGCCCGCGCGCCGGTGGTAGACCACCATCTCGCGCGCCACGGCGCCCGCGACGTCCGCGCCCAGGTCGGCCTCCACCATGGCCAGCGCCAGGTCGATGCCGGCGGCGATGCCCGCCGAGCTCCACACGTTGCCGTCGCGCACGAAGATGCGGTCGGCATCGACGGTGACGCCCGGGTGCTCCCGCTGCAGCCGCGTGGCCTGCCGCCAGTGCGTGGTGGCGCGGCGGCCGTCGAGCAGGCCCGCTTCGGCCAGTAGGAAAGCGCCGGTGCACACGCTGGCCACGCGCCGCCTGGCCGCGAACGCGGCGCGCAGGTGCTGCATGAGCGCGGGCGTGGCGGCGCCGGGCTTTCGCGCGCCCCAGCCGCCGGGCACGACGAGCGTGTCGGTATGGGTGCCACGCCAGCTGCGCGTTTGTATCTCTAGCCCGGCCGAGCACGTTACGCGCCCGCCGCGCTCCGACAGCACCGAGATCTCGTAGGCCGGGCCGCGCCGCTTGCGCCCCAGCTCGGCCGCCACCTGGAACACCGACAGCGGGCCCGCCATGTCCAGCAGCTGGAACTCGGGAACGAGCAGGAAGGCGACGGAATGGGTCATGTCACTTTATGAGGGAAATATGTCTTTCTTGCCGCAGTGTCGGTGCATAGAGTCGATGGTGTCAAACGCCCTTGCCTTGCTCACGTCCTTCCATGACCGACACCCCCTCCACCCCTACGTCCGCTGCGTCCGCCACGTCCGCTACAGGCCGCCGCGACGCGCGCGTGCTCGCGATCTGCCAGGGCCTCTACACGGCGGCCGTGTCCATCGACCTCACGCTCACCGCGCTCACGGGGCACATGCTCGCGCCCGACAAGTCGCTGGCCACGCTGCCGTTCGCGCTCATCACGGTGGCGGGCGCGGTGGCCACGTGGTTCGCCTCGCTGCTCATGCAGCGCATCGGCCGGCGCGGCGGCTTCACGCTGGGGGCGCTCGCGGGCACGGCGGGCGGGCTGGTGTCGGTGTGGGCGGTGTTCCACGACGACTTCTGGGTGTTCTGCGCCGGCACGGCGCTGGTGGGCGTGTACCAGGCCTTCGCGCAGTTCTACCGGTTGGCGGCGGCCGACGGCGTGGCCGCTGCGGACAAGAGCCGCGCGGTATCGACGGTGCTGGCAGGCGGGGTCGTCGCGGCCGTGGCGGGGCCTGCGCTGGCGGCGTGGAGCAAGGACCTTTTTCCGCCGGTGCTGTTCGCGGGCGCGTACCTGATGGTCGCGGTGCTGGGCGCGGTGTCGGTCGTGCTGATACTGGCGCTGTACCGCGACACGCAGGCGCAGGCCGCGCCGGGCGCGCCGGTCGACACGCGCCCGCCGCGGCCGCTGCGCGACGTCGCGCGCCAGCCGATCTTCATTGCCGCGCTGGCCAACAACGTGGTGGGCTCGGTGTCGAGGATGTTCGTGATGACGGCCGCGCCGCTGGCCGCCGTGGCCTGCAACCATTCCATCAACGACGGCGCGGGCATCATGCAGTGGCACCTGGTGGGCATGTATGCGCCGGCGCTGTTCGCGGGCGCGCTCATCCAGCGGTGGGGCCTGGCGCGGGTGGTGAGCCTGGGCATGGTGCTCAACGTGGTGTGCTCGGTGGTCGCGATGAACTCGACCACGCTGCCCGCCTTCTACGCCGCGCTGTTCTGCCTGGGCGTGGGCTGGAACTTCATGTTCGTTGCCGGCACCACGCTGCTGGCGCAGTCGTACCGGCCACAGGAGCGCGGCCGCGCGCAGGGCGCTGCCGAGCTGCTGCGCAACGTGTGCACCGCCTTCGCGACGCTGGCCGCCGGCCCCGCCCTCGACCACTTCGGCTGGGCGCCGCTCAATGCCGCGATGCTGCCGGTGGTGCTGCTCGCGGCCGGCATGACCTTCGTCTGGGTGCGCTCGGCGCGGCATGCGGCGGCGGTGAAGGCAGCGTGAGGCAGAAGCGAGGGCATTCGTTAGCGCGGGAGCGGTTGCGCTCGGTGGGCACGAAGCGCGTCAGGGCACCAGCGACCGCACCGCGTTTTCCAGCGCCCGAAGCAGCGGGCCTTTGCGCGCACTGAGCGTGTCGACGCTCATGCCCAGCGTGATGCCCATGTGAGGCTGCCCGGCAATGGCCGGCAGCAGCATCGACAGGTTCGCGTAGCCGGCGCGAGGGTAGTGGATGCTTTCCGCCCACCCGCGCTCGCGGCACGCCCGAACCTCGGCCACGAGCGCCGGCACGTTCACGCGCTGCTCCGAAGACGTCGCCTGCGCGTTGGCGCGCTGCGCGATGCGCTGAACCTCGCGGTCGCTCTCGCGCGTCAGCAGCATCTTTCCGGCGGCGGACAGGCACACCGGCCGCATCACGCCGACGGAGTACCGCAGCGCGTTGGGCTTGTGGCTCGGCAGCGAAAGAATGAATCGCACGTGGATGCCCTGGCGCAGGCCCACCAGCACGGCCTGGCCGGTGTGCAGGCGCAGTTGCTCCATGTTGGAGAACAGGCTGGCCTGGCCGAACAGCTCGTCGTGCATCCAGGTGCCCAGCAGCATCACGCGCAGGGTGGGCCGGTAGCTGCGGGTGGCGGTGTCGTGGATGAGGTAGCCGAGCGACTCCAGCGTGCGCAGCAGCATCGAGGTGCTGGACTGCGGGTAGTCCAGCGCGTCCGCCACCTCCGACACGGTGGCGGGGCCGTGGCGCGCGGCGAAGAACTCCAGCATTTCCAGCGTCCTGCGCGCGGACTTGACCTCGGAGCGCTCCGACGCGTGCGCATTCGCTTCGTTTGCCGCATTCGACGGGGCCTGCGTAGCTTTGGGTTTCATGGGGCAACGGTGTGTGCGGCAGCCGACTATGCCGCGCCCCGGCCCGCCGCAGCTTCGCGCTAACCCCTATCGGTTCATCACATATGTGATGCACCTGCGGGGTGGCCAAACCTACATTCGTTCGCAGTCCCGCCCCCCACGAAGGAGATCGAACGATGTTTCCCCGCAACTGCTGGTACGTCGCCGCCATGGCGCACGAAGTGAGCGACGCGCTGTTCCCGCGCACCCTGCTGAACGAGCCGGTGCTGCTGTTCCGCCGCCAGGACGGCAGCGCCGCGGCCATTGAAAACCGCTGCAGCCACCGGCGCGTGTCGCTGCACCTGGGCAAGCGCGTGGGCGACCACGTGCAGTGCGGCTACCACGGAATGGAGTTCGACGGCAGCGGCCAGTGCGTGCGCATTCCCAACCAGCAGCGCATTCCGCCGAAGGCCTGCATCAAGGCCTACCCGCTGGTCGAACGCGACGGCTTCCTGTGGATCTGGATGGGCGACAAGGCCCTGGCCGCGCACACCCCGGTGCCCGACTTCTCGGCCGTGTGCAGCTCGCCCGCCTACGTGGGCCGGCGCGGCGACGCGCTGCGCGTGGAGGCGCCCTACACCTACAACCTGGAGAACGTGATGGACCTGTCGCACGTGAGCTATGCGCACCAGCAGACCGTCGGCACGCAGGACGTGGCCGAGACCAGGCCGCGCACGACCGTGTCGGCGCACGGCGTGGAAGTGCACCGCGAGTGGGAGCGCACCGAGGCCGCGCCGGTGTTCAAGCGCCTGTTCGGCTGGAGCGAGACCCGGCGCACGCAGACCATCCGATTCTGGCCGGGCGCCAACATCCAGCTGGACATCAGCTCGCAGCCGGTGGGCAACACCGACCCCGCGCTGGTGCGCAACATTCGCGTGGTGGGGCCCTGCACGCCCGAGACCGAAGGCACGCACCTGAAGTTCTCCACCATGTACCGCGACTTCGCGCTGGACGACGCGGACATCACCCAGCGGCTCGCCGATGCCTTCCTGGTCACCCTGCACGAAGACAAGGTGCTGATGGAGAACCAGTGGCGCAACGTGTTCGCCGACGGTGCCGGCGCGCCGATGGTCGACATCGCGGTCGACCAAGCGCCGCTGGCCACGCGCCGCATGCTGCAGAAGATGGCGCTCGCTGAAAGCCAGGGCCAGGGCCAGGCCCAACCCTGAACCGCGGCCATGCGCGTGCACGCAGCCCCTTGAACAACAACACAGAGACAACCCCCATGACCACCCAACGACGTATTGCCCTCGCCGCCATGCTGGCGACACTCTGCGGCTTGAGCGGTGCGGCGCGAGCCGCCGAGCCCGCCGCCTTCCCGCGCAAGCCCGTGACCATCGTCGTGCCCTACCCGGCCGGCGGCGCGTCCGACGCGCTGATACGGCCCATGGCCGAGAAGCTCTCGCGCATGTGGGGCCAGCCGGTGATTGTAGACAACCGCACCGGCGCCAACGGCATCATCGCGACGCAGGCGGTGATGCGCGCCGAGCCCGACGGCCACACAATCCTGCTGCACCTGACGGGCTTCATCCAGAACGCCAGCCTGTACCGCAAGCTGCCCTACGACCCGTTCAAGGACCTGGCACCCGTGACCCAGCTGGGCACGCAGCCGATGGGGCTGGCGGTGGGGCCGGCGAGCCCGTACACCTCGGTGGCGGCGCTCTCGGGCGGCCTCAAGGGGAAGGCAGCGGGCACCAGCGACTTCAGCTACGGCTCGTTCGGCATCGGCTCCACCGGCCACATCTTCGGCGAGCTGCTCAAGCAGAACATCGGCGTGGACATGCCCCACGTGGCCTACCGCGGCGAGGGGCCGATGCTGATCGACCTGATGTCGGGCCGAGTGACCGTCGGCTTCGTCTCGTCGGCCACGGCGGCGACGCGGCAGAAGGACAAGTCGCTGCACATCCTGGCCGTGACCGGGCCGCACCGGCTGGCGTCGATGCCGCAGGTGCCGACCCTGTCCGAGGCCGGCATGAAGGGCTACGACCTGGTGGGCTGGTACGGCTTCTTCCTGCCGAAGAACACGCCTGCCGCGGTGGTCGAGCGCATTGCCGCCGACACGCGCACCGTGCTAGCTCAGCCCGACATCGTCGCGCGCATGCGCGAGCTCGAAATAGAACCCACCGGCACCTCGCCCGCCGACTTCGCGAAGCTGCTGCGCAGCGACTACGCGAAGTGGGACGGGCTCATCAAGCAATTCAAGATCGAACTGGAATGACCACGACATGCTGAGCTCCACCACCCTGCCTGCGCGCCTGCAACTCGCAGATCCGCTGCTGCTGAAGACCCAGGCCCACATCGGCGGCCAGTGGCTCGACGCCGACGACGGCGCGACCTTCGACGTGACCGACCCCGCGAGCGGCGCGCTGCTGGCCGCCGTGGCCGCCATGGGCGCTGGCGAAACGGCACGCGCCATCGAGGCCGCCCAGGCCGCCTTGCCCGCATGGAAGGCGCTGCCCGCCGCCGCCCGCGCCGGCGTGCTGCGCCGCTGGAACGACCTGATGCTCGCGCACGCCGAAGACCTGGCGCGCATCCTCACCGCCGAGCAGGGCAAGCCGCTGGACGACGCGCGCGCCGAGGTGGGCTACGCGGCCTCGTTCATCGAGTGGTATGCCGAAGAGGCGCGCCGCGTGTACGGCGACGTGATTCCCGGGCCCTCGGGCGACCGGCGCATCGTGGCGCTGAAGGAGCCCGTGGGCGTGTGCGCGGCCATCACGCCGTGGAATTTTCCGTACGCGATGGTCACGCGCAAGGCGGCGGCCGCGCTGGCCGCCGGCTGCACCATGGTGCTGAAGCCGGCCGAGCAGACACCGCTGTGCGCGTTCGCGCTCATGGAGCTGGCCGTGCGCGCCGGCGTGCCGGCCGGTGTGTTCAACGTGGTCACCGGCGACCCGGTGGCCATCGGCGGCGCGCTCACCGCGAGCCCGGTGGTGCGCAAGCTCAGCTTCACGGGCTCGACCGAGGTCGGCCGCCTGCTGATGCGCCAGTCCGCCGGCACGCTGAAGAAGCTGTCGCTGGAGCTGGGCGGCAACGCGCCCTTCATCGTGTTCGAAGACGCCGACCTGGACGCGGCCGTCGACGGCCTCATGGTCGCCAAGTTTCGCAATGCCGGCCAGGCCTGCATCGCGGCCAACCGGGTCTATGTGCATGCGCGCGTTTACGAGCGCTTCGCCGACAGGCTCGCAGGCGCCGTCGCCGCGCTCAACGTGGCCGAAGGCACGGTGCCGGGCTCGCAGATCGGCCCGCTGATCGACGCCGACGCGCTGGCCAAGGTCGAGCGCCACGTGGCGGACGCGGTGGCGCGCGGGGCGCGCGTGCTGGTGGGCGGCAAGCCGCATGCGCTCGGCGGCAGCTACTACGAGCCGACCGTGCTGGCCGGTGCCGATGCATCGATGCTGCTGGCGCAGGAGGAAACCTTCGGCCCCGTGGCACCGCTCTTTCGTTTCGACGACGACGCCGAGGCCATTGCGCACGCCAACAGCCTGGAGTTCGGGCTGGGCGCGTACGTGTACAGCCGCGACCACGCACGCATCTGGCGGACCATCGACGCGCTGGAAGTCGGCATGGTCGGCGTGAACAGCGGGCTGATCTCGACCGCGGTGGCGC
Organism: Variovorax sp. 10N412; assembly: GCF_056394985.1. Classification (NCBI taxonomy): domain Bacteria; kingdom Pseudomonadati; phylum Pseudomonadota; class Betaproteobacteria; order Burkholderiales; family Comamonadaceae; genus Variovorax; species Variovorax sp. 10N412. The sequence continues at coordinate 394,219 of NZ_JBFTIO010000005.1, forward strand.
CCTTCGGCGGCGTGAAGCAGTCGGGCATCGGGCGCGAAGGCTCGTACCACGGCATCGAGGAATACCTGGTCGTGAAGTACGTGTGCCTGGGCGGGCTCGATGGGCTCGGCGTTTCTGGCTCCCCCGGCTCACCTCGCACTGCCCTGCACGCATGAGCACCTTCGACGTTCGGCTGCACGCGGTTCGCCTCGAAGCAGAAGGCGTGCACTCCTTGGAGCTGCGGGCGTTGCCGGGGCAGGCGCTGCCGCCCTTCACGGCGGGGGCGCACATCGACCTGCACCTGCCGAACGGCATGGTGCGCAGCTATTCGCTGTCGAACCCGCCCGCCGAAACGCTGCGCTACGTGCTCGGCGTGCACCGCAGCCCGACCAGCCGCGGTGGCTCGGCGCTGGTGCATGCGCAGCTGCACGTCGGCCAGACGCTGCGCGTGGGCATGCCGCGCAACAACTTCCCCTTGTTCGAGGCCGCGCCGCACACCGTGCTGATCGCGGGGGGCGTCGGCATCACGCCGCTGCGCTCGATGATCGGCCGGCTCGAGGCGCTGGGCCGCTCGTGGGAGCTGTTCTATGGCTGCCGCCGCCGCGCCTGCGCCGCCTGGCACGACGAGCTGCTGGCCCTGGACGCGCAGGCACCCGGGCGGGTGCATTTCAGCTTCGACGGCGAACACGACAAAAACGGTGAACACGGCGAACAGCGGCTGGACCTGCGCCGCATCGTGGCCGAAGCGCGCGGCGATGCGCACCTGTACTGCTGCGGCCCGCGCCCGATGCTGGAGGCCTTCGAGGCCGCCACGGCCGGCCTGTCGCGCGAACGGGTGCACATGGAGTACTTCAGCGCCAGGGAGGCGCCCGCGAGCGAAGGCGGGTTCCGCGTCGAGCTGGCGCGAAGCAGCCGCACCGTGTGCGTTGCGCCGGGCCAGACCATCTTGGACACGCTGCTGGCCGCCGGCGTGGACGCGCCCTACGCATGCATGGAGGGTGTGTGCGGCTCGTGCGAAACGCGGGTGCTTGCCGGCACGCCCGACCACCGCGACCTGGTGCTGTCGAGCGAGGAGCAGCGCGCGAACGACCGCATGATGATCTGCTGCTCGGGCGCGAAGACCGCGACGCTGGTGCTAGACCTGTGACTTGCCTGGCGTGCGGGAGGGGGCGAGGGCTGAGGCCGGGCCAGGCACTGCGGGTTTGCGCTTGGTGGCTGCGGGCTGCTTTTTCCTTCCACCCTGCGCCACCCACTGGTCGACCATCGTCATCACCAGCTCCCGCACCATCGTGCGTGTCTTCGTCCATGGCATGCCGGGCGTCATGTGCGGGAACAGCACCGTGCCGTGCACCGCGGCCAGCAGCACGTCTGCGGCGGCGCGCGACGACAGCGTGGGCCGCGCGATCGTCTCGAAGAGCGCATCGACCGTTTCGTAGTACAGCGCCAGGATGTCGCGCACCGCCTGCGACTTCGCGAACACGTCGGTCGCCGAACGTGCCGCGGGTGCAGGAAAGATGACAAGGAAATCCTCCATGTGCGAAAGCCAGTAGTCGGCCGTGCCGATGAACAGCTTCTTCACCCGCTCGACCGGGTCGGGCGTGCGCGCGACCACGCGCCTGAACTTCTGCGTGGCGGCCTGCATGTCTTCGCCGCGAATGTGGAAGAACAGGTCTTGCTGGTCGCGAAAGTACTGGTAGATCGCGCCCGGCGCGTAGCCGGCCTCGGTGGCCACGCGGCGCAAGGACACCGCCGCAAGCCCTTCCTGGCTGACCAGGCGGCGGCCGGCGGCGATGAACGCGGCCTTGACCCGCTCCTTGTCTTCGGGGGTGCGGGCGCGGCTGAGAACCTCGCTGCTCGGCTTGCGGAATGGCATCAGTACGACCAAGTGACAGAACGCAAAAGTATAGGTGCGGCGGGGAAAACCCCGATACTTATTGAACACGTTCAAATAAAATCCGGCCATGCCCGAAACACTTGCCAGCGCCACCCCGTCCTGCTGTTGCGCAGCAGCCACCGCCACGAAGCCGGTTGCGTCTACGCTCACGCCGCCGGCATCGGTGAGCGGCCGGTTCGAGCTGGTCGATCACTTCGGCCAGGCCGTGAACCAAGGCAGCTTCGGCGCGAAGCACCTGCTGGTGTTCTTCGGCTTCTCGCACTGCGCGGTGGTGTGCCCGCGAGAGCTTTCGAAGCTCAGCGCCGCGCTGGAAATGCTGGGCCCGCTGGCCGAACGCGTGCAGCCGCTGTACATCTCGGTGGACCCGGCGCGCGACACGCCCGCCGTGCTGCAGCGCTACCTGTCGCCGTACACCCACCCAGCCACGCACGCTGCCGGCGGTTTCCTCGGCTTGACCGGTTCGCCCGAGCAGGTCGAGGCCGCGAAGAAATCGTTTCGCGTGTTCGCTGCGCCCGTGCCCGACGCCGACGCGCCGGGCGGCTATGTCGTGCCCCACACCGCGCTCGCCTACCTCATGGCGCCGGGTGGCAGCTACGCCACCCACTTCGCGGAAACGCTGGACGCCGCCACGGTGTCCGCGCGCCTTCGCACCCACCTGGAGCGCACCGCCAATGCCGCCAACTGACTCGAGCGCGGAAGCAGGCACCCTTCGCCTGAGCGACCGCCAAGCCGGCCACCTGCGGCATTTCGCCAACCTGTCGCGCCAGCCGGTGAACGACTGGTCGTTCATGCAGGGCCGCGGCACCGGGCAGGACGACTTCGGCGGCTACCGCTTCCAGATGGCGTACATGGCCTACGCCCTGGCGCTGGCGCATCGCCACCGCCTGCCCGCCGCGCCGGGCGTGTTCAAGCCGCTGTTCGAGCGCTTCATGCAGAAGATGCTGCTGCCCGAGGTGTGGATGTACTGGGCGCGCGTGAGCCGCGGCGGCAGCGTGCTCAACGCCCACCTGTCCGGCGGCTACGCCGAAGACTGGAACCCCGTCGGGCGCGACAACATCATGTACAGCGCCTACGTGCAGTCGATGGCGCTGCTGTACAACTACCTGTTCGACGACGACCGCTACGCCGCCCCCGGCGCGCTGACCTTCAGCTACTGGTCTTTCTTCTGGGGCGGCAAGGAACGGCGCTTCGAGTACGACCAGGCCAGCCTCAACCAGCACATCTACTGGCAGATGGTCGAGAGCGGCTACGTGGGGGTGGCGTGCGAGCCCAACTGCGTGTTCCAGATCTGCAACCAGCCCGCCATCCTCGGGTTTCGCATGCACGACCTAGTCACCGGCGAAGCGATGGCCGAGGAAGTGACGCAGGGCTACCAGAAAGCATGGGAGCAGTTCGGCCGGCTGGGCGCCAACGGCCACTACAACACCATGATGTCGCAGGACACCCGCGCCATCCGCGACAACGCGGGCCCGTCGCCCTGGGTCGACGCATGGTGCGGCACCCTCATGAACATGTGGAACCGCGAGTTCGTGCACACCCACTACCCCGCGCAGATTGCCGGCTGGCTCATTCACGAGCCCGACGGCATGCTGTCGGTGCGCTCCTTCGAGCGGCCCGAGGTGATGGGCCAGAAGATCGTTAACGACGACTCCGACTTCGGCTGGGCCGCGACCTGGGCTTCGGAAATGGGCGACACCGCCGTGCTCGACGGGCTCATGAAGCACGCGGAGCGCTTCATGTCCCCCAGCTGGCGCGACGGTGGCTTTCACTACCCACGCAACGATGTGCTGGCGGACAAGGATGGCTACCGCACGCTCGTGGAGGCCATGACCGGCAACGTGCTGCTGGGCTACGCGAGCCTGAACGTGGCCGATGGGCTCTGGCGGCTGTACAACGAGCCATGGCCGGCGTCGCACTACCGCGACCCGGCCCTGACGCAGGTGGACGACGGCGTGGATGTGCTGCGGGCACATGTGGCGGAAGCGGCGCAAGGCGGCGCGCGCCGGCTGCACTTCACGGTGCGCCGTTGCACCGTGGGCCGCGGCGGCTTCGACATCGAGATCGGGCGGCTGGCGAACTGCGGCGACTGGACGCTCATGCAAGGCGGGCAGAATGTTGCGCGAGGCACTGGCGGGCAGCTGACGGCGTCGCAGGCATTCGACATTCGCGCGGTGGCAGGCGGCATCGGGCTCACCTGCCCCGAGGGCGAGGCGCGCGACTTCGAACTGGTGTTCGCGCCGCGCGCAGCCTGAAGCACCGCTTCAGACGCCTGCGCCCGACGCTGTGAACCGGTGATCTCAGCGGCACCACCAGCTTTCTTTGCGAATCAGGCAGTTGGCCTACAAATCGCGCTCTTTGGCATGGCCTAGATTGGCATCGAGGTAGCACCTCGACCAACTCCGTCCAACCCTTTGCTGTCTCTTGAACCCGCCTTGGCGGGTTCTTTTTCGTGAGGCTGCCGCAGACCTGTCCGCACGCGAACCCCGCAGCCTCCGTCCTACCCATGGACGCGTACTTTGCCGAAGTTTGGAAGAACAGCAGCCGCTAACGATATTTTGTCGTCAACTTTCTCCAGCTGGAAATGAAGCTTCAAGAATTGCTCTCTTCCGCCCTCATCGGTGCCGTCGCCAGCGCCCGCTCCATGACACCGATGGCAAGCCTCGCTGCGGCGCGGTTGCTGGGCAATCGCACACCGGGCCGTCTGCTGCTGCTCGACCAGCCGGTGTTCAAGTACGCCGCCTTGGCCATGGGCGCGGGTGAGTTGTTCGGCGACAAGATGAAGACCGCGCCCGACCGCACGGTGTTCCTGGGGCTGCTGGCGCGGGTCATGAGCGCCGGCATTGCGGGCGCCGCCTTGGCGCCGCGCGGGCGCGAGCAAGCAGGCGCAACCACCGCGGTCGCGACCGCCGTGCCCCTGGCCTACCTCACGCTCGCCTGCCGTAAGCGCGCGATGGCGCACATCGGTCAGACCCGCAGCGGGTTGATCGAAGACGCCCTAATCGTGGCCGCCGGCGTGGCGATCGTGGCGCTCACCGTGAAGCGGAACTGACGCGCGTCTCGCTCGATTCGATTTCTTCCACCGTGACCTCATGTCGCCCATCTCCAACGGGCCGTAGTTGGAAAGAAAGGCCACATCCGCCCCGTCGCGGCCATAGGCCACCACGATGCGGCCCCCGCGAGGCTGATTCTGCGTGGCGTCGAAGGGGTACCAGCGACCGCCGGCGAAGGCCTCGAACCGTGCGTGCATGTCCATCGGGTCAAGCTCGTGCAGGAAGCCAACCACGAGGCGGGCGGGGATATGCAGTGCGCGGCACAGCGAAATGCCGACATGGAAAAGTCCCGGCACACCCCTGTGCCATCGTCAAGCATGTCCAGGGCATCAGTAGAGCCGCCGGCCACGCCGTACCGGTATTCGAGGTTGGTGTGGATCCAGCTTTGGATGGCTTCGACTTGCGCATAGCCGGGCACCGCGTCGCCGGCGATCTGCTCGGCGCGCTCACCCATCTTGTCGGACGGGCAATAGCGGCTCTGCAGCTGGCCCGAACGGATGTAGGCAACAGGCTCATGCAGCTGGGAATCGAGCCGCAGGCACGATCGCGCGAGGAACTAAAGGCCTCTGCCGAGACTGAAAAGAAGAAATGGGCGCACCTGATCAAGGCTGCGGGACTGAAGCCAGGCTAAACAGCATTGGCCGTAGCACGCCAGCACCCTTGAGGCCACCGCTAGGGAAGGTTTTACATGGGCGCCTCCCGGATTACAAGAATTCACTGCATGAATATTCAGGAGGCAGGGCTGCAGTCTCATATTTGAATCGCCCCGGCTCTCATGGAGGCCAGTTGGTTTAAGTCATGCCGCCGTCTTGGCGGACTGACTGGCGAGTTGCCGGTAATAGTTTGCCTCAGCTTCTGCAGGCGGGATGTAGCCGATGGGTTCGAGCAGGCGATGGTGGTTGAACCAGGACACCCATTCGAGCGTCGCGAACTCCACCGACTCCTTGGTCTTCCACGGCGCCCGGCGATGGATCAGCTCGGCCTTGTAGAGGCCGTTGATCGTCTCGGCCAGGGCGTTGTCATAGGAGTCGCCTTTGCTGCCCACTGATGGCTCAATGC
>NZ_JBFTIO010000006.1:0-390128 GCF_056394985.1 Variovorax sp. 10N412
TTGCCGATCCACATCGAGGCGATCAGGCCCCAGAACAGCTCGGGGTTGCTGGTCATCACCTGCGGGCCGGGCTGGATGTTGTGGATCGTCATGGCACCCACCATCAGCGCCATCACCGCGTTGGGCGGAATGCCCAGCGTCAGCAGCGGAATGAAGGAGGTCTGCGCGCCGGCGTTGTTGGCCGACTCGGGCGACGCCACGCCGCGGATGTTGCCCTTGCCGAACGGGACTTCGCCCGGGCGCATCTTGATCTTCTTCTCCAGCGCATACGAGGCGAACGAGGCCAGCAGCGCGCCGCCGCCCGGCAGGATGCCCAGGGCCGAACCCAGCGCCGTGCCGCGCAGCACCGCGGGCGTCATGCGCTTGAAGTCTTCCTTGGTGGGCCACAGGCCCTTCACCTTGTGCGTGAACACCTCGCGCTCGTCGTCGGGCTGCGAGAGGTTGCCGATGATTTCGCCGTAGCCGAACACGCCCATGGCGATCACCACGAAGCCGATGCCGTCGGTCAGTTCAGGAATGTCGAAGCTGTAGCGCGCCACGCCCGAGTTGACGTCGGTGCCCACGATGCCCAGCAGCAGGCCCAGCACGATCATGGCCACCGCCTTGATCAGCGAACCCGACGCCAGCACCACCGCGCCGATCAGGCCCAGCGTCATCAGCGAGAAGTACTCGGCCGGGCCGAACTTGAAGGCCAGCTCGGTCAGCGGCGGGGCGAAGGCCGCGAGGATCAGCGTGCCGACGCAGCCCGCGAAGAACGAGCCCAGCCCGGCCGCGGCCAGCGCGGGGCCCGCGCGGCCCTGCCTTGCCATCTGGTAGCCGTCGATGCAGGTGACCACCGAGGACGACTCCCCGGGCAGGTTCACCAGAATGGCCGTCGTGGAGCCGCCGTACTGCGCGCCGTAATAGATGCCGGCCAGCATGATGAGCGCCGACACGGGCGGTAGCGCATAGGTGGCAGGCAGCAGCATCGCGATGGTCGCGACCGGCCCGATGCCGGGCAGCACGCCGATCAGCGTGCCCAGAATGCAGCCCAGCAGGCAATACAGCAGGTTGGTGAAGGTGAAGGCAACGCCGAAACCGATGGAAAGGTTGTGGATCAGGTCCATGGTGCGTGCTCCTCAGCCCGAAATGAAAGTGGGCCAGACCTGGATCTGGAGCTTGAGCGCCCAAATGAAGGCCACGTAGCTGCCGGCGGCCAGGATGGTCGACAGGATCAGCACGTCGCGCAGCTTGAAGTGCTCGCCCGCCATGCTCGAGATGATCGTGAGGGCGTAGATCGCGATGATCATCCCCATGGCCGGCAGCCCGATGCTGGGCAGCCCGCCCAGCAGCACGCCGAAGGCGAGGTTGGCGCCGAGCACGAAGGCCAGGGGCTTCCAGGCCCACTTGCCGATCGGGTCGCCGTCGGTGGTCTCGACCACCAGCGCCTGGAACATGATGATGGCGCCCAGAAAGGCCAGCAGGATGCCCAGCATCAGCGGGAAGTACCCCGGCCCCATGCGGGCGCCGTCGCCGATGGTGTAGGTCGTGGCGCCTATCGCGAAGGCCCCTCCCACGCTGGTGAACATGACTCCTGAAAAGAAGTCCGCCTGACTCTTGATGCGCATGTCTCGCCCCTCTTGTTTTGAAGGAGTGAGCGTCGTTCTGCGCGGCTGACCGTTGGCTGACCGCGAGGGTACGGACAAATGCTTACCGGGTTTCCATGAGGGCGACCTGACTGCGGGCTCGGAAGGGGGGCGGTAGAAACGAAAAAAGCTCCCGAAGGAGCTTTTTTCATTCAGAGAGCCGGAGCTCTCGGACGTGCAGGGAGGGCTTAGTAGCCGCCGCGGCCACCGCCGCCGCCGCCGTAACCGCCGCCACCACCGCTGCGGCCACCGCCGCCGCCGCCGTAACCGCCGCCACCACCACCACCGCCGTAGCCGCCACCGCCACCACCGCCGTAGCCGCCGCCACCACCGGTGCGGGGGGGACGAGCTTCCATCGGACGGGCTTCGTTCACCGTCAGGGCACGGCCCTGGAGCGAATGGCCGTTCATGGCTTCGACAGCTGCGAGTGCTTCAGCATCCGTGCCCATTTCGACAAAGCCGAAGCCCTTCGAACGACCGGTGTCGCGTTCCATCATGACCTTGGCGCTGACGATCGAGCCGAACTCGCCGAAAGCCTGTTCCAGGTCGTTGTCACGCACGGAGTAGGCGAGGTTGCCTACGTAGAGTTTCTTGCCCATTGAGGGACTCCTAATTCAAACCAACAAAACAAAGCGATGGAGTCCCAGAATCACAACAAACAAGTGCGCTGTGGCGCGAAACTGACCGATCACCGAATTACGTGCACGGGAGACAAGTCTCACAGACACGTAAGCCGGATTATCCAGCGTGAATTGCAAAAAGAGTGGGAAATTCGTGTGTTATTGCGAAACAGTCCGACCCGGCGGGCGATTTCGCAACGGTTTCAGGAGGTCCGAAAGCCCGTTGTGGTCTATCTCATGCATCAGGGCGAGCAGCCGGCCGATGTCGCCTGAGGGAAAACCCTCACGCGCAAACCAATTCAGGTAATTCCCGGGCAAATCGGCGATCAGCGTGCCCTTGTGCTTGCCGAAAGGCATCGGGAGGCTCACCAGGCGCTGCAGGTCTTCGGGCTTCATCGGGTGCTCAGCCTCCCGCTCGCTTGACGGTGTGGCCCTGCTTGACGAGGGCGGCGATCACCGTTTCGCGGTGGTCGCCCTGGATTTCGATCACGCCGTCCTTCACCGTGCCGCCCGAGCCGCAGGCCGTCTTGAGCTGCTTGCCGAGCGCCGCGAGGCCTTCGGCGTCCAGCGCCACGCCCTTGACGACGGTCACGCCCTTGCCTTTGCGCCCCTTGGTCTCGTGCGATACACGCACAATGCCGTCGGTGGCCGGCGCGCGCGCGTTGAGTTCCTTGCAGCGGCACCGGGCCACGGGCTCGCCGCAGTCGGGGCACATGCGCCCGCCCGCCTCGGTGGAGTACACCAGGGCGCTGCCGGTCTGATTGCGCTGTTTCATCGTCGACATTCGCTACGTCTCTCTTCTCTCTCGGGTTTCTCTCTCTGTCTGCTCACATGCCATTCGTTTCACTGGGCCTGGCCCCCGCGCTCGTTCAGGCTGCCGCCGAAAGCGGTTATGCCGCGCCGACCGCCATCCAGGCCGCGGCCATCCCCGCGATTCTGCAGGGCCGCGACGTGCGGGGCTCGGCGCAGACCGGCTCCGGCAAGACCGCCGCATTTTCCCTGCCCGTGCTGCAGCGCCTGAGTGCCCAGCGCGTGGACGGCCCGCGCCGCGTGCGCGCCCTGGTGCTCGTGCCCACGCGCGAACTCGCGGCCCAGGTCGGCGAGACCATGCGCAGCCTGGCGCAGCACCTGCCCGAGCGGCTGAAGATCGTCATCGCCTTCGGCGGCGTGTCGATCAACCCGCAGATGATGGGCCTGCGCGGCGGCGCCGACATCGTCATCGCCACGCCGGGCCGGCTGCTCGACCTGGTCGAGCACAACGCGCTCAAGCTGAATGCCGTGTCGACGCTGGTGCTCGACGAGGCCGACCGCCTGTTCGACCTCGGCTTTGCCGAGGAGCTCGGCCGCATCCTGGCGCTGCTGCCCGCGCAGCGCCAGAACCTGCTGTTCTCCGCCACCTTCCCGGCCGCCATCCAGGCGCTGGCCGACGGCATGCTGCGCGAGCCCGCCGTCATCGACGTGCAGGGCGAGCCGGGCACCGAGCCCAATATCGTGCAGCGCGTGATCGAGGTCGACGCCATCCGACGCACGCAGTTGCTGCGCCACCTGCTCAAGCAGCACGAAGGCGAATGGGACCGCGTGCTGGTCTTCGTCGCCACGCAGCATGCGGCGCAGATCGTGGCCGAGAAGCTCTACAAGAACGGCATCTACGCGGTGCCCTTCCACGGCGACATCGCGCAAGGCACGCGCACCGACATCCTGTCGCAGTTCAAGGAGAGCCGCTGGGACGTGGTGATCGCCACCGACCTCGCGGCGCGCGGCATCGACATCGCGCAGCTGCCCGTGGTCATCAACTACGACCTGCCGCGTTCGCCCACCGACTACATCCACCGCATCGGCCGCACCGGTCGCGCGGGAGAAAGCGGGCTCGCGATCAGCTTCGTGAGTGCATCGACCGAGGCGCACTTCCGCCTGATCGAGAAGCGTCAGGGCCTGAGCCTGCCGCGCGAGCGCGTCGAAGGCTTCGAGCCGACCGAAGCGGCCGTGCCGGTGACCGATGCGTCGGGCACGGGCGGCGTGAAGGGGGCGCGGCCGAGCAAGAAGGACAAGCTGCGGGCGGCGGCGGCCCTTGCAGCGGCCCAGCGCGGCGAGGGCGGCCAGGGCGATCAGGGCGGCCCGAACGACTGACGCAGGCGCGTCACTCCGCCGCGTAGTCGACCTGGTGCCGCGCGACGCGCAGCTCGCCCAGCTCTTCGCGAATGCGCAGGTGCGCGGGGTGTGTGGCGTAGCCGTCGAGCGCGGCCTGGCTGTCGAACTCGCTGTAGAGCACCACGTCGCAGGCGTAGCCCACGCCGCTTGAATCGACACCCACTTCCAGGTGCAGAAGGCCCGGCACCTGCCCGCGCAGCGACTCGAACTTGCGCTTGAGCAGCTGGCAGGCCTGCGCCTTTTCTTCCGGCGTGTCGCCGCGCAGGTTCCACATCACGATGTGCTTGACCATGGAGGCAGCGCGCTCGCTCATTCGGCCGGCGCAAAGCCGACCTTCTGCGGCCACAGGTTGGTGAAGGCCAGGACCGAACTCGAACTGCTGGCATAGAGCCCGGCGCGCGTGAAAGGCTCGTTCGCCTGCCATTGCTCGGCAGCCGCGCGGCTGTCGAATTCGATGGCCAGCAGGCTGCCCACCATCGTCTTTCCGTCGTCGGCCAGCAGCGGGCCGGCGAAGGCCATGCGGTCGGCCACCTGCGCCAGGTAGGCCTTGTGCTCCGGGCGCACCGCGGTGCGCAACGCGGCCGAACCGGGCTTGTCGAGAAGATGGAAGACGAAGATCACACGGGGCTCCTGCTGTGGGTGGCCGCTCGATGCTAAGCAGGCGCGGCGCAGAACGCCATGCACCGGCAGCCTCGCCGGTGAAGAACAGTTTTCCGCTGGCGTGCGATCGGCCTGCGGCGCGCCCGGTCTGGCCGCTCACCAGCCCATCTGCTTGGCCGCCAGCTCCTTCATGATTTCCTCCGCCCCGCCGCCGATCATCATGACCTTCACCTCGCGGTAGATGCGCTCGCTGACGGTGCCGCGCATGAAGCCCATGCCGCCCAGGATCTGCACCGCCTGGTCGGCGCAGAACTGCATGGTCTGCGTCGCATGGTTCTTCAGCATGCAGATCTGCGCCACCCACTCGGGCGCGTTGAAGCGGCCGGCCGCCTCGAGCGCATCGCCCTCGGCCGACACGGCCTCGATCCATGCTTCGGTGGAGGCGATGCGCATCTGCATATCCACCAGCTTGTGGCGCACGGCCTGGTGTTCGATGAGCGCGGCGCCGAAGGTCTTGCGCTCACGCGACCAGGCCAGTGCTTCGTCGAGGCAGGCCTGCGCGAAGCCGAGCGCCCCGGCGGCCAGCCCGATGCGCTCGCCGTTGAAGTTGCCCATGACCATGCGAAAGCCCGCGCCTTCGTCCCCCAGCAGGTAGCGCGCCGGCACGCGCACGTTGTCGAAGTGCAGCGTGGCGGTGTCGGAGCACAGCCAGCCCATCTTCGCCAGTCGCGTGCGCGAGAGGCCCGGCGTGTCGCCCGGCACCAGCAGCATCGAGATGCCGCCCGCGCCGCGGCCTTCGCTGGTGCGCACGGCCACGGTGATCCAGTCGGCGCGCATGCCCGAGGTGATGAAGGTCTTCTCGCCGTTCACGACGTAGTCGTCTCCGTCGCGCCGTGCCGTGGTGCGCAGCGCCGCCACGTCGGAGCCGCCGCCGGGCTCGGTGATGGCCAGGGCCGCGATCTTCTCGCCGCGCAGCACCGGCGGCACCACCTCCTGGCGCACCGCCTCGCTGCCGTGCAGCACCACGGGCGGCAGGCCGATGTTGTGCGAGAACAGGCTGGCGAGCACGCCGCCGCTGCGTCCATGGCGCGCGAGCGCGATCCACGCGGGCAGCTTCAGCGAATACGAGGCGGGCGTGCCGCCCAGTTCCTCGGGATAGCTCAGGCCCAGCAAGCCGAGCTCGGCGGCGCGCGTGTAGAGCGCGCGCGGAAACTCGCCCGCGTCGTCCCATGCCTGCACGTGCGGCGCGATCTCGGTTTCGGCGAAACGCCGCACCGTGTCGGCGAGCGCGGCGCGGTCGGCTTGCAGTTCGGCGTTCATGGCCGCGTCTTCAAACGCGCGGCGCCCGCTTGGCGATGCCCATGGTCTTTGCGAGGATGCCCAGCATCACCTCGTCCGCGCCGCCGCCGATGGAGCCCAGCCGCCCGTCGCGGTACAGGCGCGACACGCGGTTTTCCAGGGTGAAGCCCATGCCGCCCCAGAACTGCAGGCAGGTGTCGGCCACCTGCCGCGTGAGGCGCCCGGTCTTGAGCTTGGCCATTGATGCGAGTTCGAGCACGTCCTCGCCCTGCACATGCAGGTCGCAGGCGCGGTAGGCGAGGGCACGCAAGGCTTCGACTTCGGTCTTCAGCTCGGCCAGCTTGAACTGAACCCACTGCTGGTCGGCCAGCGTGCCGCCGAACATCTGGCGCTGCTGCGCCCATTCGATGGTCTGGGCGATGCAGTCTTCCATCGCTTCGAGCGAGCTCGCCGCGGCCCACAGCCGCTCTTCCTGGAACTGCTGCATCTGGTAGATGAAGCCCTGGCCCTCCTCGCCGACGCGGTAGCGCTGCGGCACGCGCACGTTGTCGAAGTAGATGAGCCCGGTGTCGCTCGAGTTCATGCCGATCTTGCGGATCTTCTTCGCCTTCTCGATGCCGGGGCTGTCCATCGGCACCATCACGAGCGACTTGTTGCGGTGCACCGGTCCGTCGCCGGTGTTGACCAGCATGCACATCCAGTCGGCCTGCAGGCTGTTGGTGATCCACATCTTCTGGCCGCTGATGAGGTAGTCGTCGCCGTCCTTGCGCGCATGGCTCTTGAGGCCCGCCACGTCGCTGCCCGCGCCGGGCTCGCTCACGCCGATGCAGCCGACCATGTCGCCCGCGATGGCGGGCGCCAGGAACTCGCGGCGCAGTTCGTCGCTGCCGAAGCGCGCGAGCGCGGGCGTGCACATGTCGGTCTGCACGCCGATGGCCATGGGCACGCCGCCGCAGCTGACGTGGCCGAGCGCCTCGGCCATGGCCATGGCGTACGAGTAGTCGAGCCCGCCGCCGCCGAAGGCCTCGGGCTTGTTCAGGCCCAGCAGGCCCAGGTTGCCGAGCTTCTTGAAGACCTCGTGCGCGGGGAAGATCTCGGCGGCTTCCCATTCGTCCACGTGCGGATTGATCTCTTCGTCGATGAAGCGGCGCAGGGTCTTCTGGATCTCGAGGTGTTCGTGCGTGTACTGCATGGGGTTGTCTCCGTTCGTTCTTTCTTCACTTGTCCTGCGCGTCCTGGAACACACGCGGCGTCTGCGCCAGGTGGAAGCCGTCGAAGGGCTTCACCGCGCCGCGCTGCCGTGCCTGGGCATCGGGCAGTTCCATCGGCCAGCCCATGCGCACCTGCGGCCGCGCGCCGTCCACGCGCAGCACGGTGCCGCTGATGAAGCTGGCCGCGGGGCACAGCAGGAAGGCGATGGCGGCGGAGGTCTCGGCCTCGGTGCCGAAGCGGCCCGCGGGCAGGGTCTTGCGCATGGCGCGCAGCATGTCGCCGGCCTCGGGCGGGTAGTGGTCCATGCCGCTGGAGGCGATGTAGCCCGGCGCCACCGCGTTCACGCGCACGCCGCTCACGGCCCATTCGGCGGCGGCCGTCTCGGTGAAGCTCACCATGCCGGCGCGCGCCGCGCCGCTGTGGCCCATGTTGGGCATGGAGCCCCAGATGTCGGCCACGATGTTGACGATGGCGCCGCCGTGCGCCTGCATGCTTTGCACATAGCACTCGCGGGCCACCAGGAAGCCGCCCGTGAGGTTGGTGTGGATCACCGCCTCCCAGCCCTTGGCCGAGATGGCGGCCAGCGGCGTGATGTACTGGCCGCCCGCGTTGTTGACCAGCCCGTCGATGCGGCCCTGCGCGGCGACGACGGCGCCGATGGCCGCGCGCACCGCGTCTTCCTGGCGGATGTCGAAGGCCTGCGTGCTGGCATGGCCGCCGGCGGCCTCGATCTCGGCTCTCACCGCGTCGAGCTTTTCCTGTTTGCGCCCGACCAGCACCACGTGCGCGCCGAGCGCCGCGAGTTCGTGCGCGGTGCAGCGGCCGATGCCGGAGCCGCCGCCGGTGACGACGATGACCTGCCCGTCGAACAGGCCGGGGGTGAAGACGGAGCGGTAGCGGGATGAAGAGGCGTTCATGCGAAGGACTTTCGGAAACTTGTCTTGCGGTGTGTCATGCGTCATTCGCCAACGATCTCGGCGACCTCGGCCACCACATGCCGCGCGGCCACCTGCGCGCCGACCGCGACATGCAGCGCGACGCGCCCGGCGCGCGGTGCGCAGTGCACGTGCTCCATCTTCATCGCCTCCAGCGTGACGAGCGGCTGGCCTGCGGCGACCGCATCGCCTTCGGCCACCAGCAGTGCGATGACGCGGCCGTTCATGGAAGCGCGCAGCAGGCCGTCGCGGCCGGCATCTGCGGCGCGTGCCACGGCCGCGTGCGTGAGGTCGTCGAGCCGGAACGCGCGGCCACGGAAATGGAAGAAGACGCGGCCGGCCTCGCGCACCACGAGCGCCTGCTCGGCCAGTCCGCCGCACGAAAAGCGCAGCGTGCCGTCGTCCTGCAAGGCGACCAGCGCGATCTGCGCGACCTGCGCGGGCGCCTGGTCGTCCAGCACTACATCGAAGGCGCCCTTGCCGCGTGGCGTCACACGGGCCGCGTGCACCGCGCCGTCGAGCGCAAAGCGCAAGGCGTTGGGCAGCGTGTGCGCCAGCGGCGACGGCCAGCCGCGCTCGCCGAGTTGCAGCAGCAGGGCGGCGAGCAGCGCGGCCTGCGTGTCGGCCGGGGCATCGGGCGCGAGCAACGCACCCGAGTGATCTGCAATGAAGGCCGTCGTCGCCGCGCCGCTGGCGAACACTTCGTGCGACAGCGCGCGTTGCAGCAGTGGCTGGTTGGTCGCGATGCCGAGCGCCACCGTGTCCTGCAGGCCCGCCATGAGCCGGTGCCTGGCTTCCTCGCGCGTGCGGCCGTGCGCCACCAGCTTGGCGATCATCGAGTCGTAGAAGGGCGGCACGGCCGCGCCGTCGCGCAGCGCGTGTTCCGTGCGCAGCGCGGGCGAAGGCCGCCACGCCGCGAGCGTGCCGCTCTGCGGCATGAAGCCCTGGTTCGGGTCTTCGGCGCACAGGCGCACTTCGATCGCATGGCCGGTGATGCGCACGTCCTGCTGCGCCAGCGGCAACGGTTCGCCGGCGGCCACGCGCAACTGCAGCTCGACCAGGTCGAGCCCGGTCACGGCCTCGGTCACCGGGTGCTCCACCTGCAGCCGCGTGTTCATTTCCATGAACCAGTACCGGCCTTCGGCATCGAGCAAGAATTCAAGCGTGCCCGCGCCTTCGTAGGCGATGGCCTTCGCCGCCGCCACGGCCGTGGCGCCCATGCGCTCGCGCAAGGCCTCGGACACCGCGGGCGAAGGCGCTTCCTCGATCACCTTCTGGTGCCTGCGCTGCACCGAGCAGTCGCGCTCGCCCAGGTGAATGGCGTGGCCGTGCCGGTCGGCGAACACCTGGATCTCGATGTGGCGCGGCGCGACGATGGCGCGTTCGAGGATGACGGTCGCGTCGCCGAAGGCGTTGAGCGCTTCCGACTGCGCGCTGCGCAGCAGCTCGTCGAACTGCGCGGCAGATGCCACGAGCCGCATGCCGCGTCCACCGCCGCCGGCCGTGGCCTTGATCATCACGGGCCAGCCGATGCGCGCGGCTTCGGCGGCCAGCCGCTCCGCGCCCTGGTCGTCGCCCTGGTAGCCCGGAATGCACGGCACGCCCGCGGCCTGCATCAGGCGCTTGGCGCCGGCCTTGTCGCCCATGGCGCGAATCGCCTCGGGCGACGGTCCGATGAAGACCAGGCCCGCGTCGCGGCAGGCCTGCGCGAACTCGGCGTTCTCCGCGAGGAAGCCGTAGCCCGGGTGCACCGCGTCAGCGCCGCTGGTGCGTGCGGCCTCGACGACGGCGGCGATGTTCAGGTAGCTCTGCGCGGGCAGCGACTCGCCGATCCACACGGCCTGGTCGGCCTGGCGCACGTGCTCGGCGTCGGCGTCCGCGCTGGAATACACGGCCACGGTGCGGTAGCCCATCGCGCGCGCCGTGCGCATCACGCGCACCGCGATCTCGCCGCGGTTGGCGATGAGGATCTTGCTGAAGCCGTTCACTGAAAAACCTCCGCGCTGCGCACTGCGGCGCGCGCTTGCTTGGGGCGGCCCGGCGCTTCGCTCATGGCCGCGCCACCGAAAACTGCATGGCTTGCGGCACGCGCGCATCGGCATCGCGGCAGACCGACAGCACCTCGGCCAGCACGGCACGCGTGTCGCGCGGGTCGATCACGCCGTCGTCCAGCAGCAGCGCGCTGGTGGTGAACACGCTCATCTGCCGATCGAAGCGCTCGACGATCTGCTGCTGCATGGCGTCGATCTTCGCGTGGTCGACCGCACCCTTGCGCGCCATGCCGGCCTCCATCACGATGGCCATGGTCTTCGCGGCCTGCTCGCCGCCCATCACCGCGGTGCGCGCATTGGGCCAGCTGAAGCAGAAGCGCGGCGCAAAGCCGCGCCCGCACATGCCGTAGTTGCCCGCCCCGTAGGAGGCGCCGCAGTGCAGCGTGATCTGCGGCACCGTGGCGCTGGTCACGGCCTGGATCATCTTGGCGCCGTGCTTGATGATGCCGGCCTCCTCGTGCGCGCGGCCCACCATGTAGCCGGTGATGTTCTGCAGGTAGACGATGGGCGTGCGCGACTGGCAGCAGGCCTGGATGAAGTGCGTGGCCTTGGTCGCGCCGTCGGAGTCGATGGGGCCGTTGTTGGTGATGAGGCCCACCGCGTGCCCTTCGAGCCGGATGTGGCCGCAGACGGTGGCGCTGCCGTAGTGTTCGCTGAACTCGAGGAACTCCGAGCCGTCGGCGATGCGCGCGATGACCTCGCGCATGTCCACCGGCCGCCGGCCGTCGCTGGGCATGAGGCCCAGCAGGTCGTCGGCGTCGTGGCGCGGCGGCGCGAAGGGGCGCGGCTTGTCTTCGCGCGCCCAGTCGATGCCGCCGAGGATGGAGCGCGCGATGCGGATGGCGTCTCGGTCGTCTTCGGCCAGGTAGTCGCCCAGCCCGGAGATGTGCGCGTGCATCACCGCGCCGCCCAGTTCTTCTTCGGTCGCGATCTCGCCGGTGGCGGCCTTCAGCAGCGGCGGCCCGGCCAGAAAGGCCCGCGTGCGGTCGCGCACCATGACGATGTAGTCGGACAGGCCGGTCTGGTAGGCCCCCCCCGCGGTCGATGAGCCGTGCGTCACCGTCACCACCGGCAGCCCGGCGGCCGACAGGCGCGCCAGGTTGCGAAAGATGCCGCCGCCGCGCACGAAGTCCTGCACGCGGTATTGCATGAGGTTGGCGCCCGCGCTTTCCACCAGCTGCACGTAGGGCAGCTTGTTTTCGAGCGCGATCTCCTGCACGCGCAGCTGCTTGTCCAGCCCCATGGGCTGCAGCGCGCCGGCGTCGATGCCCGAGTCGGACGCGCTCACCATGCAGCGCACGCCCGACACCCGGCCGATGCCGGCGATCACGCCGCCGCCGGGCACGCTCTTCGACAGGTCGGGGTTGTCCTGGCCCAGCCCGGCGAGCGAGGCCAGCGGGAGAAAGGGCGCGCCGGTGTCCAGCAGCAGCGCGATGCGCTCGCGCGGCAGCAACTGGCCGCGCTTGGCAAAGCGCTCGGCCGATGCGCCGGACGTCGCCGCGGCGCGGGCCTCGTGCGCGCGCACCTCGCCGAGCAGCGCGAGCATGCCGGTGCGGTTGGCCTGAAAGGTGTCGCTGGCCGCGTGCAGCCGGGATTCGATGACGGGCATGGGGTCTGTACGGATCGTTGTTGTCGCTCTGTACGGACTTTAGGAGGGGCCCGCCGCCCCTGCTTGCGCCAACTAGCTGGTGGGCGCTCCCGGGCGTCGGTGCGTCAGTGGGCCGTGGGCCGCCGCACGCCGGCCGCCGGTGTCGTGTCGAGGCTGCTGCCGGTGACCACCCAGTAGATGAAGATCAGCACCGCGCCGGCCGTGCCGAACACGATGAGGCCCATCGAACTGCCGCCGATGGCCAGCGCGTCGACCGGCGCGGCGGCGGTGCAGACCATGCGCGCGGCGCTCATGCCCACGTAGTGCATGGTGCACACGGCCACGCCCATCACGGCGGCGGCCGCCACCTTGTGGGAGAACTTGCGCAGGTTGAACGCCAGCCACAGCGCGGCGGCGGCGGCGCTGACGGCAATGACCACCGACAGCGCGACCCACGCCACGTCGAAGTCCATCTCGGCGCGCATGTTCATCGCGAACATGCCCATGTAGTGCATCACGCACGCGCCGGCCCCGGCCAGCAGGCTGCCGCCCAGCCAGCCGGACCTGCTGAACCGGTGGCGGCCGCCGGCCATGTACAGCGCAATGCCGGAGATGAGCACGGCCGCCACCAGCGACACCGCCGTGAGCGGCACGTTGTACGAAATGGCCACCGGCAGCCGGTACGCCAGCATGCCGATGAAGTGCATCGACCAGATGCCGATGCCGCCCAGCGCCACCGCGGCGCAGGCCACGACGGCAAGGTTGGGCCTGCCGTCCGCGCCGACCATGCGCCCGGCGCATATGAGCGCCACCAGCGAGCCGGCGAACGAGATGAAGAAGGAGAGCGCCACCATGCCCAGGGAATATTCGGGCAATAGCAGCTGGCCTGCGACGAGCGGAGTCATGCGTGTTCCTTTCGATGAAAGAAAGGACGGCTCGCGAACCCCCGAAAACGGAATGCGACCGGGACGCCGCGAGACGTCCGGGCCAGTTTGTAATGGTTGTTTTAAAAAGTAAACAGGTAATTACACTTCTTGTTACGCTACCTTACGGCGCGAATTCGATAGATCGCATTGTTGCGGTCGGCCGCCATGTAGATGGTGCCGTCGCGCCCCACGGCCACGCCGGTCACCACGTACGGCGGCGGCAGCCCGGGGCCGGGCGCGAGGCCGATCGGCAGGTTCTCGGCCACGGTGCGGCGGCTGCCGTCGGCCGGGTCGATCTCCACCAGCCGGCGCGCCGCGCTCTCGGCCACGATGAAGCTCCCCCAGGGCGTTTGCGCCACGCCTTCGGGCAGCGCCAGCCCGTCGGCCACGGTGCGCAGCGGCGCGCTGGCGTCCAGCGGAATGCGCAGCAGCTTGCCCGCCGCCTCGGTCACGTAGAGCGCGCCGTCCTGCCCGATGACCATCTGCACCGGCCCGTTCAGGCCGCTGGCAACGACCGACTTCTGGACGAACTTCGGCCCGCTGGCGCGCGTGATGCTGCCGGTGGCGATCTCGGCGTAGATCACGCTGCCGTCGGGCATGGGAATGGCGTCGAACGGCGCCTTCAGGCCGTGGATGGTTTCCACGGTCTTCAGCGTCTGGCGGTCCACCAGCTGCACCGTGCCGGTGAACCACGAGGTCAGCGCAAACAGCCTGGACGACAGGCCGACCGCGAACGGGTAGTCAAGCTCGGGTTCGCGCTGCATGCGGAACACGTCGCGCACCTCGCCCTTGCGCACGTCGACTTGGCGGAAGCCGAACACGTCGGCCACCCACAGGTCGTTGCCGTCGATCTTCATGCCGGCCGGCACCGCCACCTTGCCGCTGGTGAGCGTGCGCAGGTCCCCGGTGGCGGGGTTGAAGGCCAGCACCTCGTTGTTGGCCATGTTCGACACGTAGATCGTGCCGTCCGGTGCAATGGCGAGGTTGTCCAGCGAAGGCCGCAGTTGCCTGGCGACAGTCTTCTTGCCGCTTGCAAGATCGACCCGCACCAGTTCGCCGCTGCGCGCATCGACCACCCAGAGGTTGCCCTTGCCGTCCAGGTTGGCGGCGGCCGGGATCTTGAAGCCGTCGGCAATCACGGTCATGTCGCCGTTCGCGGGGTCTATCTTCACGACCTGCCCCTTGAACCACAGCGGCCCGTAGAGCAGGCCGTCGGGCCCGACCTCGAAGCCGTTGAAGCCGCCCATGTCCTTCTTGATGAGCCGCGGCGGCTTCTGGCCCGTGCGGTCGATTTCCCAGAGCGCGTCGCCCAGGAACACCTGCGAGGCATAGAGCTTGCCGTTGCGGCGGTCGAAGTCCAGCGAGTTCAGGCCGGGCAGGTCCTTGGCGAGCACCTGCAGCGGGGCGGTGTCGTTCTCGCGGTAGCGCAGCATGCCCATGAGGTAGTTGGTCCAGGCCAGCTCGCCCTTCGGACCCACGGCGATGTCGTCGGCCTGGCCTTCGGGGGCGTCGACCAGCACCTTGGCCGCGCCGGTGGTGCGGTCGACCTCCCACAGCGTGTTGCCCAGCACCGAGCCCGCCAGCAGGCGGCCCTTGGCGTCGATGGCCAGGCCGTGCACGCCGGCGAAGGCGGAAGGCGCGACCAGCGCTTCGGGTGCGGCCCACGACACGGGCCGTGCAGGCCGGGTGGTGAGCGGCTCGGCGGACGAGGTGAAGGAAGGCGGGGCCAGCGTGCTGCAGGCGCCCAGCAGGGCCAAGGTGGCGGCCAGCGCGGCGGCGCGAAAAACGCCGGACGAACGACGGGGCATGGGTTTGTCTCCTCTTGTGATGGCGCGAGCAGTCTAGGAGGCCGCCGGGGCGGCGGAGTCTCTCCGGGGACACGGTGCGGACTTTCGTCCGCTGGGGCTTACCCGCCCGGGGGAATCGTGCTCAGCCGCGCAGCAACTGCGTGACCGTGTGGATCAGCAGCCCCACCAGCCCGCCCACCAGCGTGCCGTTGATGCGGATGAACTGCAGGTCGCGCCCGATGTGGCGCTCGAGTTCGACGGTCATTTCCTGCGCGTTCCACTCGCCCACGCGCTCCTCGATGTAGCGGCGGATGTCTTCGCGGTAGCGCTCGATGGCCAGCGGCGCGGCGGCCTCGATCTGCTCGTTGATCCAGCGGCGAATGGCCTCGTCGCCCTGCAGCCGCGTGCCCAGCGCGCCGGCCATCGACGCGATGCGCTGGCGGATGGTCGAGTCGTGGCGGCCCAGGTCGTCGTGCAGCCAGGCCAGCAGCTCGCCCCAGAGGCCGTGCAGGTAGTCGCCCAGGGCAGGGTGCGCGATGAGCTCGGCGCGAATCTGCTCGCCGCGCCGCTGGAACTCGGGGTCCAGCTTCAGGCGCACCACGAAGTCGTCGACGAAGTGGTCGAAGCGCTTGCGCATCGGGTGGTCGGGCTCGGCCGCCAGCTCGCCGAGGGTGTGCGCCACGGCCGCCACGATCTTGCGCGTGGCCAGCTTGGCCGCCACCTGGTCCAGGCCCACGTAGCGCAGCGTCTTGATCTCGCGCGCGATGGCCTCGGTGATGTGCGCCTGCAGTTCGTCGCCCTCGAGCAGGCCAGCCACCTGCTGCAGCACGTCGTCGAGCAGCGCCTGGTGGCGCCCGCCGGCCGTGAGCGCGTCCAGCGCCTGGCCGGTCAGGCGAGACAGGTCGATCTTCTCCAGGCCCGCCGCCGCGGCGCGGCCCATGAAGGCGCGCACCCGTTCGTCGTCGAAGGCCGTCAGGCCATAGCGCGCGGCGGCCACGCCCCATTCGCCCAGCTTCTCTCCGCTGGCCGGGCGGGCCAGCCAGTCGGCGATGCGCCCGGCCGCGTCGAACTGGCGCACCTTGCCCAGCACCTGCGCGGTGCTCAGGAAGTTGTCGCAGATGAAGCCCGCGAGCTTGGCGCCGATGCGGTCCTTGTTGCTCGGGATGATGGCCGTGTGCGGAATCTTCAGGCCCAGCGGATGGCGAAACAGCGCCACCACCGCGAACCAGTCGGCAATGGCGCCGACCATCGCGGCCTCGGCGAAGGCCGCCACATAGCCCGGGGACACCCAGGCCGGGTGCCGCGCATGCAGCACGCTGGCCACCGCATAAAGCAGCGCGGCGCCGCACAGCAGGCCGAGCGCGACGCGCTTCATGCGCCGCAGCGCGTCGCCTGCGCCACTGTCGCCGGTGTCAGCCAATATCAGCCGATGGTGGGCGAGGTGGCCAGCCGTTCCATGAACAGCTCGCAGCGCGCCAGCTGCTCCAGGCTCACGAACTCGTCGGGCTGGTGCGCCTGCTCGATGCTGCCGGGGCCGCACACCACGGTGGGGATGCCGGCGTTCTTGAACAGGCCCGCTTCGGTGCCGAAAGCCACCAGCGTGGTGCGGTCCTCGCCCGCCAGGCGCTGGGCCAGCAGGGTGATGGGGTCGCTGGCCGAGCCCAGGAAGCTCGGGATTTCGCAGATGGTCTCGAACTGGAAGCCGGCGTCCTTGGCCACCTTCTTCATCGAAGGCTCCAGGCCGCCGGCGTAGGCCACCACGTCGGCCTGCATGCGCCTGGCATCGGCGGTGGGCAGGTCGCGGAATTCATAGCGGAATTCGGCGTCGCGCGGCACCACGTTGTCGGCGATGCCGCCGTGGAACTGGCCCACGCTCGCGGTGCTGAAGGGCACGTCGAAGCCCTCGTAGCGCGGCTCGCTGCGCTCGAAGTCCTCGGCCATGTCGCGCACCTTGCCGATCACGCGGGCGGCCATCTCGATGGCATTCACCGACTTGGGCGTGAGCGACGAATGCGCCTCCTTGCCGCGCACGCAGCATTTGTAGCGGTACACGCCCTTGTGGGCGATGGCCGGCACCATGCTGGTGGGCTCGCCCACGATGCAGGCCAGCGGCTTGATGCCCGCGTCGCGCATGTCGGCAATGAGTTCCTTCACGCCGAAGCAGCCGATCTCTTCCTCGTAGCTGAACGCGAAGTGCACCGCGAAGGGCGAGTCGCTTTCCAGGAAGCGGTGGGCATTGGCCAGCGCAATGGCGATGAAGCTCTTCATGTCGGCCGAACCGCGGCCGTACAGGCGCTCGTTCTGCACCACGGCGGAGAGCGGGTCGACGCTCCAGTCCTGGCCGTCCCAGGGCACCGTGTCGGTGTGGCCGGAGACGATCACGCCGGCCGGCTTGCCTTCGCCCAGCGTGGCGAACAGGTTGGCCTTGGTGCGTTCGGCGTTGTAGGTGATGCGGCTCTTCACGCCCAGGGCGGCCAGATGGCTCTGGGCGAAGTCGATCAATTGGAGGTTGCTGTTGGCGCTGACGGTGTTCATGCGAACCAGCGTCTGGGCCAGCAGAAGGCTTTGGGGGGAAAGCGTATGGAGCATGCAACACATTCTCCCGGAAGTCGGCGCGGCGCGCCGGGCGGGGTCGATGCTGTCACGCGAAGCGGGTACGCTGCGCCTCTTTTGGACGGAGAAAAATCCATGCGCACCCTTCAGCTCGCCCTGACCGCGACCGCCGCCCTGTGCGTTGCCGCCTGCGGCACCACCGGCAATTCCGGTTCCGCCAACAAGCTGCTGACGCTCGACGGCAACCCGCCGCTGGTCATTGCACACCGTGGCGCCTCGGGCTACCTGCCTGAAGAAACGCTGGAAGCCTATTCGCGCGCCATCGAGCTGGGCGCCGACGTGATCGAGATGGACCTGGTCTCCACCAAGGACGGCGTGCTCATCGCCCGCCACGACCCCAACCTGGCCATCAGCACCGACGTGGCCAAGCACCCGCGCTTCGCCTCGCGCAAGAAGACCATCAAGGTCGACGGCGAAACCCAGACCGGCTGGTTCAGCAACGACTTCACGCTGGCCGAGATCAAGACCCTGGGCGGCATCTCCACCGACGCCGAGCGGCCGCAGGAGTTCAACGGCAAGTTCAAGGTCGTGACCTTCCAGGAAATCATCGATTTCGCCAAGGCCAAGACCAGGGAAACCGGCCGCACCATCGCCATCTACCCCGAATCGAAGAACCCGACCTATTTCCGCGAACTCGGCCTGCCGCTGGAAGACAAGATGATCGCCGCCATCACGGCCGCCGGCTGGAACAACAAGACCGCGCCCATCTACGTGCAGTCCTTCGAGCCGGGCAGCCTGAAGTACATGAAGAGCAAGGGCCTGAACACGAAGATCATCCAGCTGATCGACGGCGACAGCGTCGACCTGCGCACCGGCACCGTGACCTTCGCCGTGCCCAGCGACCGCCCCTACGACTGGACCAAGGCCGGCGAAAAGCGCAACTTCGACGCCATGGTCACGCCCGCGGGCCTGGCCGAAATCAAGACCTACGCCGACGGCATCGGCCCTTGGAAGCGCTACATCGTGAGCATCAAGGGCACCATCGGCGCCGACGGCAAGCCGGTGGACGTGAACAAGGACGGCAAGATCAACGACGCCGACGCCACTTCCATGGCGCCCACCACGCTGATCGCCGACGCCCACAAGGCCGGCCTGTTCGTGCACCCCTTCACCTTCCGCAACGAGTCGCGCCGCCTGCCGTCGGACTACAACAAGGACGGCAAGAACGAATACGGCGTGTACTACAAGCTGGGCGTGGACGGCGTGTTCACCGACTTCACCGACACCGCCCTGGCCGCGCGCGCGGACTACCTGAAGAGCATCGGGCGCTGAGCCTTGCGTCGAGCGGATCGTTGAGCGCAGCCTGAGGGTTTGCCCGGCACGGTCTTTGCGGGTGTTGTCGCAAAGCCTAGACTGTGAAACATGAAACTCATCGATTCGCTCGTCACGCAGGCGGCCGGCATCGCCGCCGTCCGACGTGACCTCCACGCCCATCCCGAACTCTGCTTCGAAGAAGTCCGCACCGCCGACGTGGTGGCAGGCAAGCTCACCGAATGGGGCATTCCCATTCACCGCGGGCTGGGCACCACCGGCGTGGTGGGCATCATCAAGAACGGCACCGGCAACCGCGCCATCGGCCTGCGCGCCGACATGGACGCGCTGCCCGTCACCGAACTCAACACCTTCGCCCATGCCAGCCAGCACCACGGCAAGATGCACGCCTGCGGTCACGACGGCCACACGGCGATGCTGCTGGCAGCCGCGCAGCACCTGGCGAAGAACCGCAACTTCGACGGCACCGTGTACCTGATCTTCCAGCCCGCGGAAGAGGGCGGCGGCGGCGCGCGCGAGATGATCAAGGAAGGGCTCTTCGAGCAGTTCCCCATGGACGCCGTGTTCGGCATGCACAACTGGCCCGGCATGAAGGCCGGCCAGTTCGCCGTGAGCCCCGGCCCGGTGATGGCGTCGGGCAACAAGTTCCACGTGAACGTGATCGGCAAGGGCGGCCACGCCGCGCTGCCGCAGACCGGCATCGACCCGGTGCCGATCGCCTGCGAGATCGTGCAGGCCTTCCAGACCATCCTCACGCGCAAGATGAAGCCGACCGATTCGGCCGTGATCTCGGTCACCACCATCCACGCGGGCGAAACCAACAACGTGATTCCCGACAACTGCGAGCTGTCGGGCACGGTGCGCACCTTCTCGCTGGAAGTGCTCGACATGATCGAGGCCAAGATGGAGCAGATCGCCAAGCACATCTGCGCGGCGCACGACGCCACCTGCGACTTCCGCTTCGAGCGCTACTACCCGCCCACCATCAACACCGAGGCCGAAGCCGACTTCGCCCGCCGCGTGATGGGCGAGATCGTCGGCCCCGACAACGTGCTGCGCCAGGAGGCGGCCATGACGTCGGAAGACTTCGCCTTCATGCTGCAGGCCAAGCCCGGTGCCTATGCCTTCATCGGCAACGGCGACGGCGCGCACCGCGACGTGCACCACGGCGAAGGCCCGTGCACGCTGCACAACGCGAGCTACGACTTCAACGACGACCTGATTCCGCTGGGCGCGACCTGCTGGGTGCAGCTCGCCGAGCAGTTCCTGAAGCCCGGCGCCGCCGCCGCATGATCGGCATTGCCGAAGCCTTTTCGCCGCGCTACGCCCAGGCACGCCAGAAGTTCCTGCAGGCCTGCGTGAGCGCGGGCCTGACGGTCGAGCCGCACGCACACCCGCTGAAGGGCCGCGACGGCGAGGAGCTCTCGATGGACGTGGCGCTGGACGGCAACGCCGACGCCGAGCACATGCTCATCGTCACCAGCGCCTGCCACGGCGTCGAAGGCCATTGCGGCAGCGGCGTGCAGGTGTTCGCGCTGCACGACGCCGAGTGGCGCGAGAAGGCCAGGGCGCAGGGCGTGGCGGTGCTGTACGTGCACGCGCTCAACCCGCACGGCTTTTCGCACGGCCGGCGCGTGACGCACGAGAACGTCGACCTGAACCGCAACTTCATCGACTTCTCGAAGCCGGTGCCGGTGAACGAGCCCTACGCCAGGCTGCACGAACTGCTGCTGCCCGCCACCTGGCCGCCCACGCCCGAGAACCAGGCGGCGGTGGCCAAGTGGATCGACAAGCACGGCACCACGGCCTACCAGGCCGCCGTGACCAGCGGGCAGTACCAGTTCGACGACGGCCTGTTCTTCGGCGGCAAGGCGCCGACCTGGAGCAACCAGACGGTTCGCAGGGTGCTGAGGCGCCACGCGGGCCGCGCGAAGCGCCTGGCGTGGATCGACCTGCACACGGGCCTGGGCCCCAGCGGCCTGGGCGAACGCATCTACGCCGGCAAGGACGACAAGGCCGCCTACGCACGCGCCAACGCCTGGTGGGGCACGCCGGCCGCGCCTGTCACTTCGATCTACGACGGTTCCTCCACTTCGGCCCTGCTGCGCGGGCTCATGTGGGACTCGGTGTACGAAGAGTGCCCGCAGGCCGAGTACACCGGCATCGCGCTGGAATACGGCACGCTGCCGATCCTCGAAGTGACCGGCGCCTTGCGCGCCGACCATTGGCTGCACAAGCATCCGGAAGCGCCGGCCGACCTGGCCGACGGCATCCGGGCGCGGATGGTGGAGGTGTTCTACACGGACACCGACGCCTGGCGCGGGCAGATCGTCAGCCAGGCCCGCCAGGCCATGTTCCAGGCCGTGGACGGGCTCAGGTCCTGACCCGCCCGTCGCCCGTCAGCATCGAAAGCTCGACGAACTTCGAGCCCACGTGGTTCTTCGCGGAGAACGACACCTCGAACCCGCCGAACTGCTGGCGGTCGATGCTTTCCAGCCCGGCCACGAGGCTGTCGCGCGTCGGCTTGCCCGGCGCCCTGCGCAGTCCCTCGGTCAGCACCTTCGCGGCCAGGTAGCCTTCCATGCTCGAGAAGTTGGCGCTGGCACCGTTGCCGGCCTTGCGCACCGCGTCCGCGAACTCGCGCGCCAGGGTGTTGGCCTGGTTGTAGGGCGAGGGCACCACCTGCGTGACCATCACGCCCGCGGCCTCCTTGCCCAGTTCGTCGGCCAGCGCCTGCGTGCCGACGAAGGACATGTTGAAGAACGTGCCGCCGTAACCCGCCTTGCGCGCCTCGCGGATGAACGCCGCGCAGGCCTTGTAGGCGCCGACTTGCACCACCGCGTCCGGCCGTGCGGCCACGATGGTCTTCACCGCCGCCGCCACGTCGTTCGAGTTGCGCTGCACCGTGGCCAGCGCCACAGGCTTGAGCTGCTGCTGCTCGAGCGCCAGCGTCACGCCGTCGAGCCCGGCCTTGCCGTAGGCGTCGTTCTGATGGAACACCGCGATCTTCTTCTGGCCCAGGTGCGTCAGCTGCTTCACCATCAGCGCCGTCTCGTCGTTGTACGAGGCGCGCAGGTGGAACACGTTCTTTTGCAACGGCTCGCGCAGCGACATGGCGCCGGTGAGCGGCGCGATGAACGGTACCTTGTCCTTGACCGCCAGCGGCATCGCCGCCAGGCTGGTCGGCGTGCCGATGTAGCCGAACAGCGCGAACACGTCCTCGTCGATCAGCTTCTGCGTGTTGGCCGCGCAACGGTCGGGCTCGTAGCCGTCGTCCAGGTTCTTGATCACCACGTTGCGGCGGTCCGGCTGGGCGTTGTAGGTGTCCAGGAACAGCTTGGCGCCCTGGTGGAACTGGATGCCCAGTTGCGCCGCCGGGCCGGTGAACGGCGCCGATTGCCCGAGCACCAGCGGTGCCTCGCCCTGCGCCCGGGCGATGCCGAAGCTGCCCAGCGTGGCGGCCGCGCCCGCGGCCAAAGAAAAACGTCGTCGATTCATCACCATGTTCAAAACCCCCTCCCGCGCTTTGACTCGCGCACAAATTAGACTTGCCCGATGCCCCACGCACCGGATTCCCTGCTTGAAGAAGCACCCCCGCCCACCGCTGTGTCCACCGTCCTGGGGGCCTGCCCCCATGACTGTCCGGACACCTGCGCGCTCGTCACCACCGTCAAGGACGGCGTGGCCGTGAAGCTGCAGGGCAATGCCGCGCATTCGCACACCGGCGGCGTGCTGTGCACCAAGGTGTCGCGCTACATCGAGCGCAACGACCATGCCGAACGGCTGGTTCAGCCGCTCAGGCGCGTCGGTCCCAAGGGCAGCGGCCAGTTCGAGCCGGTGAGCTGGGACGAAGCGCTCGACGACATCGCCGCGCATCTTGAAGTATTACAGGGAAAACCCGAAGACATTCTCCCCTACAGCTATGCGGGCACCATGGGCCTGGTGCAGGGCGAGTCGATGGACCGGCGTTTTTTCCACAAGCTGGGTGCCAGCCTGCTGGACCGCACCATCTGCTCC
This sequence comes from Variovorax sp. 10N412, assembly GCF_056394985.1. NCBI lineage: Bacteria > Pseudomonadati > Pseudomonadota > Betaproteobacteria > Burkholderiales > Comamonadaceae > Variovorax > Variovorax sp. 10N412. The sequence goes on from NZ_JBFTIO010000006.1 coordinate 22,694, forward strand.
ATGGCGGGCGGCGAGGCCATGGTCTACACCCTGGGCGCCAAGGTCGGCATGCGCATCGAGTTCTTCGCCGAGGCCAAGCTCATCCTGATCTGGGGCAGCAACTCCATCGCCAGCAACCTGCATTTCTGGCGCCACGTGCAGGCGGCCAAGCGCGCCGGCGCGCGGGTGGTGTGCATCGACCCGCGCAAGACCGAAACCGCCGACAAGTGCGACGAGCACGTCGCGCTGCTGCCCGGCACCGACGCCGCCCTGGCGCTGGCGCTGATGCACGAACTCATCGTGCACGACTGGCTCGACCACGGCTACATCGCCGACCACACGCTGGGCTGGGAGCAATTGCGCGAGCGCGCGCTGCAATGGCCGCCGTCGCGCGCGGCCGAGGTCTGCGGCATTGCCGAAGCGCAGATCGTGTCGCTGGCCAGGGCCTACGGCACCACGAAGCCGGCCGCCATCCGCCTGAACTACGGCATGCAGCGCGTGCGCGGCGGCGGCAACGCGGCCCGCGCCATCGCCTGCCTGCCGGCGCTGGTGGGCGCCTGGCGCGACCGCGCGGGCGGCCTGCTGCTGAGCAGCTCGGGCCACTACCCGGTCGACCGCGCCGCGCTGCAGCGCCCCGACCTGCTGGCCGGCCGCCGGCCGCGCACAATCAACATGAGCACCATCGGCGACGCGCTGCTGGACACCGCCCGCCCCGTGAAGGCCATCGTGGTCTACAACAGCAACCCGGTGGCGGTGGCGCCCGAGTCGGCCAAGGTGGCGGCGGGCTTTGCGCGCGAAGACCTGTTCACCGTGGTGCTGGAGCAGTTCCGCACCGACACCGCCGACTACGCCGATTACCTGCTGCCCGCCACCACGCAGCTGGAGCACTGGGACATCCACTGCAGCTACGGCCACACCGACGTGCTGCTGAACCGCCCGGCCGTGGCGCCGCGCGGCGAGGCGCGCAGCAACGCCTGGGTGTTCCGCGAGCTGGCGCGCCGCATGGGCTTCACCGAGCCCTGCTTCTCCGACTCCGACGAGACGCTGTGCCGCACCGCCTTCGCCGAGAACGCCATCGACTTTCCCCAGCTGCTGGAACAGGGCTTCACCAGCGTGAAGCTGCCCGAGGCGCCGTTCGCCGAAGGCAAGTTCCCCACGCCCTCGGGCCGCTGCGAGTTCTTCAGCGCCCGGCTGGAAGCGATGGGCATGAACGCCGTGCCCGACCACGTGCCCAACTGGGAGCCGGCCGGCAGCTCGAAGGAGTTCCCGCTGGCCATGATCTCGCCGCCGGCGCGCAACTTCCTCAATTCGACCTTCGTCAACGTGACCAGCCTGCGCGCCATCGAGGTCGAGCCGCTGCTGGAAATCCACGCGGACGACGCCGCCGCGCGCGGCATCGAAAACGGGGCCACGGTGCGCGTGTTCAACCAGCGCGGCGAGCACCGCTGCCGTGCCGAGGTGTCGCGCCGCGCGCGGCAGGGCGTGGTGCACGGCATGGGCATCTGGTGGCGCAAGCTGGGCATGGACGGCACCAACGTGAATGAGCTGACCAGCCAGCGCCTGACCGACATCGGCCGCGGCCCCACGTTCTACGACTGCCTGGTCGAGGTCGAGCGGGCGTGAAGCTGCTTTCAGCGCTCGCGCTGGCCGGCTCGCTGCTGCTGACCGGCTGCGCCGACCTCGGTTACTACTGGCAATCGGCCAGCGGCCACATCGGCATCATGCGGGCGGCCAAGCCCGTGCCCGAGTGGCTGGCCGACCCGGCCGTGTCCGCCCCGCTGAAGGCCAAGCTCGAACTCACGCAGCGCATCCGCCGCTTCGCCTCCAGCGAGCTCGGGCTGCCCGACAACCCCAGCTACAAGTCTTATGCCGACCTGCACCGCCCCGCCGCCGTGTGGAACGTGGTGGCCGCGCCGCCGTATTCGCTCACGCTCAAGAGCTGGTGCTTTCCGGTGGCGGGCTGCGTGGGCTACCGCGGCTACTACAGCGAGGACGCGGCCAAGGCCGAAGCCGAGGCGCAGAAGAAGCTCGACCTGGAAGTCGCCATGTACCCCGTGCCAGCGTACTCCACGCTCGGCTGGATGAACTGGGCCGGCGGCGATCCGCTGTTGTCCACCTTCATCGGCTACCCCGAAGGCGAGCTTGCGCGCATCGTGTTCCACGAACTCGCGCACCAGGTGCTCTATGTGCCCGGCGACACGGTGTTCAACGAGTCGTACGCCACGTCGGTCGAGCGCATCGGCGGCGCGATGTGGCTGCAGCGCGAAGCCGGCGAGGCAGCGCGCGGGGAATACACGCAGTTCGACGCGCAGCGCCAGGGTTTTCGCGCGCTGGCGCTCGACACCCGCCGCGCACTGACCCAGGTCTACGAATCGCCCGAAGCCAAGGCCAAGGACTGGGCCCGGGTCGAAGCGATGAAGCAGGCCGCCATGGCCGACTTTCGCGCGCGCTACGCCCAACTGAAAGCGGGTTGGGCCGGCCCGCGCCAGAATGCCTACGACGGCTGGGTGGCGCGCGCCAACAACGCGGCCTTCGGGGCGCAGGGCGCGTACGACGACCTGGTGCCCAGCTTCGAGAAACTCTTCGATCGCGAAGGCCGCGACTGGCCGCGCTTCTACACTGAGGTCAAGCGCATCGCCGCGCTGCCGACCGCCGAGGAACGCCGCGGCGCGCTGCAAGCGGCCACCGGCATCCTGCAAACCCGCTCCAGCCCCCACAAAGCCAACAAGGAAGATCACGGTGCCTGACATCCATATCGAACGCAACCACACGCTGGGCATCGCCGGCGCGCGCGCCGTCGCACACCGGTGGATCGAGCAGGCCGAGCAGGAGTTCGGCCTCGAATGCGTCTACACCCAGGGCGACGACCGCGACGTGGCGACGTTCACCCGCGCCGGCATCGACGGCACCGTCGAGGTCACGGCCAGCACCTTCGTGCTGGACGCAACGCTGGGCTTCCTGTTCAGCAGCTTCAGCGAAATGATCGAGCAGAAGATCACGCGCAACCTCGACGCGATGCTTGGCGCGCCCGGCGGCGGTACCCGCCTCGCCTGAGGCGTCGACCGGCGCCAGGCTTCAGCTCAGCCGGTGCATCGCACCGCGCAACGCTGGGTAGAGCGACTTGTAGATATCGAAGCGTTCGCGGTACACCGCCTGCGCCTCGGGCCGGGGCCTTGCGCGTTCCACCAGCGTGACCCAGCCGCGCTCGGCCGTCGCCGCATCGACCAGCCCCGCACCCAGCGCCGCGAGCATCGCCGCGCCCAATGCAGCCTCGACTTCTTCCTCGATGGTGAACACCGGGTAGCCCGTGACGTCCGCCACGATCTGCATCCACAGGTCGGAGTGCGCCGCACCGCCGACCACGATCAGGCGGTCGTCCAGCGGCTGGCCGCTGCGTCGCCCCGCCTCGATGTTGTGCTGCAGCGCGAAGCTCACGCCTTCGAGCACCGCGCGGTACAGGTGCGCGCGGCTGTGCGCGAGCGACAGGCCGATGAACGCGCCCTTGGCCTGTGCGTCCCAGATGGGGCTGCGCTCGCCCATCAGGTACGGGAGGAAGACGAGGCCTTCGGCGCCGGGCGGCACGTCGACGGCCTTGCGCTCGATCAGCGCGTGCGCGTCCGCTCCGGTGCGCGCGGCCTCGGCCACCTCGGCCTGGCAGAACGCTTCGCGGAACCAGGTGACGGCCGCACCCGCCGTGATCGCGCCGCCGAACACATAGCTGCGGTCCGCGCCGCGGTACACGTGCGGCATGGTGATGAGCTGGTGCCGCGCATCGACCGTGGGGCTCACGAAGCCCCAGCACATGCTGGTGCCGATCATCGCGACATGGTCGCCGCTGCCGGTCACGCCCGCGCAGAAGGTGGCCACGGCCGCATCGACCCCGCCCGCCATCAGCGGCATGCCTTCGGCCAGGCCCAGCTTCGCCGCCCACCCGGCGCTCAGCCCGCCGACCACGTCGCTCGATTCCACAAGGCGCGGCGGCATCAGGTGCGCCGGAATGCCGAGCATGCGCATCGCCTCTTCGGACCACTGCCGGCGCTCGGCGTCGTACACGCCGCCGATGTTGCCGGCCGAGCTGTGGTCCACCGCGAGTTCGCCCGTCAGCCGCCAGTTGATGTAGCTGTTGGGCGGCAGGAAGTAGCGCGTGGCCTCCCACACCTGCGGCAGGTGCTCGCGGACCCACAGGATCTTGGTGAAGCCGTGGTAGCTGTCCACGCCGTTGCCGGTGATGGCCTCGAGCCGCGGCACGTCCACGTTCGCGTTCACCCACGCGACCTCGGCAGTGGCGCGGCGGTCCATCCAGATCAGGCAGGGGTGCAGCGGCTGCATCGCTGCATCGACCGGGATGCCCGCGCCGCCGTACAGGCTGCTCACGCACATTGCCGCAATGTCCGCGGGCGCCAGGCCGCTGGCTGCCACGCAGGCGCGCACGCTTTCGCATACCGCGTCGAACCACACCGCGCAGTCCTGCTGCGCCCACAGCGGCTTGGGCGTCTCGGGCTGGTAGGCCACGCTGCGTTGCGAATGCACCTTGCCGTCGATGCCGACCAGCAGGCATTTGGTGCTCTGCGTGCCGATGTCGACGCCGATCACGTATTTCATGGTGTGTTGTCTCTTGGAATCGGGGTTGCGGCCGCTGCAGCCCCGGGTTGGAATCCAGCCAGTTTGCCAGCGACACGGCACACTCTGGCGCCATGACGACGACAACCTCTTCTCCACCCGTGGCCGGCCCGCTGGCCGGCCTCAAGGTCATCGAGCTCGGGCAGCTCATCGCCGGGCCTTTCGCGGCGCGCACGCTGGCCGACTTCGGCGCCGAGGTCATCAAGATCGAGCCGCCCGGCGCGGGCGACCCGCTGCGCACCTGGCGGCTGCTGAAGGACGGCACCTCGGTGTGGTGGCAGGTGCAGTCGCGCAACAAGCGTTCGCTGGCGCTCGACCTGCGCGAGGCCGAGGCCCAAGCGATCGTTCGGCAACTGGCGGCCGAGGCCGACGTGCTGATCGAGAACTTCCGCCCCGGCGCCATGGAAGGCTGGGGGTTGGGCCCCGACCAGCTGCTGGCGGCCAACCCCGCGCTCGTGATGCTGCGCATCAGCGGCTATGGCCAGAGCGGGCCCTACCGCGACCGGCCCGGCTTCGGCGTGGTGGCCGAGGCCATGGGCGGGCTGCGCCACCTCACGGGCGAGCCGGGCCGCGTGCCGGTGCGCGTGGGCGTGTCGATCGGCGACACGCTCGCGTCGCTGCACGGCGTGATCGGCGTGCTGCTGGCCATGCAGCACCGGCATGCCACGGTGAGCGCCGCCCACCCGAAGGGCATCGGCCAGGTGATCGACGTGGCGCTGTACGAGGCGGTCTTCAACTGCATGGAAAGCCTGCTGCCCGAGTACGGCGCCTTCGGTGCGGTGCGCGAGGCGGCCGGCAGCGCGTTGCCGGGCATCGCACCGACCAACGCGTACCGCTGCAAGGACGGCGGCTACGCCATCGTCGCGGGCAATGGCGACAGCATCTTTCGCCGCCTGATGGCATGCATCGGCCGGCCCGATCTCGCGGCCGACGCGGCGCTCGCGGGCAACGCGGGGCGGGTGGCGCAGGTGCAGATGCTGGACGCCGCCATCGGCGACTGGGCCGCGCAGCGCACGGTCGACGAGGTGCTGGCCGCGCTCGACGCGGCGCACGTGCCGGCGGGTCGCATCTACACCATCGCCGACATCGCGGCCGACCCGCACTACGCCGCGCGCGGCATGCTGCAGCAGGTGCGCATGCCAGACGGCAGCGCGCTCGCCGTGCCCGGCTTCGTGCCCAAGCTGTCGCTCACGCCGGCCAGCCACCGGCACAACGCGCCGGCGCTGGGCGCGGACACCGATGCGGTGCTGAAGGAAATCGGGTTGAGCGCCGAGCAGATCGCCGCGCTGCATGCGCGCGGGATCGTGGCTTGAAGCGGGTGCCGATCAGTCCCGCAGCGACTCGATCAGGTCGATGTATTTCTGCTTGGCCTCGTCCGCGCTCGCACCCTTCTGCGCGGTCCACGCATCCCACTTGGCGCGGGCCACGATGTCGCTGAAGCTGGGTTTCTTGGCGGTGTTGTCGCCTTCGGTGGCCTGCTTGAAGAGGCCGTAGATCTTCAGCAGCGTGGGGTTGTCGGGGCGCTCGGCGAGCAGTTTGGAGTGGGCCTGTGCGGCTTCGAACTGGGCATGGAGATCGGACATGTCGGTCGGTTTGAAAAGCTGAAAACGCGCATCTTAAATTGCGCGGTACCCATGGGTACCGGCTCAGTCTTTCAGGCCCGCACGCGCCAGCTCCACATCGAGCCGTTCGCGCGCGTCGGCCGGCTTCAACGCCGCGGCCTGCTCGTACAGGTCGGTGGCTTCGCCCATGCGGGAGTCTCCGTGCAGCATCAGCAGGGCGCGCGCGTACTCCATCTTCCCGGCGGCGGAATGCGGGTGCAGCTCGAGCCCGCGTTCGAACAGCGCCATCGACGTTTCCGCCCGCACGCCATAGGTCATGCGCCCGACCAGCGCACCCACCTTGTCGATCACCTCGGCGTGGAACGACGCCAGCGCCAGGTGCGCATCGGCATGCCGGGGCTGCAGCTCGATCACGCGTTCCAGCGTGCCCTTGAGCCTGCTGCCCAGCCCCTGGGCCAGCGCGCGCGCCACGCTGATGCCCTGGCTGTAGCGGCCCAGCGCATAGGCCTGCCAGTACAGCGCCTGGCAGTTGTCGGGCTCGGCCGCGGCCTGCGCGCCGGCGCGCTCGATCACCTGGCGGAACATGGCGAGCCGCACGGCCTCGCGCGGCTCCAGGTAGTTGGCGTAGATGGCGGTGGCCTGGTTGGCCAGCGCCAGCCCTTCGGCCCCGTGAAGCAGGCCCAGCATGGCGGCACGCTCGAACTCGCCGCTGTGGTACAGGGCCCAGCCCTCGGCCAGCGGCGAGCGCTCGTCCGGCACGGGCAGCTCATGGCCGGCATGCAGGCGCGGCCAGTGCGAGGCCACGCTGCGCGCGTCGTAGCGCGGCACGTCGGCCCAGGGCAGCGGCTTCCATGGGTCGGCGTTCGCGGCAGCCGGGTGGGCGGACATCAGCGAGAGGGGTTGGAAGTCAGGGTGGGGCATGTGTCTAGACCGCCATGTCGACAGAAGGTGTCGCGTTGCTGCCGCGCTGTGGAGCATCGTCGCCGTTGTAGGCATGGCTGAGCGTCAGCAGATGCCGCCGCTGCTCCCGCTCGAGGTACGGCGCAAGCTGGTGCAGCGTGTGGTGGGCGCCGCGCATCAGCGCGCCCTGCGCGTGCGAGGGCTCCAGCGCCTCGCGCGGGTTGCGCACGTACTCGTAGCTCAGCCAGTAGGTCAGCACGACGACCATGCTCTGCGCGAGCGTGTCGACCTCGTGCGCGTCGATCTCCAGGTGGCCGGCGCGGCTCAGCCCGGCAATCAGCTGGCGAATGGCGCGCGCCTTGTGCTTCAGCACCAGCTGGAATTGCGTTTCCAGGTGCCGGTTCTTGCTGAGCAGGTCGTTCAGGTCGCGGTACAGGAAGCGGTAGCGCCAGATCAGCTCGAACAGCGTGTGCATGAAGAACCATGCATCCTCCACGTCGTGCACGCCTTCGCTGGCGTGCAACAGCTCGTTGAGCTCGGCCTCGTAGCCGTCGTAGAGCTTGTTGATCAGCTCTTCCTTGGCCGGGTAGTGGTAGTACAGGTTGCCCGGGCTGATGTTGAGTTCGCCCGCCACCAGGGTGGTCGAGACGTTCGGCTCCCCGAAGCGGTTGAACAGGTCCAATGCGGCTTCGAGGATGCGTTGCGCCGTGCGTCGTGGCGCCTTCTTTGCCATGTCGGTGCCCCCGTTTGTCTCGTGGTCTGTTGGGGACACTCTAGCGTATGTGCACCGCGCCATGGATGGCGCAGGACATGTTTCGCGGGACTGATTTTTGGTGCAGTGCCGCAATCCGGGCAGGCCGCGTTCGGCCTGCGCGGGGTCAGCCAGCCTTGCTGCGGCGCAAGGTGGTCTTCTTGGCGGCGGGGGCCGCCGTCTTGCGCGCGGCGCTGCGGCTGGCGCGCGCCGGGGCGGCTTCCTTGGGCGCGCCGCCGTGCTGCTTCTTCAGTTGCGCCTCGAGCGCGTCGACGCGCGCCTGCAGCGCGGCCATGTCGGCGGCCGTGGGCGTGCCGAGCTTTTCGAGCGCGCGCGCCACGCGCTCTTCGAAGATGTTCTCCAGCTTGCCCCACTGGCCGGCGGCCTTGGTGCCGAACTCGCTGGCGAAGCCGGCCATGCGGGTCTGCGCCTGGCTCAGGGTTTCCTCGGCGGCCTGCTGGGTCTTCTTCTGCATGCCGGCGCCGTCCTTGACCAGCGCCTCGAAAGCCTTGCTGCCCTCCTGCTGCATCTTGGCGAAGGCGCCGAGCCCGGCCAGCCAGATCTGCTGGGCGGAGTCCTTGATGCGGTCGGAGGATTTGCCGTTGTCGCTGCTGTCGTCGTGGTTGCCGGAGGTGGCCATGCGAGAAATTCCTTGAAAGGGGTCGGGTCGCAGGACTCTAGCCGCCCGCGCCCCTCGCCGTTAGAGCTTTCCGCCTAGCCGGGCACCCTCAGGGCGTGGCGCCTGCCGCGCGGCTGGCGTCCAGGTGGGCCTTGGCGCGCTCGGCCAGCGCCATTTCGCCGGGCGTTACCGGCGCGAAGGCCTCGACCGGCAGCGGCCGGCCGTGCGAGTCGACCGACACGAACACGATCAGGCATTCGGTGGTCTTTTCCATCACGCCGCCCTTCATGTCGCCGCTGCGCACCTCGACCGAGATGTTCATGCTGGTGGTGCCGGTGTAGGCCAGGCGGGCTTCCACCTCGACGAGGTCGCCGATCATGATCGGGCGGTGAAAGCGGATGCTGCCGATGAAGGCGGTGACGCAGTAGCGCTTGGCCCAGCTGGTCGCGCAGGCGTAGCCGGCCTCATCGATCCACTTCATGACCGTGCCGCCGTGGACCTTGCCGCCGAAGTTGACGGTGCTGGGTTCTGCGAGGAACCGCAGGGTGATCGAGGACATGGGGGCCGCCTTTTTCGTAGGGCTGTGGGTTCGGGAGCCGCGATTATGCGAGCGCCCGAATACCCGAGGACGCCGCCCGTCGCTCCGGCATGCGCGCTCAGCTGCCGCTGAACAGCTGGGCCAGCGTGCGCCGCAGCCAGGCGTTGCCCGGGTCGGCATGAAAGCGCTCGTGCCAGTGCTGCTTGACGGCGTAGGCGGGCAGGGCGAAGGGCGGCTCCAGCAGCTTCACCGGCTCCTGCGTGACCAGCACCTGGCCCAGGATGCGCGGCACCACCACGATCAGCTCGGTGTGCGCCACGATGCGCGCCACGCTCAGGAAGCTCGACAGCCGCACCACCACGTCGCGCTTGAGCCCCAGCCGGGCGATGGTCGTGTCGACGATGGCATGTCCGGTGCCCGACGTGGACACCACCGCGTGCGCCTCGGCCTCGAAGCGCTTGCGCGTGAGCTTGGCGCCGATGCGCGGGTGGTTGCGCGCCGCCAGGCACACGAAGTTCTGCATGAACAGCGTCTGCTGGTAGAAGCCCGCGTCCAGCTGCGGCATGAAGCCCACGGCCAGGTCGACCTCGCCGTCCTGCAGGCGGCGCCCGCTGATCGTGGAGATGATCTCGGTCTCGATGTGCACGCCCGGCGCCGCGCGGCGCAGGTGGTCGAGCAGGCCGGGCAGCAGCACCACCTCGCTGATGTCGGTCATGCAGATGCGAAAGCGCCGCTGCGCCTGGGCGGGCTCGAAGCTGCTGCGGTTGCCCTGGGCCTGCGCCAGCTGGGCCAGCGCCTCGCGCAGGTTCGGGTAGATGCGCTCGGCGTGCGGCGTGGGCTGCATGCCCTGCGCGGTGCGGGTGAACAGGCGGTCGTCGAAGTGCGCGCGCAGCTTGTTCAGCGCGGTGCTCGCCGCCGCCTGCGCCATGCCCAGCCGCTCGGCCGCCTTGGACACGTTGCCGGTCTTGTAGACCTCGTCGAACACGGCGAGCCATTCGAGATCGAGCTTGGACATGGACAGGTTTCCTCTGGCGCCGGTTGGAATGCGAAAGCTGCGAAAAGCACCATTATCGAAATTTCGAATTCCGTGTATTGGCCGCCGGTCTTGAGGAAATAGTGGTGCCGCTCAACAATGCCCGCAACGGAGACACCCACGCCCATGAAAACCGCGCCATCCAATGCGGCCGAGCGCAGCGACTACTACGCCCGCATCCGCCCCCTGAACCTCACGCCGCTGTGGGAATCGCTGCATGCCCTGGTGCCGCGCGAGCCGCAGACGCCCTGCGTGCCCGCCCTGTGGCGCTACGACGAGATCCGCCCGCTGCTGATGGCGTCGGCCGACCTCATCACCGCCGAAGAAGCCGTGCGCCGCGTGCTGGTGCTGGAGAACCCGGCGCTGCCGGGCAACTCGTCGATCACGCAGTCGATCTATGCCGGCCTGCAGCTCATCATGCCGGGCGAGGTGGCGCCTTCGCACCGCCATGTGCAGTCGGCGCTGCGCTTCATCGTCGACGGCAAGGGCGCGTACACCACGGTGGGCGGCGAGCGCACCACCATGTACCCGGGCGACTTCATCATCACGCCCTCGTGGGCCTGGCACGACCATGGCAACGAGGGCATCGAAGGCGTGAGCGAGCCGGTGGTGTGGCTCGACGGGCTGGACATTCCGATGCTGCGCTTCTTCGACGCCGGCTTCGCCGAGAACGACGACGCCAAGGTGCAGCATGTGTCGCGCCCCGAAGGCCACAGCCTGGCGCGCTTCGGCCACAACATGGTGCCGGTGCGTCACGACCATGTGTCTGCCACCTCGCCGATCTTCAACTACCCCTATGCGCGCAGCCGCGAGGCGCTGGCCCAACTGCAAAAGCAGGAGGCGCCCGACGCCTGGCTGGGCCACAAGCTGCGCTACATCAACCCGCTGACGGGCGGCTCGCCGATGCCGACCATCTCGACCAACCTGCAGCTGCTGCCCCAAGGCTTCGCGGGCAAGACGCACCGCGCGACCGACGGCGCCGTGTACAGCGTGGTCGAAGGCCACGGCACGGCCGAGATTGCCGGCCAGCGCTTCGACTTCGGTCCGCGCGACACCTTCGTGGTGCCGTCCTGGGCACCGCTGCGGCTGTTGTCTCCGAACGAAGACACCGTGCTTTTCAGTTTCTCCGACCGCCCCGTGCAGCAGGCCATGGGCATCCTGCGCGAAGCCTTCCTCGAAGACGCCTGAAGCCCGGCGACTCTTTTTCCTTCCACTTGTTTTGACCGTGTGCCGCCGCGTGCGGCAGGAGCCTTCATGTCCTTTGTCTTCACACCCCCCTCCATCGTCGGCCTGCCCATCGTGGATTCCGACAAGCTGTTCCCCGTGCGCCGTGTCTACTGCGTCGGCCGCAACTACGCGGCGCACGCCCGCGAGATGGGCTTCGACCCGGACCGCGAACCGCCGTTCTTCTTCTGCAAGCCCAACGACGACGCGTCGGTGGTGCCCGTCGCCGAAGGCGCGACCGGCCACATTCCGTACCCGCCGCAAACCAGCAACTACCACTACGAAGCCGAGCTGGTGGTGGCCATCGGCAAGGGCGGCAAGGACATTGCCATCGACCAGGCCGCCAGCCACATCCACAGCTACGCGGTCGGCCTGGACATGACGCGCCGCGACCTGCAGATGAAGATGCGCGAGCAGGGCCGCCCGTGGGAAATCGGCAAAGCCTTCGACTTCTCCGCGCCCATCGCGCCGCTGCGCACGCTGGCCGACGTGGGCGAGATCAACGCCGGCAGCATCACGCTGGAAGTCGACGGCCAGGTGCGCCAGAACAGCGACATCACGCACCTGATCTGGTCGGTGAACGAAGTCATCGCCAACCTGTCGACGCTGTTCACGCTGCAGCCCGGCGACCTGATCTTCACCGGCACGCCCGAAGGCGTGGGCGCGGTCAAGCCCGGCCAGACGATCAAGGTGAGCATCGAGCGCCTGCCGTCGCTGACCGTTCGCATCGACTGAGTCCCGCACGAGAAAGCACAGGCCGCCCCATGACCGCATCCGCCCCCAAGAACCCTCCCACCGTGCTGCTGGTCGGCGGCGGCATCGGCGGCATGGCCGCCGCGCTGGCGCTCGCGCGCATCGGCGTGGCCGTCGACCTGCTGGAGCAGAGCGCCGCCATCGGCGAGATCGGCGCCGGCCTGCAGCTGGGCCCCAACGCCTTCGCCGCGCTCGACGCGCTGGGCGTGGGCGAGGCGGTGCGCAGGGGCTCGGTGTTCACCGACCGGCTCGTGATGATGGACGCGGTCGATTGCGGCGAGGTGGCTTCGGTGCCGGTCGGCGATGCCTTCCGCGCGCGCTTTCGCAACCCGTACGCGGTGAGCCACCGCGCCGACCTGCACGGCGCCATTCACGAGGCGGTGAAGCAGCATCCGCTGATCCGCTTCCACACCTCGGCGCAGGTCGAGGCGGTCGACATCGGCGGCCAGGGCGTGACCGCCGTCACCCGCGACGGCCGCCGATTCAGGGCGGACGCCATCGTCGGCTGCGACGGCGTGAAGTCGGTGGTGCGCCACGCGCTCATCGGCGACGCGCCGCGCGTGTCGGGCCACGTGGTCTACCGCGCCGTGGTGCCCGCGGCCGACATGCCCGCCGACCTGCGCTGGAACGCGCCCGTGGTCTGGGCCGGTCCCGACTGCCACCTGGTGCACTACCCGCTGCGCCACGGCGAGCAATACAACCTGGTCGTCACCTTCCACAGCCGCGAGAAGGAAGAGTGGGGCGTGAGCGACGGCAGCAAGGAAGAAGTGCTCTCGTACTTCGAGGGCGTGCATGCGCGCCCGCGCCAGCTGCTCGACCGCCCGACGTCGTGGCGCCGCTGGAGCACCGCCGACCGCGACCCGGTCGCGCGCTGGAGCGAGGGTGCGGCCACGCTGCTGGGCGACGCGGCGCATCCCATGATGCAGTACCTCGCGCAGGGCGCGTGCATGGCGCTCGAAGACGCGGTGACGCTCGGCGAGGCCGTGAAGGCCTGCGCTTTCGACATGCCCGCCGCGTTCAGGCTGTACGAGGCGGCGCGTGTCGCCCGCACCGCGCGCGTGGTGCTGTCGGTGCGCGAGATGGGGCGCCTGTACCACGCCAAGGGCGTGGAGCGCCTGGTGCGCAACAGCCTGTGGGTCGGCCGCTCGCCGGAACGCTTCTACGATGCGGTCGAGTGGCTCTACGCCTGGCGGCCCGAGCAGTGCCTGGACGATGCACCCGAGGCACTGCACGCGCCGGCTTCGGCAAGGACCGAGGCGGCCGCCGCGCTTTCGCCGCACTGACACCTGTTTCTTTCATCATCCACAACCATCGAGGCGGCCACCAAGGTCACGCCCAGGAGACAAAGACATGAATTTCTCGCGCGCACTGCTGGCAGGCGTCCTTGCCTTGACGGCGGCCACCGGGGCGCTGGCCCAGGCCGGCGACTATCCCAACAAGCCCGTGACCCTGGTCACCCCGTTCGCGGCAGGCAGCGGCCCCGACGCGGTGCTGCGCCTGGTCTCCGACAAGCTCTCGCGTCTGTGGAACCAGCGCGTGCTGATCGACAACAAGCCCGGCGGCGGCGGCTTCATCGCCATCGACCAGGCCCGGCGCGCCGCGCCCGACGGCTACACGCTGCTGCAGCTCGACAGCGAGCACATCGCCGCGCTGCCGCACCTGTACAAGTCGAAGAACTTCGTGACGCTGCAGCACTTCGACCCGGTGGCCTCGCTGTTTCGCACGCCCTTCTTCGTGGCCGTGGGCAGCGACTCGAAGTGGAAGACCATGGGCGACCTGATCGCCGCGGCCAAGGCCGACCCCGACGCCGTGGTCTACGGCTCGTGGGGCGTCGGCAGCCCGGGCCACCTGGGTGCCCAGCAGCTCGAGGCGCTCACCGGCATCCGCATGCGCCACGCGCCCTACCGCGAGGTGTCGCAGCTGTATGCCAACGTGGGCGCCGGCGAGGTGCCATGGGCCTTCGCCAGCATTCCGTCGAGCCAGGGCATCTACAAGGCCGGCAAGCTGCGTTACATCGCGGTGGCCGCGGCCAGGCGCATTCCGCAGATGCCCGACGTGCCCACCATGGCCGAGGCCGGTGGCCCGGCCTCGCTGGAGGTGAATTCGTTCGTGTCGCTGCTCGCGCCCAAGGGCGTGCCGGCGGCCGTCAAGGCGAAGATCAACGCCGACGTGGCCAAGGTCATCGCCGACCCCGAAATTCGCGCCCGCTTCGACACCTTCGCCTTCGAGCCGCTGGCGTGGTCGCCCGAGGAGATCGAGCGCAATGCCGAGGCCAAGTCGAAGGTGTACGGCGAGCTGGTGCGCAGGGGCAACATCAGCCTCGAATAGCGCGGGCCGCGCCTTGCCCACCCTTCCGCTCGGCAGTTAAGCTGGCCCTCTTCGTTTTTTTGACAATTCTTCACATTTCCATGCACGCCACCAAGAGAGCCCTCCTGATTGCCTGCGGCCTGGCCGCCGCCGCCGCGTTGCCGCTGACCGCCAGCGCGCAGAACGCCGCCTGGCCGACCAAGCCGATCCGCCTGCTGGTGGGCTTCCCCGGCGGCTCCACGCCCGACATCGCGGCGCGCACCATCGCCGAGCCGCTGTCCAAGGCGCTGGGCCAGCCGATCGTGGTGGACAACAAGGCCGGCGCCTCGGGCAACATCGCGGCCGACCAGGTGGCCAAGGCCACCGACGACCACACGCTGGGCATCGTCATCAACGGCAACCTCACGTCGTCGAAGATGCTGTACGCCAAGCTGCCGTACGACCCGGTCAAGGACTTCACCTACCTGTCGCTGATCGCGACCGCGCCGCTGGTGCTGGTGGCGCAGAACAACCTGCCCTCGGGCACCGCCTTCTTCGACGCGGGCCGCAAGGCCGGCGACAAGTGGAACTACGGCTCGGTCGGCATCGGCTCGGTGGGCCACCTGGGCATGGAACTGCTCAAGACGCGCGTGCCCGGCTTCAAGCCCGAGCACGTGCCCTACCAGGGCAACCCGCAGGTCATCACCGCCATGCTGGGCGACCAGGTGCAGATGGGCCTGATTCCCCCGGGCGTGGCCATGCCGCAGATCCGGGCCGGCAAGCTCAAGGCCATCGGCCTGACCGGCGGGCGCAGCGCGCTGGTGCCGGAGATTGCGCCGCTGGCCGACGCCGGCGTGAAAGACTTCAACCTCGAGGTGTGGGTGGCGCTGCTGGGCCCGGCCAACCTGTCGAAGGCCGCACAGGCGCGCATCAGCCGCGAACTCGAAGTCGTCATGAAGGACCCGGACGTGCGCCGCAAGCTCTTCGAACAAGGCTGGCAGGCCGTGGGCACCTCGCCGGACGGCATGCGCACGCGCGTGACCGAAGAGGCGGCCATCATGAGCAAGATCATTTCCGCCCGCGGCATCAAGTTGCAGTGATGAGCGCCCAGACCCTGCATGAACCGGCGCGCGAGCTGCCGGTGTTCGGCGAGTACGACGTGGTCGTGGTCGGCGGCGGCCCCGCCGGCATCGCCGCGGCCGTGAGCGCGGCGCGCCACGGCGCCAGCACGCTGCTGGTGGAGCGCTACGGCTTCCTCGGCGGCATGGGCACCGCGGGCGGCGTCACCAACTTCGCGGGCCTGTACGGCAAGCGCAGGGGCGAGATGACGCAGCTGGTGCACGGCGTGGTCGACCAGCTGATCGAGCGCATCGCCGCGCTCAACGGCATGAACGATCCGCAGAACGGCATGGGCGGGCGCATCTGCGTGCGCTCGTACGACACCTCGGCGTACAAGCTCGCGGCCGACCAGTTGCTCGAAGCGGCGGGCGTGAAGCTGCTGTTCCATGCCTATGCGGCCGCGGTGATCCGCGACGGCAGCCGCATCGCGGCGCTGGTGGTGGAGACCAAGTCGGGCCGCCAGGCCATCCGCGCCAACGCCTTCGTCGACGCCAGCGGCGACGCCGACGTGGCCGCCTTCGCCGGCGTGCCCTTCGAGGTGGGCGACGGCCACGGCAGCGGGCTGTTCCCGACCACCATGTTCCGCATCGGCCAGGTCGACGCGCCGGCCGCGCTCGAGGCGGTGGGCGAGTTCAAGGCCATCAACGACTTCATGGCGCGCGCCGAGGCGCAAAAGCCGGGCGTCTACAAGTTTCCGCGCGAAGGCGCCATCCTGCGGCCCAACAAGGACCCGCGCGAGTGGCGCGCCAACGTCACGCAGATCCGCAACGCCCAGGGCCGCGCGATGAACGGCGTGGACGCGCAGGAGCTCACCGACGGCGAGCTCGAGGGCCGCCGCCAGATCACCGAGTACTTCAGGTTCCTGAAGGCCGAGGTGCCGGGCTTCGCGCAGTCGGCCATCGTGGAGATCGCGCCGCAGGTGGGCATTCGCGAGACGCGGCGCATCCAGGGGCTGTATGCGCTGCAGCGCGAAGACATCCTGGGCTCGGCCAGGTTCGACGACAACATCGGCCTGAACGCCTGGCCGATGGAGATGCATGCCGACGGCCGCATCGAATGGGCCTTCCCGCGCGACGAAGACAACGCCTACAACCACCTGCCGTGGCGCATGCTGGTGCCGCAGGCGCTCGACAACCTGCTGGTGGCCGGGCGCTGCGCGTCGATGACGCACGAAGGCCAGTCGGCCGCGCGCGCGAGCGGCGGCTGCTTCGTCATGGGGCAGGCCGCGGGCACGGCGGCGGCGTCGCTGGGCGGCGCGGCCTTTGCCGCGGTCGACGTGGCGGCGCTGCAGAAGAAGCTGCTCGCCGACGGCGCCGACCTCGACCGCTGAGCGCGGCGAACACGGCGGGATGACGCTAGAGTCCGGGGCTTGATGAACTCGAACCCCGGACGAAAAGTGCACTTCCTGTCGTTGCCGACCACCGCGCGTCGCATTCTCCTGGCGCTGTCCTGCGCCACCCTCGGCCTGTTGCAGATGGGCTGCGCCAGCACCCCCGAAGGCGACCCGGTCCATGGCAAGGACCGCATCCTGAGCTTCGTGGCGGCCAAGGACGGCCGCAAGGTCGCCATCGCCGGCGAGAAGTACCACTACGTGTTCGACGGCGACCCTTCCGTGGCGGCGCTGCTGCGCTGGGACGGCCGCGCGAAGGTCGTGCCCGCCCTGATCGGCGAGTTCAAGGTGGCGCGCAACCAGAGCTTCGAAGGCCAGTACGTGCTGATGGCGTTCGACGCCGACCTGACGCCCGAAGACCGCAGCTTCCTGGTCCAGACCGGCTTTGCCAAGGCGGACGTGAAATACGGCGACCGCACCGGGCCGGCGCTGCGTTACTTCGGCACCGTCTACGGCAAGCGCTACGAAGCGGCGCCGCTGAAGTCGGCCGACAAGGTCGACTTTTCCAGGCGCCAGTACCTCGCCTACGTCGAGCAGGAAACGCTCAGCGGCGCCTTCACCAAGGCCGCGCCCACGCCGCTGGTGTATGCCGACGACGGCTCGATGCTGCTGGGCGGCGTGCCCGTGCGCGTGGTCCAGGGCGGCACCGACTTCACCTGCAGCGCCCGCGTCATGGGCTTTTGCCTGTACCGGTAGCCGCGCCGGCAATGCGTGCTGACCGGGCCGCGACAGCCTGCGGGCCCGGCCTTTGCTATGGTCGGAGCTTGCCTTTTTGCCAGCCCCTGACTGCTCCTTCCCGATGATCATCGACCCCGCCACCGCCGCCCGCCTCGTCAACGAACTCGTCTCGCTCATGCAGCTCGAGCCCCTGGGCGGCGACCGCTTCCTGGCGCAGAGCGAGGACATCGGCACCCCCGCCGTGTTCGGCGGCCAGGTGCTCGGCCAGTCGCTGATGGCCGCCAGCCTCACGGTCGGCGCCGACCGCCCGGTGCACTCGATGCACGCCTACTTCCTGCTGCCGGGCGAGCATGCGCCCATCGAATACAGCGTCGACCGCGTGCGCGACGGCCGCAGCTTCACCACCCGCCACGTGGTGGCGCGCCAGCAGGAGCGCATCATTTTCGAGATGTCGGCTTCGTTCCAGACCGTGGACGACGGCGTCGACCACCAATTCGACATGCCCGAAGTGGCGGGCCCCGAAGGCCTGGTCAGCGAGCTCGACCAGCGCATCGCCCTGGGCGACCGGCTGCCCGAGCCCTGGCGCGCCAAGGCGACGCAGCCGCACGGCATCGAGTACCGCCGCGTCGACCCCGAAGACCTGATCGCACCCGAGGTGCGCCCGACCTCGGCCCAAAGCGCCATCTGGATGCGCGCCGTCGCGCCGCTGCCCGACGACCCGATGGTGCACCGCGCGCTGCTGGCCTATGCGTCCGACCACGGCCTGCTGCGCGCCGCCATGCTGCCGCACGGCCTGAGCTTCATGAGCGGCCAGGTGCGCCCCGCCAGCCTCGACCATGCCATGTGGTTCCACCGCGATTTCCGCATGGACGACTGGCTGCTGTACGTGCTCGACTCGCCCAGCGCGGGCGGCGCGCGCGGCCTGTGCCGCGGCAGCCTCTATGCGCGCGACGGCCGGCTGGTGGCCTCGGCCGCGCAAGAGGGCATGCTGCGCATCAGGAAGCTGGCGGCTCGGCAGGTTCGGTCATGAGCGTGGGCGGCAGCCCTTCGCGGCTGCGTTCGTCCAGCAGCCGCTGGTAGTTGTCTCGCAGCAGGATGCCCGCGTAGTACACGTGCTCGCGCATCAGCTGCTCGGCGCGCGCGGCATCGCCTGAAATCACGGCCTGCACGATGCGGTGGTGGTCGTCGTGCGAGCGCAGGATCACGCCGTGGTCGTTCCACAGCATGATCCGGTCCGACGCGAACGGCACCGCCTGCGCCTGCGCGCCGAAGCGCATCACCCACGGGTTGCGCGCGCCGTGCATCAGCGTGTTGTGCAGCTTCACGTTCATCTGCTGGTAGGGCGCCAGGTCGTCCAGCAGCAGCCGGCCCTTCGCCAGGATCTCGTCGCCCTCGCGCAGGCACTCGCGCAGCAGCGCGGCGGTGGCGTCGTCCACCCCCAGTGCGGCGAAGCGCCGGCAGGCCAGCCCCTCCAGCACCGAGCGCACCTCGTAGGCCGCCAGGATGTCCTCCAGCGCGAACGAGCGCACCAGGTAACCCTTCTTCGGCTGGTGGTCGATCAGCCCTTCCATCGCCAGCGCGGCCAGCGCGGCGCGCACCGGCGTGCGCGACACCTTGAGGCTTTCCGCGATCGGCACTTCCTCCACGCGCGTGCCCGGAGCGAGCCGTCCGTGAAGGATCCAGGTGCGCAGCGTCTCGGTGACTTGTTGGGAGAGTGTGTCCATGTCAGGTATACATGATGCCCGTAAATTGGGACGATAGTTGGCGTTATTAGGGAAAACGAGGGCGCATGGATGTGCTCATGTATACACAATGCGACCCTCGATCAACTTTCAAGCCGCCCCGCAGGCGGCCCGGAGACCTTGAAGCCCATGGCGGACCATCATGCACAACCCCACGGCCGGCTGGCCCTCGTGACCGGCGGCGGCCGCGGCATCGGCGAGGCCGTGTGCCGTCGGCTCGCGGCCAGCGGCTACCGCATCGTCGTGGCCGACATCGACGGCGACAACGCGCGCGCCGTGGCGCAGTCGCTGGGCGAGGGCCACGACTTCCGCCAGTTCGACGTGAGCGAAGAGGCCGCGGTCGAAGCCGCGTTCGACGACATCGAGGCCAGGCTCGGCCCGGTCGCCGCGCTCATCTGCGTGGCCGGCGTGCTGCTGCAGCCCGGTGGCGAGCGCTCGCCCATCAAGGACACCACGCTGGAGAACTGGGAGCGCACCTTCGCCGTCAACGCGCGCAGCGTGTTCCTGTGCGGGCGCGCCTACCTGCGCCGCCGCGAGGCGGCGCCCGTGGCGCACGGGCGCATCGTCACCTTCGGCTCGGTGGCGGCGCAGCTCGGCGGCTACCGCGCGAGCGCAACCTACATCGGCGCCAAGTCGGCGGTGCTCGGCCTCACCAAGGCCATGGCGCGCGAATCGGCGCACCTGGGCGTCACCTGCAATTCGGTGGCCCCCGGCCTGATCGACACCGACATGCTGCGCGGCACCGTGCAGAGCAGCGGCGCGCTCACGGCCGCCGCCGCCAACATTCCGCTCGGGCGCATCGGCACGGTGGACGACGTGGCGGGCGCGGTCGACTACCTGGCCTCGGAGCAGGCGGCGTACATCACGGGCAACGTGATCGACGTCAACGGCGGCTACCGCATGCAGTAGGCGCGCGGGTTTTCTTTCACTCACCCATTCCAACGGAGACAGCCCATGAAAAAGAACTTCCTGATTTCGGCCCTGGCGCCCCTCGCGCTGTGCGCTTTCGCGGGCGGCGCCGCCGCGCAGGCCGAACCCGGCCTCACCGACAAGACCATCAAGATCGGCATGTTCTCGCCGATGTCGGGCGCGTCGATGAACTACGGCTTCGACGTGATCAACGCCGCGAAGATGTACTACGACAAGGTCAACAAGGAAGGCGGCGTGAACGGCCGCAAGATCGAGCTGGTGGTGGAAGACGACCGCTGCAACGCCAACGACCTGCTGGCCGCGGTGAAGAAGCTCACCGAGCAGGACCAGGTGTTCCTGCTCAACGGCGGTTCCTGCTCGGCCGCCGTGGTGGGCGCGCGCGAGTACGTGGAGCGCGCGAAGATTCCGCTCGTGATGCTCAACGCCTCGGGCGACGGCGCGCTGTATCCGCCGTCGAAGTACATCTACGGCGCGTTCTCCATCTCGCAGCACGCCGTGGGCGGCTCGATGGTGCAGTTCGCGAGCGAGCAGCTCAAGGCGAAGAAGATCGGCTACATCAACCACGACGACGCCTACGGCGGCTGGAACCTCGAGTCGGCCCAGGCACAGGCCAAGGCGCTCGGCGGCGTCGACCTGCAGGTGCAGTCGGTCAACCCGAACATCACCGACGTCACGGCGCCCATGCTGAAGATCAAGGCCGCCAACCCCGATGTGCTGCTGCTCACCACCTATGCGCGGCCCGTGAGCCTGATCGTCAAGCGCGCCTTCGAGCTCGGCTTCAACAAGCCCATCGTGCTGGCCGTGAACTCCACCGCCGACCTGAAGCAGCTGGTGGAGAACGTGGGCAACAAGGACGCGTTCAAGAACGTCTACATCCAGGAAGTGCTGGCCGACGTGCCCGGCGGTCCCAAGCTGAAGTGGGTGTACGACATGTACAAGGCCGCCTACCCCGACCTGGCGTCCAAGCCCGGCCATCCGCAGGCCTACATGCCCTACGGCATCCCGCCCGCGATGGCGGTGGTCAACGCCCTGAAGGCGGCCGGCCCGAACCCCACGCGCGAGAAGGTGCTCACCGCGCTGTCGACCATGAAGTTCGACTCCGGCGTGATGGCCGGCCCGATCGAGTTCGGCCCCGACGACCGTGCCGCGCAGGAGGCGGCCATCTACATCAAGTTCGACGGCAGCAACATGGCGCTGGTGCCCGGCAGCTACAAGAGCGTGTGGAAGTACAAGCCCTGAGGGCGGCGGCGATCCCATGAGCCTCTCCGACATCTGGCTTTTCCTGCAGCAGGGCGTGCTGTCCGGCATCGTGACCGGCAGCGTCTACGCGCTGCTCGCGGTGGCGATCGTCATGGTCTTCAAGACCACCGACGTGCCGAACTTCTCGCAGGGCGAAATCTTCATGGCCGGCGGCTACGCCGCGCTGTTCCCGCTGGTGGTGTGGGGCTGGCCCTACTGGGCCGCGGTGCTTGCGAGCATCGTGGTCACCGCCTTGCTCGCCGCCGCGTTCCAGCGCGTGGTGATGCAGCGCGTGACCGCCTCGCGCGGCGTGGGCGTGCAGCTCGTCATTGCCACGCTCGGCTTCGCCTACCTGCTCAAGGGCCTGGTGCGCAAGACGGGCCTGGGCGACACGCCGCGCTCGCTGCCCTCGCTGGTGCCGCAGGACCCGGTCATGATCGGGCAGGCCTCGCTCACGCTGCTCGACCTGGCCATCTTCGGCTCGGCCGTGGTGGTGATGGTGCTGCTGTACCTGATGTTCACGCGCACCCGCACCGGCCAGGCCATGCGCGCGGTGGGCATGAATCCGCGCGGCGCGCAGATCGTGGGCGTGAAGCTGGGCAGCATCCGCATGAAGATCTGGGCGCTCACGGGCGTCATCTCGGCCATCTCGGCGCTGCTGATCACGCCCAAGATCCTCATCACGCCCGACATCGGCCACATCGCCATCCTGGCCTATGCGGCGGCCATCGTCGGCGGCTTCACCAGCCTGCCGGGCGCGGTGGTCGGCGGTTTCATCATCGGCATCGTCGAGAACCTGGTGGGGCTTTTCATTTCGTCCAATGCCATCGTGGTGGCGCCCTTCGTGGCGATCATGGTGGTGCTGCTGGTGCGTCCGCAGGGGCTGCTCGGCGGCAAGCCGCAGGTGAAGAAGGTATGAGCGCGTCCACAGTTTCGTCCCCGTGGTGGGACCGCGGCGTGCTGCTCGGCATGGCCGTGGTGCTCGCCGTGCTGCCCTTCACCACCAGCGGCTACGTGCTGTACGTGGTCAACCTGCTGATGGTGTTCTCGGTGCTGGCGCTGGGCATGCACCTGGTCATCGGCGAGACGGGCCAGTTCGCGCTGTCGCACGCGGCCTTCTTCGGCATCGGCATCTACACGGCCGGGCTCATCAACAACCAGTGGCAGCCGCCTTTCTTCGTGTCGATCCTCGCGGGCGCGGTGCTGTCGGCGGCGCTGGGCTGGGTCATCGGGCTGCTGGCGCTGCGCATGCGCGACATCTACCTGGCGCTGGCCACCTTCGCCTTCGGCGAGGCGATGCAGTGGGTGTTCCTGAACTGGGAGTCCGTGACCAACGGCTCCAACGGCTTGCAGATGAAGTCGGCCTCGCTCGGCGGCTACCAGCTCATGAACGACCTGCAGGCCTACCCCTTCGTGGTGGCCATCGCGGCGCTGATGCTGTGGCTCACCGTCGCGCTGGCGCGCTCGCGGCTGGGCTCGTCGTTCCGCGCGGTGCGCGAGAGCGACGTGGCGGCCGTGGCCATGGGCGTGAACACCCGCGCGGTGAAGGTCACGGCCTTCGTGCTGTCGGCTGCCTTCGCGGGCGTGGCGGGCGGCATGTACACGCTGTTCACCTCGTTCATCCACCCCGAGAGCCTGGGCTTCCAGACCACCATCCTGATCCTCACGATGGTGGTGGTGGGCGGCCTGGGCTCGGTGCGCGGCGCGGTGGCCGGCGCCATCGTGTTCGGCCTGGCGTCGGAGCTGCTGCGCCAGGCCCCGTCGTACCAGGAAATCATCTACGGCGGCATCCTCATGCTCTTCATGATGTTCCTGCCCAAGGGCATGGCCTCGCTGTTCGTGGCGCGCCGCAAGTCGCAGCGCGCGACTTCCGTGAACGCAACGGAGAAGCACGCATGAGCGCCGCGCTGGGCCGCCCCGAGCAAGCTCGCACCGTAGCGCGCAGCGCGGAGGTTATTCAATGAACACGACAGCATTTCTCGACGTGCGCGACATCAGCGTGGTGTTCGGCGGCCTGAAGGCGGTGAACGGCCTCTCGTTCCAGGTGGAACAGGGCCGCATCCACGCGCTCATCGGGCCGAACGGCGCGGGCAAGTCGACCACCTTCAACTGCATCTCGCGCTTCTACACGCCGAGCAGCGGCAGCGTGAGCTTCGAGGGCCGCGAGCTCACGCGCGTGTCGCCGCACCGCATGGCCTCGCTGGGCATCGCGCGCACCTTCCAGAACCTCGAACTGTTCGCCGAACTCTCGGTGCTGGAGAACGTGCTGCTCGGCACGCACGCCCGCGGCGCGAACACGCTCGGCCGCCTGCTGCGCCGCCCCGACCGCGAGACCGAGGACTTCGCCATGCACCTGCTGGAGCGCGTGGGCCTGGCCGGCGAGCGCCACCAGCCGGCGCGCGACCTCGACTTCGGCCGCCAGAAGCTGCTGGAGCTGGCGCGCGCGCTGGCCATCAAGCCAAAGCTGCTGCTGCTCGACGAGCCGGCCGCAGGCCTGCGCAACCGCGAGATCGAAAGCCTCGACCGGCTGCTCAAGGAGCTGGTGGCACGCGACGGCATCACCGTGCTGCTGGTGGAGCACGTGATGCAGCTGGTGATGTCCATCTCCGACCGCATCACCGTGATGGCCTTCGGCGAGAAGATCGCCGAGGGCACGCCCGCGGAAATCGGCAGCAATGCGCGCGTCATCGAGGCCTACCTCGGCAAGGGAAAAGCAAAGGAGGCCGCGCATGGCTGAAGCACTGTTGTCCTTGCGCGCCATCTCGGCCGCGTACGGCCGCATCCAGGCGCTGTGCAACGTGTCGGTGGACGTGCCCGAGGGCGAGATCGTCGCGCTGCTCGGCAGCAACGGCGCGGGCAAGACCACCACGCTGAACTGCATCTCCAACCTGGTGGACTGCACCGAGGGCGAGGTGCGGCTGGACGGCGAACGCATCGACCGGCTCGGCTCCGACGCGCTCGTTGCGCGCGGCATCGTGCAGGTGCCCGAAGGCCGCCAGGTGTTTCGCGACATGAGCGTGCGCGAGAACCTCGACCTGGGCGCCTACCTGCGGCGCGACCGCGCGGGCATCCGCAACGACCTCGAGGCGGTGTACGCCATGTTCCCGCGCCTGAAGGAGCGCCAGCACCAGATGGCCGCCACGCTCTCGGGCGGCGAACAGCAGATGCTGGCCATCGGCCGCGCGGTGATGGCGCGCCCGCGCGTGATGCTGTTCGACGAACCGTCGATGGGACTGTCGCCGCTGCTGGTGGAGCAGATGTTCGAGATCATCGAGCGGCTGCACCGCGAGCAGAAGCTCACCATCCTGCTGGTCGAGCAGAACGTGCAGCTCGCGCTGGCGGTGGCCAGCTACGGCTACATCCTGGAGAACGGCGAGATCTCGCTGCATGGTCCCGCCGCGCAGCTTGCCAATGACGAAGCGGTGCGCCGCGCCTACCTCGGCGTCTGACGCCGACCCCTGCGAAGGAAAGTTCATGCTTCTCGAAGACAAACTCTCGCTCGTCACCGGCGCCGCGCGCGGGCTGGGCGAGGCCATTGCGCGCCGCATGGCGGCCGAAGGCGCGCACGTGCTGGTGGTGGACCGCGACCTCGACGTGGCGCAGCAGGTGGCCGCATCGATCCGCGAAGGCGGCGGCCGCGCCGACGCCGAGAGCGTCGACGTGAGCGACGCGGCGGCGGTCGATGCGCTCGCCGCGCGCGTGGCGGCGTCGCACGGCGACATCGACGTCCTGGTGAACAACGCCGGCATTTCCGCGCGCTCGAAGTTCGACGAGCCCGGCGCGCGCGAGGCCTGGGACCGCGTGATGTCGGTCAATCTGCAGGGCGTGTTCAACGTGACGCAGTCTTTCGTGCCCGCGCTCAAGCGCACGCACGGCAACATCGTCAACCTGTCGTCCATCGTGGCCTTCGGCGCGGGCATCTCGTCGGCCGGCTACGTGGTGGCCAAGGGCGGCGTGCGATCGCTCACGCAGGTGCTGGCGCGCGACCTCGCCCCGCATGGCGTGCGCGTGAACGCGGTGGCGCCGGGCCTCATGGTCACCGACATGACGGCCGGCCAGCGCGAGACCGAGCACGGCACCGACTGGTACATGAGCCGCGTGCCCATCAAGCGCCATGGCGAGGCCGACGAGATTGCCGGGCCGGTCGTCTTTCTTGCCTCCTCGATGGCGAGCTACGTCAATGGCGTGGTGCTGCCGGTCGATGGCGGCTACCTGGCGGTCTGAAGACCCCCACACTCTGGAACAACAAATGAACAACAGCAGTGAAGACAAACGCCTGGTCCTGGTCACTGGCGGCGCCAGCGGCATGGGCCGTGCCATCGTCGAGCGCATGGCGCGCGACGGCTGGCGCGTGGTGATGGCCGACTACAACGGCGAACTCGCCGAACGCGAGACGCAGGCGCTGCGCGCCGCCGGCCTCGACGTGGCGTGCCGCGCCATCGACCTCACCGACGAGGCGGCCGTGCGCGCGATGGTGCAGCAACTGCCGCCGCTCACCGCGCTGGTCAACAACGCGGGCATCTTCGACGAGCGCGCCTTCCTGGACGTGACCTCGGCCGACTTCCGCCGCATGTACGAAGTGAACCTGCTGGCCGTGGCCACGCTCACGCAGGAGGCCGCGCGGAAGATGACCCACGGTGCGCGCATCGTCAACATCGCGTCGCGGGCGTACCTGGGCGCGAGGAACCACGCGCACTACGTGGCCTCGAAGGCCGCGCTGGTGGGCTACACGCGCGCCAGCGCGATGGAACTGGCGGCGCGCGGCATCATGGTCAACGCCATCGCGCCGGGGCTCATCGACACGCCGCTGCTTCGCGCGCTGTCGCCCGAGCGGCTCGCCGCGCAGCTGGCGCTGCAGCCCACGGGCGCGGCCGGCACGCCGGAAGACATCGCCAACGCCGTGGTGTTCTTCGCCTCGCCCGCGACCTGCTTCGTCACCGGGCAGGTGCTGTTCGTCGACGGCGGCAAGTCGCTCGGAGGCTCGGGATCGTGATGGCGAATTCACCGGAAAAAACGTCGTACGACGTCGTCGTCATCGGCAGCGGCGCGGGCGGGCTCAGCGCCGCGCTCACCGCAAAGCTCGAAGGGCTGGACGTGCTGGTCGTCGAGAAGACCGGCCGCGTCGGCGGCTCCACCGCCATCTCGGGCGGCGCCGTGTGGATACCGCTCAACGACCAGGCCGAGGCCGCCGGCCACCCCGACACGCGCGGCAAGGCCTGGACCTACCTGCAGAACACCGTGGGCGCGGCCGGCGACGAGGAGCTGCGCCACGCCTTCCTCGACGCGGGCCCGCTCGCGCTGCGCTACCTGCGCGAACGCACGGAGGTGAAGCTCGCCGCGCGCACCTACTCGCCCGACTACTACCCCGACCGCGAAGGCGCCGCGATGGGCGGCCGCTCGCTCGACCCGATCGAGTTCGACGGCCGGTTGCTCGGCGCGCACTTCAAGACGCTGCGCGACCCGCTGCCCGAGTTCTGCGTGCTCGGCGGGATGATGGTGAACATGACCGACGTGAAGCACCTGCTCGGCGTGTGGCGCTCGTTCGCCTCGTGGAAGCACGGCGTGAAGATGGTGCTGCGCTACGCCGGCGACCGGCTGCGCGGCCACCACCGCGGTACGCGTCTGCTGCTGGGCAATGCGCTGGCGGCGCGGCTCTTTCACAGCGTGCTGCAAAAGAACATTCCGTTCTGGCTCGACACGCCGGCGCTCGGCCTGGAGAAGGATGCGAGCGGTGCGGTCACTGGCGTGCACCTGCGGCGCGACGGCAAGGAGATCACGGTGCGCGCGCGGCGCGGCGTGGTCATCGCCACCGGCGGTTTTCCGTGGAACGCGGCCATGCGCGGCCAGCACTATCCCGCGCCGACCGGGCCGTACTCGATGTCGCCGCAAGACAATGCCGGCGAAGGCATCGCGATGGCGCGGCAGGCGGGCGGCGTGCTCGGCACGGGCCACACCGGGCCCGCGCTGTGGGCGCCGGTGTCGATGCTCACGCGGCCCGACGGCAGCGTGCTGCGCTATCCGCACCTGGTGTGGGACCGCGCCAAGCCCGGGCTGATTGCGGTCGATGTGCGGGGCGAACGCTTCGTCAACGAGTCGACCTCGTACCACGAGTTCGTGCGCGGCATGTACCGCGCGAACGACAAGGCCATGGCCGTGCCCGCGCTGCTGGTGTGCGACAGCGCCTTCATGGAGAAGTGGGGCCTGGGCCTTGCGCTGCCGGGCGGCCGCCCGCGCGAGCACCTGGTGCGGGCCGGCTACCTGTACCGCGCCGGCACGCTGGAAGACCTGGCGAAGCAGGCGGGGGTGGACCCGGCCGGCCTGGCGCGCACGGTCGCACGCTACAACCCGCTCGCCGCGCAGGGGCAGGACCCCGCATTCGACAAGGGCGGCAACGCCTACAACCGCTACCTCGGCGACCCCGACCACCAGCCCAACGCCTGCCTCGCGCCGGTGCAGCAGGGGCCGTTCTACGGCGTGAAGGTCTACCCCGGCGACATCGGCACGGCGCTCGGCATTCGCACCGACACCAATGCCCGCGCGCTCGATGCGCAGGGCACGCCCATCGCCGGCCTGTACGTGGCCGGCAACGACATGCACTCGGTCATGGGCGGCGAGTATCCTGCGCCGGGCATCACGCTCGGCCCTGCGCTAACCTTCGGCTGGGTCGCCGGGATGCACCTGGCGCACGGTGCCAGGGGCGCCACGGAACACGCCTGAGACCCGACCTGCATTGCGCCCGACATCGCGCCTGAAAGACATCACTTCATCATGCAAATCTTCTTCTCCCCCGCTTCCCCCTTCGTGCGCAAATGCATGGTCGTGGCCCACGAGCTCGGCATGGCCGATCGCATCGAGAAGCTGCCCAGCGCCGCCGGCCCGGTGGTGCGCGACGCCACCATCATTCCGAAGAACCCGCTGGGCCAGGTCCCGACCTTCATCACCGACGACGGCCAGGTGCTGTTCGACAGCCGCGTGATCTGCGAGTACCTGAACGCCACGCAGTCGGGCCACCTGTTCCCGGCCGAAGGCGCGGACCGCTGGGCGCGCCTGACCGAGCTGGCGCTGGCCGACGGCATGACCGCCGCAGCCCTGCTCGCGCGCTACGAGAACGTGCTGCGCCCCGAGGCACTGCGCTGGGCCGACTGGACCGACGGCCAGCTCGCCAAGGTGCGCACCGGCCTGGAATGGCTCGAAACGGCCGTGCCGTCGTTCGGCGAGCGCGTCGACATCGGCACCATCGCCTTCGCCTGCGCGCTGGGCTACATGGACTTCCGCTTTCCCACGGTCGACTGGCGCGCCGATGCGCCGAACAGCGCGAAGTGGTTCGATGCCTTCAACCAGCGCCCGTCGATGCGCGCGACCCTGCCGCCGGCCTGAGCGCGATGACGTTCGACGACCTGTCGGTGCGCACCGGCATCGCGTTGCCGGCGTTGCTGCGTCAGCTCATTGCCAACGCACCGCAGGCGCTGGGCAGCACGTATGACTTCGAGTGGCTGAGCGCCGCAGAGGCTGCCAGCGTTCTCGACGAGTGGCTGGACGCGAAGTGGCAGGGCGGCCGGCGCTTCCTGCCCTTCGCGCAATCGGGTGGGGGCGATGCGTACTGCCTGGTGCCGCTGTCGGGTGACGCGGGGGAAGCGGTCGGCGTGGCCTTCGTGTGGCATGACGCCGAGGAAGCCGCACGGACCACGGCTCGTTCACGGACTTCGTCTGCGCGAAGTTCCTGGAGAGCTTCGCGGACCTGAGCCACCTCGAGGACGACGATCTGTCGGAAGAGGAAATGGCGGCGCGCGTCATCGACGACGTGGCGTCGGTCGCAGCGTTCATGGACGCACAGACGGCCGCATGGTTGCAGGCCCTGAGCCGCCGGCCGGTCGAGTCGCGGCCCTTCAAGGCAGGGCCGCGTGCCCAGCCCGAGCAGGTGCCCTCGCTGATCTCGCAAGCGCAGCGCGAAGAGGAACTGGCGCGCTTTCAACTGCAGGGCGCGGAGCCGTTCGCCGTCAAGCCGCGCTGGGAAATCGGCGAGTAGGCAAAGAGCCCCGGGCTGGCACGCTTGCCCATTCCTTGGCCCAATGCGGTTCTCGCATGAACCAAGGAACCCTGCATGTCTTCTGAAGCACAGAAAAAAGTAGCCATCGTCACCGCCGGCGGCAGCGGCATGGGCGCCGCCGCGGCGCGCAAGCTCGCGGACGACGGCTTTCGCGTGGCCATTCTTTCGTCGTCCGGCAAGGGCGAGGCGCTCGCGGCCGAGCTGGGCGGCATCGGCGTGACCGGCTCCAACCAGTCGAACGACGACCTGAAGCGCCTCGTGGACCGCGTGGTCGACGAATGGGGCCGCGTCGACGTGCTGGTCAACAGCGCCGGCCACGGCCCGCGCGCGCCCATCCTGGACATCACCGACGAAGACTGGCACCGCGGCATGGACGTCTACCTGCTGAGCGCCGTGCGCCCCGCGCGGCTCGTGGCGCCGCTGATGGTGAAGCAGGGCGGCGGCACCATCATCAACATCTCGACCTTCGCGGCGTTCGAGCCCGACCCGGTGTTCCCGACCTCGGGCGTGTTCCGCGCGGGCCTGGCGGCGTTCACCAAGTTGTTCGCCGACAAGTACGCCGCGCACAACGTGCGCATGAACAACGTGCTGCCGGGCTTCATCGACAGCCTGCCCGAGAAGGCCGAGTTCCGCGCGCGCATTCCCATGGGGCGCTATGGCAAGAGCAGCGAGATCGCGGCCGTCATCGGCTTCCTGGCGTCGGAGGGCGGGGGCTACATCACCGGGCAGAACCTGCGCGTGGACGGCGGGATCACGCGCTCGGTGTGAGGCCGGCGGGCGGCGAAAGAGACCGCCGGAAAGGCCGCTCCCTACAATCGCGCCCCATGTGCTCGAGGATGCCCCGCTTTCCCATTCGCCGCCGGCAGTCCGGCTGCTCGCGGCCGACGCCTCCTTGACGACGGTGCAGTGACACGCGGCGGCTTCGTCGCCGCGACACCCCGGGCCGCCCGCCGGCCCTTGCCATGCACCCGTCCCGCACCCCCATGCACCTGCTGAAGCTCCAGCGTGCGGCATGCGGGGTGTTTTCCCTTTGTTCATGTCCTCCCTCCACAGTCGCCCGCGCACCGAGTGGTGCCCCAGCATTCCCCGCGAGCTGATGGCCGGCGCCGTCGCCACCTTCGCGCTCATTCCCGAAGTCATCGCCTTCTCTTTCGTGGCCGGCGTCGATCCGGCGGTCGGGCTGTTCGCCTCCTTCGTCATCGGCATCGTCATTGCCTTCACGGGCGGGCGGCCGGCCATGGTGTCGGCCGCGGCCGGCTCGGTGGCCCTGGTGGCCGCGCCGCTGGTGCATGCGCACGGGCTGCCGTACCTGCTGGCCGCCGGGGTGCTCGCGGGTGCGATGCAGATCGTGTTCGGCCTGCTGCGCCTGGGCGTGCTGATGCGCTTCGTGTCGTCGTCGGTGCGCACCGGCTTCGTCAATGCGCTGGCGATATTGATCTTCGCGGCGCAGATGCCGCACTTCATCGGCGCCAACGCCGCGACCTGGGCCATGGTGGGGCTGGGCCTCGCCGTCATCTACCTGCTGCCGCGCCTCACCACCGCGGTGCCCTCGCCGCTGGTGTGCATCGTGGTGGTGACGCTGGCGGGCCACTGGCTGGGCCTGCCGCTGAAGACGGTGGCCGACCTCGGGCAACTGCCGGGCGCGCTGCCGGCCTTCGCGCTGCCCGACGTGCCGCTCACGCTCGAGACGCTGCGCATCATTGCGCTGCCTGCCTTCGCCATGGCCATGGTCGGCCTGCTCGAATCGATGATGACCGCCAGCGTGGTCGACGAACTCACAGACACCCCCAGCTCGAAGAACCGCGAGTGCAGCGGCCTGGGCGTGGCCAACGTGGCGGCCAGCTTCTTCGGCGGCATCGCGGGCTGCGGAATGATCGGCCAGACCGTGAGCAACGTGCGCTACGGCGGGCGTGGCCGGTTGTCTACGCTGTTCGCGGGCGCGTTCCTGCTGATCCTGATGGTGCTGCTCAAGCCCTGGGTGTCGCAGGTGCCGGTGGCGGCGCTGGTGGCGATCATGGTGATGGTGTCGGCCTCGACCTTCGACTGGGGGTCGCTGCGCACGCTGGTGCGGCACCCGCGCATGTCCAGCGCGGTGATGCTCGCGACGGTGGCCGTCACCGTGGCCACCGACAACCTGGCGACGGGCGTGGCGGTCGGCGTGATGCTGAGCGGCGTGTTCTTCACCTTCAAGGTGGCGCGGCTGCTGAAAGTGCACGCGGCGTTGGAGGCGGACGGCACGCGCGCCTACCGCGTCACCGGCCAGGTGTTCTTCGCCTCGTCCGACATGCTGGTAGAGGCCTTCGACGTGCGCGAGATCGACGGCGCGCCGGTGCGCATCGACGTGTCGCAGGCGCACTTCTGGGACGTGACCGCCGTGGCCGCGCTGAAGAAGGTGGTCGAGCGGCTGCGCAAGCACGGCAGCGCGGTGGACGTCACGGGCATGAACCAGGCCAGCCGCGACCTGGTGCTGCAACTGGACGCGGCACCCGACTGAATCGCCACCTGGCCCGCACGCTCACGTTGCCGTTTGGCAACAATTTGAAACAGAACAGGGTATTCTGCGCCCCGCTTTCGCCAGCAATTCAGACTTTCGTTTACGCCTGATTACTATTGGTAGCGATTCTGGACATCGCAGCCTCGCGCCTCATTTGTCCAGCCCCGGTGTTCCCTGGAAGAAGAAATGAGCCGAAGCTTGATGAGACAGTGGGTTCGATGCGGCGTGGCCGCCGCGGTGGCCATGGCCGTTCTGGGCGGGCCGGCCGCCCACGCGCAGGGCGAGCGCTTCGACATCGCGCGCTTCCAGGTGGAGGGCGACACGCTGCTCGGCCCCGCCGAGGTGCAGCGCCTGGTCGGCGGCATCGCCGGCACCGGCCGTGCCTACGGCGACATCCAGCGCGCGGTCGATGCGCTGCAGCAGGCCTATGCCCAGGCCGGCTATACCACGGTGAAGGTCTCGGTGCCCGAGCAGGAGCTCACGGGGGGCATCGTCACGCTGAAGGTGACGCAGGCCGCGATCGGCACGGTCACCGTCACCGGCAACACGCATTTCAGCGCCGAGAACATCCGCGCCAGCCTGCCCGCGCTGCAGCCGGGCCGGGTGCCCGACCTGCGCGCCATTTCCGGCGCGGTGCAACTCGCCAACGACAACCCGGCCAAGCAGGTCGGCGTGTCGCTCGGCGACGGGGTCGTGCCCCGCACCCTCGACGCGAAAGTGACGGTGACCGACAACGACCCGCTGCGCGTGATCGCCACGCTCGACAACACCGGTACGCCCGCCAGCGGCCGCTGGCGCACCGGCGTGGCGCTGCAGCACGCCAACCTGTTCGGCCGCGACCAGGTCGGCACGCTGGCGTACACGACCTCGCCCGACAGCCCCTCGGGCATGCGGCTGGAGCTGTACTCGCTCGGCTATCGCATTCCGCTCTATGCCCTGGGCGACAGCATCGACTTCGTCTACGGCAAGTCCAGCGCCAACTCGCCCGCGAGCTCGCCCACGCTGGGCGGCGTGCTGGGCTTCACCGGCAAGGGCGACATCTACGGCCTGCGCTTCAATCACTTCCTGGGCCGCAGCGGCGAAAGCAGCGCGCGGCTGGTGCTGGGCATCGACCGCAAGCGCATCGACTCGCGCTGCGACGTGGGCGGGCAAGAGGTGAGCATCGCGCCGCCGACGCCGCCCATCTCGGCCTGCGTGCCGTACGTGACCGCGCCGCTGAGCCTGACCTACGTCGGCCAGCGCGAGAGCGTGGGCGAGACGCTGGGCTACAGCCTGGGCGTGTCGCGCAACCTCGCGAGCGGCACGCGCTACACGAACGTGGACGGCCGCATCGACCGCTACTCGTACCTCACGCCCGGCAACCGCGACACGCGCGACGGCTTCGTGGTGCTGCACGGCGCGGCCTCGTGGTTCAAGGCCCTGTCCAACGACTGGCAGGTGCGCCTGAACGGCAGCGCGCAGTACGCGAACACGCCGCTGGTGGCGAGCGAGCAGTTCGGCCTCACGGGGCTGTCACTGGTGCGCGGCTTCCAGGAGCGCGCGGTGGCGGCGGACAGCGGCGTCATCGCCAATGCCGAGCTCTACACGCCCGAACTCGGCGGCCCGAACGGCATGGCGGGCGTGCCCGGCCAGTTGCGCCTGCTGGCCTTCTACGACGCGGGCTACGGCGCCAACAAACGCACCGCGGGCACGCTGGTGCCGAGCCACGTCACGGTGGCGAGCATGGGCGTCGGGGCGCGCTACGCGTGGGGACGCAACTTCAACCTGCGGCTGGACATCGCGCGCGTCAACGACGCGGGCAACGCCTTCACCGAAAAGCGCGGCGACTGGCGCGCGCACCTGAGCGCCATGGTGGCGTTCTGACCCTCTCCGGACCTTTCTGACGATCTACCCGGCAGACACACAACCATGCGCTCGCACCTCGCTCTTCGATTTCTTCCGCTCGCCATCGCGGCCCTGTGCCTCGCGGCGGGCACACCGGCGCAGGCCCAGCTTGCGCCGGGCGCGCTGCCCACGGGCTGGAACGTCACTTCGGGTAATGTCTCGTTCGTGCAGAACGGCAGCGCGCTCAACATCAACCAGGCGACGCCGCAGGCCCTGGTCAACTTCGCCACCTTCAATGTGGGCGCGGGCGCGCTGGTCGACATCCGCCAGCCCGGCAGCACGTCGGCGCTGCTGGCGCGCACGACCGGCGGAGATCCGTCGCAGATCTACGGGCAGATCAAGGCCAACGGCGCGCTGTGGCTCATCAACCCGGCCGGCATCATGGTGGGCGCAGGGGCGCGCATCGACGTGGGCAGCTTCATCGCGAGCACGCTCAACGTGAGCGACAGCGACTTCCTTGCCGGCCGCCTGACCTTCAAGGCCGGCACCGGCGCCACCGCAGGCGAAGTGCGCAATGCCGGCACCATCACCGCCGCCAGCGGCGGCAGCATCTACCTGGTGGCGCCGAGCGTCACCAACACCGGCACGCTGAACGCCCCGAACGGCGAGGTGCTGCTGGCGGCGGGGCAGAGCGTGCAGCTTGTGGACACCGGCACGCCGGGCGTGTCGGTGGCCGTCACCGGCACGGCGGGCGAAGTGAAGAACCTCGGGCGCATCGCGGCCGAGGCGGGGCGCATCGGCCTCGCGGCGGGCCTGGTGAGCAACAGCGGCAGCATCAACGCCGACAGCGTGGTGCGCGAAGGCGGGCGCGTGTTCCTGCGCGCCTCGGGCGACCTGAAGACCACGGCGGCTTCCGACATCAGCGCCAACGGCACCACCGGCGGCAACGTCGTGCTGTATGCCGAGGGCGCGGCAGCCATCGACGGGCGCGTGTCGGCCACGGGCAGCGCGGGACGCGGCGGCTACGTCGACACCTCGGGGCAGCGTTCGCTCGACGTGGTCAATGCGCCGGTGGTGGGCCGCGGCGGCGAGTGGCACATCGACCCGGTGAGCATCGAGATCGTGGCCGGCGGCGGCACGAGCGGCACGACCGGCGGCAACGCCATCACCTCGAGCGAGACCGGCGCGCGCATCGGCGCCGACCTCATCACGGCGCAGCTCGACGCGGGCACCAACGTGAGCATCACGACCGGCAGCGCCACGCCCGATGCCGGCGACATCACCGTCAACGCGGCCATCGCCAAGACCGGCGCGGTGGATTCGGCGCTCACGCTGAACGCGAGCAACAACATCGTCATCAACGCGCCGATCACCAGCGCCGCGAGCGCGCTCACGCTCAACCTCAACAGCAACCAGGCCAACGACGCCGGCACCAACCATGCGGTGAAGCTCGATGCCAACCTCGACCTGCACGGCGGCGTGCTGAGCGTCTCGGAGCGCACCGGGCAGAGCGGCAACGGCACCCTCGACATTGCCAGCGGCACGACCTCGCTGAACGCACCGGGCTCGGCCATCAACGCCGCCACAGTGAACGTGGCACAGGGCGCCACGCTGGCGATCGGCCGTGCCGGCTCGGCGCTGTCGGGCGTGCTGAACAATGCGGGCACCGTGTCGGTGGGCGGCGGCACCGCGCTGTTCGACCACAGCGGCACGCACAGCGGCACGTTCAACGTGGCGACAGGGTCGAGCGCCTCGTTCTCGGGCAACCACAGCTTCAACGCGGGCACCGCCTTCACCGGCGCCGGCACCGTGGAATGGGCCGACGACGTCACCCTGGGCACCTCGCTCACCTTCGGCAGCGGCAACGGCCCGCTGGTGATGCACGGCCTCTCGGTCTCCGGCAGCAACGCCAGCGTGCTGACCACGCAGGGCACGGGCAACGTCGTCGACAGCCAGGTGTACCTGCAAGGCGGCGCCGTCTGGGTGAACAACGGCAGCGTCGACGTGCGAGGCGACGGCGCCATCGTGGTCTACCAGGCGGGCAACCGCTTCGAGAACAACGGCAGCGTCACCACCTCGGGCACCTTCGCCAACGTGCTCGTGGGCTCGACGGCGGCCAGCACCGTCGTCAACAACGGCACCATCGTGAAGAGCAGCGGCACCGCGCAGAACTACTTCAACATCACGAACGGCTCGACGGGCACCATCCGCGTGGACGCGGGCGAGCTGCTGCTGCAGCAGACCACGCAAGGCGGCAACGTGCAGGTGGCGGCCGGCGCGCACGCCACGCTCGACGGACTCACGCTGAACAGCGGCGTCGTGTTCTCGGGCGCCGGCGCCATCACGTGGCAGGGCGCGGTCAACCTGCTGGGCGACGTGGACATCGGCGCGTCGGCGCCGGCGCTGTCGGGCGGTCCGCTCACCTTCCTGTACGGCAACGGCCACCAGTTCACCACGCGCAACGTGGTGAACATCACCAACAACGCCAACTGGGTGCTGGCCGGCGCAACCACCTGGAACAACCTGGGCAGCGTGAACGTGGGCACCGTGGGGGCCGCGCGCGGCGACATCGGCCCCGGCATGCTCGAGTTTCGCGACAGCAGCGCCTTCAACAACCGCACGGGCGGCACGCTGAGCGTGGCGCCCGGCTCGCAGCTGCGGCTGGTGGCCGCCAGCGTGGTCACCAACGACGCCGGTGCCACCGTCAAACTGGTGAGCGACGGCTCGGACTCGGGCCCGATCTTCGGCAACCCCGCCAACGGCCGCCTGCTGAACAGCGGCACCGTGGTGAAGAGCGGCGTGGGCAGCACCTCGGCGCCACTGAGCAACCTCGCCGGCGGCACGCTGCGCATCGAAGAGGGCGAGCTCGATGCGCGCCAGGGCCAGGACAACCCGAACAACGGCGCCATCGTGCTGCTGCCAGGCACCACGCTGGGCAGCGGCGGCACCCACCTCTACAACAACGGCAGCATCTCGGGCACCGGCGCCATCGCGCTGGGCGGCGACGCCACGCTGTTCAACAACGGCACCGTATCGCCCGGCACCGCGGGCGCGCTGGGCACGCTCGCCATTCGGGGCAACTACGTGCAGGGTGCCAACGGGGTGCTGAACATCCGGCTGGGCAGCGGCGGCGCCGACCTGCTGGACATCGACGGCTCGGCCACGCTGGGCGGCACCCTGAACCTGGGCGCGCTCGGCGGCTTCCTGCCTGCCGACGGCGCGGCGGCCAACTTCATCGTGGCGCGCCGTCCGGGCGATGCCGGCACCTTCGCCCAGGTCAATGCCCCGGCCCTGGCGTCGGACAGCGGCACGGCCACCTTGGCCCTCGGCTATCCCACGGGCGACAGCACCGTGGCGCGCGTGGTGTCCGCCACCACGCCGTCGGTGGCCGCGTGCACCTCGAACGCCGAGCTGCCCGGCTGCTCGGCGGTGCTGCCCACGTTGGCGCAGTGCGTGGCGAACCGGGCGCTCGCCGGTTGCTCGGCAAGGCTGCCGAGCGCCGCCATCTGCGCGGTAAGTCCGTCGATGGCGGGGTGCCCCGTTGTCGCGACCGTGGCGACTGCGGCTTCTGCCGACATCTGCACCGTCGCGCCCAGCCTGGCGCAATGCATTGCGCTGTCGCCGCCCACGGCGTCGGAGCCGGTCAAGCCGGTGCAGCAGGCGACGAACGTCGTCCTCGCGTCGCTGCCGAATACGCAGACCGCGTCCACCCCCGACAAGAAAACCGACACCAAGCTTGATTCGGCCGAACCGTCGGCGAAGGGGGACAGCAAGGCCGAGCCCGTCAAGAAGATGTATTGCAATTGAGGCGCCACAGAACCATGAAATTGCTCCAACCCCTCGCCGGCCTGCTGGCCTTTGCCGCCTCGCTCGCCATGGCCACGGCCGCCCACGCCCAGGTCGTCGGCACCGTCACCGACCTGTCGGGCGTGCTGGTCGTGCGCAGCGCCGAAGGCGTCACCCGGCTGCTGGCTGTCGATTCGCAGATCCGCCAGGGCGACACGCTCACCACCGAGAGCCGCGCCTATGCGCAGCTGAAGTTCAGCGACGGCGCCGAGCTGATCCTGCAGCCGCAGTCGATGCTGGTGGTCACGCGCTACAGCTACGACGCCGCGCAGCCGCAGCGCGACGGCATCGAGCTCGGCCTGGCGCAGGGCGGTTTTCGCAGCATCGCCGGCGTGGTGGGCCAGCGCAGCCAGGACGCCACCGTGATCAACACGCCGATGGGCGCGCTCAAGGGCAACGCCAGCATGGTCGTTTCCCTGCAGCAGCCCTGAACAGCCCACTTCGCGAGACACCGATGAACAAATTCCTCCTTGCCCTGCTGACCCTGGTGGCCACGCTCTCGACGCCCGCTTTCGCCCAGGGGCCGGTGCCACCGGCGCCGACCGGCGCGCCGGCGCCCGGGCTGTACGTGCAGGTGCTCGACGGCTTGATCCATGTCACCAACCCGGCCGGTTCGAGCAACTTCAGCGCGGGGCAGTTCGGCTTCACGCCCTCGTTCAAGCAACCGCCCGTGATCGTGCCGACGAACCCGGGCATACAGTTCACGCCGCCCCCGGCGTTCAACGTCGCCACGGGTCCGAGCACCTCCGGCGGCACCGCACCCAAGCCGGCCGCTGTCGACTGCGAGGTGCGCTGAGTCTTCACGCCGCCACCTGGCCGTGGGCAACTCACGCACCATCGCGCCGAGCTGGCCGGAAAGCAGTACGTTGCGCCGTACACCACGAGCTCCCTTACCGCAGGCCGCGAGACACGGGTCGAGCCCGACACCCGGCTGAGCAACCGCGCCTGTTCGGCCCGGCATGCCGAACTTCCACGAATCGGACAAGGCAAGGATCAAAGCGCAGATCGATCTGCTGCTGACGGACGACGGCGAAGACGCTTGAGGCGAACCTTGCTCGCCCACGGCCAAGCGAGCTACACGCCCAGGTACCGCGTCCACAGCGACCGGTCGGCATCCAGCGCGGCCGAGTCGCCCTGCCACACCACGCGCCCGCGCTCCAGGATCACGTGGCGGTTGGCCAGCGGCAGCAGGCGCTGCACGTACTTGTCGACCACCAGGATCGCTTCGCCCTCGGCCTTGAGCGTGGCGATGCAGTGCCAGATCTCCTCGCGGATCACCGGGGCCAGGCCTTCGGTGGCTTCGTCGAGGATCAGCAGGCGCGGGTGCGTGGAAAGTGCCCGCGCAATGGCCAGCATCTGCTGCTCGCCGCCCGAGAGCTGGTTGCCCGCGTTGGCCTTGCGCTCCGACAGGCGCGGAAACAGCCCGTACAGCGCCTCGACCGTCCAGCGCGGCGCGCTGCCCGGACGCGGCCGTGCAAAAGCGCGCAGGTGCTCTTCCACGCTGAGGTTGGGAAACACGTGCCGCCCCTCGGGCACGATGGCCACGCCGCGCCGCGCAATGGCGTCGGGCTTGTGCCCGCCGATGGCCGCGCCGTCGAAGTGCACGCTGCCGCGCATCGGCGAGAGC
This sequence comes from Variovorax sp. 10N412, assembly GCF_056394985.1. Taxonomy (NCBI): domain Bacteria; kingdom Pseudomonadati; phylum Pseudomonadota; class Betaproteobacteria; order Burkholderiales; family Comamonadaceae; genus Variovorax; species Variovorax sp. 10N412. Next base: position 61,895 of record NZ_JBFTIO010000006.1, read on the forward strand.
GTGCCCGTCAGCACCTTCAGCAGCGTGCTCTTGCCCATGCCGTTGCGGCCCAGCAGGGCCAGCACTTCGCCGGGGCGGATGTCGATGTCGATGCCGAACAGCACCTGGCTGGCGCCGTAGCCGGCTTCGATGGATTTCGCTTCCAGCAACGTGGATGCCGCGCTCATGAATGACCTTCCGCTTCGGTGCCGAGATAGACGGCCTGCACATCCGGGTGTCCGCGCACCTCGTCCGCCGTGCCGCTCATCAGCACGCGGCCCTGCACCAGCACCGTGAGGCGGTCGGCCAGGCGGAACACCGCGTCCATGTCGTGCTCGATCAGCAGGATGGCCATCGACGCGCGCAGCGATTCGATCAGCGCCACCATGCGCGCCGATTCGTCCGGGCCCATGCCGGCCATCGGTTCGTCGAGCAACAGCAGCTTGGGTTCGGCGGCGAGCGCCAGCGCCACGTCGAGCGCGCGCTGCGCACCGTGCGGCAAGGTGCCCGCGATGCGCTCGCGTTCGCCGCCCAGCCCCACGCGGTCGGCCAGCGCCACCGCACGGTCGACGAGGTCGCGCTCCTTCGCGCGCGGCGCCATGAAGCGCAGGCTGCTGCCCGCATGGGCCTGCGCGGCGAGCATCAGGTTGTCGTGCACCGTTTCCTTGGGGAACACGCGCGTCACCTGGAAGCAGCGCGACATGCCCGCGGCCACGCGCTGGTGGTCCTTGAGCGCGGTGATGTCCCGCTCGTCGAGCAGTAACCGCCCGGCGTCGGCCTTCAGCAGCCCGGTGATCAGGTTCACCAGCGTGGTCTTGCCCGCGCCGTTCGGTCCGATCAGCGCATGCACTTCGCCGCGCTCCACCGTGAGGTTCACATGGTCGGTCGCCAGCAGGCCGCCGAAGCGCTTGACCAACCCTTCGATTCTGAAAAGGCTCATGACTTGCTCCCTCGTCCCTCTGGGGAGAGCGCTGGGGTGAGGGGCCGGCGGCGCTTGTAGATGGCAGCCAGTCCCTTGGGCGCCCACAGCGCGACAGCGATCAGCAGCAAGCCCAGCGGCATGTGCCAGTGCTCGGTCTGCTGCTTCAGGAATTCCTCGAGCACCAGCCACACGACCGCGCCCACCGGCCCGCCCCAGCTGCGCCCCAGCCCACCGATGACCACCATCACCAGCAGCGTGGCCGACTGCGTCCAGTGCATGGTCGCCGGGCTCACGAAGCCGTTGCCGCCCGCGAGCAGCGCGCCGGCCAGGCCCGCGATGGCACCCGCGATGGCAAAGGCCACCAGCTGCAGGCGAAACACCGGGTAGCCCAGCGCGCGCATGCGCGTCTCGTTGTCGCGGATGCCCATGATCGCGTGGCCGAAGCGAGACTGCGTCGCGCGGTGCAGCCACCAGAGCGCCAGCGCCACGATGGCCAGCACCACCCAGTAGAAGTTCGACTCGTTGCCCAGGTCCAGCCCCGGCAACAGCACGGGCCGGCTCATGAGCGTGTAGCCGTCGTCGCCACCATAGCGGCGCAGCGACACCACCACGAAGTACAGCATCTGCGCGAAGGCCAGCGTGGTCATGATGAAGTACACGCCGCGCGTGCGCAGCGCCACCGTGCCGATCAGCGCGGCCACCAGCCCCGCGACCAGCGCGGCGGCCGGCCACAGGATCCAGCCCGACAGCACGCCCGCATCGCTGAGCGCCACCACCGTGTACGCGCCCACGCCGATGAAGCCCGCATGCCCCAGCGCCACCATGCCGCCGAAGCCGAGGATGAAGTTGAGGCTCGCGGCCGCCAGCGCCACGATGAGCACGCGACGCACGAAGCCGATGTAGAACTCGAGCCCGAACAGTGGCGCCACCAGCGGAAACGCCGCCAGCAGCACGAAGAGCAGCCCGAGGCCGATGTAGCGTGGAGATGAGAGAGAAGACTTCATGCGCGCGCCGAGAACAGGCCCGAGGGCCGGAAGATCAAGACCACCACCATCAGCGCGTACATCGCGACTTCGGCGAACAGCGGACCCAGGTCGGCCGCCGTGGCCGGGGGGAGCGTGGCGCGCAGCAGCATCGGCACGAAGGCGCGCCCCACGGTGTCGACCACGCCCACGAGCAATGCGGCCACGAAGGCACCGCGCACCGAGCCGATGCCGCCGATCACCAGCACCACCAGCGCCGGAATCAGGATGGCCTCGCCCATGCCGACCTGCACCGCGACGATGGGCCCCATCAGCGCGCCGGCCAGCGCGGCCAGCGCGGCACCGAGCAGGAACACGCCGTTGAAGATGCGGCCCACGCGCACGCCCATCAGCTCGGCCATCGGCCGGTCGGACGCGCCCGCGCGCACCCGCATGCCGATGCGCGTGTGGTTCACCAGCAGGTAGAGCGCCAGCGCCACCAGCAGCCCGCCCACGAGGATGACCAGGCGGTACGAGGGGTAGGGCAGGCCGTCCATGAGTTCGATGGGGCCGGAGAGCGCCGCGGGCGTCGGCGCCATCACCGGCGAGGGCCCCCACGCCATCTTGACGATGTCGTCGGCCACCAGGATCACGCCGAAGGTGGCGAGCACCTGTGCGAGATGGTCGCGCGTGTAGAGCCGGCGCATCAGCAGCACTTCGAGCAGCAGCGCCACCACCACCGTGACCGCCACCGCGATGACGATGGCCGCGGTGAACGAGCCGGTGCGCGTGTGCGCCTCGGCAGCCACATACGCGCCCGCCATGAACAGCGAGCCGTGCGCGAGGTTCAGCACGTCCATGATGCCGAACACCAGCGTGAGGCCCGCGGCCAGCAGGAACAGCATCAGCCCATAGCCAAGGCCATTGAGCAGCTGCTCGAGAACAAGAATTCCACTCATAGAAGAACCAACAGGTTTGCCCGCGTTTTCATTCAAGGAACACCGAGGAACCGGCTTCGCCGGGCCTCAGGTGTTGCCCCCGGTAGGGGGAAGGAGTAGCGGACACGAAGTGCCGCGAAGCCTGGGGGCGAGCTTTACTTCAGCGGGCACTTGTCGGCGTAGGAGTCGCCGTAGTTGGTCAGCACCGTGTTGATCAGCTTGTTCGTGACCTTGCCCTGCGCGTCCTTGCCGATCACGCGAAGGTAGAAGTTCTCGATGGGGTAGTGGTTGTTCGCGTACTTGAAGCTGCCGCGCGTGGAGGCGTAGTTGGCCTTCTTCAGTGCCGCCACCACGGCTTCGCGGTTCTGCGCGTTGCCGCCCGATTGCTTCACGGCCGCGTCCATGGCCAGGATGGCGTCATAGGCCTGCGCCGCGTACACCGACGGGTAGCGGCCGTTGTATTCCTTGCGGAAGGCGGCCACGAACTGCTTGTTGGCCGCGTTGTCCAGGTCGTGCGCCCAGTGCGAGGTGTTGAACAGGCCGAGCATCGGCTCGCCCACGGCACCGATCACGTCCTCGTCGGCCGAGAAGCCGCTGGTGACCAGCGTGATGTCCTTCGACAGGCCCGCGCCCACGAACTGCTTGATGAAGTTGATGCCCATCGCGCCGGGCAGGAAGAAGTAGATCGAGTCGGGCTTGGCCGCGCGCAGTTGCGCGAGTTCGGCGGCGTAGTCGATCTGGCCGAGCTTGGTGTAGAGCTCGTCGGCCACCTGGCCCTTGAACTGGCGCTTGAAGCCGCCCAGCGCGTCCTTGCCGGCGGGGTAGTTGGGGGCGATGAGCACGGTCTTCTTGAAGCCGCGGTCCTGTGCGAACTTGCCGGCGGCCTCGTGGAACTGGTCGTTCTGGTAGGCGGTGCCGAAGAAGAAGGCATTGCACTGCGCGCCCGCGAACTGGCTGGGGCCAGCGTTGGCCGAGAGGTACGGCACCTTGGCCGCGAACAGCGTGGGGCCCACGGCCAGCGCCACGTTGGAGCCGATGGGGCCGCTGAAGATGTCGATCTTGTCGCGCTGGATCATGCGGTCGACCAGCTGCTTGGCCTGGTCGGGGCTGCCGGCCATGTCGGCCTGCACGAACTCCACGTCCTGCCCGCCGAGCTTGCCGCCCAGCTGCTTGATGCCGAGCGCGAAGCCGTCGCGCGCCTCGGCGCCGAGTGCCGCGAATGGCCCTGAAATATCAAGGGCCAAGCCCACCTTGACCGGCGCGGCCATGGCCGACATCGAGGTGCCGAGGGCTGCGCCGCACAGCAGCAGCGAGAGCAGGGTGCGCGGCAGCGCGGGCGACTTCGGGGACAGATGGCTCATGGATTCTCCGGCGAGGAAGGGGTGAAACGACGCACCGGCACCGCTCCCTGCGGCACCGTCAACATCGAACCGTTGATAGCTAAATACTTTAACCATAAACAATTCGGTGTCAACGGTGCTAGCACGAATGGTGCCAGTGGTTCATGTCACTTCCTGGTGCGCGGCCCCTGTTTTGCCGGGCCTCGCCGGGCGCCTCACCGGGTCAGCCGAACGGGTTGGCGGTGGCGAACCACAGGCCGATGCCGGTGGCGATGATGAAGGCGCCGTCTGTCACGCCCGCCACCAGGAAGAACTTGGTCTGCAGCGTGTCGACCAGCTCGGGCTGGCGCGCGGTGCTCTCCAGAAACTTCTGTCCGACCAGCCCGATGCCCAGGCACGAGCCGAGCGCCGCGATGCCGATCAGCAAGGCGACGGCGAGGGGAAGGATGTTGAAGCCGGTCATGGTGTTTTCTCCTGGGGGTTGGTGAATCGATGGAGGTACTTTTCCAGAGAGGGTGCGCACGGTCCATGACGTGGGAGGTCATGCGCAGGGCGCGGCGCGAACGAAAAAAGCCGGCCGTCGAAACGGCCGGCCTGTCGTGGAACACCGCGGAACCGGCTTCGCCGGGCCGCTGGTGTTGCCCCCGGTAGGGGGGAGGAGCAGCGACACGAAGTGCGCGAAGCCCGGGGGCGAGCCAAAGCTACTGGATCTGCGCCCAGTTCTGGTTGTTGCCGCCGTTGCAGGTCCAGGTGATCAGCGCCGTGTCCTGCGTGGTCGAACTGTTCGGCACGTCGAGGCACGAGCCCGAGCCCCGGTTCTTCAACGCGCCGCCGACCACGCTCCACTGCGCCGTGTTGCCCGCCGAGCAGGCCACCTGCACCACCGGTGCGTTGGTGGTGGCCGTGCCGTTCTGCGCCAGGCACAGCCCGCTGTGCTCGGCCACGAACTGCACGTAGCCGCCGATGAGCGGTGTCACCGTGAACTTCTCGTGGCTCGCGTTGCCGCAGGGCCATTGCACCGCGGTGGTACCGCTGGCCGCCGCGCCGCCCTTGATGTTCACGCACATGCCGCTGAGCTCCGAACGCAGCCGCGCGACGAACGGGGGCGCCGTGTCCAGCGAGCGCACGTACTCGCGCAAAGCCACCACGTCCGATGGCGGCAGACTCGATGCATTGCCGTGGCCGCCGGCCAGCACGTCCTGCAGCGTGGCCGCCTGTCCGTTGTGGAAGAACGATGCGGCGTTCCAGGTGCCCGACAGCGTCGGCGTGTCGAAGCCCACGCCCGCCAGCGGCTGGTTGATGCCCTTGCCCGACGAGAGCTGGATGGTGCCCACGTCGTGCCGCAGCCCGTCGCGCAGCGTGCCGCCGGTGTGGCAGGTGGCGCACTGCGCGGTGTTGAACACGGTCTGGCCGCGCACCGCCTCCACGCTCAGGTTGCCGTCCGACATGCGCGCGGGGCTGCGCAGGTACTTGTTCAACGAGCCCAGGTAGGCCGCCAGGTCGTCCAGTTGCGCGTTCTTGCCGGCCTTGGGTGCGCCCAGCGGGTCGGAGGTGGCCGTGAAGTCGGCGTTGCTCAGGAAGCCGGTGCCGCCGAACTCGTTGCGGATGTCGTGCTCGAAGTCCTGCACCTCGTCGAAGTTGGCCGTCCAGTGCAGCTTGCCGTGGCTGGTGCCGCGCTTGCCCTGCAGGCTGATGGTGCGGCGCAGGCCCTCTCCGCGTTGGGTGAAGTCCCACACCATGCCGTCGTCGCCACCATCCGCGTGGCAGCTCGCGCAGGAGATGTAGTTGTCCTTGCTCATGCGCCGGTCGGAGGCGTTGTAGAACACCTGCTTGCCGCGCAGGGCCGCCGCGGCCATCGGCTCCGTGGCCACCGTCTGCACCGTCTGCAGGAAGGTCGGGGCATTGCTTTCGGACGCCAGCACCGTCGCCACGTCGTGCACCGTGACCGAGCGCGCGAGGAAGTTGTTGACGAACAGCCGCTTGCGCACCGCGTCCAGGTACAGCCCGTGCGGCGCGCTGCTCGCGTTGATTTCGCCGCGCACCGAGCGCGTGTAGCTGTCGACGATGGCCACGCGGTTGCCCTCCATCTGCGCCACGAACAGGTAGTCGCCCGCCGGCGAGAACAGCGCGGCGCGCGCGGGGGCGCGGTCGTCGAAGTCGATCTGCTCGTCGAACTTTTCCGTCGCCTGCTGCAGGTCGACCTGCGACAGGATGGAGCGCACCGTCTGGTCGTGCACGAGGTTCGTGCCGTCGCGGAATTTGCCGCGCACGATGTTGTCCTTCTTCGATGGCAGCACGGCGCGCGTGCCGTCGGGCGAAATGACCACCTGGCTCAGGTAGTTGGCCACGCCGCGCGCGCGGCTCTCGGTGTCCACCGTGATGGTGTCCACCGGCAGCGCGATGGTGCCTATCGCGCTCAGGCTCTGCAGGTTCACCTTGTGCAGCTGGCCGCCTGTGAGCTTCGACTTGAAGCGCGTCACGTAGGCCACCTGCGAGTCGGCGCTCACCGCAATGCCGCGCACCTCGCCCTGCAGCGGCACGGTGCCGGTGGCGTTGCCGTTGGCAGGGTCGAAGCTCATCAGCGCCGACTTGCTCTCCAGCGTGAGCAAGCCCTTGGTGCCGTCAGGCGTGAAGACCACGCCGTAAGGTCCGCTGCCGTAGCCCAGCGACACCGTGGCGGAAACGGCGCCGTCGGCCGCGTTCAGCGCCACCAGCTTGTCTTCGCCGTGCACCGACACCCAGATGCGGCCGTCGGGCCCCACGGCCAGCGTCTTCGGCTCGTCGCCCACGCGCGTCTCCCAGCGCTTGGCCAGGGTCTGCGCGTCGATGGCGGCGACCGTGCCGCTGTCGGGGTTGACCGAATACACCGAGTTGGCGTCGCCCGCGATGTTGGTGGTGTGCGTGGGCGCGCGCGCGGTGACCGGTGCGATCACCGTCACGTTGTACGTGTAGTAGCTTTCGCGGCCCGCCGTGTCGCGCACCGTCAGCGTCACCGTGTAGTGACCGGGGCGCGTGTAGGTGTAGGTGTAGCCCGGCTGGCTCGCAAAGGCCGTCTGCGTGCCGTTGCCGAAGTTCCAGCGGTACTGCGCGCCGTTGGCGCCCAGCGTGGCGGGGGCGAACACCAGCTGACCGTTGACCACCTTCGGCCCACCGCCGATGCCGGGGTCGCCGATGATGGCCTGGCTGCGCAGCGTGGCGACCTCGGCGTCGTTCAGCACGCGCCCGTACACGCGCACTTCCGCCAGCGTGCCCTTGAACAGGGCCGCGTTGCCCTGGATCTGGCCCAGCACCTGGAACTTGTTCGACAGGCCCTTGTTGCCGGTGAGGCCAGCGGACGAGGTCTTCACGCCGTCGACGTACACCGTCTGCGCGCCCGAGGCCGCGTCGCGCGTCAGCACCACGTGGTGCCAGGCGCCGTCGTTCACCGCCGCGGCGGAGGTGGTGCCCGCCTCGTTGCCGACCGACAGCTTGATGTGCCCGCCGGTGTCCAGCCAGCCCCAGAACACGTCGTCCGTGCCGCTGACCTGGTCGCGCCCGAAGAGGCCGGGCGCAGTCCACGAATTCGCGGCGCCGGGCTGCGTGGTCTTCATGTAGAAGCTCAGCGAGGCGGTGCCGCCCAGCACGGTGGCCACCGTGTCGTTCTTCAGCGGCACGCCCGCGGTGCGGTTGGCGAAGTTCAGGCCGATGCTCTCGAAGGCGTCGCCGGTGGCGGGTGTGCCGTTGTTGGCGCCGATCGGGTCCGAGAGGTTGCCCGCCAGCGTCCAGTGGTGCATGAGGCTGATGTCGGTCGCGTTGCCGGTGTGGAACACCGAGGTGTAGTCCGCGCCGATGGCGTTGCCCGCATAGTCCTTCACGCCGTTGGCCGGCAGGAACACCTCGTAGCTGGTGCCCGGCTGCAGCGGCTGCTCGGGGTGGAAGTTCACGATGCCCAGCTGCACGCTGTAGGTGCCCGCCAGCGTGTTGCCGCCCACCGGCCGCACGATGAAGGTGTTGGAATTCACGCTCTCGGGGCGGATGTTGTCGGTCATGCCCAGGCCGATGCGCGAGGTCAGCGCCTGCTGCTTCGCGCCGTTGGCGGGCGAGACCTGTTTGACTTCAGGCTTGGTGGTGTCGGGATCGACCTGGTGCACGATGAAGCCGCTGCCCGAGCCGTGGTCGTTGCCCACGAAGACGAGGTTGCCGAACATCGCGACCTGTCCGTTGTCCGAGTGCGAGAAGTTCGGGTCGTCCTCGCGCAGGATGCTCCCGCGGCTCACCTCCACGTGGTTCAGCGGATTGCTCACGTCCACCTTGTGGATGCGGGTCTGCGCGCCTTGAATGACGTAGTTGTCCTGCGTGGCGCAGTACAGCTGTTCGTCGATGACGAGCCGGTTGTCCTCGGGCACGAAGCGCGAGCGGTCGCTCAGGTCGTAGCTGTACATCTTGGCGCCGCTGTTGCGCGCGGAGGTGTGCAGGTTCCTGCCGTCGAAGCAGGTCGCGTAGTAGAACGGCGTGGTGCCCACGATGGCGTCGAGCACCTTGGGGTTGAGCGGGTCCGAGATGTCCAGGCTGGCGAAACCGCCGTTGCTTTCCATCGCGGTCAGCACCATGTGGTTGCCCATCGTGAAGATCGGGCCGATGCGAAAGCCGCCGAGCTCGCCGGTGGGCACGGGGTTGGGCTTGCCCGTGCCGCGGTTCGCGACCACGGCATTCGCGGGGTCGCTCGCATCGACGATGAAGATGCCGCGGCCCGCCGAGGCCACGTACAGGTAGGGCGCCTGCCACCACAGTTGCCAGGCCACGTCTTCGTAGTCGCCGCCGTTGACGCCGGGCAGCGCCAGCTTCTTCACCTGCTTGATGTCGTTGATGTCGGTGAAGTCCCAGAACTCCACGCCGTTGATGCTGGGCAGCACCACGTACGTCTTGCCGCCGATCTTCGCGGTGCCGAAGGAGTGGGTCTCGCGAAACTCCTTGGTGCGGGCCTCGGGCTCGTAGATCTTCTTGACGAGCTGGATCTGGCGCGGGTTCGACACGTCGTACAGCAGGAAGCCGCCCGGGCCGAGGCCGCTGTCCGGCGCGAAGGAGGTGAGGAAGTAGCCGTTGATCATGATGCCCGCGTTCATGCCGTAGTCCTTGCGGCCCGGGTAGGTGGCCGGTACCTCGCGCGACTCGTAGGCGGTGCTGTGCGCCGGATCGAGCGGGTGCGCGGCGCTCGTGATCATCGACACCGGCTTGAACAGTTCGGCCGAGGTGTAGGTGAGGTTGCCCAGGCCGGGCCCCTGCACCGGGAGCGGGTCGGCCACGGCCTGGGCCATCGCCGTGGCCATGTTGTTCAGGGTCGTCATCGGACTGACCCCGGTGATTGCCGCGTGCGTCAGCAGCGTGACGAATGGCAGCAGGAACGCCATCAAGTAATACCGGATTTTCATCGTCGCCTCCAGGTTGTTGGGTCACTCGCAAAAGTGCGCGCGCAGGGGCGCACCCGGCCGGCGGCGAGTCCGCCGCCGGCCGTCCAGCCTCTCCCTCTCCTCGTTGTCGACGGCGCTACGTCGTCACTTCACATTGCTTTTTTCTGCGCGCCGCCCGATTCGTAGATGTCCCATGCCTCGTTGGCGCTCGCGCCGCGGTGGATCATGGCCATCAATGCGTCCACCACCGCCGACGGGTTGGCATGCTGGTACACGTTGCGTCCGTACACCATGCCGACCGCGCCCTGGTCCATGAGCACGCGCGAGCGTGCGAACACCTGCTGCAGGTCTTCGCGTCCGCCGCCGCGCACGAGCACGGGGCAGCGCGCGGCCTGCACCACGCGGTGGAACTCGGCGGGGTCGGTGGTGGGGTCGGCCTTGACGATGTCGGCACCCATCTCGCGCGCCAGGCGCACGAGCGTGACGATCTTCTCGGCGTCGCCGTCGACCATGTAGCCGCCTTGCTCGCTGTGCGGGCGCATCACCAGCGGCTCGATCATCAGCGGCATGCCGTAGCGGTCGCAGTCGGCGCGCACGCGCGAAATGTTCTGCACGCACTGGCGGAACAGGTCGGGCTCGTTCGGCAGCATGAACAGGTTCACCACCACGCAGGCCGCGTCGCGCTGCACCGCGGGCAGTACCGGGTCGTGCTCGTTCTGCAGCAGGGCCCACATCACGCGGTGCGCGGTGGCGTTGTAGGGGTTGCCCATGTCGATGCGCTGCACCAGCGCGGGCTTGTCTCGGCCCGGTCGGTCCTGCAGCAGGTCGGCCTGGCCGTGGTTGAGCTGCAGCGCGTCGGGGCGCGCGGCTACCAGCTTGTCGACGACGGCGGGCATGTCTTCCAGGCCGTTGAGGAACGAGGGCTCGTTGCACACGCCGTGGTCGAGCGCGATGTCCAGGCAGCGCCCGTGGGTCAGCAGCCGGTTCAGGCGTGCGGTCTTGTCCTTCGACATACGAAAAGGTCCTTGTGTGGGGGGTGTGAAGAAGATCAGGCCAGCGTGTGCAGGTACTTGCCCGCCGCCGCATCGATGAGTTGCAGCGCGTCGTCGCGCAGCGCGAGCGAGCCGGCCGCCGCGTTCTCTACGGCCTGCTTGCTCACGCGCGCGCCGCACAGCGCCACCTGCACGCTGCCGCGCGCCAGCGTCCACGCGATCATCAATTGGCCGAACGAGCATTCGAGGTGCGTGCGCAACGGCTCCAGTTCGTCGAAGAAGGCCTTGAGCCTGGCGCGGTTGTCCGCGCTGAAGCGCGGGTTGGTGGCGCGCTGGTCGTCGCCGGTGAACTGGCGTGCGGGGTCGATGGGGCCGGCGAGCAGGCCCAGCGCCAGCGACGAGTAGCCCAGCACCGCCACGTTGTGCTCGCTGCACAGCGGCACCAGCGTCTGCTCGATCTCGCGGTCGATCAGGCTGTAGCGCTCCTGCGCCGCATCGACCGGGCCGTAGCGCAGGTACTCGGCGAGTGTTTCGGGGCTCACGTTGCTCACGCCGATGGCGCGGATCTTTCCCTGCTTCTTGAGTTCGAGCAGCGCATCCATGGTCTCGGCCACGGGCGTGGTGCTGTCTTGCCAGTGCGTGATGTACAGGTCGATGTAGTCGGTCTGCAGGCGCTTGAGGCTTTCCTCGCACTCGTGAACGATCGACTCGCGCCCCAGGTAGCGGTACACCGGATGCCCGTCTTCTTCGAAGAAGTGCGTTCCCTTCTGCGTGTGCCACACCAGCCCGCACTTGGTGGCGATCACGGCCTCCTGGCGGCGGCCTTTCAAGGCCGTGCCGACGATGCTCTCGGAGCGCCCGAGGCCATAGGCCGGCGCGGTGTCGATCAGCGTCACGCCCGCGTCCAGCGAGGCCTGGATGGCCAGCACGGCGGCCGCGTTGTCCCCGCCGCCCCACATCCAGCCGCCCATGGCCCAGGTGCCCAGGCCGATGGCCGCGCATTCGATGCCCGAGGGGCCCAGGGTGGTCTTCTTCATCGCTGCGTTGTTCATCGCTTGGTCTTTCTCGTGTTCATGAGGTGGTCGATGGTCACGGCCGCGAGGAGGATCAGGCCCTTGATCACGTCCTGCCAGTAAGGCGACACGTCCAGCAGGATGAGCGAGCTGGTCACCACCGACAGCAGCGCCAGGCCCAGCACCGCGCCCAGCACCGTGCCCGAGCCGCCCTTCAGGCTGGCCCCGCCGATGACGGCGGCGGCGATCACGTTGAGCTCCATGCCCACGCCGAAGGTGGGCGTGGCGGCGCCGAAGCGCGCCGTGTAGATCACGCCGGCCAGGCCCGCGGAAGCCGAGCACAGCACCGTGACCCAGAACTTCACGTGGCCCACGCGAATGCCCGAGTACAGCGCGGCCTTCTCGTTGCTGCCCGTGTAGAACACGCGGCGCAACAGCGAGGCGCGGCGCAGCACGAAGTCGCTCACCACCACGATCGCCAGGAAGATCAGGATCACGGCCGGAATGCCGAACAGCGTGCCCTGGCCGATGAACTTGAACTCCGCCGGCAGCGAGAACAGCGACTGCGGCGTGCCCTGCGTGAGCGCCAGGCACAGGCCGCGCACGATCACCATGAACGCCAGCGAGGCGATGAAGTGGTTCAGCCCGATGCGCGTGACGCAGCCGCCGATCATCGCGCCGATGCCCGCGCTGGCCGCAATGGCGATCAGCCCCGCCGTCCACGGGTCGAACCCCATGAGGAAGAGCTTGCCCGTGACCACCATCGCGAAGCACACCACCGAGCCCACCGACAGGTCGATGCCGCCGACGATCAGCAGGATGGTCATGCCCACCACCACGATGCCCTCGATGGAGAAGGACAGCAGCATGGCGCGCATGTTGTCCCAGGTCAGGAAGTAGGGCGACGCGAAGCTCATGGCCACGCACAGCACCGCGATGATGAGCAGCAGGCCCATCTCGCGCATGCTGGTGAGCTTGTTGGCGGGCTTCAGGGGGCCGCCGCCTTGCTGTCGTGGCGCGAGGCCCGCGGGCGCCCCCGCGTCGAGTTGTGCCGGGTAGTTCATGCTGTTTCCTGTTCGCAAAGTCCGGAGGCCAGCCGCAGCAGCGCCTCTTCCGTCATGTCGTTGTCTTGCACTTCGCCGGCCAGCCGGCCGTCGCGGATCACCAGCGCGCGGTCGCACAGCCCGATGATCTCGGGCAGCTCCGAAGAGATCACCACCACGCCCACGCCCTGGTTCGCCAGTTCGCGCAGGATGTGATGGATCTCCGACTTGGCCCCCACGTCCACGCCGCGCGTGGGCTCGTCCATCAGCAGCACCGAGGGGTGCGTGGCCAGCAGCTTGGCGATGGCCACCTTTTGCTGGTTGCCGCCCGACAGGCTGGCCACGTCGATGTCCACGCCGTCGCTCTTGAGCTTGAGCTTGGCGCCCAGCGCCACGGCCAGCTTGCGCTCGGCCGAGCGCTGCAGCAGGCCGAAGCGCGAGCTCACGCGCTTGAGCGCCATCGAGGCGATGTTCTGCGCAATGGGCAGGTCGAGGTACACGCCCGCCGCCTTGCGGTCTTCGCTGAGGTAGGCGATGCCTTCGCGCAGCGCGTCGCTGTACTTGCGGATCGTCAATGCCTTGCCGCGCAGGCGCACCGTGCCGCGCGTGGCCGTGCGCAGGCCGCACACGGTTTCGGCGAGTTCGCTGCGGCCCGCGCCCATGAGGCCCGCGATGCCGAGGATCTCGCCGCGCTTCAACGTGAACGAGATGCCGTGCACGCGCTCGCCGTCGGCGATGTCGCGCACTTCGAGCACCGGCTCGCCGTGGGTTGCGTCGTCCTGCTTCGGCGGGTAGTAGTTGCCCAGGTCGCGCCCGACCATGCGGCGCACCAGGCCGTCCGCGTTCAGCTCGGCCAGCGGCCCGCTGTGCACGTTGCGCCCGTCGCGCAGCACCGTCACGCGCGAGCAGTGCGCAAAGATCTCGGCCATGCGGTGGCTGATGTAGATGATGCCGATGCCCTGGTCCTTCAGGTCGTGCAGCACCTTGAAGAGCGCGGCCGATTCGTTGTCGGTGAGCGCGGCGGTCGGCTCGTCGAGGATGAGCACCTTGCAGTCGAGCGTGAGCGCCTTGGCGATCTCGATGAGCTGCTGCGTGGAGATGCTCAGGTCCTTCACCAGGCAGGCGGGGTCCACGTCCTGGCCCAGCCGCTGCAGCACCTTGGCGGCGCGCTCGTTCAGGCTGGCGTAGTTCATCCACGCGTGCTTGCCGGCGTTGATCTCCGGCATGAAGATGTTCTCGGCCACGGTGGCGTCGGCGCACAGGGCGATCTCCTGGTGCACCAGGCCGATGCCCAGGCGCATGGCATGCGCCGGGCCGTCGATGACCACCTGTTGCCCGTCGAGCGAGATCTCGCCCTCGTCGGGCCGGTGGATGCCGTCGATGATGTTCATCAGCGTGGACTTGCCCGCGCCGTTCTCGCCGCACAGCGCGTGGATCTCGCCGCGCTGCAGCGAGAAGTCCACCCCCGTGAGCGCGCGCGAAGCGCCGAAGCGCTTGCTGATGCCCTTGAGCTCGAGCAGGGAGCTCACTCGCCGATTCCCTTGGTACCGCGGCGCGCGAGGTACTTGTCCCAGTAGAAGTCGTCGGCGTTGGCCTTGCTGACCACCGCCAGGCCGTTGTCCAGGAAGGGCACGGCCATCGGGTTGGTGCCGTTGCGCTTGGCGTCGTTCATCGGGTCGATGAGGCCCGGGTTCTTCGCCAGGAACAGCATCATCATGCCCATGTAGCCCTGCATGCCCTGGTTCGGGTTGATGGAGCCGAACACGTCGCCCGACTTGATCATGTCCAGGATCTTGGCGTTCACGTCGCAGCACATCACCTTGATGTTCTTCTTGCTCTCGACCTTGGCCTGCGCCGCGCCCAGCGCCGAGTTGGCTTCGGGCATGAACAGCGCGCCCAGGTTCGGGTTGGCCTGCGCCAGGCTCAGCACCGCCTGGTAGGCCTTGTTCGGGTCCTGGTTGCTGGCGGCGCGGCCGACCAGCTTCATGCCCGGGTGCTTGGTCTTCATGCGGTTCACGAAGGCGGCGATGCGGCGGTCGTGGTTGTCCTGGCCCGGGTTCTCCAGCACGGCGTATTCGCCCTTGCCGCCCATCGACGCGGCAATCGCGTCGGCCGCCTGCGTGCCTTCACGGTCGTTGTCCGAGGTGATGAACGAGGTGCGCTTGGAGTTGGGCGAGTCGGCCGCGAAGGTGACCACCGGAATGCCCATCGCCGCCGCGCGGTTGATGGGCTCGATGAACGGGTCGGGGTTCATCGGGTGCAGCAGGATGCCCGCGGGCTTGCGCGCCAGCTCCTGCTCGAAGGACGCGAGCTGCTTGTTCACGTCGTACTCCGGCGTGCCGGTGTAGCGGGTGCGAACGCCCAGCGTGCGGCCGAGCTGCTTCATCATTTCGTAGACCGGAAACCAGTACTCCACGCCCGACACCATCACGTTCATCACGTAGACGTCGCTGGCGTTGCCGCGCAAACCGGCGCCGGCCGCACCGGCTGCCGGGGCGGCGGCTTGCTGCGCGAATGCGCTCGCGCCGGCCAGGCCGATGCCGGCGGCCGCTGCGGACTTCAGGAAATTTCGCCTCATTTTTTGTCTCCTCGCGTTGGGTGGCTCAACTTGCGGTGCTGCCTTTTCGGGGCAGCGCCTTGATCCTCTGTGTCACGACAGTTGTTATGACAGGTAGAATGTAAGCGCAGCGAGTTTGAAGCGATAACTAGGGGAAACGCTACTGGCAACCCGCTTTTATTCCGCCGAAGCTGTTATGACATGAAGCCCAACATACTCATCGGCATCGACATGGGGTCGAGCAGCCTGAAAGCCCTGGCCCTCGAAGCCGGGAGCGGCCGGGCCGTCGCCCTGTCCCGAATGCAATTGCCGCACGACCGGCTGCCTGGCGGGGGATGCGAGGTGGCCGCCACGGCCATCCGCGCGGCCCTGACCCACGTGCTGCGCGACGTCGCCCACCAACTCGGCGCCCGCGTGGCCGAGGTCCGCGCCATCGGCTGCACGGGCCACGGCGCGGGGCTCTACGCGCTCGACGCGAAGAACGAACTGGTGGGCGGCAGGGCGGTCGCCTCGACCGACCAGCGCGCCGACGCGCGTGCGCGCTCCCTGGCGGCGAGCCGTGGCAAGGCGCTCTTCGCGGACGTCGGCTGCCAGCCGTGGCCCGGGCAACCGACCGTGATCGCGGCGGAATTGCTCGGCACCGACGCCGTGCAGCGCGGTGCGGTGCGCCGGCTGCTGTTCGCCAAGGACTACCTCGGTTTTCTGCTGACCGGCGAAATTGCCACTGATGCGAGCGACGCGAGCACCGCGGGGCTGGTGGCCATCGCCACGGGCGGCTGGTCGCAGGCGGCCTTCGACGCATCCGGCATCGCCGACCTCGGGCCGCGCGCCTTCGGCCCGCTGGTGACCAGCGGCGAGGTCGTCGGCACGCTGCGGCCGGCCGAAGCCGCGCTGTGCGGCCTGCCGGCCGGCATTCCTGTCGCGATGGGCGCCATCGACCTGCTGGCCTCCATGACGGCCATCTGCGCCGAGGGAAGAGGGCGTGCGGTGTCGGTCTTCGGCACGTGGTGCGTCAACGCGGTGATCGGGCCGGTGATCGAGCCCAAGCCCGATGTCGCGGCGGTCGTGAACTTCGGCCGCGCCGACAGGCGGCTCTACATGGAGAACAGCCCGTCCTCCATGGCCAACATCGCATGGCTGGCCGGCGTGCTGGGCCTGCCCGATGCGCGCGCGGTGGTCGACCTGGCGATGTCGGTGCCGCTGGGCGCCGGCGGCCTGCGCTTCCTGCCGTTCGTGAACGGCGGCGGGGGTGTGACGGCGGGCTTCGTGGGCCTCAAGAGCCATCACACGCGCGGCGACATGGCGCGTGCGGTGGTCGATGCGGTCGCCGCGCTGCATGCGCGCCACACCGCGCGCCTTGCGGCCTGCGGCCTGCCGGTGTCCGCATCGACCGTGCTCGGCGGCGGTGCGAGCGACACGCGGCTCGTGCGCCTGCTGGCCTCGTTCCTCGGCCGTCCGGTCGAGCGCTGCGCCGACGATGAGACCGGCGCGCGCGGCGCGGCGCTCTACGCCGCCATGTCGCAAGGCATCGACCGCGCCGCGCAAGGCAGCGCGCTTCTCGCGCCCTGCGACACGGTCGAACCCGACGCCGCCCAGGCGCGCGCCCATGCCGACTTCAACGCCGGCTTCAACGAACTGATCGACACCATGTCTCCTGTGTTTTCCCACCTGGCCGGAGCCGCGCAATGAGCGCCTGGCAATTGCCCTTCGTGCGTCCGGCTGCCCTGGCCGACCGCCATTTCTCCACCGTGATCGTCGGCGCCGGCATCAACGGCGTGGGCGTGTTCCGCGACCTCTGCCTGCAGCGCGTGGACTGCCTCATCGTCGACAAGGGCGACTTCAGCGCGGGCGCCAGCAGCGCGCCGTCGCGCATGATCCACGGCGGCCTGCGCTACCTGGAGAACGGCAGCTTCTCGCTGGTGGCCGAGGCCACGCGCGAGCGCAACCTGCTGCTGCGCAACGCACCGCACCTGGTGCAGCCGCTGAAGACGGTGGTGCCGCTGTCGAGCTTCTTCGGCGGCCTCATGAGCAGCGCGCTCAAGTTCTTCGGCCGCACGCCGCCGCAGCGCACGCGCGGCCTGCTGGCCGTGGCCGCGGGCCTGCGGCTGTACGACCTGCTGGGCCGCCGCCAGCGCGTGATGCCCAACCACCGAATCGCCCGCGTGCCGCCGGCCGACCGCAACCTGTTCCGCGCGGCGGTGCGCTGGACCGCCACCTTCTTCGATGCGTGGATCAGCCACCCCGAGTGGCTGGTGCTCGAGCTCATCGGCGACGCCTGCCGCGACCAGCCGCGCTCGGCCGCCTCGAATCACTGCCGCGTGATCGGGTGCGCGGGCAACATCCTCACGCTGCGCGACGAGATCACCGGCGCGCTGGTGCGCGTGACGGCCGACACCGTGGTGAACGCCAGCGGCGCATGGCTGGACCGCAGCACCGCGGTGCTGGGCGGCGCGGGCTCGCGCGCCAACGCGAGGGTGATGGGCACCAAGGGCTCGCACCTGGTGCTCGACCACCCGGCGCTGCGCGACGCGCTCGAAGGCCGCATGGCGTACTTCGAGGCAGTGGACGGGCGCGTGTGCATCGTCTACCCCTTTCTCGACCGCGTGCTGGTGGGCTCCACCGACATCCCGGTGGACGACCCCGACCAGATCGGCACCGAGCCGGCCGAGGTCGACTACCTGCTCGAGGTGCTGGCGGAGGTTTTCCCGAACCTGGCTTTCGGGCGCGGCCATGTGGTCTACACCTACGTCGGCGTGCGCCCGCTCGCGCGCTCCGACGCCGACAAGCCCGGCCAGATCTCGCGCGACCATTCGGTGGTGGTCGACCTGCCGAATGCGTCGCGCGACATTCCGATCGTCGGCCTCGTTGGCGGCAAGTGGACGACCTTCCGCGCGCTCGCGGAAGAAGCCACCGACGAAGTGCTGCGGCAGCTGGGCCGCCCGCGCACGGCGTCCACCGAGCTGATTCCCATCGGCGGCGGCGCGGAGCTGCCGGGCGATGCGCACGCGACGGCGCGCTTTCTCGACCGCATGGTGGCGTCGTCGGGCGTGGGCCGCGCGCGGGCGCAGGCACTGCTGGGCCGCTACGGCTCGAAGGCGCTGGCGCTGGCGCAGCGCCTCGGGGCCTCGGGCGACGTGCCGCTGCAGCATGCGCCCGACTACTCGGTGGCCGAACTCTCCTACCTGTGCCTGGAAACCGGCGTGGTCCACCTGGACGACCTGGTGATCCGCCGAACCCTGCTGGCGATTCGCGGCCTCGTCACCGACGCCGTGCTGGCCGAGATGGCGGGCATTGCCGCCGAAGCGCTCGGCTGGGACGCACGGCAGGCCCACGACGAGCTTCAGGCCTGCGCCACCGCGCTGCGCGATCGGCACGGCGTGGGCCTTTCGCCGGCGGCGGCGCGGGCGCACACCGCTTTCGATGCATCATTGACGACACCTCAGGCCGCAGGCCAGCCCTCCACGTGAACTCTTCGACCGATACCTCGACCGTGCTCGACCGCGGCTCCGAATCTCCCCTGTGGGCCCAGTTTCGCGACGCGCTTCGCCTGCAAATTTTGCAGGGCGCGCTGCCGATCGGCGCCAAGCTGCCGTCGGAAGCCGAGCTCGGCGAGCAGTTCGGCATCTCGCGCATCGTGGTGCGCGAAGCCCTGGCCGACCTGGTGCGCAACAACCTCATCTACAAGATCAAGGGCCGCGGCGCCTTCGTGTCGGCGCGCGAGCGCGACGAGGACTTCGTCTCCACCGTGCTCGGCTTCTCCGACGAGATGGAGCGCAAGGGCCGCTCGGTGCGCACGCAGATCCTCACGCAGGAACTGCGCGCGCCCACCGAGCAGGAGGCCGCGTCGCTCGGCCTGACCGACGACACGCAGGTGGTGGCGCTCAAGCGCCTGCGCAGCGTGGACGGCGAGCTGCGCCTGCTGGTGGAAACCGTGGTGCCCGCCGACCTGGCGCCGGGGCTGCACCGCACGCGGCTGGACGACCGCTCGCTGTACGACGTGCTGCGCCGCCAGTACGGCCTGCGCCTGGTGCGCGCCGAACGCTGGATCGACGCGGTGCTGCCCGATGCGGCCACCTGCGAACTGCTGAACTTGCCCACACCCGAGCCGCTGTTGCGCATCGAGTCGATCGCCTACGGGGCCAACGGAAGGCCGTTGGAGCACTACCGCGCGCTGCACCGCTGCAAGACCAGCCGCCTGCACGTGCAGACGACGACCTGAATCCGCCTGCTCAGGCCTTCGCGGCGGCGCGCGAGGGCAGCAGCACCGAGGCGATGGCCACCACCATCAGCACCATTGCCACCCCGTCCTGCCAGTGCACGGCCTCGCCCAGCCACAGCGCGCCGCTGAACACGCCGAGCACCGGGATGAACATCACACTCAGGGTCGAGGCAATGGGCGGCAGGCCGCGCGCCAGGTGGAACCATGCGGCGTGCGCAAAGCCGAAGATCAGCACCGCGTTGTAGCCGATCGACCCCCACGCCACGCTCCCCGGCCAGGCCAGCCGGTCCCGCTCGAACAGCAGCGAAAGCACGGTCATCACCACCGCGGTCATCGCCGTCATCCAGAAGGAGATCGTGAGCGTCGGCAGCCCGATGCGCGTGTGGCGCAGCTGCTGCGTGCCCAGCGCCCACGTGGCGGCGGCCACCAGCGCCAGCGCCACATAGCCGGGCCGCCCCGACAGGTCGGTGAGCTCGTGCCACAGCAGCAGCCCCACGCCGACCGCGCAGGCGCCCACGCCCAGCCATGCACGGCGCGTGAGCACGGCCGAGAACAGCAGCGCGCCGATGACGGCGGAGAACACCGGCATCGTGTAGCCCAGGATCGCCGCGCGCCCGCCCGAGAGCGCCTTCACCGCGAGGATGATGCAGGCGTGCCAGATGAACATGTTGGTCGCGCCCAGCCACACCAGCTCGGGCCATGCGCTGCGCGGCACGCGGAACGGCACCTTGAGCCACACCAGCGCGAGGCCCAGCACGGGCAGGCCGAGCCAGATCGAGATGGCGCGAAAGCCGAGCGGCGGGTAGTCGGCCACGCCGAGCTTCATCACCGGCCAGTTGAAGCCCCACACGAGGGTCAGGAGAACGAGAAGGACGAGCTGGCGCGGGGTGAAGGAAGGCACGGTCACAGCAGGCGCTTGAGGTAACGCCCCGTGTGGCTCGCCTCGTTCGCCGCAATGTCTTCCGGCGTGCCTTCGCCCACCACCGTGCCTCCGCCCGCGCCACCCTCGGGCCCCATGTCGATGAGCCAGTCGGCCGTCTTGATGACGTCCAGGTTGTGCTCGATCACCACGATGGTGTTGCCCGCGTCGCGCAGCTGGTGCAGCACCTTCAGCAGCAGCTCGATGTCGGCGAAGTGCAGGCCGGTGGTCGGCTCGTCCAGGATGTACAGCGTGCGGCCGGTGTCGCGCTTGCTGAGCTCCAGCGCGAGCTTCACGCGCTGTGCCTCGCCGCCCGACAGCGTGGTGGCCGACTGCCCCAGCTTGATGTAGCTCAGGCCCACGTCCAGCAGCGTGCGCAGCTTTCGCTCGATGGTGGGCACGGCCTTCAGGAACTCGTGCGCGGTCTCCACCGTCATCTCGAGGATCTGCGCGATGTTCCTGCCCTTGTAGAGCACCTCGAGCGTCTCGCGGTTGTAGCGCTGGCCGTGGCACACCTCGCAGGGCACGTACACGTCGGGCAGGAAGTGCATCTCCACCTTCACCACGCCGTCGCCCTGGCAGGCCTCGCAGCGCCCGCCGGCCACGTTGAAGCTGAAGCGGCCCGGGCCGTAGCCGCGCTCGCGCGCGGTGTTGGTCTCGGCCATCAGCTCGCGGATGGGCGTGAACAGGCCCGTGTAGGTGGCCGGGTTGCTGCGCGGCGTGCGGCCGATGGGGCTCTGGTCGACGTTGATGACCTTGTCGAAGTACTCGATGCCCTCGATGGCCTCGTGCGCGGCCGGCTCCTCGTGCGCGCGATACAGCGTGCGCGCCACGGCGGTGTAGAGGGTGTCGTTCACCAGCGTCGACTTGCCCGAGCCCGACACGCCCGTCACGCAGGTCAAGAGGCCGACCGGGAAGGCCACGCTCACGTTCTTCAGGTTGTTGCCGGTGGCGTGGACCACGCGAATCTCCTGCAGGTCGCTTTGCGAGGCCAGGTGCGCCGCTTCGCGCGCGGCGCGCCGTTCGGCCGCGGGGCTGGGCGCGAAGCGAGAGGCCTTCTTGCCTTCGTTGAAGGCGGCTTTCTTGACCACCGGGAGCCAGGCGGTGCGGTGTTTGGGCACCTCGATCCTGCGCACGCCCGAGAGGTACTGGCCGGTGAGCGATTCGGGGTTGGCCGACACCTCGGCATAGGTGCCCTGCGCCATCACGCGGCCGCCGTGCACGCCCGCGCCGGGGCCCATGTCGATCACGTGGTCGGCGGCGTGGATCATGTCCTCGTCGTGCTCGACCACGATCACGCTGTTGCCGATGTCGCGCAGGTGCTTCAGCGTGCCGATGAGCCGGTCGTTGTCGCGCTGGTGCAGGCCGATGCTGGGCTCGTCGAGCACGTACATCACGCCGGTGAGCCCCGAGCCGATCTGCGAGGCCAGGCGAATGCGCTGCGCCTCGCCGCCCGAGAGCGTCTCGGCGCTGCGGTCCAGGCTCAGGTAGTTCAGGCCCACGTCGTTCAAAAACTTCAGGCGCAGGCCGATCTCGCGCACCACCTTGTCGGCGATGTCGGCCTTGGAGCCGCGCAGCTTGAGGTTCTGGAACCAGGCCAGCGAGTCGCGCAAGGTGAGATGGCTCAGTTCGAAGATGGCCATGCGCGGCGGCTCGCCGCCGTCTGCCGGGCGCGCCGATTCGTCCACCAGGAACACGTTGCGCGCCTCGCGCCGCAGGCGGGAACCGCCGCAGTCGGGGCAGGGCTGCAGGTTGCGAAAGCGCGCGAGGTCTTCGCGCACCATCACCGAGTCGGTCTCGCGGTAGCGCCGCGCCATGTTCGGGATGATCCCCTCGAAGGGATGCTTCTTCGTGAGCTTCTTGCCCACGAAGTTGCCCGACTCCATGGTGTAGTTGAACTTGATCTCCTCGGCGGCAGAGCCGTTCAGCAGCACCTGCTGCACCGAGGCGGGCAGTGACTCGAAGGGCGCGTCGACGTCGAACTTGTAGTGCTTGGCGACGCTCTCGATCATGCTGAAGTAGTAGCCGTTGCGCCGGTCCCAGCCCTTGATGGCACCGCTGGCGATCGACAGCGACGGAAATGCCACCACCCGTGCCGGGTCGAACACCTCGCGGTGGCCCAGGCCGTCGCAACTGGGGCAGGCGCCCACGGGCGAGTTGAACGAGAACAGGCGCGGCTCCAGCTCCGACAGCGAGTAGTGGCAGATCGGGCAGGCGAACTTGGCGTTGAACAGGTGCTCCTTGTCGGCCGCGCCCGCTGCGCCATCGGTGCTGCCTTCCGGCCTTGCGCCCAGCTCCAGCGCGATCGCCCGGCCCTCGGCCAGGCGCAGCGCGGCCTCGAAGCTCTCGGCCAGGCGCTGCTGCATGTCTGGGCGCGCGCGCAGGCGGTCGATGACCACGTCGATGTCGTGCTTCTCGGTCTTCTTGAGCTTGGGCAGGTCGTTGTATTCGTAGGTTTGCCCGTCGACGCGAAAGCGCACGTAGCCCGCGGCCTGCATCTCGGTGAACAGCTCGAGGAACTCGCCCTTCTTCTCGCGCGCCACGGGCGCCAGGATCATCAGGCGCGGCTCGCCGGGCAGGGCCAGCGTGGCGTCGACCATCTGCGACACCGTCTGCGCCTGCAGCGGCAGGTGGTGGTCGGGGCAGTAGGGCGTGCCGGCGCGCGCGTACAGCAGGCGCAGGTAGTCGTGAATTTCGGTCACCGTGCCCACGGTGGAGCGCGGGTTGTGGCTGGTGGCCTTCTGCTCGATGCTGATGGCGGGCGACAGCCCCTCGATCACGTCCACATCGGGCTTGTCCATGAGCTGCAGGAACTGCCGCGCATAGGCCGACAGGCTCTCCACATAGCGCCGCTGCCCTTCGGCATACAGCGTGTCGAACGCCAGGCTCGACTTGCCCGAGCCCGACAGCCCGGTGATGACCACCAGCTTGTTGCGCGGAATGTCGAGGTCGACGTTCTTCAGGTTGTGGGTGCGCGCACCGCGGATGCTGATGCGCTGCTGCGCGAGCACGGCGCCGAGGTAGGTGTCGCGTTCGCGCTGGGCGTCACGTTCGCGCTCCTCGCGTTCGGCGTGTTCAGCGCGATGTTCGGCTTGTTCAGTGGCTTTGGAATTCAAAGGGGGCGATCGTCCGAGGGCAACCGGACATGATAGTCCGCCGGGCATTTCATGGCGAGCGGGCGGCTTCTGTCGGGCTGGGGGCGGGGCTGTCCGGCGGGGGCGGGGGCGGGGGCGGGTGCACCGGTGCCGTGCCGCCGATGGCCCGGCCGACCGCCCGGTCGACCATGTGCTCGGCCAGCGTGTCGTACAGCGGGCGGCTGATCATGCGCGACACCAGGCTGGCCAGCATGGCCGCGGCCATCAGGCTCAGCACCATCGAATGGCCGTCCACCATTTCCATCACGATGATGAAGGCGGTGAGCGGCGCCTGCGTCACCGCGGCCAGGAAGCCCGCCATGCCCATGGCGATGAGCGCCGGCCCCAGGTCGCCGGCGGCCAGCCGGGCCACCGCGTCGCCGATGCCCGCGCCGATCGACAGCGACGGCGCGAAGATGCCGCCCGGCACGCCGCACCAGGCCGTGAGCCAGGTGGCGACGAACTTCAGCACGGTGTAGAGCGGCGTCAGCTCGTCGTGGCCCTGCAGCATCTGCTTGACCGCCTCGGAGCCCGCGCCGAAGGTGACGCCGCCCGTCACCAGCCCGATGACCGCCACCGCCAGCCCGCCGGCGGCCGCGAAGCGCACCGGAAAACGCGCCCGCCAGCGGTGCAGGCGCCCCGGTGCGCCGTGGGCTGCCCCGGTCAGCGAGGCGATCAGAAGCCGCGCGAACAGCCCGCCGGCCGCGCCGCTCAGCAGGGTGACCAGCAGGCCGGGGCCGAGCGCGTCCCAGCCCAGCCGCTGCACGCGGATCACGCCGAAGTAGCTGGCATTGCCAAAGGCCGACACCGCCACCAGCCCCGCCAGCACGATGGCCGTGATGATCAGCCCGCTGGAGCGGGCCTCGAGCCGGCCCGACAGCTCCTCGATGGCGAACACCACGCCCGCCAGCGGCGCGTTGAACGCCGCCGCGATGCCGGCGGCCCCGCCGGCCACCAGCAGCGCGCGGCCATCGATGGCGGTGTGGGGCGACAGCCAGCGCCGCGCGTGCTGCATGACCCCGGCCGCCACCTGCACCGACGGGCCCTCGCGCCCGATCGACAGGCCGGCCGCGAAGCCGGCCACGCCCAGGCCGATCTTGGCGACCGTGAGCCGCAGCGAGGCGAACATGGAGCGCCGTTCCTCGGGCAGGTCCGGGTGCAGCGCCGCCTTGATCTGCGGAATGCCGGAGCCACCCGCGCCGGGAAAGAACCGCAGCGTGGCCCAGACGATGCCGGCGGTGATGAGCGGCGTGGTCAGCAGCACCGCCCAGGGCCAGGCGCGGTAGAAGCGGTGGAACTGGCCGAAGACCCAGTCGCTGGCGAAGGTGAAGCCCACCACGAAGAGCCCGGCCGCAATGGCGTAGCCCAGCACGATGGCCCGGTCGAGCCAGACGCGGCCGCCGCGCAACTCGGTGCGCAGGTGCTCGAAAAAGTCAGGTTCGCGGTTCATCGGTGCGGTCCATTCTGGCAGTCGGGCGCATTCGGGGCGGGTCTGGCGGGTGGCCTGGGGCACAATCTCCGGTTCTTTTCCTTCTCCTTCATCTACTTATCAGGGGCAGTGCATATGGCATCGGTCAACAAGGTCATCGTCGTCGGCAACCTGGGGCGCGACCCCGAAATGCGGACCTTCCCGAGCGGCGATCAGGTCGCGAACGTCACAGTGGCCACCACCGATCGCTGGAAAGACAAGCAAAGCGGCGAAATGCGCGAAGCCACCGAGTGGCACCGCATCGTCTTCAACGGCCGCCTGGCCGAAATTGCCGGCCAGTACCTGCGCAAGGGCTCGCAGGTGTACGTCGAAGGCAGCCTGCGCACGCGCAAGTGGACCGACAAGGACGGCATCGAAAAGTACACCACCGAAATCCGCGCCGACCAGATGCAGATGCTCGGCAGCCGTCAAGGCATGGGCGGCCCGGTGGGCGGTCCCGAGGACGACGGCGGCTACTCGCAAGGTGGCGGCTATTCGCAAGGCGGCAACGGCGGCGGTGCGAGTGGCGGCGGCAACGGTGGTGGCGGTGGCGGTTACGCCCCCCGTGCGCCTGCAGCCGCACCGCGCGCTCCGGCGCCGGCACCGCGCCAGGCCCCGGCCAAGTCGTCGTCGGGCTTCGACGACATGGACGACGACATTCCGTTCTAGAGCCGACTTCTCGGATTTGTCAACAAAGGCTCGCTCTTCCCAGGGCGAGCCTTTTTACATTTTTCAATCCGAGTTTTCGCGGTGGACGGCAGTGTCGGAAAGTGCTGAGATGTCAACAAATGGCATGCAACCTTTTCGTTCGCTTGACCGTCGAGCCCAATGGGGAACGCGTGCCGGTGCTCGTGTATCGCGACACCAGGCTGCCTCACTTCCACGCAAATCTCTACGCTCTACTGCAACTGCGAATGTCAGGCCGGGCAGCGTCCACCGTTGCACAGGCATTGGGCGCCGCTGGGCTGCTCATCGACTTTCTGGAGCATCACAAGATCGAGATCACAGCCCGAATGGCTGCAGGTCAGCTGTTTGCAAGCCATGAGCTCGATGCTCTTCGAACTCATCTGCGGCAAAACCTTCAACGATCATCTGGTGGTGAAGGCAGGAGTGCCAAGTCAGTCAGTACGCTTGCCTCCGGTCGGCGGCGCAAGGCTGTTGAAGTCCAGTCGGAGGTCGCGGGCACTCGACTGATCTACGTCATCAAGTACCTGGCGTGGTACACAGACATCGTGTTGCGCGACTTGGCCTTAACGCCGGCGAAGGCAGCGCACCTGTCGCATGTTGTGAAGCGGGATCTGGATGCATTGCGCATGCGTGGAGAGGGTGCTCCTGAGGGACCACCTCGCCGTGAAAGTCTCACGGTGGCCCAGGAGGAATTGTTGCTGGCGTTGACGACGGTCGGGGCCTCGGACAATCCTTGGAAATCGCCGTTTGTACAGAAACGCAATGCCTTGATCGTTCGCTGGCTGCTGGCCCTCGGGCTCCGGCGGGGAGAGTTGCTGGGCGTGGCGCTCGACCAGCTGAATCTGCAGGCAGGAATCGTGGACATCGTTCTACGACCGGACGACGCGTTGGATCCTCGTCGAAACCAGCCTAACGCCAAGACCCGAGGCCGGACCCTTGATCTTCCCAAAGACCTGATGAGGGCCACATTCGAGCATATTGTCGATCGCCGCAAAGTCAAGGCGGCCCGGAAGCACGGTTTCCTGTTCATTGGCCAAGGCGGTGCGCCACTTTCGTTGGATGGAGTTGACGCTGTATTCAGGGACATCCGCCGCGCTGCGGGTGGGCAATTGCCCGCTTTGACGCCTCATGTGCTGCGCTACACCTGGAACGATAGGTTTACCGAGTCCTGCGATAAAAACCGGGTGGATCCGAGGCACGAGCGGAGTGACCGTGAGTACTTGATGGGCTGGGCGCGGGATTCCGAGGCGGCGGCAATTTATACGAAGCGTCACATCAAGGAACGGGCGCGACGTGCCTTGTTGGCGATGAGTGAGCGAGAGAGTAGACCATCCACTACTCAGGAAACTCGCCATGTTGAAAGTAAGGCCGAAGCTTAGCCTGCCCACATTACCCGCCAGAGTGAAAACTCGCAATGGTGCTGAGTTTGACCCGAGACCAGATGAGTGGTCTGTACGTGATCCGGTTTCCGTCCTTAATGCAGACTTCCGAGCGCTACGGAATCTGATGGGCGACGATTTGGTGACTTGTCTCAAAGGAACACTGGTATGGCTTGTGGAGCGAAACACAACCTCCCATGTCAAAAATTGCTTTGAGCGCTTTCAGTTTTTTGCTCTTCAGCAAAAGGAAAGAATTGCCGAATCGGGCTTGTTGACTGCCTCTATCTTTCTAGATTTTCGAGCGAGTTTGCCATCACCACGCGAGTGGTATGCCACCAATCTTGCGGTCTTCTTGAGAGATTGGGCCAGACTTGGTTACGTCGGCCTTTCGATAGACCTTGTTGAATGTTTGGAAGCCATCGTGCTGCCAAAGAACAACAGCGGTCATCTTGTCTTGAGTCGCGATCGAGAACGAGGACCTCTTACCGAGTTCGAGTTTCAGTTTTCCTGGGCCATTCTTGACAATGCCCATGAGGCAGGCGAAATCAATGATGCAGATCATCTGCTGTTAAGTCTGGGTGTCGTCCTAGGCTCACGCCCCATCCAGTTCGCTGCGATGCGGGTTTGCGATGCGCGCACCGTTGCGCTTTCAGACGGACAGGTGCAGTACTTCGTCGATGTGCCTCGTGCGAAAAATGGCAAGTTGGCTCGCGCTGAACTCAAGCAAAGGCCGCTGCCTCCGGCTCTCGGCAGGGCTTTGCATGAATATGCACTCGCAACGTCCCATCGATTCTTGGGAGTTCTGGATGACCCATCGCAGGCTCCAATGTTTCCGACAATCGCTCCAAGTGAAGCAGCGCCGCCCGGGTGGGAATACCATCAGACAAATGAGAGCATCGCACTGCACGTTAAAGCGCAGTGGAAGACTGTACTGAAGGATGTCCACTCCCTGCGTATGACCGCGCGTCGGTTGCGGTACACGTTGGGTACAAGAGCCGCGCAAGAAGGCTGCGACGTGTTTGTGATCGCCGAGATCCTTGATCACTCAACAACGACATCCACGCGCGTGTATGTGGAAGCCACACCCGCGATCACAACGCGCATCAATCGCGCGCTAGCCTCCAAGCTCGCAGCTATTGCGAAGGTGTTCCGCGGAAAAATCATCGCCTCGGAATCGGAAGCGACACGCGGTGCAGATCGGGCCAGCCGCATTGAAGACTATCGCATCGACGCGCCGAGCCACTGCATGGGCAATTGCGCAAAGGAGGGGGCCTGCTTCCTCCTGGCTCCCATGGCGTGCTACACCTGTGCGCTCTTCGAACCATGGGTCGATGGGCCTCACGAGTTCGTGCTGGCCTTCATGCTTGACGAGCGCGACCGCCTCATGGACGCCGACGAGCCTCGACTGGCCGCGGTGCTGGATCTGCAGATCGTGGCGGCAGCGCAGGTGTGTGATATGTGCAAGGCCGCGTCGAAAGGGATCCTCCCGCCGCGGGATAGCGATGGCGATGAAGCAGTAGTCGAGGAGCAGTCATGAATCTTCGAGATGCCGCAAAAGAAAAGGCCAAAAAGCAGGCCGAAGCACGGTTGGCCGCATACATCGACGCCGCCCGCAAGTTGGAGGTCTTCGGAAGAGATCTTGATTTTGATGCGCTGGTGTGGGATCTCACGGCCGCCCTGGGCCCGGTCCAGGGGCATGCGCGCACCCTCCGGTTTACCAAGTGGGGTGAGGGGCATCAATCCAACTGGAAAGAGCCGTTGTCCAAGCCGATCGCGTCGTTCACGCGAGCTTATGTGCGCCACCGCTGGAGTCAGAAGGCAAAAGGGGCGCTGGATGCTCAACTCAGAGCGTTCCGGGCTCTGGATGTCGTCATGTCCGAGCGTCAGATCACGTCCGTTGCTCTGCTTGACGGGGACTGCCTCGCCGCTGCGGTACGAGTCGTTGAAATGCGGGGCAAATCGGACACGGCGTATGGAGTCGGCCGGGAGCTCGAGCAGATCACGAAAACTCTGAACAGCGAACTGTTGACGGTCGTTCCCGCGCACTTCAAGTCATGGTTGGGAAAGCCTGCAATCGACTCGACACGCATTGGCACTGCGTTTGATGAGCAGCGGATGTCAAAGCTGCCGTCGCCAGAAGCTATTCGCGCGTTGGGTACGATCTTCGGTCTCGCGACAGAGCCCGGAGACCGTGTCGTGATCGATGTTCTGGCCATCCTGACCTCCGCACCCGATCGCATTGGAGAGGCGTTGAGCCTTCCGATGGACTGCGAAGTGGAGGAGGACCACGACGGAAAGCTCGTATACGGTTTGCGCTGGTTGAACACGAAAGGTGCTCCTCCCACGGTCAAATGGGTATTTAAAGAGATGGAGCCTGTCATCCGCGAGGCCATCGGTCGTCTGAAGTCGATGTCGGAGCGAGGCCGGAAAATTGCCGCTTGGTACGAGGCACATCCGACGTCCTTGTACCTCGACCCCGAGCATGAGCATTTGCGAAATCAGGAATGGCTCAGCAGGGAAGAAGCGACTGCAATCATCTGGCGCGGTCCTGTGGCGCGGACGGTGCTGAACATGATGCTGACCCAAAACAAGATCCCCAAGGAGACCGTGAAAAGTGAGGCCAACGGGCGACAAGTATTGCGCGTCCGTTTTGCGGACATCGAGCGATACGTCGTGTCCAAGCTCCCTCCTGGGTTTCCGCTCCTCGATCGGAACTACAACCTGAGATTCAGCGATGCGATGTGCGTGTTCCCGGCGGACTCATTGCATGGAAACAAAACCGAATGGCGCTGCATGATCACGCGCCTGACACACTCGCAAATCAACACCCGGATTCAACTCAACAACTCACCGAGAGCGGATTCGATATTCGAAAAGTTCGGATTTCACGAGAGTGATGGATCGCCTATACACTTTCACACGCACATGCTGCGCCACTATCTCAACACCATGGCGCAGGACGCCGGGTTGAGCCAGCTCGATATCGCGCTCATCTCCGGGCGCAAGGTGGTGGCCCAGAATGCGTCGTACGACCACGTTTCTGCGGAGCGCAGGCTTCAGCAGGCCCGCGAACGGGGAGCACAGCCCTTCGAGGTGAGCTCCTATGGGACGAGTCCGGTGAGGCATGAGCCCATTTCGATGAAGGACGTTGGCAAGTTCCGAAATATCGCCTTTCATATGTCCGAGGTTGGGGCCTGCGCACACGATTTCGCCATGACGCCGTGCACGCTACACAGGGATTGCTTGAATTGCGATGAGATGTTCTGCATCAAAGGGGATGAGGCCCGGTGCGGTCACATCCGGATGTTGCGAGATCAAACCAAACTGGGGCTGGAGTCGGCGGAACGCGCCAATTCGGACGGTGAGTTTGGCGCGTCGAGGTGGGTCGTACACCAGAGGGCGACACTGGAGCGACTCGACAAGCTGGTGCAGCTCTTCGATGATCCAACTGTTCCTGCCGGAGCCATCATCCACGTGGCATCGGGTACTTGGTCATTGACCATGCCGCGCCGCGTGCTTCCGAGCGATAAACCGACCGCAATATCAAGAGACCCATGACCCGTTCTCCCAACCTTTCTGAAGAGCGAACCGAGGCGATCCTCGAGATCCTGGATGGCTGGACGGGAAAGCTGACCTGGGTGAAATTGATTGAGCAAGCCGAGCGCAAGCTTTCTTGTCGCTACACCCGGCAAGCTCTGGACGGACATGAACGTATCGCGGCCGGCTTCCGCTTGACCAAGCAGCGAATCCAAGGGCAAACAGGGAGGCCGCCGGTGGATGACCCGGCTCTTCAGAAAGCGCTCGAAAGAATTGCGGGACTGGAAGCCAGGCTCGAGAGGCTCGAGGGAGAGAACGATCAGTTGACTTCGAAATTCATCCGTTGGGCTTACAACGCGCATTTGAAAGGACTGACGGAAGGTCAGCTTGATCATCCGCTTCCGCAAATGGGCGGTAGAAGAGGAAGAAATGCGCGGGTACATGCCGAGAGGTCCCGTTGAAGACCGGCAGACGCGCGCCCCGCTTGACTACCCGGGAGGCCGCGATGGCGTTGAGTTCGTAGGCCTTGCTTCGACGAATTGAGAACAGCTGCAGATGCTCGCGACACGCCCCCGTTTTGGCAAAGGTCTGTCATACCTCGGCGTCGGAAAAGGTCATGAATTGTTGGTCCATGAGACGATGTCTGTCGAGTTGCCGGTGAGCGCGAGATGGGAAACGTCAATGCTTCACCCGACAGTCGAGCGTCGCGTGGCAGATAATTCTTCACCAAGGTCTGAGAATTCGCACGCACGCTCCTGCCGGCCCCGGATTCGCGATGACTTCGCTGCATTCGATTTAGTGATCGAAGGAGACCAATGACTGCGATGACGACATTCACTGGCGATGCCGCCTCGGACCAACTTGCAGTCGCTATTGGCAAAGAGTTAATCAAAGAGGTGATCAAGTCGACCTGGAGCAAGGTCGCCAAAGTTCCCGACTGGGTGAAGCATCGCTACGAGAAAGAGGACCCCTTCGGGCTCGAGGCAGCGAAGTACTGCGACAGGGTGCAGGAGCGGTACGGCACGATGCGCATCGTCGGTATGGCGCGGCCGATGCCGATCCGTAGCATCTTCGTGCGGGTGAACATGCTTCACAAAATTTCGGCGCAGCGACGCTCCACGATCGAGGATCTCGAAGAGCAACTCAATCGCGACCAGAGCGGCTTCGGCCAAGTGGCCAACACGCTCGAAGGTCACCAGGTGGTGAATCGCGAGCCGCGTCTCGTCGTGTTGGGAAAGCCGGGGGGCGGCAAGACCACTTTCCTGAAGTGGATCGCATTGTCCGCGATCGAAGGTCAGTTCACGGAGCGCCGAATGCCAGTCTTCATTCCGATGAAGGACTGGAGTGATGGCAAGGACACGTTGCTCGAGTACATCCGAGATGAGTTCAGAATCTGCGGCTTCGACGAGCCCAAAGCGTTTGTGGACGGGATGTTAGAGGCCGGCTCTCTCATCCTTTTGTTCGATGCACTCGACGAGATCAATGACAACGATCGGCTGGTCAAGGCGCACAAGGAGATCCGGGATCTGGCAAGCAAGTATCCGCAGGTACGCATAGTCATCAGTTGCCGCACGGCGGCTTACAGCTACCTGTTCGAGCAATTCGCGGATGTCGAACTTGCCGACTTTCACGATGGACAGGTCCAGCAGTTCGTGCGCAACTGGTTCTGCGATCAACCTCAGAAGGCCGACCTGTGCCTTGTCGAACTCGCGCTCGAAAGAAACAAGGCTATTCGCAACCTGTGCCAAACACCGTTGCTTCTTACGCTGATGTGCCTAGCCTTCGACGAAGGCATGACGTTTCCCAGCAATCGAGCCGAGTTGTACAAGGAAGCGCTGGACGCGCTCCTAAAAAAATGGGACGCCTCGCGCTCGGTCCGGCGCAACACTGGCTACCAGCAACTGTCACTGGCTAAGAAGGAGTTGCTGCTCGGCCGCATCGCAGCCAAGTCCTTCGAGCAGGGCGCCTACTTCATGCGTCAGTCAGACCTCGAGCGGGAAATCAGCATATTCATGGCGAACCTGAAGGTGGCACCGGGGACTGATGCCGGGGATGTCGATGCCATAGAAGTTCTTAAGGAGATCGAGTCGCAGCACGGTGTGTTGGTCGAACGCGCTCAGCGGGTGTATTCGTTCTCCCATTTGACGTTTCAGGAATTCTTCACTGCGCGCACCGTTACCGAGAACACCAATCAGAACGGGCCCGCAGACTTGGTCGAGCGGCATGCCACCGAGCCTCGCTGGCGGGAAGTTTTCGTGCTGACCACCGGTCTGCTGACGGAGGCTGATGACTTCGTGAAGCGGATGAGGGGCCGACTGTCATTAATCGCGCAAACGAACTCGGAGGTGCGCGACTTCCTCAACCGCAACGCGGCGCTTGTCCATGCAGCCGCAGCCATTCCCCTGCCGCTACGTCGGGCTCTGGCGCTCGCGCACGTCGCCGACCAGCTTCAAATAGTTGAGCGGGGCTATGGTGCCGTCGTCAACGCTTGCAAAGAACTGGTCGACGACATGCAGAACGAGTTCGGCCGCGTCAAGAGGATTGACTTGGCGACCATTCAGACCCTCAAGATCGGCCTGAACGAGGCGCGGGACAACGTCGACCAAGTCGTCAGGCACGTCGCGCGATATCACAGGGGTGACGTAAAGGCGTTGAACGAATACATCCAGCTAACGCGCTTGCTGGTTAACTGCCTCAACGTGGACGCCTACATTACTACGCCGACGCGCGAGAAAATCATTTCCAGCATCCTTATCGAATAAGTGGCTGCTGCCGGTGTCTGGTGAAACATTCCGGTCAGGTCGTGCGAACGCGCTGGCGCCTGCTCGTTTGCGACGGGCAATGACTTCCGCGGCGGTGTCGGCGGGGTAAGGGTTGCGGTCCGGAGCCACGATGATCGGGCCATGCCGCGGGCGGGATTCTGTCGCTTACTCCTACCGCTCTTTCACAGCGAGCGTGCGATTGATACGATGCGGGCCAAGATGTGGGGCATCCGAATTTGCGATGGCACGTGCCATGAGCAGCCTCAGTCCAGAAGACGGCAGAGCTTGCTGGAGCTCTCGCGCTTCGACCCTTCTGTGATGGGCGTAAGAACCCATTGCTCTCGAATCGGTTGACCACACAGCCTGGCCGGTGAGCCTGTAGCGACGTCAATCTGGCTCTCGAGGGAGAAGCGCGCCCTGCGTTTTCTGGTTTGCCGCCGAAAATTGCATCGGCAACGGTTTTGTCCTAGCATGTGACCCGGATAGGAAAGTCGCGTCCAAAAAAGCCTCGCAGTTGCGAGGCTTTTTCGTTTGTAGCTTTTGCCTTGCGCTCCGCCATTTAGTTGGCCTTTTGCTGCACCACGAGTTGAATTGCTACGTATCCCCATAGCCCGTACGGTTTCGCCGCGCGGGCTTTTTCATTTCTTGAGCCTCGGCCATCGGTCGAGGTTTTTTTTCGCCCGCGAGGGCATTTCCCGTGGACCACACCATGCGCAAGCTTCAAAAGCTGTTGGAGTGGATCTTCGTGATGATCGACCTCTACGGCCTGATCGACACGCTGATCAACTTCATCAAGAACTTGTTCTGACGCACGGCCGATTGTCCTGACTTCGCCCTTCGCAGGTCAGGCTGGCATTGCCTCCAATGTCGGCCAAGGCCCAAACTCGCCCAAAATTTGCGCAAAGCGCAGTTTCAGGGCACGGTTAGACCTTGGCTGCCAGCAGAGTACGCCTTGAACCGGCCTTTGCCCAGGTGGCTGGTTGGGTGAAAAGGTCGCGGCCTTGTGTCATGCTTACGCTGATAACAGATGAGGGGGACTGCCAATGGCGGTGATGAGGATGAAAGATCAGGTAATCGGCGACGACGCCGGTCGACTGGCCGACCTCTTGGAGGTCAGTGAAGCCTTTGACGAAGACGTTAGCAAGCTGTTGAGCAAGTGCCAGCCGCGCACCAAGCGAGGCGTGATCGCTTCGGCACTATGTGGCACCGCATTCGAGCACGCTGCGAGTCAACGGCTGCTTATAGAGGTTGGCCTCACCGGCACCGGCATGGCGCTGTGCCGGCTTCACTTTGAGGCAGTCGTCCGTGCGACATGGACAGCGCAATGCGCACACAGCGAGTGGTTGGACAAGTTCACTACGCCAGTCGAGGGAGCCGGGCACAAGGAGCCAGCAAATCCTGTCTCCATCAATTCAATGATCAAGCACATCACGGTGGCCGTGCCGCATGTCGGCGCAGAGTATGCGCTGCTCAACCAGACCATCCCGGCGATGCATTCATTCGTCCACAGTGGTGCTCAAGCAGTTGTGCATGCGCTGCTCCCTGTCTACCCGGCAGACAAGTTGATGGCGGTCCTGTGGAACCGCAATCTGCTCCAGCTATACATCTCGAATGCAGCAGTTGTCGCCGCTGAAGATGACCTGCTAAGGCCAAGGATGAGACTTTTGCAAGAGAAGCATGCCGGCTGCATGCCGCCCACGCGGAAATCCAATAGCCATGCGTAGAGAAGACGTCACTCCAGACTTGTCGAAGCTCGCCTTTGAGTTCTTCTTCTGGTTCTCTAGGTTTGAATTCGCGCTCAAGGAAAACGACTACTTGAAATCCTTGGTGGACGGAGCCCGAGCAGAACCTGGATGGGCCAAGTTCATTGATCGTTGGCATCCGAAATACGTGCTTTCCGAAGAGGCACATCGCCTGCTGACCTCACCACCAGATCGCCAGATCGTCTTGAGCAGGCAACTCAGATGGAGCCCGGTCGGGTTAGCCGACTGCGCCTCCGATCTGGCCCGAGTCGTTCGCCTCGTGAAGACCGTCCGAAACAACCTGTTCCATGGCGGAAAGCATGGCGGTGCCGGATGGGATGACCCGAAGCGAACCGAGGGACTGCTTAAAGATTCAATTGCAATCCTTGAGCAACTTGCAGACCTCGCCGGCTTTCAGTCTGACTACCGACAGTACTACTGATCAACGCAAATCTAGAAAAATGCCTGCCGTCATTCGTCTTCGGACCTTCGAGCGGCGGAGGTGGAAGAAAACAGATCTCGGCACTTTTGCGAATGAGCGGCTGGCCCTTGAACAGATCATGTCATTCGACGTGTTTGGGAAACCAGCGGGCTTTCGTGCAGCGCCAGCACATGTCAAGCATCGGCTCGACCGCGCGATTACAGGCGCACTCCACGGAACGATTCGCTCTGCTGCAGCGCTGCGCTGCGACGGTCCCCGAGATCCACCAAGGCATCCAGGATCTGCAGTAGCTTCCGTGCGAGTTCCGTGGGCAACGGGTGCTGGCGATCCGCGTGCGCCTGGACCAACCTGGCGACCGCCGCCGAGATGTGCGTGCCTTTCCACCCGGCGGGCAGCCGTCCGTCAATCATTTGCGCCAATATCAAGTCAGCGAACGCCTCCGCAGGATAGTCGCCACCGGCCTGCTCGCACAGTTTCACGAATTGGTCCGCCACGTAGGGTATCCATCCTGCTTGACGGACGAGCTTTTCCACCAGCGGCAGAACTTGCGGCAGGTCACTCCAGCGCCCGTTGGCAAACCGTGTTGCCCCGCTCGCCCCCTCGACGGCCACAAACAACAATGTCTTGATCAACTCGGGCAGGTCGAAACCACTGAGCCTTCCATCGTTGTAGCGGGACCTGCGAAAGTCGCGGTGCTTCAGCGCCCGGTCAAGGACCGCGGTCAACAGACCGAGGACGCGAGGGTCGATCTGCAGTGCATCTAGGATGCCCGAGGCAGCCAAGGCACCGGAGAACGGGGCGAGCATCCGCATCGAGATCTCGTCGGGTTGGTCTAGGATGGCTCCCAGCAACCTGTCACGGAACTCCGCTTCGGACAGTTGCACAGCCACTCCCGCCAGCAGTCGTCCTAACTGGCGTTGCCATTGACGCTGGTCCGCACCGTCTCGCTCCCGTCCCTGCCGCCGCTCGGACCGCCACACTGGATTCAATGTGTCCAGGGTCCAATCAACGAAGGCTTCCAAGGCCTCGACGTAGCGCTCCCTCGCTGCACTCCGCATGACGGCCTCGGTCGGAACGCGCTGTAGCACCGCCGACGCAAAATCGCCGAGCCAGATTTCGTCCGACCGGTGCCACCCATCCTCATCGTCGTACCGACCCTGGTCTCCGGCGTCCGGTGCCTCTTGTGTCCAGGACGGCATGGGCCGCACCCATGATGGAAAACTGCCGGTGCAGGCCAACTCGCGCAGCGCTTCGGACACGGCAGCAGTCCTGCGCTCCTCTTCGATGCGGCCGCGAGCGGCCGAGTCAAGCCTGTGCTCATCCGGCGTCCGCCTATATCGCGAAAGGCGAAGCCCCAGGTTGAACCCGCACCACGCGAAATGCGAATCCGGTTCCCAGCAGCTGGCGATGCCATCCAGCGCTATCAGCGAGACCCCCTCCAAGGGATGGGCCACCAAACGGTAAAGCGCCTCGCGATCAGAGACGTCCTCACGACCGCTTCTGATGCCAGCCGCCAGCGCTCGGGCCACAAAAATCTTGGGGTGCCAGGGAATCCGGGATCCGGCCACGACGTCGTCCCTGGGCGCCTCTGTCCGATCGCGATACGAATCCAACGTGGCGCGAGCCCAGGCGGTGTGCTCGGCCAGCCCATCGAAGCAAACTACCACTGCGGCCGTGCCGGCGATGCAACCGTGCGCCACCGCATGCTCAGGCATCAGAGATGCCGCTGTTCCCGCGGCAACCGACATTGCCATCGCCTTCGCGCGCTCGACGGCTTCGGCTGGCGACAATCCGGGTACCAACGACGCTGCCTCGAAACACTTCTCCACCCACATCCACAGCTGCGATTCGCGAGAGACCTCCTCCAAATGCTGTTGCGCCGCCTGGATGTCGGGCGCGGAATGCCGCTTGCTGCGCAACTCGATTCCGACCACGTCGTCCCGGCCGGGAATCGGGGTGGTCACGTAGTTTTCCTGACGGCCGAACTCGGCCCACAGTTCCGCGTTGCGGCGCAGTTTCGCCAAGTGCCCCTCGCTCTGCGCTTCCTCCTCGTATTCCAGTTCCAGCTCGGCAGGGAAGCGCTCCAGTGCGGCCCGGCATGCCGCACGCAATTCCGCGTCAGCCCCAAGGGCGAAGAAGATGACAAGCGAGCGGATTTCCAGGCTTCGCGCTGCCAGGTCTCCTGCCTTGGCGACTGCCTTGCGGTGCACGTCATTGCTATCGAACCCGATGAGGCCCGCCGCCTGAAGCTGTCCCTCCTGCAGGCTGCGCTGCAAATCCAGACGCCACAGTCGCTGGCTGCCCACCAGCGGCAAGCTCACCCTGGAAACTTCCCTCGATTGCAAGGAAACGAGCACCGCCACACTCAGCACGGCGATGCTCGAATGCCCTTCCAAAAGCTCCTGCAACACCTCGCCAGCGGGCCGGCCCGATTCCAGCTGCGCAAGGGCCCAGTGTTCGAAAGCCATCATCGCGCACTCCAGCGCCTTGGGTCCTCCATGGCCGCGCGACCACGTGTAGTGACGGGCGCTGCCCCAGAACTCCTGGCGGCCCCACGGAAACTCCAGCACCAGCGGCACAGGTGTGTTTCTGCGGCCGATGTGGCGATGCAGCTGGCGCCAGGCCAGCGTCGCGTGGTCCGCGAGCTCGCGTATAAGCGCGCGGCCGAGCGCCGGCGCATGGGTCAGCAGGGAATGAAACGGTTCACGCAGCGGAGATGCCGGGAAGTAGCCTTGAAGGTCGGCGCCGATCGACAGCCGGTCCCAGTCGTGAGACGAAAAGGAACTGCCTCCCATGAGCGACATAGGAAGGTGCTCAAGGGCGAGTTTTTCCCGGCGCGTGCGCTGCTCCTCCGGCTTGGCCCTGATTTCAGCGATACGTCCCGAGTGCTCCCTCGACTCCCGCCTCAGCCTGGCTTCGAGGTCATCTGGCAGCTCGTTCAGGAAACTCCTGCGGGCGACCTGTGAAAGCAACTCGGGATGCGTCTGCGCAAGCAGAGGCGCGAGGGACATCACTTCGTGGAACGAAGACTCCTGGAATCGTTCGAGCGGCTCGATCTTGGCCAGATATGCGGCAACTACTCCGGGAAAGCTGCGCGCTGCACGCAGCACGAGCGATCTCAACTCCGAATCGACGCCGGAGGGAACACGCGGTGCAGGCTCGTCTGGTTCTACCTCGTCTGACCGCCACCGAGGCGAGTGATGGGCGTCCTCGATCGCATGCAGCCATGTCGCACATTGCTCAACGATCCGACGGGAAACCGGGTGTGGCAGATCCATTAACGGCACTTGCCATGTCTGGAACAGCGCTACAAGATCGGCTAGGCAATCGTCCGGGATCTCGGCGATGTGGTCGAGCGCCCAAGTGAGCAGGCGGCCCCAAGCGCCGAAGTCTGACGGCCACCCCAGCAAGTCGGCGATTCGAATCCGGTCGGCCGACGTCAGGTCTTCGCCACCCAGCTGACCCGACAGAACCAAAGGGTTCGGCGTTGTCTTCTCGGCTCGCATCCACACCAATAGCTTGCGAAGCAGCCTATGGTCATCCGCCGCGAGTGTCGCAGTGTAGGTTTCGGCATGCTCGTTGAAGTCGGGCGTGTAGACCGGCGCGATGAGCCACGCTCTCAACCATTGCGGCCTCAGGGCTGGTGACTCGAGCGCCCTCAGGTATTGCCCCCACTCCGCCGGCTCGGCATAGGTAGCCTGCGCCAGCAGTTCGACGACACGCGCCAGCGCAGGCGGCTCGCCGGCGCCTGTCAAGGCGGTGATCCAGTTCTCTCCCTCATCCAAGAGCGAGTGCAGGAACGCCCATTCGAAGAAAATGTCGTGAGCGAATTGCGCTGTCAGGCCGGGCCGGACTTGCTGGACAAGCCCGTCAAGCTGCAGCGCTGGAACGACGGCTTGCGTTGCCGGAGACAGATCGCGAATCCGCACGTTGCGGCCGAGATCGGGTGCGCTGCGTTGCGCGAGTTCGATCAACGCCCGTTGTCGTACTAGGATCTGTGCGTCCTGTGCGTCATAGCCGCCGCGCAACCACCACGCGTTTATCAAGTCGACTTCGGAACGGGGCACAAACCCGGCGGGGTAAGCCGCGCTGGAGAATCCGCGGGCCAGGACCGACGCGAAGAACGGGCGGCGCGCAAGCGAGCGCACCCGTTCGTCGCCACCGGTCAGCAAGGGGCGCAGCGCAGGCAGCGTCGTGGCAAGACCAATCGCCTCATCGTCCGACAGGTTCTCGACATCGACGTAACCGACGCCACTGTCGGAGATCAAGGCTGGCGGTATCCAGTTGCGTAGCGGCTCGATTCCTGCGTCCCGTGCGGTCGCGACGATTCGCCATTGGCTCAGTGCTGGGCTATCGAGGAGTTGGCCCAAGACGTCCGTGATAACGGCACGCTGTTCCGGAGCGATGCGGTCCAGGCCATCAATGAACAGCACCGCGTGGCCCGTCGCCGCGACTTCGACCAGGAGTGGCTCGATGGCGACGGTGGACAGACCCATCGCGACCGCGTTTTCGGTCCAGCTGCGACCTGAGAGACGGTTCGCCGTCAGTAGCAGCGTGGTTCCATCCGCAGAACACCGGGCAAGCAGGTCTCGGAGCAAGACTGTCTTGCCAGTGCCTGGCAGACCTTTGATCAACGTGAGCCGATGGCGCCCCATCTCGGCGGCGAGCTTCACCCGCAGATCAGTCCGATCGACGTGCGCGCCGCCGATGTCGTCGGTCTGCTGCGCCAACCAGTGGCGGCTGCTCTCCCGCAGCACGTGGAGGTCGCCGGCCAACGCCGGTGACCCAACGAAACGGATGCCGCCGGACAAGCGCCGCAAAACCGAGGCACGGCTGAACTCCTCCCTTCGGCCCGACCCGTCGCGTGCGAGTTGCCGCAACTGGTGCCACAACTCTTCCGCTCGCCCCTGCTGGCCGGCAGGCAACGCGCGTTGCAAGCTGGCTAGGATGTCAGCCTCGGTGGTTGAACCCTCATGCAACAGATCAAACTTGATGAGGACTAGGTGCGAGAACAGCCGATATACGGCGTCGTCAGGCAGCGGGCTTGCGTCTCCCAATGCGCAGTTGCGCACGGCGTCAACGACCGCTCGGTGCGCCTGAGAGGCACCACCGGCAGCTCCGAACCGCTGAAGGAAGGAGGTAGGCGATTCGGACGCACGCGCCCATTCGCACACGGTGGTGAAGTTGCGATAGGCGTCGTCGGATATGGTTCCTGTAGCGGCTCCTACCCGATCGACGTGCTCGCGAAAGTCCGGCTTCTGCAACGTCTGCCAGCTCCCCTGGATTACCTCCCGAAAGTCAGTATTGGTGGCTGCGTCCGAGATCGTGAGCGATCTCTTGACCTGGAGGGACAACCGCATCCGCGAGTTGTCTGCCGGCGCGGCCGCGTCGACGATGACGTCATCCAAAGGCTCGCCGGCGTCCGCCTGCTGCTGCGCGACGCGCTGTACAACCCGCGAACCGAGACCCACCGCCGTCGTACCGCCGACAAGGGCCGCGAGGTAACAGGCCACGACGGCATCC
Source organism: Variovorax sp. 10N412 (assembly GCF_056394985.1). Taxonomy (NCBI): domain Bacteria; kingdom Pseudomonadati; phylum Pseudomonadota; class Betaproteobacteria; order Burkholderiales; family Comamonadaceae; genus Variovorax; species Variovorax sp. 10N412. Next base: position 102,840 of record NZ_JBFTIO010000006.1, read on the forward strand.
TCGAAGGTGAATCCGGCGCCGCCGGTGAGTTCAGGCGATGGCATGGTGAGCGTTCAGTTCCATTTGAACCAATCATATGAAGTTGATGCCATCTGAATCATCCGCGGCCAATCTCGCAGTTTCGCTGCCCGCGCGTCGGCGACGGGTCATGTCATCACTGCCTCAGGACCGTTCGTCGAAGCTGCGATCTTCGTGGCATCGGAATAACTGGAATCGGCTTGACAGGGCGAGTTCGCCCAGCAGCAGAAAAAGGCTGCAATCGCTGCGTAGCGGCCTGCCTTCTCCACTGGGCCGGAGCGGCTGCCCTCGATAGCGGCTAAGCGGAGAAGAACTCACCTGTCGCTCCCGGCCATCAAGAGACGCTCGACCGTTCGTCCGATACACGCTGGGTGCCGCTTTGCAAGGTGTTCAACGCAACTTGCTTTGAAATCTTCGAGACTTCACACTCTGCAGATGCTTCTCTTCAAATCAGGATCAGGGCGCTCGGTCTATTCGAGCTATGGAATTGAACGAGAATTAAGTGTATGTTCTATGCGGCCGTGTGGCCGATCAACTCGTTGAATGGCCCGATTTCCAGCGGTTTTGCAAGCTAAGAACGCCGCACGTTTATGCTGAAGACAGACCAAGCCCAAAAATGGCTGACGCAGTTTGACATTGGCGACCGAGCCATCGCGGAGCAACTTCTCGCGGCGACGGTTTTGGTTTCTCGTGACCAGTTTCATGATCAGCTGCGAGAACTCATACTTGCAAACGCAAAGGAGATCGACGGAAGTGTTGCTCTTTATGCTGAGCGTGAGTTGCGGCATCGGCATGGGGTGCCCCATCGGCTTTTCAAGGAATCCAGCCGCCTGCCACGACGAGCTGAGGGCTCGGCTGGCCCCTCGCCAGTGATGGCCACAAAGGCATATGACCCCTCAGTCGGCAGCGAGGGGCTGGTGGCCAATCTCATTACTGAGTTGTGCCGTGAGTTTCGCGGCAAGTTCTTGAATCACCCCGGACCTGACCAGATCCGGAAACAGCGTGCTCGAGCCTTTTGGGTAGTTACAGACTTTGTTGGCAGTGGACAGCGAGCACGCAACTACCTCCAAGCGGCATGGATGGTCCGTTCGGTTCGAAGTTGGTGGTCGGGCCATTTCATGCGGCCTTCAGTCGTGGCATATGCGAGCACTGATGCCGGAGAAAAGTGGGTGCGGAGCCACCCGTCAAAGCCGCAGCTTCTCCAAGTCACGCCGTGTCCCACAGTCCAAACGAGTTTTCCAGTGAGCCTCGCGGAGAAAGTGGTCAATCTTTGCGAGGCGTACAACCCGGCCAGTGGCACTGGATCTCCTTTTGGCAGCGGCATGCCTGCTCTTGGCTATGCTGGGGGTGGCGCATTGATAGTGTTTGCGCATGGCGCACCCAACAACGTGCCAACAATCTTGCATAAAGCGTCGAGCCGCAAGACGCGGCCGTGGACCCCGTTGTTCCCTGCAAGAGTGTCGGCAGGATTGCCAGCCCAAGTATTTGGACAGAGCCTGAGTGCGGAGGAAATTGCACAACGTCTGTCTAAGCGGGGGCAGACGGCTTTGGCCCGAAGCGCTGTCGCGCTCGGCGCGTCAGTGCGCCAAGGAGAGGTGCTGATGCTGCTGGGAGCGCTTTCGCATCCTCCGCGTATGAATGACAGCGTCCTCTCAGGCCGCTCTGGACTACCTACTTATAGGGTGGCAGCATTGTGTCGCGTCCTCATCTCGCATGGTTGGCTAGACTCCCAGCGAAGGCTCACCGATTCTGGGCGTGGGCAAGTGAAGCACTTTCGAAAAAAAGCGAATGCGATTCTTAGAGGGATGTTTCGCCCTAGTGGGTTGCCACAGTATTGGCCTTATTATCCGAAGTCGTTGAGGCAGCCAGTCTGAGTTTTCTAGATTCGGTGATGCGTTGAGAGTACGCGGCCACCACACATGCCTTGGCATGCTGACCGAGCGCAGACTACTGCTGCTCTATGACTTAGCTTCTGCTTACGGTTAAGGGCTCCCACCACAGGCTGAGTGGCGAGGTCTTCGGCCTGCGGCGGGAGTCCTCACCCTCCGGGTGTCAAAGTAGATGACTGACTGGAAGCCTCAACACTATCGCCGCGCGGGGGAAGAACTTCATGTAGCAGTTGACGTGCTGGAGGCCGCAATTGCGACCAGCAAAGCAACTGTAGCCATTCATCATTCACTCCCTCCCATTCTGACGCTGCGTCATCTGGCGCACTTGACTGGAAGCTCTTACGTCAAGCTGCGGGAAATCGTTAGCAGAGCCGGGGCGGGTGAGAGCCCTTATCGGGTTTTTCGAATTCGCAAAAGACCGCTGCAGGGACTGACGAGGTTTCGGGTGATCTGTGTGCCGGAGTTTGAACTAGGTCTGACGCAGAGATGGATTGCCAAGAACGTCCTTGCTTTCGGACGGCCGCATTCTGCAAGCACAGCGTTCGCTCCGGAGTCCACTTTGTACAGTGCCGTTCAACCGCACTGTGGATGCCGTTGGCTGATCAAGGTCGACGTTAGTCGATTCTTTGAGTCGATTTCGGAGATCGCGGTGTTTAACGTCTTTCGTCGCCTAGGCTATCAACCATTGGTAGCGTTGGAGCTTGCTCGTGTCTGCACTCGGGTACCCGAACATAAAGTGGGAAAACGGTGGACACGCCGTGCCGCACTATCAGCGCACAAAATTGGTAGCTATGCAGTCTGGAAGCTGGGACATTTGCCGCAAGGCGCTCCTACAAGTCCAATGTTGGCGAATCTGGTAATGCGTGACCTAGACGAGAAACTTTCATGCGTGGCTGACACTGCTGGCATGACCTATACAAGATATGCAGATGACTTGACGTTTTCGACTAGATCATCAACATTCACGCGAGAAGTCGGTGCGCGGATTATCAGCGCGGTTTACAGAGCCTTAGGCCAGTTTGGTTTGCGACCCAATTTAGCGAAGACTCAGATCGTCCCTCCACGTGCGCGAAAGGTTGTCTTGGGCCTGCTTGTTGACCAGTGCTCACCCCGTCTCACCCGAGAGTTCAAAGAAAAAATGAGAATGCATCTCCACTTCTTGGAACGCGCGGATGTCGGGGCCCTCGCTCATGCAGAGCGACGAGGTTTTTCTGCGGTCGCAGGGCTTCGGAATCATCTTCTTGGACTCGCCGCGTACGCATGTCAAATTGAGCCGGACTATGGTCTTGAGATCAAGCGACGCCTGCTGCTGGTGGACTGGCCGCTTTTCTAGCGTAAGCAACGTCGCGTCGATAAATAGGAATCTGCCGAAGAGCTTCTGGCCATGCAGGGCTGAATCCTGATGCCTCATTTTGTAGCCCTCATTTGGCTGCACTCACCTGTCACTCGGTTCAACGGAATCGTGGATGACGACGTATCGCTCGCTTGAGTATCGAAGGAACCGCTTCGCAACAAGATGCGAGATGAAGCGGTCGACCTCGGAGAACAAGCCGACCATTGGTGTTCCCGGTACCACGCCAAAACGCACGTCTGTCCAAGCTCATCACGGCTGCGGCACGTTGCCCGGCGCGCATGCTCCCGGCCAATAACCAGTTGCCTCTGCCCACTGCAATCGCGAGGTCATTCTGCCCATGTCGGGCAGGAGGTCGAAGTCTTCCGCCGCTGGCACGCGCAGGCGCGACGGCAGTTTTCCAGGGGCCAACGCGCCCGTCATGGTTCGTCCGCCTCGGCTGAATTCTCAGTATCTTCACGAGCGACTTCGCTCAGGTAAGCCCACGGCCACGTCAGTCCGATACGGTCTGCATGGGCGCGGAAAGATGTCAGTTCGATGCCTGCGAGGACGTGCAGCAGCACCGAATCCTCAGGGCTCCGTGCCCACGGCGCGCTGAACGCGCCTGTTTGTCGCACATTCGATAGACTTGCCGGGGCCGCTTCACGGCCGTTTCTGCAACGAACCTGTGCCGATCCTGAATTCCTTTCCAATCCCCGACGAGCGTCTTCTCTCAATCGCTGCAACGCGTGGTGGCCGCGTGGCGCTTTCTGGCTTTGAGTATCAGCGTGCCTTTGCCGTGTGGCGGTTGGCAGCCTTGGTGCTTCGACTGCCGTTGGCCGGAGGCACGCAAATCCCGGTGCTCATGCGCTACGAATGGGCCGAGGACATCGACGAGTTGAGTGCTGACGGCACGGTTGTGCTGTGGCAATGCAAGCACGGCGACAGCTGGCACACTCCGGCGCCATTGGCCGATGTGCTCCTAGGCTTTGCTCCGAAGTGGTTGTGGACGCCTTCTGAGGACCGATCGCGTCTGCGCTTTAGGCTCGTGACCAGCGACCCATTCTTTGCTGCTTTTCATGATCAGCCGGGGCTGCTGCCGGAGCGTGACAAAGTTGAGAAGGCATTCGTTGACAAGCTTGCCGAGCCGCCTGGCGAGCGGAGCGACCGGGCGGTGTGGCAAAACGCAGCCGAGGAAGTGGGTCATCAGGCGCTCTTCGACGCGCTCTACGGCGCAGCATCCGTGTTGTACGTTCCCGGGGTGCAGGCACGCGACGCGCGGCACTGGACGGCGGAGCTGAGGGCAGTGGATGAACTCGCGCGTGGAAGCAAAGTGGCGGATGCAAGCCAGTCCAGCCAGATCATCGACGCGCTGCGCCCGCTGCTGGACATTCAGCCCAATACCGCCCTGGACGCGCAAGGCCAGATCGCACGCTCGAATCTGCCGCCACGGTGGTTCTACCCGCATGAGGTTCAGGGGCGACTTGTCCGGTTCTCTGTGAATCCGGTGCTGGCCGGGCTGCGCACCATGGATCGCGTGGAGTTGCAGCAAATATTAGCCCAACCACCTGGCCCTGCCTATGTCGCGCGCAAGCCCGAATGGCGTGATGTGGTACGTGGAGCCGACCCCGACGTGCTCTTTTTCGAGCGCAGCCGCACGACAGAGCTGGAAACTCAAGTCTCGCTGGCACTGAACGAATGCCGTCGCCGGGATGGTGGCCTGCGGATGCTGCCAGTGCTTGGTGCGCCTGGTGCAGGCAAGAGCACGCTGGCGCTACGCGTGGCCGCCATGCTGGTGATGGCAAAAAAATGCATCGCCGTGGATCTGCGCTATGACTTGGATGCAGGTGATGACACAGGGCCGCTGCTCGCGGCGCTTCAAGCGCTGGGCGATCACTCGTTGCCACTGCTTCTGCTCCTTGACGACCCGTTGCGTCCTGGAAGCGATTGGCCGCGCCTGCTCGACAGGCTGGGCCGCCTGCATCCCGCTGCCGTCGTACTGGCGGCCAGCCCAGATTTCCTGTGGAATCGGCATCACGGCGAGTTGAAGTCAACGATCCAGCGGCTGCCTGCACTGAAGCTCGAGCAAGCCGATGCTGCCGAGCGTCAAGCGTTGGCGAAACTCTATCCGAGCGCCAGTGCACTCGGATTGCTTCAATCACACGAAGAGCTGCTCGTCCTGGCGATGGAGGCCGCGGCCGGCACATCCTTCGACACTATCATCGACCGTCTCTGGGGCAACTTGGCCGGCAGGCAGGATCTTGCGTCAGCGCTGGGCCGTGAACTGCCTTGGCCGGTGGCGGCATTCGCATTGGTATGCTGGTTCAGCTTGGCCTACGTCTCATGTCCTGCGCCTCTCCTGCATGCTTTCCTGGCCGATCGGCATGACGTGGGCGAAGACGCGCAAGAGCGACTGCGCGCAATGGAGCAGGAGCAGGGTTGGAGCATCTTCCAGTTTCGCGAATTCGAAGGCCGTCATAACTTTTCCTACCTGGGCGGAAGCGTATTGGCGATGCATGCCAAGGTGGCACAGCGTGCTTGGCAGAGGAGGCCGGCCCAAGCTTGGGACGTGACGGCCGACATGGCCAGAGCTTCGGTCTCCGCGCCGAAATCTGTCCGCAATCTAGGCTTGGCGTTGGTTGGCGTGTTCCAACGCGATGCCGCTGAAGGGGAGCGAGTCGCCAAGCAGGTGTACGCAGCCTGGACCTCCGAAGAGGCGAAGGCAAAACTGCAGACGCGGCATCTGTGCGAACTCGCGGCGACGTTGATGGTGGGTGGCGTGCCACTTTCGATGGTGCTGCACGACGAACTTTTTCGGCGCGCGGCGTTGCAAGCTCCAGACAGCTGGCTTGCAGCGCAGCAGCTTTATTTTCTCTTGGGCAAGAGCGAGGACAAGTCGTGCTTCCCATCGGGATTGGCGATGGGACGGATTGTCGACGCTGCAGATTTTTCTCTTGCGCCCAAGCGTGCGCACAAGTTTCGTGATGCATTGGCCTATGACGCCGTACTCTTTGCACGCTTCACCCGGCAGCTGTGGAACGCTTTCGACGGGCTTTTGTCATGGCAGCTGGATACTTCCTTGCTGACCTGGCTGATAGGCCAACGCGACCCCGCTGAAATCATCCCGCGGCGCGACGGAATTCGCATGTGGCTCAAAGACAATCCGACCGATGTCTCGGTTCGAGCCGTCTTCTTGAACCTCCAGATGCATCGCGCCGGCCTGCTGCAACCAGTTGATGTCAACGAAGGCCTCGTCTGGATCGGCAAGCACCGCGACGACACAGACGTCCGCGCATCCTTGATAGCGGTGCTGGTGGAGTGCGAGGACGCGCGGCTGTCTTCAGTTCTTACACGTACTTTGGAACACGTTCGACCGGGCACCAGATTCTTCTTGCTCGGCGCAGCTGCCGTTCGAGCAGCCGCGGCGCTGCCTCGGGGAGACGACGAATTGACCCGGCGTTGGCTTGATTGGTCTTCAGACACGCTCCTCGCGTACATGGGAAATCACTCCGCACAGGCCATCGAGCAATCCGCTCGGCGGGCGAGTGACAGGATCGCGACGCGATTGGCGGGTGAGGCTGTGAAAGATGACGTTGCACACGCGCTCGAAGCCAGCTTGAAGCGGCTGGAGAAATCTCTGAAGGATTGGAGCGCGTCGCTACCGTAATTGACACGCACAGTCGACCGGTATCCCAGAATGCTCCAAGCCGCTGTCACAGTCCTGGATAAAGTGACCCGGAACTTCACTCGCTGGAACACGGCTGCTGCGAAGGTTGCTGGCTACCACGAGCAGGCGGCGAAGCATCCTTGCTTGAAGCACCGCTTTGCCTAGCCGAGCGCTGATGCAGCGCACATAGCGTAAATGCGCTGATGAAGGGACAGTGCTGCAGCGCAGGCGGCAATAGTTTTAACCTGTTTCGCGTCCTACGATGACTGTTACAGTCCAAGGTTTATCTAAGAAGAGCTGAAATGGCTGACTTCAAACAAGTTCCTATCGACCCGAAGAAGGTAGAGGACGCACTTGTCGCATACGGTGTTACTACGCTTGTCGTTCGCGAGGCCACCGCGAAAGAGAAACACTTCTCCGGAAGCCATGACGGCAAGGCACTTCGGATGAAGCTGTTCGTCAACAAAGATGGTAGTTGCAGCCTCGGCCGCTTTACCGGAGATGCGGAGGAGCCGTTCGAAGCACTTGCTGAACATGTCTGTAAAACTTGTAGCTGGGGCGAGAAGCCGCGCCTGGAGTATTCCCTGCAGAAACAATCTCACGCCGTATTGGCGGGACTGGTTTCGGCGTTGGAGGCAAAAGGAGCGAACGTTAGTGAACGAAAACTTGAGAAGTATGCCGAGACCGTGAAAGTCCGAGGTCCGTCGGGCGATCAACTCACAGTCAAACTTCACGGGAACGGGACGCTGCAACTGCAAGGCACGCATGCACAGCTCGGTGCTTGGGCTGTCGATCAGCTCCAGGGGGCCATGGGGCTCAACGAAATGCTTGCTGAGCAACGAAAGGTCTACGAACTCCCGCTCACCGTACAACAGGTGCGCGACGAGTTGGTCGCGCGAATCCCCCATGTCCACGACAAGCTCGTCGACGAAGTGCGAAAGCAATTTTCCTCTGCACACGCGATGACGAAAGTTTTCATACCGCTCGAGGACTACGCCGGAGTGGCGTTTCCAGCCCTTCGGGGTCTCGAGGGCTTCTGCATGCAGTTACTCACGGACGATTGTCACCTCAACCCCCCTCAGATTGCCAAGCTGAGCCAGTACTTCGAACCCGTGGTCGGAGCGCCTGGACAGTTCAAAATGAAGTCGCCAGCGTCAGACGGTGTTGCAAATATCCTACAAAAACTGCTCTCGGATTGCTATACAACGTGGGATAAGCAACGGCATCGCTTGTTCCATATGGATGGTTCGGTTGAGACTAGTCGGATAATTGAAGACCGTGAGGACGCAGTTTCTTTGGTTGAAGAGGTCTTTCACTTGATAGACACTGGTTATGCCGACCTTTTGAAGAACTCCCCTTGAAGTCCTATCTGGTATTCAAACCTCGCTCCGAACTTGTTTCGGCAGTCGTAGTCGCGGCCGGGGCGGTGGGACCTCAAGAGCAGCTTGAGCTTGTCGCCGTGGATCTCGAGCTTCTTGGGGTATGCGGGACTGTTGTGTTTGACCTGCTAGCGGCGAACGGAACGAGAAGTCGTCGATTTTTTGCCGTGGCATTTGATGGACACAAATTTGCCCGCTCAAAGTTCAAGTGCGTCGATCCCGAACCTGGTATTCGAGCCGCTTCGAATCGTTTCGTGTCGGAACATGCACACGAAATTGACCTGTCGCTTGTTCCATCCGCCTTCCGTAGAGAAGTTTTGGCGACACCTCACCATTGAGGCGTTGGGCAGTACGCTGAGCCGATCGATCATCACGATAGTGAGGCACGGCCAAATCGTTTCATGGTCCGAAGATGAGGTGGACGGTGTCGCCCAGGCTTTAGTTGATACCGGTCTTTTTAAGTCGAGCCTAGTTGAGCATATGACCTGCGCTATTTGAGAAAAACGAGGCGAGCTCATTGTCGGCACCGGAGCTCCTGGTCGCGGGTTAGTCCCCCTGAGAACCTTAACTGCCACTTTCGATTGACCTGTCCGGTCAAGCGGAGATGTCCGTCAGAATGAACGATGCTCTTCAAGCCATATCCCGGCACCCGCAAGGAATTGGACCTCCTCACAGGCATCGCCCCAATTTTCCGAATCGACCTAGAGAGTGGCAAGGCAAGCCTCATTGGGACAGGCTTCTGGGTGACCGATACCGGGCATTTGGTGACGGCACGGCATGTCGTGGAAGAGAACATCGGTCACGACGGGGTGGATCGCGGCCCCATCTTCGCCGTTCAGACTTTCCCAGATCGAAGCATTGCAATCCGCAACTTCAGCAAGTCGGACAAGCATCCGAAATTTGACTTGGCCCTGAGTGAAACGGTAGCAGCTCCCCCAGCGGCAGAGCGGCCAACTTTGCCCATAGCCATGTCACTGGATGAATTGAGTATTGGCGAACCAGTATTCAGTTTTGCTGTGCTTGCGGACGATCAAGCCTTTGAGAACGAGAGATTGCCAGGATGGACCACCGCCCGGTTCACTGGAGAGCTATTCACCGACGGATTGACTGTGGCCGCATCAGTGAAGTTCGCGGTTCGACTGAGCTTCGGGCACGTGTCTGAGATCTTCGAAGTCATGAGAGATCGAGTCATGCTGCCGTTCCCATGCGTTCAGACGAATGTTCCAATCTATGGCGGCAATAGCGGAGGTCCGTTGTTCGACATACGCGGCCGAATCTGCGCAGTTCACTGCACGAGCTTTGGAGGCAACGATATTGCGTTCCATGTGCCCATACAGGGCGTGCTCCATTTGGAGGTGCGCGCTGCGTCCGTCGGCTTAGAGGACTCAGCGAGAAAGCGTCGCTCTGTTGTCGAGTTGGCCATAGGACAGCAAGTCTTGTTCGACCCGCCGATGCTCGATGCAGACAGGATAGGCCGCTCTATCTTGCGCTGGCTCTGCTATGCCGGGAAGTGCCTTGTCAGAAGAGAGCTCCCCTCCCGGAATCTTCATTTTGCGACTGCCAAGGAAAAGATGGCACACAAAGAACAGGCGGATCGCTCAAACCCCAGCGGCAGGTTATAGCTAGCGAGGCCGGTCAGTCGCTTGGCTGAGCTGTCGAATCTGGACCGAAGACCTGCCAGATATAGGGCGGTCTCTTTCGCGATATCGGAGATACGTGAACTGAGTTCCAGAGTGGTGGTCGACTCTTTCCTTGATTCGTCGATTGAATCAGGCGCAAAGACATTCATATCAATTTCGGCGTATCTAAAGAATTCCAGTAGCTTGTCTGCGCGAAACGCCTCCGCAATCGGCTTTCAGCCATGAAATGGCCAAACGTTCGACATCGGTGTTCTCGCTGGCCAGCTCCTTGTTGACCCTGACGATTGCGTGAAAAGCCAGCTTGCCATGGTCCGTATGCAGCTCATTGCGCACGCAGACTTTCGTTATCTTCGCCTTCTCGTACGGCACCAACCGGCCTTGCTATTCGGTGTCGAAAAAATCTGAGAAATACCACTGTTGATAGTCAAGGTCGTCATGAATCTTCTGGCTCAGGTCGGTTGAGTAAGCAGCATGTAAAACGAGGAGCGTTCTGCGCCACCCGTGGAGACACGCAAACCGGAAGCTGCAGTGCCGTGCGTGCAAGAGCGGACAGGCCAGTGCAGCGTTCGACCCACAGCATCCGCATGCTCATCGTGCACTACTTGACGATGCAGCTGTAGCGCGGATAAAGTTTGTGCAGGCGCATGTCTGACGCCTGCTGCTCGCCTTTGGCAAACCCAGTTGGGACAGACGTTCTCCCGTAGAACACCCATCCTGATTCCCTGTACGCGGATCGGGGCAGTGAGCACCTTCGATTCGCATACAGATAAGGAATCTGAGATGCGATTCATTCCCACATTCGACACACGCGTTGAACAGCTCAAGCTTGAGGCCAAGAAGATCCAGCGCAAGCGAGGTGGTAAGCACACCGATTTGCTGAATCGGGTCGCGCGCGGCGCCGGTTACGAGCACTGGCACCACGTGATCCTCTGCAATCGACAGACGGCGTCCGCGCAAGGAGCCTCGGCGCTGCTTGCCGAATGCGGCAACATAGTCCGTGCCGAACAGGCCGGCGAGATCAAAGTTGTGATGTCAGGGCCGGAGATTCAGGTTGGCCCCTTTGTGCTGTTTTCCACCGGGATCGGTGATGCCTGGCTACTTAGCCCAGAAGAAGACATTGGCCTGTGCTTGATGTGGCATGGACAGGTGAATGAGCCGAGCATCAAAGAGACGACTCGGGAACTTCACATCGGCTGGGATGCTGCCTATGAGCTCGCCGGTCAGTTCATGCGGCTGGAGCCCTTCGATGACCGGATACCCGCCCAGGCCGTCGGTGGATATCCGCTCGAAGCGGTGCGCTCGCTCATCGATAAGGCGCTTACTTTTGAGCGCAAATTCCCAGCCGTCATCGCCCAGGGCGACGCGATTGAGCTGACCGATCCAGTCATTGCGGATCTCGTTCGGCAAGGGTGGGCAGAAGACGAGCTGCGAACACATGCCGCCGATGGATTTCGATACTCCCCCTCCCGCAATAGCTTGCTTGGTCCAATCTTCGGGAGCGAGAGCTTCGAAGAGAACTAGTTCACTGCCGACGAATGCGTGGTAGCGCATTGGTCCTTTCAACCGCTTGCGCACTTCACGCCATACGTTGATGACAACAGCTCTAGCTATGTCCCTAGACGTCTGGCGAATGTTTGAAGCATGGCTTTGACGGGATGCTGCAGGGAGTAGAGCCAATCGGTGGAGATCTCGTCATGGACCTTGCTCAGATTCCGATGCTCGGCTTCGACCCACTCCTTTTGCGCCAGCAAAGTGCCGGCAAACACCAAGGTCGGGACCTCGGCAATGTTCACGCCCCAAGTTGATTTGGGATCAACCTCTCTGAGCTCCGCGGCCAGCATAGGGCGTGACCTACCTCCACGCTGTTCGACATCCTCGTATTCGAATGCAATGCCAAACTGTTCGTAGAACCGATTCCTGCGCAGTCTGTTCGGACCTCGGCCGTCCGACGCCAACAGCGTGATTGGGTTCAGCGCTGCGCCTGGCCATTGCTTTGCCCATCGCACCATCCGGTTCATCAAGTAGGTGCCGATGTGCTGGCCCTTGAGGTCAGTGCCGAGATCTGCAATCGTGATCGCTCCGGGCACGGCGCCGGCTCCAGTCAGAGATATGCGGCACAGCAGCGGCACGTAGCTGGCGGTGAACTCGAATTGCCCCGCCTCCCGATCCGTACAACCCGGTTGGATGCGTCGAAAGTGCAACCGAAGCATCGCCTCCTCCAACTTGTCCGGCTCGCCCTTGTGGTGTTTGTAGATCGGCTCCTCTTCTACTAGGAGCCAAGCGATTGGCTGTCGGTCAAGATGATTGACATCCCGGACTTCAAGGACAACAGAAGGGGTGGTTCGTCTGTCTAAAGCTTGCATGTGAGTGTGCATAGGAGCAGCGTCACGCGGTGAGGGCGTTCGGCGCTCACCTTGATGGGTGGAAAGCGCCACCTCTCGCTTCACCGGGACGAGGCCCTCGAACGGGAGCCATGACGTGGAGATGGCACATCACTTGATCTCGGTCGATTCTGCCCACAGCGTTTTGAACAATGACTCGAAGGTCCTGTTGAAAGCGACGGTTGAATGCAGACCAACTGCGGACTCGACCTTGGTTGTCTTGCCAAAATCGGAACTTGAAACCCAAACCGTCTCGGGTGCGATCAATACCGCCTTGGCATTGCAGTTGGGATGAAGCGCTATACAAATGGCAGGAAAGATGGTCTTGAGCGCACGCGCCTCATCGTGGGCACTGGCGTCCGCCACGATGAAAATGTTATGCGGGCGTTTGCCCAGCATCCGGGAGATGTACTGCGGGTCTGGAAGTCGCCCCGTCATGATGTAGATAGGGCCGGTGACGCGTGCAATCTGGGAGAGGCGCGTATTCCATGTACTTGCGCATATGGACATCTTCGCGTCGTCGCAAGAGAAAGCAAACCCACCGGCGTCGTCGCTGAATGCCATGTCGAATTTCCGAAGCTTGAAAAGCGCCTTGCGAGAAACTGCTGAATCTCGGCGGCAACGAAGTCTATACGCGACACCTCCTACGCCGTTAGGTAAAGCGATGGCAGGACTCGCCGCTCGCCGCTCGCGGCAACCGGGAGGCCGGCGACTGCAATGGCATCATTGATGGCGCCGGCGGTTCTCGACGCGATGGTCTTGCAATCAATCCGAGGGGCAATTGAGCGACAGTATCCGACCGGACTACTGGGTGACTATGTCGGCGTGTTGCGGGTCGCGGAGATTGAGATCGATGGCCGGATACGGACTCTCACCCAGTGTGTTGCGCACCAGCGCAGAGATGGCGTGGCCTGCGGCGACGCAACCAACGAACGGCGCCCCGACGCTTCGCGTAGCGAGCGTCGTGACGCCGCAAGGGTCCGCCCCCGACGCCAGTAGATGTCTGTATGCCGCGGCGTGTTCCGCGCCGTTCACTGCCGGCTGCGAAGCCCACAGGAGCGCTGCACTCGATGGGCCCGGAAATGTTCGGATGCGCATGGCACGAAAGTCTTTGAACCCGGAGCCCAGCCCGGCGTCCACGACATGAGCAAACCCCGCGTTCTCGAGCACTCGGCGCGCCGCGGCATTGTCCACTCCGAACAGCGCGCGCTGAGGTTCAGACGGCGCCACTCGTTGGCTGCCGTCGAATCGCCGTTCGACCAGGTGAGTTTGGAAGCCACGGGCTTCGAGCCAAGCGGCCGCTACCCGAGTTTTGTGCTGGCTGATGTCACAGACGTTCGAGAGTACCGAGGTCGACAGCGTTGAGCGAGTGACCACGTCGATATCCTGCAGGAACACCTTGGCGCCGGCGGCTGCCTTCATGAAACCCATCGTCCAGGCATAGGCCTGCCCGAGGTGGCCGAGTCCAACGAGCCAGACGGAGGGCAACATCACGTCGACAGGCCCCTGCGCGCCAGGCTGGCCGCCGACCAGCTCGGGGGTCCACAGCGAGAGGTGCAACGCTCGCCGCCCGGCGTACGCATTGTCGCCGCGAAGGACAGAGAAGGCCTCCGAGATCGCAAGTCCGGCAGCTGCGACACAGGCGGGCGCGAAGAAGGGCGCCCGGCCGCCATCGTGGGTACCGATGCCGTAGCTCCAGCCGTCGGCCCAGGCGCGAATTCCGCGGGCTCCGGTCGGCGTGGATTCGCCCACCTCGATGATCGGCCAACGGGATGGCGCGATGGACAGCTCCGTCTTGACGCCAGCCCAGTTCAGAAATTCAATCAGCGGCTGGCCCTCAAAGCCGGGTGCGATAAGTCGCAGGTCGTCTGGCGCCTCGACGACTACGTTTCCGAGGAAGCTGCGCGCGGCCGTGTTGATGGCCGTCAGCGCGATAACTTGGTCGATGATGTTGTGCGCGACGCGGGATCCGAGCACGATGCGGACGCCGTACGACGCGAAGGTGCTCGCCGCGGCTTCGAGCGTGGGGGACTCGCCGCTGTCGGCGAGCACCTTTGTCAAGCGATGAAAGTTGTCCGCTTCCATGTCGAACTCTCCTAGTTATTGATGAGCGATGCCGAGTTGGCACCGTAGTAACTGTTCCATCGGCCGCCACCCGCGTAGACGTTGAAGCTGACGTCTGATGGCTTGACCGTGCCGCGAGCGAATCGGGGGACGATGAGCGCGATGTGGCCCGTTAGGGCAAGCATCGGATAGGCGCGGTCCGACCGGCTCTGATTCGGCCTGCCGGGGTGCGTGTGGATGTCCGCAAGAACCTGAACTTCGCGGTCCGCGCAGACCTGCCACAGCCGAGGGAACGCGCTGGTGTCAAGGCGGATGATGGCGTGTTTGCGGGATGCAGGGTCGAGGTCCTCGTAGGAAACCCACTCCGAAACAATCTTCGCGTCCTGCGTCACTTGTCCCAGCAGGAAGGCGCCTGACTCTCGTCGGTCACCACCCCTGCGGTGCAGGTCGGCCATTAGTCCCTTCCAGACCTCGGGAAGAAATTCAAGCCGCTTCATCGATGAGCTCGCTGCTTTGCAGAATCTCGCTGATCGCTTCGACGTACTGAAGCAGACCTCGCGCCGGGCACCAGATGAGCCAGGGATGCTCTCCAGCCCATTGCGTGTGACCAGGGATGCTCTCCCGGTCGCAAGGAATGTAGAGCGCTGTCCCGCCTTTCCATCCAGGGTTGAACACTTGGCCGACCCGGCCTCCGCGCGGCCAGTTCGCCGCGGCGAGCTGGCACCGCGCGGCCCGGTCCCACACGGTCGCCGTCGGCGCGGTTTCCGGGTAGCCTGTGCAATCGAAGCGCAGCACGACCCGACGGCCGTCGCGCGCCAGGACATCGATGAAGGCGTACGGCCACTGTACCTCCAGCAGCTTCCACCTCCCCTTGGCGGCGCCGGCGCGGAAGCGGCCGCATCTCAGATGTTCCTCAAGGGCAGCATTTCCGGTCAACATGGCTGCTTCTTAGCCGTTGACACGGGGCGACGGCACCAGGTCGAACGTGATGCGGTGTTGCGGTGCGCTGACGAGCGTGCCGACGTGCACGTCCGCATCCGGACGGTTGTCCGTGCCGCTGACCTGCAGCATCAGCTCCGACGCGTCCGACGGCGTGATGCCCAGCTCGCGCGTCGACCAGTGCTTGATACGACCCACGGTCGCACTCGGGCGAAAAGCGCGGCGGACATCGCGACCGGCGTAGCGCACGACGACATCGATGACCTTCAGACGGTGCAGGTGCACACGAATGCCTTCCGGGATGCACTCGTGCTTGCCAAAGGGAAGCTCGTCATCGTCGTCTTCGATGAACAGGAAAAGCTCTTCGGCTGGCACCGCCCCGAGCTTGCCGATGCAGGTGCGGAGAAGCACCTCATGACCCGCCTGGGCGTCGATTTCCACGACCTCGACTTCGTTGAGCAGCTCGGACTGGAGAAAAACTTGAACTTGCATGGTCAGCTCGATTTCGGTGACCGTGGAATCACGGCCTTCTACTTTCTAAACCGAGATGAGAAGCTCAAAAGGAAAGTCCAGGCCTCGTGACAGCGCGTTCGCGGTAAGCGTCCGGTGATCCCGTCTTGACGGGGACGGCGATGAGGTGTTCGCTGCGGCGATCGCCTAGCGGTGCGGCAGGAGTTCTTCGATCAAACTGGTCGGCTGCGTCGGGTGCGTTCGAGCAGGTCGCGCAAAATAGGCGTGCGGCTCCGCGCGCTTGAAATGGCGAGCCACAGCCGTCCGACCCTTACCAAACGTGCCCATGGATCTTCAGCCCTACAAAACCCGCCTTGAAGAATTTTTCGACGAAGTCGCCGTCATCCAGCACTACCAACGACTCTCCGCGAACGTCGCCAAGCAGACCATTGCGGACCTGCAGGCGCGAGACAAAGATTTGGCTGGACTAGACGCCGAGGACCGAGAGCTCCTCGGGAGCAGCGCGCACCTGTTCTCTTTTTACAGCCCATATACGGGAGCTATCCATCCTTATTCCCACAAAAGGCTGAACCTCAAAGAGACGGCAAGGCTCGTTCACCTTCATAAAAACAAGCAATATCAATGGCTGCTGGTCGAGGCCTACGAGCTGTTTGAGGACTTCGTGGTCTCGCTGTATGAACTCGTCCGAGGCGAGTCCGCCCACTTCCGGCTGAGCAAGGATGGGGGCGCGACTATGCCCTCGGCCGAGCTTAAGAAGAAAGTGCCTCAGATCATCGACATGTTCCGGAAAAAACTTCCAGAACTCGCCAAGATCGAAATCGAAAACCAGAGTGACACCAACCTTCGACTGCACACCTGCATGTCTGAGAAATTCCGGCATGTCATCGTCCATAAGAACGGTAGGGCTGGTGATGCTGAAGCAATGGCCGATAACATTCTTAAGCGAGCTAATTTGGCGGGCGACAAGGCGCGAGAGCCTGCGGCCAGGGTCTGGATCGCCAACTACGTCGGCATCGACGACGTGGCGGGCGTGATCGTTTTAGTCGAGCAATCAGTCTTCAGAGCAGGCGGGTTAGCCATGGATATCAACAGACACGAGAACCTAGTGAATTCTTTGATGGCGCATGCCCTAGTCATGTCGCAATGCCTGGTCGACCACATCGGGAAGGCATAGTTCCGTATGCGTCTATCGGCAAGTTGGGCCCATCCGCCTATGCGCTTCGCTTTGACGCAGGCACTCAACTTGACAAAAGCCTGCCATCAAGCGGCTGGGCGCACCGCAGCAGCCTAGCGAGCTGACGCTCACGGCTGCTGCCTTCAAGCGAAAATGGCCTCATCGATGAACGACGAGGCCACGCCGGAGGGGGCTTACCACCAAGCTGACGGCTTGGTCGGACAGAGCGTCGTGTAAGGACACCACGAGCAGTGCCGCTTCACAACGGCAGCCCTATCACCGGTCTTGAGCTTCTGAACTGCCTTATAGGCGGCGGTTTTCTCAATCCATCCGCTGGGGCCATCCCCGATCTCTGTCTTCTCGAGTAATCCGTGGACTTCCACGCGTTTGCCTTGCCTGGGCTGCAGGCCGTTCAGCATCGGACGCAGCATCTTGACAGTGGAGCTCAAGCTTCCGTCTGCGACCTTGATGATGTGCACGGTCTGGGCGCCTGGCTTCCCCTCGACCAGCACAGAGGAGAGCTCGATGCTCAAGCCATCGAGTGTGGCCAACGGGCTGGCGAAGCCACCTGACATCTCTTCGACAAGACTTACACCCTCGAGTAGAACCGCAAGGGCATGTTCGTGAAGTTGAGCGTCGTCCTTGCTGTCGGGCAGCTTCTTTTGTCTCCACGCGTTGTCGAAATGCACCTCGATGCCGATAGCTCGATTCGCCGACCACGCGCGCAGCGCGTCATTTACTGCCCCTTGTGAGCGAATAGCGATGTCTGTGGAACTCTCTTGAGGCAACTGCAGTTCAAACTGATACCAGTGCTGCAGGGGGCATCTCGCGTACGACTCAAACTCCTTGAGTGGCATGGGCTTTATCGGCAGAGCGACGCCTGGTTTTGAGTATGGGGATTTCTCGACAGTAAACACCAAGCCGAAATTTCGGCGGTTGACATTCGCTCCCGCGCTTGACATCTGGGGTGCCAAGTTATTGCGGTTGTCCTTCTCTCCATCCTCGTAGACAAACAATCGCTGGCGTGCGCGAGAGACGGCCACATAGAGCAGATTGTTCATCTCAATCGCTGCCTCTTCTAGGTATCGAGGCATCGTGCTGTTCAAGACCTCGGGCGGTACGATGGTCAGGAGCGTCGGCATTCGCCAAGCGGGAAGTTTGGGGCCGTAGTCGTTCGTGTTGACGTCGGTGACATGCACGGCGTCGAACTCCAGGCCCTTGCTGCCGTGTACCGTCATCATGTGGACGGCGTCCAGAGCTGCGGCTTCTGCTGGGAGCGCACGGTCATGGTAAGTCTCCCCGATGCGCTGTCTCAGTCTCTGGCGCAGAAGGAACCGCGGCAGCGTAGGAATCTTGCGTTCGGCGTCGCCTGCCCGCGTTGCATAAGCGAACTGCCAAAGTGCGATGCGAGTGGCGTGTGCATCGATGGAGGTGTCTGACACCAGGGGAAAGCCCCATCGCCGTTCAAGGAGAAGATCGCAGACGAAGCCCCACGGGTTGGAGCTGCGGCGTTGCCCGCGCAACAGCTCTCGCACGTTTGTCAGTGCGGCCGCGGCGGTAGAGGATATGCCGTCTGGATGTTCGTAGAGCCAGCCTCCGCGCTGCAGATGAGGATGGGCTGCGCAGGCGTCAATCAGAATGCGAAGGCTCTTAAGATCAACGGAGAGCCCCGGAGTGCCCATCAGTCCAACCAGTGCGCGTGGACTGCGCTCGACCAGCAACTGCATGAGACAGAGTAGCTTCTTGACCTCGAGTCGACGAGCGAGCTCGCCGATGTAGAGGACTGGAATTCCCGCTTTCCGAAGGCGCGCGGCGTACTTCTCATTGTCCAAGTTGTCCCGGCTCAAGACTGCTTGCTGACCAAAGCGAAGACCCTCGTTGTGTGCCCTGGCTACTGCATCAACGACAGCGTCTTGCATCGAGCTACCGGGGTCACAAGAGATGAGTTCTGGTATCGGGCCTGCCGGTTCGGTTGATTTGGTATCTGGGAGACTGAGCGTCTTCTCAAGGACGTGCCGCCGTCCCACGTGCTTGACTAGGTCCAGGATCTGAGGACTGCTGCGCCGGTTCAACGCCAGCGGGTACTCGCGGATGCGGGCGGTGCCCGCCTGCTCCTTGAAGACCAGGGCGAATCTTCTCAAGCTTTCCACGGAAGCGCCTCGCCAGTGATGGATGGCCTGGCGCACGTCGCCCACGACCCAGAGCGATTTGGCGTTCTGCGCCAGTTGCTTGATGAGCTGCACCATGGCGAAGGTCACGTCTTGGTACTCATCCACCAAGACGTGTTGGAACTTGTCCGCTAGATCGCCGTAGTGGGGACGATCTACGGCGAGCGCCTGCGCTGGTTTTGCAACCAAGTCGACGAAGTCAACGAACTTCCGCTGCTGCATCAGAACTTCGTGCCGCTCATAAAGCATGGCCACGTCCTCGCGCATTAACTGCTCGTCTGCAGTGGTATCGAGCGTCTTGACGGCGGCGAGGTATTGATCAGGAGTAACCATCTCCTCCTTCAGGCGCTTGATTGCAGAGGCGACGCCGGGTAGCCATGTGTAAGGATCCTGGATGCGTTTGAAGTGCTTCAGCTCGACGTTTGGTAGGTCCGCATTCAGGAGGGTGATGGCGTTGAGGCGGTCTGCGACAACAAGGTCAGCATCCAGTCCGAATCGGTGGTGGTACTTCCTGAGGAACTCGAGGCCGAACGCGTGGAAGGTGCCTGCCCAGACGTCAGAGGCTCTGGCGATTCCACCCACACGAAGTCGCTCCACGAGCTCAAGGGCAGCTTTGTTCGTGAAGGTGAGAACCAGGATTTGGGACGGAGGAACTTTCTTCTTTTCGATGAGATACCGCACCCGTTCGACGAGTGTCAACGTCTTGCCAGAGCCCGGGCCTGCGACGACGTTCGCGAACCTTTCGGTGGCCTCTGCAGCCTCTTTTTGATCTGGCGTGGGCTCGTGCCGCTTGAGCTTGGTCGCGGGCGGCGTCAGGGCAGGCAGGAGAATTGCATCCAGCATCTGTTGGCGAGCCACCTCCAAGTCGACTCCGTAGTCGAGCGAGACGCGAGCCGGCCCTAGACCTTCGGCGAACAGTTTGCGCGCTACCGCACGCGGCAATAGCAGCTCACGAGCGAACACGTTCGCGCGAAGCTCCTGACGCTCACGCAGTCCGTAGGACTCAATCTTGATCAGCGCAGGTGTGCCCTCGGCCCCCGTCAGCGCTTTCAGCGACGCAATGGTGACGTCCTCGTGCTCTTCATCCAAGACGAAGTGGCCCAGCTCGTGGGCCACCAGGTACGCGCGTTGCGATTCGCTGAAGGTCTTGCGCACGTAGATGGCGTCCTCACTGCGACGGAGGATGGCTTCTGCGTCTCCCAACTCGGTCGAGCCTTGAGCGGCGTAGAACAGTCCCAGCTCCAAACACGCCTCAATCGGCGCCGGCGTTAAGAACTCTTTGACGTGGATTGCCTTATCGGCGTGCGACCCCAGCAACCTTTGTCGAAGTGCAACTGCCTCCTCCCGCGCACGCTGAAATGGGTTCACGTTAGGCCTCGTCGGAGAAACTGAGCAGTCTGGCAGTTTCCTTCGTGTCGAGGCTGAGCCCGCGGACGGCCTCGTCCCAGGTCGCAGGTACGGCAGCGACCACCGGCTTGTCCTCGCCGCCTTTGTGAGCGGGTATCGGAGTGGAATCGAAGAACCGGGCAAACGCTTCACGCAGTGCAATTCCGGGCACGTCGAGGGCGTCAGAAATGGCCTTCAGAAGTTTTTGCGGAGCAAGCGTTCGGCCAACAAGGACACCGGCCAAGAGGGAAACGTGCTCACCGATACCCACTTTCGTAGAGAGGTCCCGTCGTTGCGCGGGAGTCTTCACCGCCTTGACCCGCTGCTGCGCGAGCTCGAGCTGGGCGCTGCTGGTCTGGTGCAGCTTGCTCAGGCCCTTGCTAACCATGCGAGTGGCCAGTTCGCCGTCGAGCTGGTACGGCTCGGTGGAGGCATCAGCGGCGTCACCGATGGCGCGAACCAGCGCGGCATCGACGAATGCCGAGGCGTGCTCAGGATGTTTGTCAGCCAGCGCCCTCCAGTCGGCCGGCGTCGGACTGTCCGTGGCATCCAGAAATTCGACGATGAGCCGCTCAGCGTCGGGTCGATTTGTTGCAGTCATTCCATTGCTCCTTTGAGCTTTTCCATTGCTTGGTCGTGGTGCTTCCGAGCCGTCGGTACAGAACAGCCCAGCAGCTCGGCGACCTTCGCCCATTCGTATTTGAACTCTTCGCGGAAATAAAAGGCGTTGCGCTCGAGCTTCGGCAGGTCCAGCAGAACCTTGTGCACCTTGGCACTCTGCTGCTTGCGCATCAGCGATTCTTCCGGGCTTTCCGTGTTGTCGTCTTCAACGTCGTCGATCGTCAGGATCGGGCCGTCGTCCTCGTTCCGCATGCTGTCGACTGAGTCCATGCTGTTCTTTTCGGCACGAAGGTGGCGCAAGAAGTCATCAACACGGTTACCGACGTAGAGTCCGAACCGGTACTCTGCATTCGAGAATGGCCCCTTTTCCTCAAGGAGCTTGTCCCAAACGTAGTCGAGAACGTCTTCGAAGGCTTGGTTACCTCGCCGAAGCACCTCCGGGCGGCTCTTCATGCCCTGCCAGCGCTTGCCGACGAGCGCCTGAATGCGCTTGATGAGAGCCTCGGCCGCAGCGTCCGTGATGCCGCGGGCTTGGCCGATACGGTTCAGGACGAGAGTTGCCAGCACCTCAGATGCGATGTGGCCCGGGTCGTGATGGTCAAGTCCGAAACGGCGTGGCAGTTCGGAAGGGGTCAGCAGCGGGACGCTGTCAAGCTGGACCTGATGGTGTGTCTCGCGTTTGCGCATGCGGTGCTTTCTTGAAGGTTCTATCGCAAGTCATGGTTCTTCCCCCGTTTGACTTCTAAACCGAGGTGACCGCTTCAAAAGCAAACAAGTCCCTTCCCATTGTGAGGGATTGAGTGTGGCTTTTCCGAAGGCTGCGAGCATCGCAGCGCGAACGGCGAGATCTAGATGACTACCACCCACATTCGGGGGATGGGCCATGTGCGCGCACCCGAGCACCCGAGTACCCGAGCACGATGGTGCACGCGGAGGCCGGTAAGGGAAATACCTTGTTTTGGGGGTAATACGACTGCTCTTGTGAATAGGCTTGCTTGTCGTCAGCTATCTTCAGGCTAGTCGTTTTTCTTGTCATTTTCCTGCTCGCGATGAGATCTGGTTTGACTGGATGCAAAACGATTGATCCGTTGCAGCCCAAGGCAAACCTATCGAAGCCTGAACCTCAGATACATGAAGGCTAGTGCCAACAACGAAAGCGCCGTCAACGTGCAGAATACGCCCGGGCGCGGCTAGACGCCTTGTCCGCGGGGTGACGGCAAATCCACCCTTTGAATGCTCCTTACGAACCATGGCCAAGATCTACGTTATTGACCAGAACGTTATGCGTAAGAAGGAGCTCGTCACGCTGATCGAAGATCAGCCGAAGTCGAAATTCGTTATCCCGGACACCGGGTTGCTTGAAATGGTCAAGAGCGACCAATGGGAGGAGACGTTCCGGCTCAGCTTCGCCGCGCTGGTGCCTGTGGTGACGCGCTGCTTTATGTCAATGTCGGTTCAGGAAGCGTGCGAACTCGAAGCCGCTAAGCGGGTATCTGCTGAAGGGTATCTTTTGCCAGACGACTTCACGAAGTTGCTTCGTGGTGCCATCGTAGACAGTCAGTCTGGTAGCGGACCGACCCTCTCGATGCTGAGGGACCGGATGACAGAGGCCCGCAAGGAACTTCAAGCTAACGAGTTGAACGCTCCGGCCAACCGTGAAGTGCTGCTGAGCGTCATGAACGAGATGCGGTCCAAGCTCACCAAGGACGAGATCAAGTCCACGAGGCAAGACGGCATGGGCGGCAGGTTGGCACGCCTGCAGCACGCTCGCAGCATTGGTGATGCGTTCTACGTCGCACACATGAGGAAGATTGAAGTACCCGACTTGGTTTCACGGCGGTTGTGGAAGAAAAAAAGCATGACGAGACGCTGGTGCTACATGCTTGCACATCACGCGCTGCAGTGGCTTGGGGATGGTGGCGTGGAGAACGCGCCCGACAAGGTGATCGTGAATGATGTTCTCGATCAGGACTACGTGCTACTCGGCTCCTTCTTCGATGATGTCTTGTCGTTCGAAACGGATGTGCGCAATGCCAGTCAGGACCTTAATTTGATGCTGGAACTGCCGCCGACTGTGAACTCGCCGGTCTCGAAGGAGTGAGTCTTCAGCGGGTCAGCGATCGCACCTTGGCGAAATGTCACACATTTCTCGGAGGACAGACTTCCGTCGGCCTTCAAAAGCGAAGAGAGAGAATCGATCATTTATGGGTTGGAAACGCACGTGCCACGATGATGCTCGCTAAGACGGCCACGTTGTAGCTCAGTTCCTTCGAAACCTCGAAGGGCTCGAACTCCGCGTGGAGGTCAGAAAGAATAGGCAGCTTCATGAGTCATCACTTCCAGGGAGAGGTTGCACGTCGATGACGAGACCAGGATCGAACGCCGTGTTCTCAATCCTGCCACTCCAGTTCACGTAGCCGCGCGGATTGCACACAACTCGGCAAGAACGGACTCGGTAGTCGAACTGTTGATGCGTGTGACCGTGGACCCAGAGCACGGGCACTTCAAAGAAGGCATCCGGAAGCTCGTTGATGAAGGCGCCTGAGGCCCAGTCATCGGCGTAGCGCTGCGCCAGCGAGCCGCGATGAGGTGCATGGTGCGTCACAACCACCGTCGGTCCGGCGAATGGTTCCACTAGCCTGTCTCGCAGCCAAGCGCGCTGCATCCGATGAATCCGAAGCGTGTCGGCTGCTTGAAGCTTTCTTCCCTGCTTGTCGCGCCAGGTATCGGGTTCTGCCGACTCGTCGACCGTGCGGACCAGCGTGTAGTCGTTCAGCAGATTGGTCGCCATCTTCATGGCACGCCCGACATCGCTGACCGGACCTTCAGGCGTCCCGATAGCGAGCGCGAAGTCGGTCCACAGCGTCGCGCCGAGGAAACGTACGCCGTCGATCACCAACTCGTCACCGTCGAGCAGATGGACATTGCTTCCTTCGGCTTCGCGGCGTGCCTCGGCCAGTGTCGTGTCCAACCGCCCGTCGTAGTACTCGTGGTTGCCAAGCAGGTAGATCACGGGCTTGCCACGAAAGCGGTCCGACGCCCACTGAACGGCACGCCTGCCTGGCGAATGAATGTCACCGGCGAGGATGACGACATCGAATTCGAGATCCGGTGCCGGCTCGAAGGGGGCGAACTCGAGGTGAAGGTCGGAAAGAATCAGAACTTTCATCAGGATGCTCTTTCAAGGCGCGCGCGAAGCTTGGCACTTGCCTTGTCGTCGAAGCCGGTGAACGAGTTGCACACCACCAGATGGTTCTTGCAGTGGTCGAACTGCCAATAGGCATCGTCGAGTGCGACCCAAGGCTCGTCGATCACATGATGGATCTGGAGCCAAGCGAGGATCTCTCCTTCACGCTTCCCATACGGCGGTGGAAGGCCGAAGCCCGAATGAGGTGTGGCTCCAAGAATTCGGGCCCGGATGTCGCTGGAGAATGGCTTTAGCAAGGTCTTGTAGTGAAGCTGCTCGCGCCAGGATGAGCTGATCACGATCTTCACGAACGGAAACTCGCGCAGCAACGCTTCAAGCCGCGGCAGGAAACAGAAGTCGGCACCGCCGTTGAGGACGTGCTGCTCCCCTTCGGGATGCAGCACACCGTCGAAGTCGAGGAACAGGATCATCCCGGACCTCTGAATCCATTTTCATCGGTCCTCATACGACACCGCCGTATTGGATGGCATTGAGCATCGATCGGAGCTTTTCCGACCCACCCCAAGCTGCGAAAGCTGCTGGCGTCTGGCCGTCGAGCAGCTTGTGCGGCTTGTCCAGCCAAGCTGGAGCCTCTGCGCCGAATACCTGCATGGCGAGGTCCAGCAAGTCTCGTGGAAGAACTTCCGATCCAGTCTCCTTTTTTGGATCTCGCGGCCACGCCAGATGCGCGCCCATATTGACGCCGAAGGCGCGGAACGGTGCTGCAGCACTCTGCATCCCTTCCGCGAGATAGTCGATGCTCTGGTGATGGTGACCGTGGACTACGAGCTGGACGCCGAGAGTTTCGGCGAGCTCGTCGATCGCTTGGCAGCCGTGCGGATGTGCTGCCGGCGCCTCGTGCGTCACCAAAATGTCGGCAGGCGGGCTACGCAGCAGTTGCTGGTAGTCGTCCGGGAAGATCGTGGAGCGATGCCGGCGGGCGATACCGCCCCTCCACCGCTCTTCGTGGCGCATGGACCGGCGCAGTGCATCGGCCGAAGCGAATGCGGCTTCTTCGATCGGCCGCCGCGGATCCCAGATCTTGCTGCGAAAGATGCCGCCCAGTCCCGCAACCTTGTACCCAGCGATCTCGACGATGCGTCCATGCAGGTTGCGGTCGGCGAGTTCTGATCCCCACAGGTTGTAGTAGTCGGTATCGGAGTCCGTGTCATGGTTCCCATGGATGAACCAGACTTCGGTGAGAGCCAGGATCGGCTGCAACTCGATGTGCAGAGGTTGGCGCGCCTGGATGTCACCCAGCAGGATGATCGCCTCGGGCCGGAAGCGCTCGACCGCTGCGATCACCGGATCGAGATCGCCGTGCGGGTCGCCGAAGAACATGAGCTTGGGCTTCGACTGGTTGTGCTCGGATCGCGCATGGAGGTCCGACGAGATGAGCGGTTTCATTTCATATGCCGAGGGCGGTTCATCGGCCAGCCGCGAACCGCAGGAAGTGCGAGCGCAGTTCCTGGAAGCTGTCTTGATCGAATGCCCTCTTGGGATCGGTGAGCACGAGCCGCGCGAACCCCGCTTCGAAGCTCGAGGGCCAATCGTCAAGCGCGACCCATTCTGCGTTGCTGCGGCCATTCCCATCGAGCCAGGCCTGGATTTCCACTTGGCGCCGGTGGTGGATCTTTACATGGGGGGCAATTCCCATGCTCAGTTGACAGGCCAAATCTGACGCTGAATGCTGAACGAATTGCGTGTGTCGTAGTGAGTGAACTGGGCCCCGCTCTGATCTTCGAGTACCAGGTGTTCGACCTGACCGTCGTCGGTACTGGTCGCCGACCAGATCTTTCGGATATCTCGAATTTCCCAACGCTCAGGATCGCTTTCCATCGGCGCCAGATACTGAACATGTCGCAGCGCCTGTGGCCCCACGCTCTCGAAGAGATTGAGGAAGTCGCTCTCATAGATCAGCAAGGCCCGTTCCGGGACCTCGAGGTCGTCTTCGTGCACCACCCAGGTGGGAAAGAAGAACGGAATCGACAAGTTCAGCTGAATCGCTCTCCAACATCTCGCGCCAGGCCCGGCCAACATCGAGGAGATCTTCACCTCATGCGAATCCATCGTCATGAACATAAAAATGAACCCTATAGGTTGGTAGCCCTGCGTGAAACTTGGTCGCGGATGACTCTCGCGTCTGACCCGCAAACAGTTCATCAAGGTGCATAAACACTACTCGCCGCGCCTCAAAGGGCTTATTTGCTACTTAAACGCATCAGGTAGCTATCTTAGCGCTGTCGATAAAAAATGCTAGGTACGTGATTCTTGGAGGATGGGTCAACCTCAACCAAGAACTCAAAGTGCAAGGCAAAGGGTGGCGTTTCATCTACGTGTCATTCGCGCGGAACGCCGCATTTCCCAGGAGCAACTTGCGGAGGCTGCCGGGCTTCATCGAACGTTTGTAGGGGCAGTCGAGAGGGAGGAGAGAAACATCTCCATCGACAACCTTGAGCGTCTTGCGTACGCCTTGGACGTGGACGTCTCGCTTCTGATTTCGCCGGCGGTTTCCCGTTCGTAGCTACGGGGAGGCTGCGGCAGCCTCAATGCGGTCGGTTGAGAGTTATCCACAACCGCTCGATCTCCCCCTGCACCCCCTCTCGAAAAAAAGTAAACAAAACCCCGATAACGGGGAAAATATTGACAAAACTAGCGGCGATGGCAGGGAAAGGTGCGAATCTCAGTGTGGAGGTATCACTCTTTACAAAAGTTTATCGCCTCTAAGTTTTTGAGCTTCTGACCCGGGTTTTCCGGTTCCGAACGCAAGGCCGGCCTCGAAAGAGGCCGGCTTTTTTCATGGCGGCCGGTGTTTCAGCCCGCCAGGCCCACGAACACGTTCTGCACGTCGTCGTTCGCGTCGATGGCGGCCAGGAAGGTCTCGACCTCTTCCAGGTCCTCCGCGCTCAGGCTCGCCGGATCGACCGGGTTCCTGGGCTTGTAGCCCAGCTTGGCCGACAGCACGGTGAAGCCCTGGGCCGGCAGCGCGCGGCTCACCAGGTCGAGGTCGGTGGGGTCCGTGAGGAACACCGCGGGGTGGTCCTCGCCGGCCGGCTCGAAGTCCTGCGCGCCGGCTTCGATGGCGGCCACTTCGGGGTCGGCGTCGGGCCTGGCGGGTTCGGCCTCGATCATGCCGACGTGGTCGAAGTCCCAGGACACCGAGCCCGAGGTGCCCAGCTGGCCCTTGCGGAACAGCACCCGCATTTCAGGCGCGGTGCGGTTCACGTTGTCGGTCAGGCACTCGACCATCAACGGCACGCGGTGCGGCGCAAAGCCTTCGTAGATCACGTGCTCGAAATGCACCGCTTCGCCGGTCAGGCCCGCGCCCTTCTTGATGGCGCGGTCCAGCGTGTCCTTGGGCATCGACACCTTGCGGGCCTGCTCCACCACCAGCCGAAGGCGAGAGTTGGAGGCCGGGTCGGCGCCGTTGCGCGCGGCGATCATGATTTCCTTGGCGAGCTTGCCGAACAGCCGGCCCTTGGCATTGGCCGCCAGATCCTTGTGTTTCGCTTTCCATTGGGCGCCCATGACTCTGTTTCCTTGAATGTGTGTTGTGCGGCCTGGTCCGGCACCTGTGCGGCTCGCGTGAGCGCTTGGCGGAAGGGCTGGATGACCGGATCGGGGCGACTACTGTAGCTGGAGCGCGTCCGCGCGGCAGCCTGCTACGCTGCGCAGCCCCTGAATCCTGTTGTTGAACGAGCGGATTTCTCCATGACGGCCACACCCGACACCCTGCACCCCACGCCCTTCGAAATCGGCAACCGCAACCAGACCGCCACCTGGGCCGAGTGCATCGCCTTCTACGAACAGCTGGCCGGGCGCTTTCCCGGCGTGCTGCAGTGGCGCCGGATCGGCGTGTCGGACACCGGCGTGCCGATGCATGCCGGCGTGGTCACGGCCGACGGCGTGTTCGAGCGCGAGGCACTCCGGCAGCAGGGCCGGCCCGTGTTCTTCAACAACAACGGCATCCACCCCGGCGAGCCCGAGGGCATCGACGCCTGCATGGCGCTGGTGCGCGACTTCTGCACGCAGCCCGAGCGGTTGGCGGCGCTGGGCGACACGGTGTTCCTGTTCATCCCGGTCTACAACGTGGACGGCTGCGTGAACCGCCAGCGCACCTCGCGCGTGAACCAGCTCGGGCCGGAGTCCTTCGGCTTTCGCGGCAACGGCCTGCACCTGGACCTGAACCGCGACTTCATCAAGTGCGACAGCCTGGCCGCCCAGGTCTTCAACCGCTTCTTCACCGCGTGGGACCCGGACGTGATGGTCGACACCCACACCTCGAACGGCGCCGACTACGCCTGCACCATGACGCTGATCCCGACCCAGCCCGACAAGCTGGGCGGCGCGCTGGGCGGCTTCCTGCGCGAGCGCATGCTGCCTGCGATCTACGGCGACATGGCACAGCGCGGCTGGCCCACCTGCCCGTACGTGAGCCTGCTGGGCGAGACGCCGGACGACGGCATCGAGGATTTTCTCGACCTGCCGCGTTTCTCCACCGGCTACGCCGCGCTGCACCACACGATCGGCTTCATGCCCGAGACCCACATGCTCAAGCCCTACGCCGACCGCGTGGCCGCCATGCGCACGCTGGTGGAGGTGGTGCTGGCGTTCACCGTGGCGCATGCGCCGCGCATCCAGGCGCTGCGCCGCGATGCCCGGGCCGCCGCCGCGCAGCAGGCGCGCTGGCCGCTGACCTGGCGCAACGACCACAGCCGCCCGGCCAGCCTGCGCTTCAAGGGCTACCAGGCGGTTCGCACGCCCAGCAGGCTCGGCAGCTACCAGCGCCTGGCCTACGACCGCAACCAGCCGTGGGAGAAGGACATCGTGCATTTCGACCGCTGCGTGGAAGACGTGGTGGTCGCCGCGCCCACGGCCTACCTGATACCGCAGGCCTGGCGCGAAGTGCTCGAGCGGCTGGCGTGGAACGGCGTCGCGCTGCGGCGCCTCGATGCCGACCAGCTGTTCGACGCGGTCCGGGTCTATCGCGTGCAGGACGTGACCGCCCGCGCGAACGCCTACGAAGGCCACATGTTCCATGACCGGGTGGTGCTGGCCACGCACACCGAGGCCTTCCAGGCGCGCGCGGGCGACGTGTGGGTGTCGCTGGACCAGCCCAACGCCCGCTACGTGGTCGAGACGCTGGAGCCCGAAGCCCACGACAGCTTCTTTCGCTGGGGCTTCTTCAACAGCGTGCTGGAGAAGAAGGAGGCCTTCTCCGCCTACGTCTTCGAAGACACCGCGCTGCAGATGCTGGAGGACGAACCGGCGTTGAAGCAGCAGTTCGAGCAGTGGAAGGCGGACCACCCCGAACAGCTGTCCGATCCGCAAGCGGTGCTGGGCTTTCTGTTCGCGCACGGGCAACGCCACGCGGAGCTCGGGTGGCGGCGCTACCCGGTGGTCGCGCTGACGTAGGTCGCTTCGGTCACGCGGGCCGGAACCCCGGCAGCGCGTGCATGCGCAAGCGCAGCGCCTCGATGAACGCCGTGACGCGCGCCGGCCGGTACAGCCCCGGCGGCAGCGCCACGTAAACGCCGATCGGCTCCAGCCACCAGTTCGGCAGCACGCGCTTCAGGCGGCCGGCCTGCATGTCTTCGTGGCACATCCAGGGTGCCGCCGCGCCGATGCCCGCGCCGTTGAGCACCGCGCGGTAGCTTGCGAGCAGGCTGTCGGTGCGCATGGGCGTGTCCAGCGCCACCATGCGCGAGCGCCCGCCGCGGTCGATCAGGCGCACGTTGCCCGTCACATACGGCACCAGGCCCACGCAGGGCAGCTGCGGCAGCCGGGCCAGCGTGACGGGGCCGATGCGCTTGAGCAGCGCGGGCGTGGCGATCAGCACGCGCTCCATGCGGCCCAGTGGCCGGCTCACCAGCCCGGGGTCGCGGACATCGCCCACGCACACCCAGCATTCGGCGCCGGAGGCCGCGAGGTCGACCACGCGGTCGGTCAGCGTGAGCTCCACGCGCACCTGCGGATGCGCGGCGCGCAGGTCGGTCACCGCGTCGGTCAGGAAGCCGGTGCCGTAGCCCGACGGGCCGATCACGCGCAGCGTGCCCTCGGGCCGGCTCTGCCCGCCCTGCAGCCGCTGGGACAGGCCCGACCAGCGGTCGGTCAGGTCGTGCGCCTCGGCCAGCAGCGAGCGGCCCTCGTCGGTGAGCGAGAAGTTGGCGGTGTTGCGAATGGCCAGCTTGCAGCCCAGCAGGCGCTCCAGCTCCAGCAGGCGGCGGCTCACCGTGGGCTGCGTGGTGCCGAGCAGGCGCGCCGCCCCGCTGAGCGATCCGCTTTCGCCGATCTTGATGAAGGTGTCGAGCAGGTCGAGCCGGTCGTGGGTGTTCTTCATGCGCCAGACGTATAGCACTTCATCGCTCCATACGTCTACCCATGCGGGCGTGCCTTGCCTATCGTCGGGCCCTTCAAGACACGCGAATGGAATTTCATCGATGAACGCCACGATCGAAGACGCCGCCCGCACCGTGGGCGACACGCCCAAGGGCGGCTCCGTGCTCGGCTTCTACGCCGCCAAGGGCACGCCCCGGCCGCCGCGCATTGCGCGCGGCGAAGGCATCTACCTGTGGGACGCGGGCGGGCGCCGCTTCCTCGACGCGACGGCCGGCGCGGTGGTCGCCAACATCGGCCATGGCAACCCGCGCGTGCTGGCGGCGATGCAGGCGCAGGCGGCGCAGGTGACGTTCGCCTACCCGCGCTTCTTCGAGAGCGAGCACAGCATCGAGCTGGCGGACCGCGTGTGCAAGCTGGCCGGCGAGGGCTTCGACCGCGCCTTCTTCGTCTCGGGCGGCTCGGAGGCCAACGAGTCGGCCCTCAAGCTGGCGCGGCAGTACGCGGTGGTCACGGGCCAGCCGCGCCGCGCCAAGGTCATTTCGCGCAACCCGAGCTACCACGGCTCCACGCTGGGCGCGCTGGCCGTCACGGGCGACGCGCACACGCAATCCCTCTACGGGCCGATGGTGCGCGAGATGCCGAAGGTGCCCGCACCGCTGTCGTACCGTGTGCCAGAGGGCCACACCGTCGAGTCGCATGCCATGGCCTGCGCCGACGAACTCGAGGCCGCCATCGTGCGCGAAGGGCCCGACACCGTGCTGGCCTTCATCCTGGAGCCCATCGGCGGGCTGTCGACCGGCGCGGTGGTGTCGGGCGCGGCCTACTTCCAGCGTGTGCGGCAGATCTGCGACCGCCACGGCGTGCTGCTGATCTGCGACGAGATCATGAGCGGCGCCGGGCGCACCGGCGCCTTCCTGGCGGCGCACCACTGGGCCGGCGCGCGGCCCGACCTCGTCACGCTGGCCAAGGGGCTGGCCGCGGGCTACACCCCGCTGGGCGCCATGCTCGCACCCAACCGCATCGTCGACGCCATCGCCGCCAGCGGCGGCTTCGTGCACGGCCACACCTACTTCACCAACCCGCTGTCGTGCGCGGTGGCCAATGCGGTGGTGGGCGAGGTGATCGCGCAGGACCTGGTGAACCGCGCGCGCGACATGGGCGAGCTGCTGATGGCCCGCCTGCGCGAGGTGGCCGAGCGCTCTCCCATCGTGGGCGACGTGCGCGGAAAGGGGCTCTTCACCGCCATCGAGATCGTGGCCGACAAGGCCACGAAGCGGCAGCTGCCCGCCAGCTTCAACGCGCCGGCGCGGCTGACCGAGCACGGGCTGAAGCACGGCATCGCGCTGTACAACCGGCGCGCCAACCTGGGCGCCTTCGGCGACTTCCAGATGATCACGCCGCCGCTGACCATCACGCCCGCCGAGATCGACGAGCTGGCCGACCTGCTGGAGCGCTCGCTGCGCGACCTGGCGAACGAGATCGCGGCCAAGGGCCTGGCCACCTCCGCATGATGGCGCCCGCCCCGATGCCGCAGATCCTGCCGCCCCACCGCAGCCTGCACGTGCCCGGCGTGCATGGCTACACCGACCGCAAGAGCGTGGCCGCCGGCGAGACGGCGCGCTTTCACCTCAGCAGCGACGTGCCCTACACGCTGTCGGTGTGCCAGCTCGGCCCCGACGTCGAGGGCCGCTCGGCCGACACGGTGCTGCACGCCTTCGCACCTTCGCCCGCGCGCGCGCATCCGATCCACCCTGGCTCCTACGTGCAGGTGGCGCGCGGGCTGGACCAGCCGCTGCGCGCGCTCACGCTGGAGTGCTGGGTGCAGGTGTGGAGCACGGGCACGCGCCAGAGCGTCATCAGCCAGTTCGACATGCCGGGCGCCTGCGGCTACGGGCTGTTCGTCGATGAAGACGGGCGCGCGGCGTTCCATCTCGGCGACGGCGGCACGTTCCGCGCGCAAGGCCGGCTCGCGGGCGGCATGTTGCGCCCCAGGCGCTGGCACCATCTGGCCGCCACCTGGGACGGCAGCGAGACGGTGCTGTGGGTCGACGGCGAAGCGGTCGCGCGCGGCTCGTTCGCCGGCCCCTTGCGGCCGGGCCACGCCCCTTTGCGACTGGGCAGCAGCGGCATCGACGGCCTGGCGGATGCGTTCCTCGAGGGCGACATCGTCATGCCCGCGATCTATTCGCACGCATTGCGGCCCGACGAGGTGCGCGCGCGATTTGCCGACCGCGGCCTGCACACGCCGCGCGGGCGCACGGTGCTGGCGTGCTGGCCGCTGCGCGAGGAGCGCGGCGACACGGTGGCCGACGCCAGCGGGCACCAGCGCACCGGTCGCATCGTCAACCACGGCACCTGGATGATCGTCGGCCCGGCCTTCGAACCGAAGCGGGTGAACGAGTTTTCGGACGACGGCTACGACCCGCTGGCCGACCCCACCCGCGGCCACGGCCTGCGCCTGGCGAGCGACGACCTCTACGACTGCCGCTGGCCCGAGAGCCACGCCTTTCGCATCCCGGCGGATGCGAAGTCCGGCGTGTACGTGGGCCGCGTGCATTTCCTGCTCGACGGCCGGCCCGCCGACTACGACATCACCTTCATCGTGCGCCGCGCCGCCCACCGGGCCCCCGCGCCGGTGCTGGTGCTGTGTGCCACCAACAGCTGGCTGGCCTATGCGAGCACGCCCTTCGCGAAGAACGTGGCGAGCGACCCGGTCTGGCCGCGGCGCTCGGTCGGGCTGGAGAACAGCCACCCCGACGCGCCGGCCTACAGCAGCTACACCTACCACCGCGGCGGCCAGCCGAGCTACCAGGTCGGCCTGCGCATGCCGTGGCCCAACGCCAGCCCCAACGCGCTGTACGACCCGGCCGACGCGGGCTTCAGCCAGTGGACCCGGCTGGAACGCCGCCTGCACGTGTGGCTCGAGCAGGCCGGCTACGACTACGACGTGGTGAGCGACCTCGACCTGCACCGCGATCCGGGCCTGCTGAAGGCCTACAAGACCGTGATGATCAACGGCCACAGCGAGTACTGGTCGCTGCCGGCGTGCGACGGGCTCGACGACTACCTGGTTGGCGGCGGCACGGCCATCGTGCTCTCGGGCAACACCATGTACCTGCGCGTGAGCTACGACGAAGAGGGCATGGTGATGGAGCAGCGCAAGGTGCTCGGCGCGAACGACCAAGACAGCGAGGAGGCGGCCAAGGTGCGCCCGCCCGCCGGCCCCTACGGCGAGCAGTACCACTCGCAGGACTGGGCGCGCGGCGGCCAGTTCCGCCAAGCGGGACGCTCCTGCGCGGAACTCATCGGACTGGAGACCGCAGGCTGGGCCTTTGCCGACGGCAGCGACTTCGGCGTGTACCACGCGACGCAGCCCGGGCACTTCCTGTTCACGCAGCCGCATGCGCTGGGGCTGACCGACGGCGCGACCTTCGGCCATGCGCCGGGCGGCGGCCTGCCGCGCGCCATCGGCCACGAGTGGGACCTGAGCGTGGCCACGCTGCGCCGCATGACGCATGTGCTGCCGGCCGGCGAGCAGCTGCCCGAGGCGCAGCGCGGCATCGAGGTCATCGCACAGGGGCGCCGGCTGCACGCCGGCCGCCTCGATGCGTACCTGGACTACTTCTCCAACGTGACCGAGTCGCTCGACGGGCTCTCGGCCGAAATGATCTATTGGGAGCGCCCGCAGGGCGGCCGCGTGTTCAACGCCGGTGCAGTCGGTGCGAGCTGGGTGCTCGGTGTCGATCCCTGTTTCGAAGGGGTGCTGCGCAACGTGCTGCATCACTTCGGCGTCCGGCCCGCCGCGGGCACGGACCGTCCGGTTCAACCATCCCTGGAGCACGCAGCACCATGAGCACCCTCGCCCCGCGCAACGCCGCCCTGTCCGAATCCGCCGACCCCGCCGAGCCTGCCGTCCGGCAGAGCACGCTGAAGGTCATCACCGCCATCTCCATCGGCAATGCGCTGGAGTGGTTCGAGATCGTGATCTACGGCTTCCTGGCCGTGACCATCTCCAAGCTGTTCTTTCCGGCGGAGAACGAGAGCGTGTCGCTGCTCATCACGCTGGGCACCTTCGGCGTGACCTTCGTGATGCGCCCGGTCGGCTCGCTGGTGCTCGGCGCCTACGCCGATGCGCGGGGACGCAAGAACGCGCTGACGCTGTCGATGGCGCTCATGCTGTGCGGCACGCTGCTGATCGCGGTGTCGCCGACCTTCGCGCAGATCGGGCTGTGGGCGCCGGGGCTCGTGATCGCGGCGCGGCTGCTGCAGGGCTTTGCCGCGGGCGGCGAGTTCGGCAGCGCCACCGCCCTGCTGGCCGAGCAGGACCCGCGCCGGCGCGGCTTCTTTGCCAGCTGGCAGTTCGCGAGCCAGGGCATCACCACCTTCCTGGCGGCGGGCTTCGGCATGGCGCTCAACACGCTGCTCACGCCCGAGCAGCTGCTGTCGTGGGGCTGGCGCATTCCGTTCTTCTTCGGCCTGCTGATCGGGCCGGCCGGCCTCTACATCCGCCGCCATCTGGACGAAGGCCTGGAGTTCAAGCGCGCGGCGCAGGAAGCCACGCCGGTGCGCACCACGCTGGTCGACCAGCGCGGTCGCACGCTGACGGCCATGGGGCTCATCATCCTGGCCACCATCGTGGCCTACACGGGGCTGTTCATGCCCACCTTCGCGGTGCGCCAGCTGGGCCTGCCGGCGACCATGGCCTTCGCGGGCACCTTCTGGTTCGGCGTGCTGCAGTTCGCGCTGGTGCCGCTGTTCGGCAGCCTGTCGGACCGGGTCGGGCGCGTGGCGATCATGCGCGGCGCGGCGCTGGTCATGGGGGTGATGATCGTGCCGCTGTTCTACCTGCTGGTGAACCATCCGTCGGTGCCGGCGCTGATGCTGGCGCTCACCGCCATGGGCGTGGTGGCCTCGGCGTACTGGGGGCCGATCTCGGCGGCGATGTCCGAGCTGTTTCCGGCGGCCACGCGCGGCACCGGGCTGTCGGTGAGCTACAGCTTCGGCGTGGCGATCTTCGGCGGCTTCGCGCCGTTCATCAGCGCCTGGCTCATCACGGCCACGGGCAGCAAGATCGCGCCGTCGTTCTACGTGGCTTTCGGCGTGCTGGTGAGCCTGGCGGCGCTGCGCGCGGCACGGCGCTACGGCGTCAAATGACCGCGAGGCACGGCTAGCCGCTTTGTCCTTCGAACGACCCTGCCGGCCCGCGGCAGTGCTTCGGGTACAGTGGGCGCCCCTTGCCGCAGCCCGCCCCGCCCGAACCCTTCTCCCCGCACAGCATCCGCCTCGAGGCGGTCACGCTGGTGCGCGGCAGCCAGCACGTCTTCGAGGGGCTGACGCTCAGCCTGCACGAGGCGCGCATCGGCCTGGTCGGCGACAACGGCGCGGGCAAGAGCAGCCTGTTCCGGCTGATCAGCGGGCTCGACCAGCCGCAGCAGGGGCGCGTGGTCGTGCACGGCTGCGACACGCAGACCGACCGCAAGCAACTGTCGAGGCACGTCGGCCTGATGTTCCAGAACCCCGACGACCAGATCATCTTTCCCACCGTGGCCGAGGAGCTGGCCTTCAGCCTCACGGCGCGCGGTGAAACGCGGCAGGCCGCACGGCAGCAGGCACGCGACTTTCTCGCACGGCGCGGGCTGCAGGACTGGGCCGGCCGCGCGATCGGCGAGCTGAGCCAGGGGCAGCGCCAGCAGGTGTGCCTGCTGGCCTTGCAGATCAGCCAGCCCGCCACGCTGCTGCTCGACGAGCCCTTCGCCAGCCTCGACCTGCTGAGCCAGGCGCGGCTCTCGGCGCAACTCGAGGCCACGGACCAGCAGATCGTGTTGTCCACGCACCTGCTCGATCACGTGCACGACTTCGAGCGCGTGCTGTGGCTGGAGCAGGGCAGGGTGCGCGCCGACGGGCCGGGCCGGGACGTGTGCGAGGCCTATGCCGCGAACGTGCGCGAGCGCGCCGCACTGGAGCGGGCCCGCCGTGCGTAGCCTCTACTCGGACCAGCCGACGTGGATGCACGCGATCGCGGCGTGGGTCAAGCTGGCGGTGCTGTCGGCGTGCGGCACGCTGCTGGTGCTGGTCGAGCGGCCCGTGGTGCTGGCCGTGGCCTGCGCGGCGGTGCTGGTCCTCTTCGCGTCGCTCGGACGGCCCGCCTGGCGCCGCGTGCGCATGCTGCTGGGCGTGGCCATCGCCGGGGCGATGATCGTCGGCTTCCACTGGGCCATGGGCACCACGCCGCTTGGCGTGGCCAGCGCGCTGCGCCTGGCCAGCGCGGCCACGCTGGCGCTGATGCTGACGCTCACCACCCGCTTCGAAGACCTGCTGGCGGTGCTCGAGGCCGTGCTGCATCCGCTGCAGCGGCTGGGTGTGCCGACCGAGCGCATCGCGCTGGGCCTTGGCCTGATGCTGCGCTTCGCCGAGAATTTCTACGTGCAGTGGCAGCGCCTGGACGACGCCTACCGCGCGCGCACCGGCCGCGGCGGTGGCCTGCGGCTGCTGGCGCCGCTGACCATCCGCACGCTGCAGACGGCCGAACGCGTGGCCGATGCGCTGGCTGCCCGGCTCGGGCGCTGACCTTTCCTTTCTTCACCGATTGCCACTGCCATGACCACCACCGGCTCCCTTGCTTCGTCCCGCTCCCTCTCGTACATCGCGCTGTTCGCCGCGCTGATGGCGGTGTTCGGCCTGATCCCGAAGATCGACTTGCCGTTCGGCGTGCCGATCACGCTGCAGTCGCTGGGCGTGATGCTGGCGGGCTGCCTGCTCGGGCCGCGCCGCGGGTTCCTGGCCATTGCGCTGTTCCTGCTGGCGGTGGCGCTCGGCCTGCCGCTGCTGCCGGGCGGACGCGGCGGGCTGTCCGTTTTCGTCGGCCCGACCTCGGGCTTCCTGTTCGGCTGGATGTTCGGTGCGTTCACCTGCGGCCTGCTGATGCGTCTGGCCATGCGCCGCATGGCGGGCGCAACGGGCCTGCCGTTGCTGGCGGCGGCTTTCCTGTCGTCGGTGGTCGGCGGGATCTTGGTGGTCTACGCCGTCGGCATCGCCGGGCTCTCGTGGGTAGCGCACATGTCGCTGTCGCAGGCCGCGCTGGCCATGCTGGTCTTCATTCCGGGCGACCTGATCAAGTGCGGCATCTGCGCCATGCTCGTGCAGACCGTGATGCGCGGCATGCCGGGCTGGCGGCTCGATCGCGACTGAACGTCCAGGCTGCTACCCGTTGCGCCGCCTGAAGACGGTGGCCGACAGGTAGTCCTTGCGCGGGCCGCGCACCGTGTGGCGGATGCCGAAGCTGCCGTCCGCCAGGAAGCGGTAGCTGCTGTCGTAGGTGTCGGGCGTGCACAGGTGCACGGCCGACCCTGCGAGCGCACTGCCGTCGCGCACCACCGCGATGGCGTGGAACAGGCGGGGCGGGGTCTCGGCAAAGTGCACCAGGAAGCCGCCAGGCGTGCGCTCGAACAGGTATTCGCGGTGCCCGTCGAACTCCTTGCCGTCGGCCAGGCGGATGCGGCCCTCTTCGCGGTACTTCAGCAGGCCCGCCTCGAAGGGGCTGAACACGGCCGTGCCCGTCATCGAGGCCTGGCCTTCGATGGTTCGTTCGAGATGCCATGCGCCCGCGAGACCGTCGAAGACGGTGTCGGGCGTGCCCCACGGGGAAAAGGAGGGGTTGGAGGTCAGGGAAGCGGAGTCCTGGGCGTGCATCCGGTCACTCTACGACAAGGCCGACAAGGCCGACATGGCCCGTCCTGGCTGAGGATTGTTTCGATAGTGTGAACACCGCGGTTCTGTTTCATAAGGGTTTTTACTTAGATGCGAGCGCACAATTCATTCACAGACCGGCCCCCCAGCTGATCTGGATGAACAGGGCCCCGAGCGAGGTGGCCGCCCCCCGGAGGGACGGTGACCCACCCAAGACCGGTTCGACATCATCCAAGTGCAAGCAAGAACAAACGAATTGAAGGAAATCCAAATGACCGCCTCGAAGCTCCTCTCCGCCGTCTCCCTCGCCCTGCTGGCCGTTGCCGGTGGCGCCCACGCTGAAACGTACAACGGCGTGCACCCCCTGACCTCGGGCGCCAGCCGCGCCGACGTCGCCAGCCAGGCCGTGGTTGCCGCCCACAGCGCCAACCCGTACGCCACCGGTGCCAACGCCGGCCCGGCCCCGGTGATCGTGTCGGTGGCCAACCGTGCTGTCGTCCGCGCCGAAGCGGTTGCCGCTGCCCATAGCGCCGACCCGTACGCCGAAGGCGCTTCCGCCGGTGTCGCGCCGATCGTCGCCAGCTCGGTGGACCGCGCTGCAGTGCGTGCCGCAGCCCGCGCTGCCGCCCACGGCGACGCGCTGCCGCTGTAATCGTCGGCCACACGCCCGCTTCGGCGGGCGCCGATCCGGACAAGAAAGGCCGGGCTTCGCCAATGCGGGGCCCGGCCTTTCTTTTTGCGCGTGCCGTGCCGCTCATGAAGGGCTCACAGGGGCCCGCTACGATGGTCCGGATGCAACCTCTCGACCTGAATCCCCGCCAGACCGCCCTCATTTCCATCGACCTGCAGCGCAGCAACGTGGGCCGCGAACTCGCACCGCACAGCGCCGCCGACGTGGTGCAGCGCAGCAGGCGCATCGCCGACGAACTGCGCGCCGCGGGCGGCACGGTGGTGTGGGTGCGTGTGGACGTGACCGCGCTGCTGAGCCTGCCGGCCGACGCCTCGATCGGCCGCCCGCCAGGCTCGCCCGTGCCGCCGCCCGAGTTCTCGGAGCTGGTGCCCGAACTGCAGGTGCAGGACGCCGACGTGCGCATCACCAAGCGCCAGTGGGGTGCCTTCTACGGCACCGACCTTGACCAGCAACTGCGTCGCCGAGGCATCCGCACGCTGGTGATGAGCGGCATCGCGACCAACTTCGGCGTCGAGTCGACCGCGCGTGCGGCCTTCGACCGCGGCTATGAACTGGTGTTCGTGGAAGACGCGATGACTTCGCTGGCCGCCGAGCCGCACGAGTTCGCGAACCGGCACGTGTTCCCGCGCATGGGCCGCGTGCGCTCGACCGACGTTCTGCTGGCAGCCCTCGCCTCGGGCACGCAGCGCTGAGTCAGCGCGCCAGCAGCCGCCGCAGCGCCGCGACGAC
Source organism: Variovorax sp. 10N412 (assembly GCF_056394985.1). Lineage (NCBI taxonomy): Bacteria > Pseudomonadati > Pseudomonadota > Betaproteobacteria > Burkholderiales > Comamonadaceae > Variovorax > Variovorax sp. 10N412. The sequence continues at coordinate 142,599 of NZ_JBFTIO010000006.1, forward strand.
GAAGGGCGCGCCGCCCTCCACGGCGGGGTCGTGCAGTTCGACCGACCATTGCACGGCATCGGCCGCATCGGCCGCATCGGCCGCATCGGCCGCATCGGCCGCTGGCGCCGGGCTCGCGCACAGTTCGCAGGCATAGATCAGCCGGCCCTCGCGCGCATCCTCCCGAAGCGCGACGGCTTCGTCGCAACATTCGTCCACCTGCGCCCCGCCGCCTTCGGCTTCGCCGCGGAGGGACCGCCGCATCAGGCGCATCACGATGCGCTGCGGCGCCACCGTGCGCTCGCCGTCGTGGGCAGCGGCGGCCACCGTCGCACGCAGGCGCAGGGTGAGCGGCTCGCCGACGCGAAAGCCTTCGCCCCGCTCCAGCGACATGTTCGCGAGCGCCACGCGAATCCGCCGGCGCTCGCGCAGCCGCCCCACGACCATCGTCACGCTCGTCACCGAGAAAATGCCGAACACCGGCAGCCCGACGGCCATCCAGAGCCAATGCCAGCCACCGCGCAGGGCCCATGTCATCGCCTGGAAGCCGAAGGTCGCCAGGAACAGCAGCACCGCGAGCGCGATCAGCCAGGCGACCCAGTCGGAGACCGGCTTCCTCGCGCGCTCCGTGGCCTGCGGCGCAGCGGAAGTCCATTCGGTGGGCAGTTGCTCTTGCAGCGGCGGCAGGCCGACTTCGCGCGCAGGCTCGCCGGGCGCGCGGCGCATGTGCCGCTCGTGCGGGTGGGCGACCGGGTCGATGGAAGGATGTCGCTGCGGCATGAAGAGCCGCCGAGCATAGCCAGTCGCGCGGCGCCGGTGTCGTTCGCTCGGCCTTCGCCAAAGGGCGCATTGCCTTGCCGAGGCGCATCCTTCATGATCGCGACGCACAAGGGAGGGGCACAGGCCTTCATGCTTTTGCATTACTGCGCCATCCTGGGGCGGTGGGCGAAAATACCAAGGCGTTCCCGCCCGCAAACATGAAAGCATGATCCGTTGCCGCCGAGGCGGCAGCCCCACACGCATGGCCCTCACTCTCGCCCCCGAAGACACGCGCGGACGCATCCACGACCTGGTGTGGAGCGGCTTCCATCCCGACGCCGATGTCGAATGGATGATCACCGACGAGTACCTCGACCCGGACGACCTCACGACTGAAGACCGGGCCTGGGTGAAGGCCGAGGTCGCGCGTGCCTGCGCCGCCAAGCGCACCGACGAAGCCGGCTGGCCCGCGCACACCGAGTACGACCGGCTCGAAGCGGTGTTCGCGCAGCTGCGCGGCGAAAAGATCATTGCGCTGCACCGCGCGGGCAACACGCTCGCCGACGGCCATGACGACGTGCGCGAACAGTGGCGCGCCGCGGGCCGGCAAGACTCGGGCATTCGCGGCTGCTGCTTCTATCACTCGCAGGACCTGGACACCGCGGTGCGCACCGGCCGCCTGCACCTGGCGTTCAGCGGCGGGATGATTCCCGAGATCGAGCAGCGCGAAGCCAACACCGTGGCGCTCGGCCACCGCATCGTGGCGCTGCTGCGCGCGGCCGGCTTCGGCGCGCACTGGAGCGGCAACATCGACGAGCGCATCGAAGCCGACCTCGGCCAATGGCGCAAGCGCGGCCCGTCCGCGTGAGCGTGCGCCCATTGCCGACACCGCGCCGCGCGAGCGCGCGGCTATGGCATGTACCGCGCCCCCTCGAACACACAGCGTGCGCGCGCCGGCGCGCCGCCCGCATTCCCTGAACGGAGAACACACCTTGGCATCGATCGAACAGGCCCGCGCGGCCCTGGCCCCCCACGGGGCGTTGGCAGCGCAGACGGCCGTGGAACATTGGCGCGGCGACATCGAACTGCCGCCGGCCCTCGCCACCTTCTACGAGCAGATCGGCCCGCTCGGCGAGTGGATCAACGAGCGCGTGGGGCACGCGGGCCTCACGGTGCCGACCAGCGGCAACCCCTTCAGCATTCCGCCGCTCGCGCGCCTGTGGCAACTGCAGGCCGGCTATCGCTGGCAGGGCATCACCGGCGAGCGACTGGCCGACTGGCCCGACCACTGGCTGGTGGTGGCCGACCAGGGCGCCGACCCGTTCATCTTCGACCTGCGCACGGGCGCGATCCAGTTCGCGATGCACGGCGCGGGCGCCTGGGAAGACAACGGGCCGATGTTTGCCGACATCTTCGAGATGGCCGCGTGCCTGGGCGTCATCGGCCAGGTGTGGGACGAGGCGGGCGACGAGATCTTCACGGACGAGGACGACTGCGAGGTCGACCCCGTGCATCGTGCGCGCCTGATCGAGCGGCTCACGCCGCTGCTCGGCAGCGCCGGCGCCGCCGAGGACATCGCCGACACCTTCGGCTGGTGAGAAGCGCCGCATGACCATCGACCTCCAGACGCTCAAGTGCGGCGAGTGCGGCAGCAGCGTGCTCCAGCGCACGGGCCTGAACGAATACACCTGCGCGCATTGCGGCTCGGTCACGCTGGTGGAGGACAAGGTGTCCGACCGGCTCGAGCGCGTGCTCGACCAGGTGAAGAACGAGGCCGGCCGCCGGCTCGCGGCCGAAGGGGCGCTGCGGCAGAAGCTGCTGCTGCGCAAGGCCGGCATCACGGTGGCCATCGTGCTGGGCGCGGTGCTGCTGTTCCAGGTTGCGGGCTTGCTCTTCTTCGGTTCGCGCAACGCGCCGGATGACCGGCGGCCAGCCGTCGCGGCCCTGGTCGATCGCACCATCCCGACCGACGGCCTGAAGCTCGACGAACCGCGCCAGGTGCTCGTGGGCAGCGGCAGCTCCGCGCAGCCCAAGCTGCTGGTGGTGGCGCGCAACGACACCGGCAAGCCGCTGTCGCGCGCCGGCGTGCGCGCCGTGTACTACGACGGCGACAGCCGCCTCGACGAGCGCAGCGAGACGCTGCCGATCGCCGTGCTGGAGCCCGGCGAGAGCGCGCCTGCGCTCATCGACATGCCCAGCGGCAAGAACGTCACGCGGCAGGAGTTGCGCGTGCAGAAGCTGAGCGAGCCCTACGACGCGGTGCAGGGACCGCGCCTGACCTTCGCGCGGGCGCGGCTCGTCCAGCAGGGCGAGCGCGTGCGGCTGGTGGGCCGCGTGGTCAACGACCGCAAGGACGCCGCCGCGATCGGCGGCATCGAGGTGCTGGCCACGCTGTACGACGACGCGGGCCAGGTCATCGGCTTCGGCCACGGCTACGGGCAGGCCAACGAGCTGGCGCCCGGCGCGCGGACCTCGGTGGACGTGAGCATCGCGCGCTTCGGCCGCGCGGCGGCCATCGCGGCGTGGGACTACCGCATCGGCTACAGCACGCTCGAGGCCTCCGGGTCGCGCAAGCCGGTGCTGAGCACCGACCGCGTGATCCGCACGGCCGGCGGCCCCGAGGGCTTCAACCCCGACCTGCGCCTGGGCACCGACGACCTGCTGGCCGACGACAGCGAGCGCTTCGATGACAAGCAGCTCGAGCTGCTGCCGCTGGTCGACGGGCGCAACAACATCCAGCAGCGCCTGTTCCTGGGGGAGCTGGTCAACCGCAGCGCCGACGCCGTGGTGCTCGCGCCCGGGGGCGTGATCTCGCGCTTCAGCGGCAACAAGTTCCACGGCACCACGAACATCACGGGGCTGGCGTACCTGTACCCGGGCGAGCGCTTTCCGATCTTCCTGGAGCCGGAGGACATGGAGCGCATCACGCAGACGCGCATCGAATGGAAGCCCATGCGCCGCGCCGCGCTGCCGGGTCCGCGCAAGCCCATGGAGGTGAAGGTGACGGGCACCAGGGCCGAGACCGGCAGCGTGCTGCTCAACTTCAGCCAGCGTTTCAGCTACAAGAGCGTGCAGGTGACGGGCAGCGTGAGCAACCCGGGCACTTCCATCGTCGGCAAGGTGCGCCTGTGGGTGAGCCTGCGCGACCGCAACGGGCAGCTCACGGGCTTCAAGCTGGTGGACAACCTGCCGGCCATCGCACCGGGCGAGAGCGTGCCGTTCCAGGTGAACGTGGAGCAGAACGGGCGCGACTTCGCGACCGTGACCACGCTATACCAAACCGAATAGCCCCTCCGGTGACGCCGTCGGGCGGTTCGCGCCATGATCGCCCCATGATTCCGTTATCGATCCTCGACCTTTCCCCGATCACCGAGGGCAGCGACGCCGCGCAGTCGTTCCGCAACTCGCTCTCGCTGGCGCAGCACGGCGAGAAGCTTGGCTACACGCGCTACTGGCTGGCCGAACACCACGGCATGCCGGGCATTGCGAGCGCGGCCACGGCCGTGCTGCTGTCTTACGTGGGGGCGGGCACCTCCACCATCCGCATCGGCGCGGGCGGCGTGATGCTGCCGAACCATTCGCCGCTGGTGATCGCCGAGCAGTTCGGCACGCTGGAGTCGCTGTACCCGGGGCGTGTCGACCTGGGGCTGGGCCGCGCTCCCGGCTCCGACCAGCGCACCGCGCGCGCCCTGCGTCGCAACCTCGAGTCGGACTCCGACCAATTCCCGCAGGACGTGATCGAGCTGATGGACTTCATGTCGAAGAACTCGCAGCAGGCCGTGAAGGCCGTGCCGGGAGCGGGGCTCGAAGTGCCGGTGTGGATCCTGGGCTCCAGCACCTTCGGCGCGCAGCTGGCGGCGCACCTGGGCCTGCCCTATGCCTTCGCCTCGCACTTCGCGCCGCAGCAGCTCATGCAGGCCATCCAGATCTACCGCGAGACCTTCAAGCCCTCGGCGCAGCTGAGCAAGCCGCACGTGATGCTGGGCTTCAACGTGTTCGCGGCCGCCACCGACGCCGAGGCCGAATTCCGCGCCACCTCGTGGCAGCAGGCCTTCGTGAACCTGCGCAGCGGCCGACCGGGGCGCCTGCCGCCACCGGTGGAAAACTACCGCCAGAAGGTCGGGCCGTCGGAGAACGCGCTGCTCGACTCGGTGCTCTCGTGCTCCGCCGTCGGCTCGGTCGAGACGGTGAAGCAGGGCGTGGAAGCGTTCGTCGCGCGCACCGGCGCCGACGAACTCATGATCACCTCGCAGGTGTTCGACCATGCCGCCCGGCTGCGCTCCTACGAGCTGCTGGCCAAGGCGTTCGGGCAGGCGAAGTAAAGGCTACGCCCGCTTGCGGGCTTCCTCGTCCACGAGGTCCTTCTTCGAGAGCTTGCCCACGGCCGTCTTGGGCAGCTCGGCGCGAATCTCGAGCGCGCCGATCATCTCGTGCTTGCCCAGGCGGTCCTTCAGGAAGCTCTTGAGCGCGTCGAGCGTCAGCTCGGGTGCGCCTTCCTTCAGCTTCACGAAGGCCTTGGGCGACTGGCCGCGGTAGTCGTCGGGAATGCCGATCACGCAGACCTCGGCCACCGCCGGGTGCTCGTACACCGCTTCTTCGAGCACGCGCGGGTATACGTTGTAGCCGCCGCACAGCAGCATGTCCTTGGTGCGGTCGACGATGTAGAGGTAGCCGTCGGCGTCCATCCTGGCGACGTCGCCGCTGCGGAAGTAGCCGTCGGGGGTCATCGACTCGGCCGTGGCCTTGGGGTTGTTCCAGTAGCCCTTCATCACGTTCGGGCCCTGGATGCACAGCTCGCCCGGCTCGCCGAAGGTGGCGACGTCTTTCGCCGGATCGTCCAGGCTCACGAGCTTGATGCGCACCCGCGGCAGCGGCATGCCGCATGAGCCCGCCTTGCGCACCCCGCGCGCGGGCGTGAAGGTGCCCACGGGCGAGGTCTCGGTCATGCCCCAGCCTTCGTTGAGGTGGCAGCCGGTGAGCGCGAAGAAGCGCTGCTCCACTTCCACCGGCAGCGGCGCGCCGCCCGAGCCGCAGAACTTGAGCGAGCGCAGGTCCATTTCCCTGGCCTTGGGGTGCGACAGGATGGCGGTGTACATCGTCGGCACGCCGGGGAACACGCTGATCCTGCTGGCGGCGAGCTCGTTCATCACCGCGTCGACGTCGAAGCGCGTGTGCAGCACCAGCGCCGCGCCCAGGCGCACGCCCAGCAGCATCGCGGCGCTCAGCGCGAAGATGTGGAACAGCGGCAGCACGACCAGGAAGCGCTCCTTGCCTTCGTCGAGGATGGGCGGGTCGCCCTTGGTCGATTCGAAGTACTGCGCGCAGGCCGACGTCAGGTTGGCGTGCGTGAGCATCGCGCCCTTGGGCAGGCCGGTGGTGCCGCCGGTGTACTGCAGCACCACGATCTCTTCGGCCAGGTCGCCGAGCGGGTAGGTCCGGTGCGCGCCTTCGCTTTTCAGCAGGTCGGTGAAGCGCACGTGGCGGTCGTCCACGGGCACGGGCGCGACCTGGCCGGCGGCCTGCAACTGGGCCTGCACCTTGTCGCCGGCCGCGCCGTAGTCGCCGAGGCTGCCGACCACCAGCGTCTTCAGGCGCGAATGGTCGAGCAGCCGCGCCATCAGTGGGTACAGGTTGACCAGGTCGAGCGTGACCAGGATGTCGGTGCGGCTGTCCTCGATCTTGTGGGCCAGCACGCGCTCGGCGTCGAGCGGCGAGTAGTTCACCACCGTGCCGCCGGCCTTGAGCACGGCGAAGAAGGCGATCGGGTAGTGCGGTGTGTTGGGCAGGTAGAGGCCCACGTGCACGCCGGGCTTCACCCCCAGGTCCTGCAGGCCCTTGGCGGCGCGGTCGACCGCCGCGCCCAACTCGCGGTAGCTGAGGGACTGGCCCATGAACTCGACCGCGGAATGGTCGGGCCAGCGCGCGACGGCCTCGTCGAGCATCTGCTGCACGGGCATGACGGGCAGATCTGCGTCCCAGCGCATGCCGGGTGGGTAGGCGTGTATCCAGGGAGTGTCGCCGCGGGGGGAAGCAGACGAAGCTGGTGAAACTGGTGAAACCGGGACGGGGGTGGCCATGCGTGATGTCTCCGCGATGCTGTTGCAAAGTGCGCGGGCGGATCTGTGCCGCCCTTCGAGGGCACTGTAGCGCCGGGTCTTTGTGCGGTGGCGGCCGGCCTGACAAGCCGGCGACACGGGTTTTCCCGATTTCCCACACGCGGGGAGCCCCTACCGCGAGGCTGGGACAATGGCGCCCCTATGGCAAAGCAACGGATCGTGGTGGGACTGAGCGGCGGAGTGGACTCCGCGGTCACGGCGCACCTGCTCAAGCAGCAGGGGCACGAGGTGATCGGCATCTTCATGAAGAACTGGGAAGACGACGACGACAGCGAATACTGCTCGTCGAACATCGACTTCGTGGACGCCGCCAGCGTGGCCGACGTGCTGGGCATCGAGATCGAACACGTCAACTTCGCCGCCGACTACAAGGACCGCGTGTTTGCCGAGTTCCTGCGCGAGTACAAGGCCGGCCGCACGCCCAACCCCGACGTGCTGTGCAACGCCGAGATCAAGTTCAAGGCCTTCCTCGACCACGCCATGCGCCTGGGCGCCGAGAAGATCGCCACCGGGCACTACGCGCGCGTGCGCCTGAACGGCGCCACGGGCCGGCACGAGCTGCTCAAGGGGCTGGACCCGTCGAAGGACCAGAGCTACTTCCTGCATCGCCTGAACCAGGCGCAGCTGTCGAAGACGCTGTTTCCTGTGGGCGAACTGCACAAGACCGAGGTGCGCCGCATCGCCGAAGACATCGGCCTGCCCAATGCGAAGAAGAAGGACTCGACCGGCATCTGCTTCATCGGTGAGCGGCCGTTCCGCGACTTCCTGAACCGCTACATCTCCAAGGAACCGGGCCCGATCCGGGACGACCGGGGCCGCAAGCTGGGCGAGCACCAGGGGCTGAGCTTCTACACGCTGGGCCAGCGCCAGGGGCTGGGCATCGGCGGCGTGAAGGAAAAGGGCGCGCAGCGCGGCTCGGGCGACCATTCGCCCTGGTTCGTGGCGCGCAAGGACGTCGAGAAAAATACGCTGTGGGTGGTGCAGGGGCACGACCATCCGTGGCTGCTGTCGTCGTCGCTGAAGGCGGACGATGCGAGCTGGGTGGCGGGCGAGGCGCCCGCGCCCGGCGACTACGGATCGAAGGCGCGCTACCGTCAGGCGGATGCACCCTGCGAGATGGGCGCGGGGGAGGCGAGCGGTGCGGGACCCGCATTCAGCCTGCGTTTCGGCGCTCCGCAATGGGCGGTGACGCCAGGGCAGTCCGCCGTGCTGTACGACGGCGAACGCTGCCTCGGCGGCGGCGTCATCGTCTGAAGGCCGTCTGATTCAGGGCACGGACCGCACCGATGCGTCGAGCTGGACGACGTCGAGCGGATACCGTTTGCCGGCCAGGTAGTCCTCGATGCACTGAAGCAGCAGCGGGCTGCGGTGTCGCGCCGTGCTCGCGCGGATCTCGTCCAGCGTCATCCACAGGGTGCGCACGATGCCATCGTCGAGCGCACGGCCCTCCTCGAACGCACCCAGCGTTCCGGTGAAGGCGAAGCGCATGTAGGTGATGTCTTCACTGCGCTCGGCCAGTGGCCGCGATCGCGCCATGTAGATGCCGATGAGTGCGGTCGGCATGAAATGGTGGGCGGTTTCTTCGAGCGTCTCGCGCGCGCAGCCCTCGGCAGGCGATTCGCCCGGGTCCAGATGCCCGGCGGGCGTGTTGAGCCGGAGGCCGTCGCCTGCGTGCTCCTCGACGAGCAGGAAGCGCCCGTCGCGTTCGATCACCGCAGCCACGGTGACGTTGGGTTTCCAGCGGGGTTTGGCCATGGCCCCGGTTTTATCTCAACGCGTAGCCGCTGAAGCGCCAGATGCGGTCGCTGTCGAGGTGAAAGCTCACGAGCTCGCGCACCGTGCCTTCTGGTTTGTTGGCGAAGCGGGTTTCGTATTCGATGCTGATGTATTGGCCCGCCAGGTCGACATCGGGGTCCGTGAGGACCTGCCGGTTGATCGTGACCCAGGTGCGCATCCGGGGGGCGCCGAGCGCGGCACGGCTTTTGGCGGTCTGGCTCAGGAAGTCAGCGCGGGTACCGCGTTTGCGGGCGGCTGGCGTGGCGCCGTCCCACAGTTCACCGGCCTTGCCCTGGTCGATCATCTGGATGGCCTGCATGCCACCACGCACCATGTCGCTGGCCTCGACATCCTGGGCGGCTGCGGGGCCGAAGAGGCTCCAGAGCAGCGTGGCGGCAAGCAGCAGCCGGATCATGGGTTTCATTTGTCTCCTTCGTGGGGTGGGGGCAGGCCGGAGCTCGGGGCCTCTCGATGCCGACACCGTTGGAGACTGTAGAGCGCGAGAGATTCCCCCGGAAGCGGCGAGGTGCCGCCCTGGGGCTTGAACGGACGCGGTGTCTAGCGCGGTGCGATGCTCGGCAAGGTGCTTTCATCGACGGCTTCCAGCCGGTATCCGAGGCCGTAGATGGCCAGCAGAAGGAAGCCGTTGGCCGGACGCAGGTCGAGCTTGGTTCGCAGGCGCGAGACATGCGTGTCCAGCGAGCGCGACAGCGCCTCGACGCCCAGCCCCCAGACGGCCTCGTGCAGGTGCGCCCGGGAGAGCAGCCGGCCGAGGTTCTGGAACAGGAACAGCGCGAGTTCGTACTCGCGGTTCTTCAGTTCGACCTGCTTGCCCCGAAACTTCAGCACGCGCGAAGGCGGATAGAAGTGATAGGGGCCGAAAACCAGCTCGGCCTCGTGGCGCGCCGGGTAGGAGCGGCGCAGCAGCGCATTGATGCGGGCCTCGAGTTCGCCGGCGCGAACGGGCTTGGCCATGAAATCGTCGGCGCCGGCATTGAGGCCCTCGACCATGTCGGCCTCGTCGCAGCGGTCGGTCACGAAAAGAATGGGGAGCCGGCTCTTGAGGTCGCGGCGGATGGTTTTCACCACGTCGGGGCCGGGCATGTCCGGCAGGCCCCAGTCGAGTATCAGGAAGTCGTAAGTCTGGCGGCGCAAGGCCTGCAGCAGTTTTCGCCCTTCGGCGAACAGATGGCACTCGTGTCCGAGTGTTGCCATGGTTTGATGAATCAGCGCGAGTTGATCCGGGCCATCGTCGAGTACAGCGATACGCATTTCATCCCTCTTCTTCCTCCCTTCGCCAGTCTCCATGAACAGGCGATTTGATTCGAAGTGTATCTATCTGCGACCGGGTCAGATTTTCAGGATTGCAACTACTGCACGCAAATGAAGAATTTAAAAAGTGTGCTCGAAGCAATTGACAACAGTTGCATACAAATGGAGTTTGCAATTGAGGTTCGGATCGGGTCATCCGATCGGTGGCTTGGCGTTTTGGCGGTTTTCGGATCCAACGATGCATCGCCTCCGGCACACGGGCTGCCGAACCCCTGGATTTGCTATTAATTAAATAGCATGCTTCGCAGCATCCACCGGCGCTGGCAGCGCGATTCGGCACAGCGTTCAGGCGACACCGCGCGCCTGTAATCTTGCTGTAAGCTCTGCGCGCGTTCCGTGTGCCCCCTTGCTTCGAGGAGATCTCTATGCTGATAGGCGTGCCTGCCGAGACACTGGCTGGCGAAACCCGAGTGGCCGTTACACCCGAGACCGTGAAGAAGCTGGTCGCCTCCGGACATGCGGTGCGTGTACAGGCGGGGGCCGGCATTGCCGCCAGCGTCACCGATGCCGCCTACCAGACCGCCGGCGCGGAGATCACTGATCGAACAGGTGCCTTCTCCGCCGACATGGTGCTCAAGGTGCGAACGCCGACCGACGCCGAGACCCCGCTGCTGAAAAGCGGCGCTGTCGTCATCGGCATGCTCAACCCCTTCGACGCGGCCGGCCTGCAGCGCCTGGCATCGGCCGGCGTCACCGGCTTCGCGCTCGAAGCCGCGCCGCGCACCACCCGCGCCCAGAGCATGGACGTGCTTTCGTCGCAGGCCAACATCGCCGGCTACAAGGCCGTGATGATCGCGGCGGACAAGTACCAGCGCTTCTTCCCGATGCTCATGACCGCCGCCGGCACCGTGAAGGCCGCGCGTGTCGTCATCCTGGGCGTGGGCGTGGCGGGCCTGCAGGCCATTGCCACGGCCAAGCGCCTGGGCGCAGTCATCGAAGCCTCCGACGTGCGCCCGAGCGTCAAGGAGCAGATCGAGTCGCTCGGCGGCAAGTTCATCGAGGTCTCCTACGACACCGATGAAGAAAAAGAAGCTGCCGTCGGCGTGGGCGGCTACGCCAAGCCCATGCCCGCGAGCTGGCTGGCGCGCCAGCAGGTCGAGGTGGCCAAGCGCGTGGCGCTGGCCGACATCGTCATCAGCACCGCGCTCATTCCCGGGCGCGCCGCGCCCACGCTCATCACCGAGGACATGGTCAAGGCCATGAAGCCCGGTTCGGTGATCGTCGACATCGCCGCCGGCAAGGGCGCGGACGGCGTGGGCGGCAACTGCCCGCTCTCCGAAGCCGACAAGACGGTGGTCAAGCACGGCGTGACCATCGTGGGCGAGACCAACCTCGCCGCGCTGGTGGCGGCCGATGCCTCGGCGCTCTATGCGCGCAACGTGCTCGACTTCCTCAAGCTGATCGTCACCAAGGAAGGTGCGCTGAAGATCGACCTCGAGGACGACATCGTCGCTGCCTGCCGCATGACGCAGGACGGCCAGGTCACGAAGAAGTAAGCGCTCAACGCTCAAACAAGCGATCACGCGAGGAGAAGAACCATGGATCCCGTTTCCCATACCGTCATCAACCTGATCATCTTCGTGCTGGCCATCTACGTGGGCTACCACGTGGTGTGGACCGTCACGCCCGCGCTGCACACGCCGCTGATGGCCGTGACCAACGCCATCTCGGCCATCGTGATCGTGGGCGCCATGCTCGCGGCCGCGCTCACCACCACGCCGCTGGGCAAGACCATGGGCGTGCTGGCGGTCGCGCTGGCCGCGGTGAACGTCTTCGGCGGCTTCCTGGTTACGCGGCGCATGCTGGAGATGTTCAAGAAGAAAGAGAAGAAGACGGCCGCGCCGAAGGCTGAAGAGGGAGCTTCCAAGTGAGCATGAACCTCGTCACGCTGCTGTACCTGGTGGCCAGCGTCTGCTTCATCCAGGCCCTGAAGGGCCTGAGCCATCCCACCACGTCCATCCGCGGCAACGTCTTCGGCATGACCGGCATGGCGATCGCCGTGCTGACGACCATCGCATTGATCCACGGGCAGGCACGCTCGCTGAACGTCGACTTCGGCGCCGGCATCGGCTACGTGCTGGCGGCGGTGGTGGTCGGCGGCGGCCTGGGCGCCTTCATGGCGAACAAGGTCGAGATGACCAAGATGCCCGAGCTGGTCGCCTTCATGCACAGCATGATCGGCCTGGCGGCGGTGTTCATCGGCGTGGCCGCCGTGGCCGAGCCCTGGGCCTTCGGCATCACGGCCGCACCCGTGGCCGCGATCATCGGCGCGAACACGCCCGACGGCGCCGTGCTGCTCGACGGCTTCGTGCGCTACGCCATTCCCTACGGCAACCGGCTCGAACTGTTCCTGGGCGCGGCCATCGGCGCCGTCACCTTCAGCGGCTCGGTCATCGCCTTCGGCAAGCTCTCGGGCAAGTACAAGTTCCGGCTGTTCCAGGGCGCGCCCGTGCAGTTCAAGGGCCAGCACATGCTCAACCTGGTGCTGGGCCTGCTGACCGTGGCACTGGGCCTGCTGTTCGTGGCCACCGAGAGCTGGACGGCGTTCTTCGCGATGCTGGCGCTGGCCTTCGTGATGGGCGTGCTCATCATCATTCCCATCGGCGGGGCCGACATGCCGGTGGTGGTGTCGATGCTCAACAGCTACTCGGGCTGGGCGGCCGCGGGCATCGGCTTCAGCCTGAACAACGCGATGCTGATCGTGGCGGGCAGCTTGGTGGGCAGCTCGGGCGCGATCCTGAGCTACATCATGTGCAAGGCCATGAACCGCTCGTTCTTCAACGTGATCCTGGGCGGCTTCGGCGGCGAGGCGGCCACGACCGGCGGTGCGGCCAAGGAGCAGCGCCCCGTGAAGACCGGCAGCGCCGACGACGCGGCCTTCGTGCTCGGCAACGCCGAGACGGTGGTGATCGTGCCGGGCTACGGCCTGGCGGTGGCGCGCGCGCAGCATGCGGTGAAGGAGCTGGCGGCCAAGCTCACCGAGAAGGGCATCATCGTGAAGTACGCCATCCATCCGGTGGCCGGCCGCATGCCCGGGCACATGAACGTGCTGCTGGCCGAGGCCGAGGTGCCGTACGACCAGGTCTTCGAGATGGAAGACATCAATGGCGAGTTCGGCCAGGTCGACGTGGCGATCATCCTGGGCGCCAACGACGTGGTGAACCCGGCCGCGCACACCAAGGGCAGCCCGATCTACGGCATGCCCATCCTGGAGGCCTACAAGGCCAAGACCGTCATCGTCAACAAGCGCTCCATGGCCGCCGGTTATGCCGGCCTGGACAACGAGCTCTTCTACATGGACAAGACCATGATGGTCTTTGGCGATGCTAAAAAAGTAGTGGAAGATATGGGCAAGGCCATCGAATAGGCCGAAGGTCCACGCCCGCCACGCGGGCGAGTCTTCGCGGCGCCACCTCGTGCGCCGTTTTCGTTTTCAACTGTCCGACTCCGGAGGAGACAACCCCAATGACCGACCGTCCCTGGCTCAGCAGCTACCCACAGGGTGTGCCCGCAGATATCGATGCCTCGCAGTACCCCTCGCTGGTCGCGCTCATGGAAGAGAGCTTCAAGAAGTACGCCGACCGCACGGCCTACAGCTTCATGGGCAAGGACATCAGCTACGCCGAGACGGACAAGCAGAGCAGGGCCTTCGCGGCCTACCTGCAGGGACTGGGCCTCGCCAAGGGCGACCGCGTCGCCGCGATGATGCCCAACTGCCCGCAGTACCCCATTGCGGTGGCGGCCATCCTGCGCGCGGGCCTGATCCTGGTCAACGTGAACCCGCTGTACACGCCGCGCGAGCTCGAGCACCAGCTCAAGGACTCGGGCGCGAAGGCGATCGTCATCATGGAGAACTTCGGCACCACGTTGCAGCAATGCATTGCTGCCACGCCGATCAAGCACATCGTGCTGGCCTCGATGGGCGACCGCCTCGGCTTCCTGAAGGGCGCGATCGTCAACTACGTGGTGCGCAACGTGAAGAAGCTGGTGCCGCAGTTCAGCCTGCCGGGCGCGGTGCGCTTCAACGACGCGCTCGACAAGGGCGCGAGTGCGGCGCCCAAGCCGGTGGCCATCGGCCCTGACGACGTGGCCGTGCTGCAGTACACCGGCGGCACCACGGGTGTGTCCAAGGGCGCCGTGCTGCTGCATCGCAACGTGATCGCGAACGTGCTGCAGTCCGAGGCGTGGAACGAGCCGGCCATGAACAAGGTGCCGGCCGGCGAGCAGCCCACCAGCGTGTGCGCGCTGCCGCTGTATCACATCTTCGCGTTCACGGTCGGCATGATGCTGAACATGCGCACGGGCGGCAAGCTGATCCTCATCCCGAATCCGCGCGACCTCGCAGGCGTGCTGAAGGAACTGTCGAAGCACACCATCCACAGCTTCCCTGCCGTGAACACGCTGTTCAACGGGCTGGCGAACCACCCCGACTTCAACACCGTCAACTGGAAGAACCTCAAGATCTCGGTGGGCGGCGGCATGGCGGTGCAGTCCGCGGTCGCCAAGCTCTGGCTCGAGAAGACCGGGTGCTCCATTTGCGAAGGCTACGGCCTGTCCGAGACCTCGCCCTCGACCACCTGCAACCCGACCAACAGCACGGCCTACACCGGCACCATCGGCCTGCCGCTGCCCAACACCTGGCTCAAGCTGCTCGACGACGAGGGCAACGAGGTGCCGGCCGGCGAGCGCGGCGAGATCGCCATCAAGGGCCCGCAGGTCATGGCCGGCTACTGGCAGCGCCCCGACGAGACGGCCAAGGTCATGACGCCCGACGGCTACTTCAAGAGCGGCGACATCGGCGTGGTCGACGAGCGCGGCTACTTCAAGGTGGTCGACCGCAAGAAGGACATGATCCTGGTGTCGGGCTTCAACGTGTACCCGAACGAGATCGAGGACGTGGTCGCACTGATTCCGGGCGTGCTCGAATGCGCCGCGGTCGGTGTGCCCGACGAGAAGACCGGCGAGGGCGTGAAGCTCGTCATCGTCAAGAAAGACCCCTCGCTCACCGAAGCGCAGGTGCGCGAATACTGCAGAGCAAACCTTACGGGTTACAAGCAGCCGCGAATTGTGGAGTTTCGTACCGACATGCCGAAGACGCCGGTCGGCAAGATCCTTCGCCGCGAGCTGCGCGACACCAAGAAGTAGCCTTGGGCTAAGGGTTCGGCCCGGGTAGGGCTGCGGCATCGATCTTGCATATTCGCGGGTCGATGCTTCGATTCCTCCTGACCCGTGTGAGCCTGCTGGTGCCGACCTTCATCGGCATGACGCTGCTCGCCTTCTTTCTCATCCGGCTGGTGCCGGGCGACCCCATCGAGACGATGGCCGGCGAGCGCGGCATCGACCCCGAGCGCCATGCCCAGCTGCGCGCGGCCTACGGCTTCGACAAGCCCGTGATCGTGCAGTACGGCATCTATATAGGCCGCGTGCTGCATGGCGACCTGGGCAAGTCCATCATCACGCAGGACACGGTGATGAGCGAGTTCCTCGCGCTGTTCCCGGCCACCATGGAACTCGCGGTGTGCGCCATCCTTTTCGCGCTGCTGCTGGGACTGCCCGCGGGCATTCTTGCCGCGGTGCGGCGCAACTCCATCTTCGACCACGGCGTGATGGCGACGTCGCTCACCGGCTACTCGATGCCCATCTTCTGGTGGGGATTGCTGCTCATCCTGTTCTTCTCGGTGCAGCTCGGATGGACGCCGGTGTCGGGCCGCATCGCGGTGCAGTACTTCATCGAGCCCGAGACCGGCTTTCTGCTGATCGATTCGCTGCGCGCCGGCGACACCGACGCCTTCTGGTCGGCGCTGCACCACCTCATTCTTCCGGCCATCGTGCTGGGCACCGTGCCGCTCGCGGTGATAGCGCGCATGACGCGCTCGGCCATGCTCGAGGTGCTGGGCGAGGACTACATCCGCACCGCGCGCGCCAAGGGCCTGTCGCGCTTTCGGGTGGTGGGGCTGCATGCGCTGCGCAACGCGCTGATTCCGGTGGTCACCGTCATCGGGCTGCAGGTGGGCGTGCTGTTCACGGGCGCGATCCTCACCGAGACCATCTTCTCCTGGCCCGGTGTCGGCAAGTGGCTCATCGAAGCCATCGGCCGGCGCGACTACCCGGTGCTGCAGGGCGGCATGCTGCTGCTGGGCGGCCTCGTGATGCTCGTTAACCTGCTGGTGGACGTGGCCTACGGCGTCATCAACCCGCGCATCAGGCACTGAGCTCATGGCAACGACACACGCAGTCTCCGCCGGCGCCAAGAGCGCCGCACCGCCCGGACCCTGGCGCGAGTTCTGGACGGCCTTCTCCGCCAACCGCGGCGCGGTCATCGGGCTGGTCACCATCGCCGTGCTGCTGCTGGTCGCGCTGTTCGCGCCGTGGATCGCGCCGCACGCACCCAACGAAACCAACAGCGCCGTCTTCCTGCTGCCGCCGGCATGGCAGCGCGGCGGCTCCGTGAGCTACCTGCTGGGCACCGACGCCATCGGGCGCGACATCCTCTCGCGGTTGATGTACGGCGCACGGCTGTCGCTGTCGATCGGCGTCGCGGTGGTGGCGATCTCGGTGGTCGTGGGCGTCGTGCTTGGGCTGGTCGCGGGCTTTTTCCGCGGCGTGCTCGAGATCGCGATCATGCGGCTGATGGACATCGTCCTCACCATGCCGAGCCTGCTGATGGCCATCGTGATCGTGGCGATCCTCGGGCCGGGACTCATCAACGCAATGGTCGCCGTGGCCATCGTGGTGTTGCCGCACTACGTGCGCATCACGCGCGCAGCCGTCATCGCCGAGGTGTCGCGCGACTACGTGACCGCCGCACGCGTGAGCGGCGCCGGCACGCTGCGCCTGATGTTCCGCGAGGTGTTGCCCAACTGCGCCGCGCCGCTGATCGTGCAGGCCTCGCTCGGCATCTCGACCGCCATCCTCGACGCGGCGGCGCTGGGCTTCATCGGCCTCGGTGCGCAGCCACCGTCGCCCGAATGGGGAACCATGCTCGCCGATGCACGCGAGTTCGTGCTGCGCGCATGGTGGGTCGTGACCTTTCCAGGCTTGGCGATTCTTGCTGCCGTGCTGGCCTTCAACCTGCTGGGCGACGGACTGCGCGACGCGCTCGACCCCAAGCTCAAGCGCTAGCATGAAGCACACCGCCAGGCTTGCCCACTTCGTGTGGCCTCCTTCGCCCTTGCAGGGGACAACCCCGGCGGTCCGGCAAAGCCGGTTCCGCGGTGTTCCTGGAACAGGCCTTTCGGGCCGGAGCCACTGACATGCCTTTGCTGGACATCAAGGATCTGCATGTGGAATTTCCCACGCAAGGCGGCGTGCTGCATGCGGTCGACGGCGTGAGCCTCACGCTCGAGGAAGGCGAGGTGCTCGGCATCGTCGGCGAATCGGGCTCGGGCAAGAGCGTGACGATGATGGCGCTGATGGGCCTCGTCGGCTTTCCGGGCCGCGTGCGCGCGGACCACATGCGCTTCGCCGGCAAGGAACTGCTCGGCATCTCCGACAAGGCGCGCCGCACGCTGGTCGGCAAGGAGGTCGCGATGATCTTCCAGGAGCCGACCACCAGCCTCAACCCCTGCTTCACCATCGGCTTCCAGCTGATGGAGACGCTGCGGCTGCACCTGAAGCTCGACAAGCGAGAAGCGAAGAAGCGCGCGACCGAGCTGCTGGAGCAGGTGGGCATTCCGGCCGCCTCGTCGCGCCTGGGCAGCTACCCGCACCAGCTGTCGGGCGGCATGAACCAGCGCGTGATGATCGCCATGGCCATCGCCTGCAACCCGCGCCTGCTGATCGCCGACGAGCCGACCACCGCGCTCGACGTGACCATCCAGGCACAGATCCTCGACCTGCTGCGCGACCTGCAGAAGGAGCGCGGCATGGCGCTGGTCCTCATCACGCACAACATGGGCGTGGTGAGCGAAATGGCGCAGCGCATCGCCGTGATGTATGCGGGGCAGGTCGTGGAGCACCAGCGCGTCGACCGCCTCTTCGCGGCGCCGCAGCATCCGTACACCGAGGCCTTGCTTGCGGCATTGCCCGAGCGCGCCGCGCCCGAGGGGCGGCTCGCCACCATCAGCGGCGTGGTGCCGGGCGTGCACGACCGGCCCGCCGGGTGCCTGTTCGCGCCGCGCTGCGGCTACGTGACCGAGCGCGCCTGCCAGGTGCGACCGGCGTTGCGCGAGTGGCAGAGCGCCGGGACACAGGCGCAGGTGCGCTGCCACTTTCCGCTCGGCGAGCCGGGCCGCATGGCGGCCATCGCGCAAGACCCGCCGCGGCAGCAGGTCGCGGAGGCGGTGCCATGAGCGAGGCACCCACCGACGTGGTGGTCGAAGCCCGAAACCTCCAGCGCACCTACGACATCCGCCGAGGCATGTTCCGCGCGCCGGCGCACCTGCGTGCGGTGGGCGACATCTCTTTTCGCATCGAGCGCGGCCGCACGCTGGCCGTGGTCGGCGAGTCGGGCTGCGGCAAGTCGACGCTGGCGCGCATGGTCGCGTTGATCGAAAAGCCCACGGCGGGCCAGCTCACGCTGGTCGGCGCCGACGCGGTGAACCCGCCGCAGGACCGCAGGCGCGAGTTGCGCCAGGCCGTGCAGCTGGTGTTCCAGAACCCGTACGGTTCGCTCAATCCGCGCAAGAAGATCTCGGCGGTGCTCGAAGACCCGCTGGCCATCAACACCAGCCTGAGCAAGTCGGAGCGCGCCGCCAAGGCCCGCGACATGCTCGCGCGCGTGGGCCTGCGGCCCGAGTACGCCAACCGCTACCCGCACATGTTCTCCGGCGGCCAGCGCCAGCGCATTGCCATTGCGCGCGCGCTGATGCTCTCGCCGCGCCTGCTGGTGGCCGACGAGCCGGTGTCGGCGCTCGACGTGTCGATCCAGGCGCAGGTGCTGAACCTGCTGGCCGACCTGCAGGCCGAGCTCGGGCTGGCTTACCTTTTCATCTCGCACGACCTCGGCGTGGTGCGCCACATCGCGCACGACGTGCTCGTGATGTACCTGGGCCATGCGGTGGAGCAGGGTCCGAAGTCGCGCATCTTCGCGCGGCCGCTGCATCCGTACACGCAGGCGCTGCTGGCCTCGACGCCGGGGCTCAGCAGCCAGCGCATCGTGCTCAAGGGCGAGCTGCCGTCGCCGCTGAATCCGCCCGCAGGCTGCGTGTTCAACACGCGCTGCGCGCACGTGGCGCCGCGTTGCCGCGAAGAGCGGCCGTTGCCGCGCATGCTCGACGAGCGGATGGTGGCCTGCCACTTCTCGGAGAAGTTTCTCGACGGCGTACCGGTGGTGCGCGCCGATGTCCCGATGGCGGCGAGCCTCTAGCCTTCGCCTGTTCCCCGTTTTCTCAACCGTGTCTCAAGGAGTCCACATGACGACCCAGTCCACTGTTTCGCGCCGCTCACGAAGCCTGGCGCTCCTGGCGCCGACGGCGCTTGCGGCCCTGACCCTGGCCTGTGGCGCCGTGTCCGCCAAGACGCTGGTGTATTGCTCGGAAGGCAGCCCCGAGAATTTCTATCCGGGCATGAACACCACCGGCACCTCGTTCGACGTGACCACGCAGGTCTACAACACCATCGTCGAGTTCGAGCGCGGCGGCACCAAGGTCGTGCCGGGTCTGGCCGAGAAGTGGGACATTTCCGCCGACGGCACGCAGTACACCTTCCACCTGCGCAAGGGCGTGAAGTGGCACACCACCAGCAAGAGCTTCAAGCCCACGCGCGACTTCAACGCCGACGACTTCATCTTCATGCTCGAGCGCCAGTGGAAGGAGAGCGACCCCTTCTTCAAGGTCACCAGCCAGAACCACTCGTACTTCAACGACATGGGCATGCCCAAGCTGCTGAAGACGGTGGACCGCGTGGACGACTACACGGTGAAGATCGTGCTCAACCAGCCCGAGGCGCCGTTCCTCGCGAACCTGGCCATGCAGTACGCGGGCATCCAGTCGAAGGAATACGCCATCGCCATGCTGAAGGCCGGCACGCCCGAGAAGGTCGACCAGGACCCGATCGGCACCGGCCCGTTCTACCTGGTGCAGTACCAGAAGGACGCCATCATCCGCTTCAAGGCCTTCCCGCAGTACTGGGGCGGCAAGGCGAAGATCGACGACCTCGTGTTCGCGATCACGCCCGATGCCTCGGTGCGCTGGGCCAAGCTGCAGAAGGGTGAATGCCACGTCATGCCGTACCCCAACCCGGCCGACCTCGAGGCGATTCGCAAGGACCCGAACGTGCAGGTGCTGGAGCAGCCCGGCCTGAACGTGGGCTACCTGTCGTTCAACACCACCAAGAAGCCCTTCGACGACGTGCGCGTGCGCAAGGCCGTGAGCATGGCGATCAACAAGAAGGCCATCATCGACGGCGTGTACCTGTCGACCGGCGTGGCCGCGAAGAACCCGATTCCGCCGAGCATGTGGTCCTACAACGACGCGGTGAAGGACGACCCGTACGACCCCGAGGCCGCGAAGAAGCTGCTGGCGCAGGCCGGCTTCCCCGACGGCTTCTCCACCGACCTGTGGGCCATGCCCGTGCAGCGCCCGTACAACCCGAACGCCAAGCGCATCGCCGAGCTGATGCAGGCCGACCTGGCCAAGATCAACGTGAAGGCCGAGATCAAGAGCTTCGAGTGGGGCGAGTACCGCAAGCGCCTGCAGGCCGGCGAGCACCAGATGGGCATGATGGGCTGGACCGGCGACAACGGCGACCCGGACAACTTCCTGTACACGCTGCTCGGCTGCGCCTCGGCCAAGTCGGCCAGCGGCAGCAACGTGTCGAAGTTCTGCTACCAGCCGTACGAAGACCTCGTGGTGAAGGCCAAGAGCACCACCAAGCAGGCCGATCGCGACGCGCTCTACAAGAAGGCGCAGGTCATCTTCAAGGAGCAGGCGCCGTGGTTCACCATCGCGCACGCGGTGCAGCTGAAGCCGGTGCGCAAGGAAGTGGTCGACTTCAAGCTGAGCCCCTTCGGACGCCATACGTTCTACGGCGTGGACATGAAGTAAGCCGTGGCCGCACCCGTCGCCATCGTTGCGGCCATGCATGAGGAGTTGGGCGCGCTGCTCGCGCAGATGCCCGACGAGCAGCGCGTGCGTGTCGCGGGGCGCGACTTCTGGGTCGGTCACCTGCACGGCCAGCCGGTCGTGGCGGTGCTGTCGCGCATCGGCAAGGTCGCGGCGGCGGTCACGGCCACGGTGCTGCTGGAGCGCTTCGGCGTGCGAGCCATCGTGTTCACCGGTGTGGCGGGTGGGCTGGCGCCGGGCGTGAACGTGGGCGACGTGGTGGTGGCGACCGAACTGCTGCAGCACGACATGGACGCCTCGCCGATCTTTCCGAAGCACGAGGTGCCGTTGATGGGCCTGTCGCGCTTTGCGGCGGACGCTGCGATCAGCGACGCGCTGTCGGATGTCGCCACGGGCGTGCTGCGCGACCCGGTGGCGTTGATCGGGCAGGCCGGCGTCGACGAGTTCGGCCTGTCGTCGCCGAAGGTGCATCGCGGCCTGCTGGTCAGCGGCGACCGCTTCGTGTCGACCACGGCCGAGAGCGCGGCGCTGCAGCGCGAGCTGCCCGACGCGCTGGCCGTCGAGATGGAAGGCGCGGCGGTGGCGCAGGTGTGCCACGACTACGGCGTGCCCTTCGCGGCGATGCGCACGATTTCCGACCGGGCCGACGACGCGGCGCATGGCGACTTCGCGCGCTTCGTCGCCGTGGTCGCGAGCCGTTACAGCCTGGCGCTGGTCGGCGCGTGGCTGGCCACGCTGCCTTCTTAAGACAGCGCGGCTACTTGAGCCAGCCGCGCCGGCGGAAGTACCACATCGGCACCAGCGCGCTGGCCGCCATCAGCACGATGGCGTAGGGGTAGCCCATGGCCCAGTCGAGCTCGGGCATGAACTTGAAGTTCATGCCGTAGATGCTCGCGATCAGCGTGGGCGGCAGCAGCGCCACGCTGGCCACCGAGAAGATCTTGATGGTCTTGTTCTGGTTGATGTTGATGAAACCGACGGTCGCATCCATCAGGAAGTTGATCTTGTCGAACAGGAAGGCCGTGTGGTTGTCCAGCGACTCGATGTCGCGCAGGATCTGGCGCGCTTCCTCGAACTGCTCGGCGTTGAGCATCTTGCTGCGCATCATGAAGCTCACGGCGCGGCGGGTGTCCATCACGTTGCGGCGGATGCGCCCGTTCAAGTCTTCCTGCCGCGCAATGGCGCCGAGCACCTCGCCGGCCAGCTCGTCGCTGACGTTGCCCGAGAGCACCTTCTTGCCGGCGACCTCGAGCTCGTCGTAGATGTTCTCCAGCGTGTCGGCCGAATACTCGGCGTCGGCGTCGAAGAGCTTGAGCATCACTTCTTTCGCGTCTTCGATCAGCCCCGGCGCGCGGCGCGCGCGCATGCGCAGCAGGCGGAACACGGGCACGTCCTCGTCGTGGATCGAGAACAGCACGCCGCGGCTGCGCAGGTCGGTGTTGTGCTGGTTCAGGATGAAGGCCACGCGCACGGTGCGCGGGTCTTCGTCGTCGTCGATCAGGAAGTCGGAGCGGATGTGCAGCTCGCCGTTGTCTTCTTCGTAGAAGCGGGCCGATTCCTCGATGTCCTCGTCCATCGCGTCTTCGGGAATCGACAGGCCGTAGTACTGCTTGATCCAGCGCTTCTCTTCGAGCGTGGGCGACTCGAGGTCGACCCAGATCGGGTGGAACTTGGAGAGCTCTTCGAGCGACTCGATCTCTTCCTGGACGAGGCGGCCGTTGGCGAGCGTAAAGATGTTGAGCATGGGCTCACTCCCGGGTGTGACTGACTGAAACGTGGGGCGGGGGAGGGGAGGGGCGCTTTCAATTCCCGGGCCCGACGCGCGCGAAAAGCGGGTCAGTGAAAGGGAGTTGAAAGCTGCCGAGACGGGGCGGTTTCCATGGGAAGAATCTCCGGTTGCAGCGAGCCGCGATTATGTCACCGGCCATATGACGGCCGCCGGTCGAACTGGACGGACATACAGTAAAGTCGGGCGCATGCAGACCGCTGCGCCCCTTGCTTTTCCCGCCGCACCGAAGACCCAGGCCGAGCGCCTGGCCGCCGCACTGTCGACACTCAACGAGGCGCAGCGTGCGGCGGTCGAGCATGGCGTGGGCGCCGCCATCGGCGAGGCCGATACCCATGTCGTCGAACGCGACGAACGGCCGCTGCTCGTCATTGCCGGCGCCGGTTCGGGCAAGACCAGCACGCTGGCGCACCGCGTGGCGCACCTCATCGCCGGCGGCGTGGATCCGCAGCGCCTGCTGCTGCTGACCTTCTCGCGCCGGGCCGCGCAGGAAATGGAGCGCCGCGCCGGGCAGGTCCTGGCCAGGGTGCTCGGGCTGAAGTCCGAAGCGCCGCCCGTGCTGCCATGGGCCGGCACCTTCCACGGCATCGGCGCGCGGCTGCTGCGCGAATACGCCCCACAGATCGGGCTGGACGAGAACTTCACCATCCACGACCGCGGCGACGCCGAAGACCTGATGGGGCTGGTGCGCCATGAACTCGGGCTGTCGTCCACCGTGAACCGCTTTCCGCGCAAGGGCACCTGCCTGTCGATCTATTCGCGCTGCGTGAACACGCGCGCGCCACTGGCGCAGGTGCTCAAGGAGTCCTTTCCCTGGTGCGCCGAGTGGGAGGCCGAGCTCAAGAAGCTGTTCGGCGCTTACGTCGAGGCCAAGCAGCAGCAGAACGTGCTCGACTACGACGACCTGCTGCTCTATTGGGCCGAAATGGCCGCCGAGCCCGCGCTGGCCGCGCAGATGGGCGCACGCTTCGACCATGTGCTGATCGACGAATACCAGGACACGAACCTGCTGCAGGCGTCGATCCTGCTGGGGCTCAAGCCCGACGGGCGCGGCGTGACGGTGGTGGGCGACGACGCGCAGTCGATCTACTCGTTCCGCGGCGCCACGGTGCGCAACATCCTCGACTTTCCCTCGCAGTTCACGCAGGCCGCGCGCGTGGTCACGCTGGAGCGCAACTACCGCTCGACGCAGCCCATCCTCGACGTGTCGAACCGCGTCATCGCGCAGGCGGCCGAGCGCCACGCCAAGACGCTGTGGACCGACAAGCCCTCGGCCGGCAAGCCGATGCTGGTGCTGGTGGCCGACGAGGCAGGGCAGGCGCGCTGGGTGGCCGACAAGGTGCTGGCGCACCGCGAGGGCGGGTTGGCGCTGAAGTCGCAGGCGGTGCTGTTTCGCACCTCGTCGCACAGCGCGGGGCTCGAGCTGGAGCTGGCGCGGCGCAACATTCCGTTCGTCAAGTTCGGTGGCCTCAAGTTCCTGGAAGCCTCGCACGTGAAAGACCTGCTCGCGGTGCTGCGCTTTGCGCAGAACCCGCGCGGGCGCATGGCGGGCTTTCGCGTGACCCAGCTCATTCCGGGCATCGGGCCCGCCACGGGAGCGCGGCTGCTCGACGCCATGGACAAGGTGGCCGACCCGGCGGCGGCGGTGCGCGACTTCGGGCCGCCTTCCGCAGCCCGCGCGCAGTGGGCCGAGTTCGCCGACGCGTATGCCGCCCTGCGCGCGCCGTCGCTGCCCTGGCCGGCCGATGTTGAGGTGGCGATGAACTGGTACCTGCCGCACCTGGAGCGGCTGTACGAAGACACCTCCGGCGTGCGGCGCGCCGACGTGGAGCAGCTGGCGCGGCTGGCCGCGGGGTACGGCTCGCGCGAGCGCTTCCTGACCGAACTCACGCTCGATCCGCCCGAGGCCACCAGCGACCGCCCGGGCCCGCCGCTGCTCGACGAGGACTACCTGATCCTCTCGACCATCCATTCGGCCAAGGGGCAGGAATGGAATTCGGTGCACGTGCTCAACGTGGTCGACGGCTGCATGCCGGCCGACGTGGCGCAGGGCGCGCAAGAGCTGGAGGAAGAGCGCCGGCTGCTCTACGTGGCCATGACGCGGGCGCGCGACCACCTGCACCTGCTGGTGCCGCAGCGCTTCCACATCACGCAGCAGGCGGCGCGCGGCGACCGCCACCTGTACGCCAACCGCACGCGCTTCATCGCCGATGCCGACCTCGCAGGCTTCGAGCAGCAGACCTGGCCGCCCCCGCCGGAACGTCCGCCGGCGGTGCCGCCGCCGAGCGCGGTGATCGACCTGCGCAACCGCATGCGCGCGGCCTGGCGCTGAACCGGCCGGCCCTGCCGGCGGCAGGGTCACCGGGTTTTTCGCCCTGACACACATCTGCGCAAAAAGCCGGCGAGGCCTGCGCCGCGCGCTTGCATTGCTATGGATTGATGAGCATGTGAAAAGCTGCGCGAAAACCGTGCTGCGCTGCGGGCAGCCCTGGTATTGCAATCCCGTGACAGCTTGGGCATAGTGAATCGACCGCTCCAATTTCTGTCTCATTTCTCTTTCTTCCCCCCTTTCTCCCCCTTCTTTCCCACGCACACCAGTTCCCCCGGCCACGCTTCATTCCGGAGCGCGGCCATTTCCCCAACCGTCAATTCCAGGAGGTCATTCATGAATTTGACGATCAGCGGCCATCACCTCGACGTCACACCTGCCTTGCGGACCTATGTCACGAGCAAGCTGGACCGGATCACCCGGCATTTCGACCAGGTGGTCGATGTGAAGGTGATCCTCACGGTGGAAAAGCAGAAGGAAAAGGAACGCCGCCAAAGGGCGGAATGCAACATCCACGTCAAGGGCAGCGACATGTTCGCCGAATCGAGCCATGCTGATCTCTATGCCGCGGTCGACGACCTGGTCGACAAGCTGGACCGCCAGGTGGTGCGCCACAAGGACCGCCTGCAGGATCACCATCACGCGGCGCCCAAGCGCCTGATGTAGATCGGGCGCCTCGCGCTCCACTCACAGAGCCGCCTCCGGGCGGCTTTTTGTTTTCCGACTGTCACGCAAGGGCTTTGGCAGGCGCCCCAGGCGCCAAGGGGCCTGCGGGCAACATGTAGATAAAAAGTAAATACAGGGACTGGGGGTTTTTACCAACCGGGTGCATAATCGCCCCCGCTCTGCACCCACCATGAATCGCCTCGCGTCCATCCTGCCGCCCGCCCAAGTGCTTGTGAGCGTTGACGCTACCAGCAAGAAACGTGCTTTCGAAGAAGCTGGCCTTCTGTTCGAAAGCCTTCATGGGCTGGGACGCGCCCTGATCACCGACAGCCTGTTTGCGCGCGAGCGCCTCGGTTCCACCGGCCTCGGCCACGGCGTTGCCATTCCGCATGGCCGCATCAAGGGCCTGAAGGCGCCGATGGCCGCCGTGTTCCAGCTGGCCAACCCCATTGGGTTCGACGCACCCGACGAACAACCCGTCGCGCTGCTGATCTTCCTGCTGGTGCCCGAAGCGGCCACGCAGAAGCACCTCGAAATCCTGTCTGAAATCGCCGAGCTGCTGAGCGACGCCAGCCTGCGCGAACAGATCAAGTCCAGTACCGACGCGGCCGTGCTGCACGGCCTCATTGCCGGCTGGCAATCCACGCAAGTCGCCTGAGCGCATGCGTCGGCACGCGCGGCTGCTGATAAGCTGCGCGGCTCTTTCCGTCACTCCAACGCAATGCTGGCGCCCGTGCGCCGGTGCCTGAACGCATGAAGCCGACCGTCATCAGCGCCGATGCCATGTTCGAGGAGTTCCGCGGCTCGCTCCGCTGGGAATGGCTCGCAGGGCTTGGCGCGTCAGAACGCCAGTTCGACCCCGAGGTCATCAGCCGCGCGCAATCGGCGGCCGACCTGGTCGGCTACCTCAACTACATCCACCCGTACCGTGTGCAGATCCTGGGCGCCCGCGAAGTGGCCTACCTGACGCGTGGCAGCCCCGAGGACTGCGCCCGGCGCATCGCGCGCATCGTCACGCTGGAGCCGCCGATGCTGGTGCTGGCCGACGGCCAGGCCGCGCCGGACGAACTGCTCTCGATCTGCGAGCGCGCCCAGTTGCCGCTCTTTGCCACGCGCGAGTCGTCGGCGTTCGTGATCGACCTGCTGCGCGCCTACCTGTCCAAGCACTTCGCCGAGCGCACCTCGATGCACGGCGTGTTCATGGACATCCTGGGCATGGGCGTGATGATCACGGGCGAGTCGGGCCTGGGCAAGAGCGAGCTCGGGCTGGAGCTGATCTCGCGCGGCAACGGCCTGGTGGCCGACGACGCGGTCGACCTGTACCGCATCAACCAGAACACCATCGAAGGGCGCTGTCCCGACCTGCTGCTCAACCTGCTGGAGGTGCGCGGCATCGGCCTGCTGGACATCCGCGCGATCTTCGGCGAGACGGCGGTGCGCCGCAAGATGCGGCTCAAGCTCATCGTGCACCTGGTGCGCCGCGACAGCTTCGAGCGCGACTACGAGCGCATGCCTTCCGCGCCGCTCACCCAGGACGTGCTGGGCATTCCGGTGCGCAAGGTGATCATCCAGGTGGTGGCGGGGCGCAACATCGCCGTGCTGGTGGAGGCGGCGGTGCGCAATTCGATCCTGCAGCTGCGCGGCATCGACACCTACGCCGATTTCGTGGCGCGCCACCACAAGGCGATGGAAACCGGGCAGGATTGACGCGGCTTCAACCGCGCGGCTTCAGCGTTGCTTGACGCAGTCTCCGCAGAGGCCGTAGAGCGACATGGCGTGGTCCTGCAGGATCCAGCCCTTGTCCTTGGAGATCATCTGCTGGCGGCGTTCGATCTCGGCGTCGTAGAACTCCTCGACCTTGCCGCACGAGGTGCAGATCAGGTGGTCGTGGTGCGTGCCTTCGTTCAGTTCGTAGACTGCCTTGCCGCTCTCGAAATGGCTGCGTTCCAGGATGCCGGCCTGCTCGAACTGCGTCAGCACGCGATAGACCGTGGCCAGGCCGATGTCGGAGCGTTCGTTGAGCAGCACGCGGAACACGTCTTCCGCCGTCATGTGCCGTTGGCTGCCGGTCTGGAAGATCTCGAGGATCTTCAGGCGTGGCAGTGTGGCCTTGAGGCCGGTGTTCTTGAGTTCGTCGATGTTGGCCATGTTGGTTCCTGCGCCCTGGGCTGCGGCAAAGGCCCCGGAAAAGGGGCAGCCGCTACAATGGCCGATCATATCGCTACCCCCTTTTCCTCCCATGCCTGCCATTCTCCAACGCCGTTCCTGGCTGCTGGTCGCCGCCGTGGCCGCCACGCTCTGCCTGGGTGCCTGCAGCGGTTTCAGCGATCGCACGCGCAGCGCGCTGTCCGCGGTCACGCCCTACAAGGTCGAAGTGGTGCAGGGCAATTTCGTGTCGAAGGAACAGGTTGCGGCGCTCAAGCCGGGCATGTCGCGCCAGCAGGTGCGTGAAATCCTCGGCACCTCGCTGCTGAGCGACGTTTTCCACAACAACCGCTGGGACTACGTGTTCACCATCCGCCGCCAGGGCGTCGACCCGCAGGAGCGCCGCCTGACGGTGTTCTTCAACGGCGAACTGATGGACCGTTTCGAAGGCGACGAGATGCCGAGCGAAGAAGACTTCGTCGCCACGCTCGACACCCGCAAGAAAGCCGGCAAGGTGCCCCCGCTCGAGGCGTCGGAAGACGACCTCAAGAAGTTCGCCCCTTCCAAGGACGAGAAAAAGGGCGATACCGCCGGTGCGCAGGCTTCGCTCCCGCCACTGCCGGCCGCCTACCCCCCGCTCGAAGCCGCGCGCTGAAACGCGCCAGCAGCCAGACAGACAGCCGTAGCGGGCGGCGCCCGCCGAGCCAGGCAGTGCCCGTCCCGTGTTCCCCGTGTTTTTGCATGACTGAATCCGCGTGACCGAATCCACTTCCGCCTCCTCCCCTTCCGCTTCCGGCGCGCGCCGCATCGCCATTGCCGGCGCATCGGGCCGCATGGGCCACATGCTGATCGAGGCCGTGCGCAACGCGCCCGACCTGCGCCTGGCCGGCGCACTCGACATCGCGGCCAGCCCGGCCCTGGGCACCGACGCCGGCGCCTTCCTGGGCTTCGACAGCGGCGTGTCCATCGTGTCCGACCTGCGTGCCGGCCTGAAGGATGCGCAGGTGCTCATCGACTTCACCCGCCCCGAAGGCACGCTCGCGCACCTCGCGGTGTGCCGTGAACTCGGCGTGCAGGCGGTCATCGGCACCACCGGCTTCAGCGACGCGCAGAAGGCCGAGATCGCCGAGATCGCAAAAGACATCGCGATCATGATGGCGCCCAACATGAGCGTGGGCGTCAACGTCACCTTCAAGCTGCTCGAAATGGCGGCCAAGGCCATGTCGAGCGGCTACGACATCGAGATCATCGAGGCGCACCACCGCCACAAGGTCGACGCACCCTCGGGCACCGCGCTCAAGATGGGCGAGGTCATCGCCGACGCGCTGGGCCGCGACCTGAAGGAATGCGCCGTGTACGCCCGCGAGGGCATCACCGGCGAGCGCGACCCCTCGACCATCGGCTTCTCCGCCATCCGCGGCGGCGACATCGTGGGCGACCACACCGTGCTGTTCGCCGGCACGGGCGAGCGCATCGAAATCACCCACAAGTCGTCGAGCCGCGTCACCTACGCCCAGGGCAGCCTGCGCGCGGTGCGCTTCCTGGCCGGACAGCGCGCCGGCCTGTTCGACATGTACGACGTGCTCGGTCTTCGCTGAAGACATGCCGGGTCTTCGCTAAACAAAAGGACCGCCGATGAGCGTGCTGGAACTGCTGACCCATGGCGACGGCGTCAGCCGTTCGGTGGCCGCGCTGCTGCTTGCGATGTCGATCGCGAGCTGGGTCATCATTCTCTGGAAGGCCTGGCTGCTGCGCGGCGGTACGCGCGACGTGCTGCGCAGCATCGCGGCGTTCTGGCAGTCGTCCACGCTGGCCGACGCCGAACAGAAGCTCAAGGGCTTCGACAAGGCCGTGCTCGTTTCGCCCGCCGTGTCTGCCATCAAGGGCGTGGCCACCAGCGCGCCCGATGGCACGCTCGGCGCCACGGTCGAGCGCAACCAGCGGCTCACGCGCGTCCTGCGCGACGCCCTGCATGGCGCCCTGCGCCGGCTGCAGGCAGGCCAGATCGTGCTTGCCACCGTCGGCGCCACGGCGCCCTTCGTCGGGCTGCTGGGCACGGTGTGGGGCATCTACGGTGCGCTGTCGGGCATTGCGGGCCAGACCGGCGGCTTCACCATCGACAAGGTGGCGGGCCCCGTGGGCGAGGCGCTGGTCATGACGGCCTTCGGCCTGGCCGTGGCCATTCCCGCCGTGCTGGCCTACAACGTGTTCGGCCGCGTCATCGGCCGCATCGAAGCGGAACTCGAAGGCTTCGCGCACGACCTGCTGGGCAGCTTCGGCACCCCGCCGGCACCGCCAGCGCCGCCGCCCGCGCGGCCGATGCCGGTCTAGGCAGGCAAGGCACGCCGCACCATGGCCTTTGGACGCACATCACTGGGCAGCAGCGCCGGAGGCGGCGGGCGTGCCATGGGCGCGGGCGCGCAGCGGCCGCTGTCCGACATCAACGTGACGCCGCTGGTCGACGTGATGCTGGTGCTGCTGGTGATCTTCATCATCACCGCGCCGCTGATGGCCAGTTCGATCAAGCTCGACCTGCCGCAGACCGACGCGGGCCAGCCCAACGACGCGCCCAAGTTCGTGAGCCTGGCGGTCGATGCCGCAGGCAAGGTCTTCGTCAACGACCAGCCCGTGACCGACGAAGAACTGGCCACCCGCCTCGAGAAGGCCGCGGCCGACAGCAAGGACACCGAGGTGCAGCTGCGCGCCGACCAGACCGTGCCCTACGGCAAGGTGGTGGCGCTGATGGGCATCGCGAACAAGGCGGGGCTGAGCCGCATCGGCTTCGTGACCGACGCGCCGCCGCCCGCCACCGATTCCGTCAAGCGCTGAGCGCCGTCGGCCCGCCCTGAAGGCTCAGGGCTTGACCTCGACCATCGCCGTGTCGTGCGCCACGCCGTTCGTGAACTGCACGTCGTAGTCGAACTGGTCGCTCCCGCTGAACCCCGGCTCCGGCACGAACCAGATGCCCAGCCCTGACAGCGAGCGGCCGCTGCAATCGGTCGCACCGAACCGGGAGGGGCCGATGGCCACGGTGTCCGGCCGCACGGCCGTGGTGCCGTGCGCGGGCGGTGTCCGCAGGGTGATGCGCGGATCGGGGCCCTGGGAGCAATCCGAGCGGTGCTGCACGTAGGTGAAGATGCGCACCTCCTGCCCCGCCTGGGTGTTGCGCCGCCAGGTGCGCTGCTGCGGCGTGTTCTTCTGCGCATGGACGGCGGGGCCCAGCGCGAGGGCGGCCAGCAGTGCCATGGTGAAAGTCTTCATCGCAAAGCGTGTCATGGGAAATCCCTCTCAGGGCGTTGGCGGCCCCACGCAATGTCAAAGTCTGTTCAGCAGGCCGCCACCGCGGCAGGCCCCGTGTCGCGGCTCAGCCCAGCACCACCGGCTTGGTGTGCCAGATCTCGTGCGCGTACTGCGCGATCGTGCGGTCCGACGAGAACGCGCCCATTCCCGCCACGTTCAGGATCGCCTTGCGCGTCCACGCGTCCGAGTCGCGGTACAGCGCGTCCACCTCGCCCTGCTTGGCCACATAGCTCACGTAGTCGGCCAGCAGCAGGTAGTGGTCGCCCCAGTTCACCAGCGCGTCGTAGATGCCCTGGTAGCGCGCCGGCTCGCCCGCCGAGAACGCGCCGTCGCGAATGTCGTCGAGCACGCGCTTGAGCTCGGCGTTCTGCTCGTAGATGTCGCGCGGCTGGTAGCCGTGCGCGCGGATGTCCGCCACCTCCGGCGTCGTGTTGCCGAAGATGAAGATGTTCTCCGGCCCCACGTTCTCGCGCATTTCCACGTTGGCGCCGTCCAGCGTGCCGATGGTCAGCGCGCCGTTCAGCGCGAACTTCATGTTGCCGGTGCCCGAGGCTTCCGTCCCTGCGGTGGAAATCTGCTCCGACAGGTCGGCCGCCGGCATGATGATCTCGGCCAGGCTCACGCTGTAGTTCGGCAGGAACACCACCTTCAGCAGCTTGCCCACGCGCGCGTCGGCGTTGATGGTGCTCGCCACGTCGTTGATGAGCCGGATGACCAGCTTGGCCATCACGTACGCCGACGCCGCCTTGCCCGCGAACACCACCACGCGCGGCACGATGTCGATGGGCGCGCCCGTGGCGTGCGCGTCCAGGATGCGGTGGTAGCGCGCCACCACGTGCAGCACGTTGAGCAGTTGCCGCTTGTACTCGTGGATGCGCTTGACCTGCACGTCGAACATCGCGTCGGTGTCGATGTCGATCTTCAGGTTCTGCTCGACCCAGTTGGCCAGGCGCAGCTTGTTCTCGCGCTTGGCGTGGCGAAAGGCGCGCACGAAGGCCGGTTGCTCGGCCATCGGCCTGAGCGCCTCGAGCTGCGACAGGTCGCGCCGCCAGCCCTTGCCGATGCGCTGGTCCAGCAGCCCGGCCAGCGGCGGGTTGGCCTGCGCGAGCCAGCGGCGCGGCGTGACGCCGTTGGTCTTGTTGTTGAAGCGCTCCGGAAAGATCCTGTCGAAGTCGGCAAAGATCGACTGCTTCATCAGCTCCGAGTGCAGCCCCGACACGCCGTTGATCGAGTGGCTCGCCAGCACCGCCACGTAGGCCATGCGCACGCGCCGTTCGCCGGCCTCGTCGACCAGCGACAGCCTGCGCAGCAGCTCGACGTCGTTGCCCGCCTTCTGCGTGACCGTGGCGAGGAACTTCGCATTCATGTCGTAGATGATCTGCAGGTGCCGCGGCAGGATGCGCCCGAGCATCTCCACCGGCCAGGTTTCCAGCGCCTCGTGCATCAGGGTGTGGTTGGTGTAGCTGAACACCTTCTGCGTGTGGGCCCACGCGGTGTCCCAGTCGAGGCCGTGCTCGTCGAGCAGCAGGCGCATCAGCTCGGGCACCGCGAGCACCGGGTGCGTGTCGTTCAGGTGGATGCTGACCTTCTCGGACAACTGGTCGAAGGTCTTGTGGCTGCGCAGGTAGCGGCGCAGCAGGTCCTGCACGCTCGCGCTGCAGAAGAAGTATTCCTGGTGCAGCCGCAGTTCGCGGCCCGAGGGCGTGGAGTCGTCGGGGTAGAGCACGCGCGACACGTTCTCCGACTGGTTCTTGCTCTCGACCGCGCCCATGTAGTTGCCGCGGTTGAAGGCCGAGAGGTCGATTTCCTCGGTGGCGCGCGCCGACCACAGCCGCAGTGTGTTGGTGGCCTGCGTGCCGTAGCCCGGAATGATGGTGTCGTAGGCCACGGCGCGCACGTCGTGGGTGTCGACCCAGTCGGCCGCGCCGTAGGGAGCGTTGGTGCCTTCCCGCCTTTGCACGCGACCGCCGAAGCGCACGCGGTAGTTCACCTCGGGCCGCTGGAACTCCCAGGGGTTGCCGCGCGTGAGCCAGTAGTCGGGCGTCTCGACCTGCTGGCCGCCGACGATCTGCTGGCGGAACATGCCGTATTCATAGCGGATGCCGTAGCCCATGCCGGGCACGCCGAGCGTGGCCATCGAGTCGAGGAAGCAGGCCGCGAGCCGGCCCAGGCCGCCGTTGCCCAAGGCCGCATCGGGCTCGCGCTCGGCCAGCGCGTCCATGTCGACGCCGAAGTCGGCCAGCGCCTCGCGCACGGTGTCGAACAGGTCCACGGCCAGCAGCGCGTTGGTGAAGGTGCGCCCGATGAGGAACTCCATCGAGAGGTAGTACACGCGCTTGAGGTCCTGCGCGTAGTTGGCGCGCGTGGTCATCATCCAGCGCTCGACCAGTTGGTCGCGCACCGCCTGCGAGGTGGCGTTGAGCCAGTCGTCCTGGCTGGCGGCGACGGGGTCCTTGCCGACCGCATAGATCAGCTTGTTGGCCACCGCGCGCTTGAAGGCCGCCACGTCGCGGTCGGGGTGGTCGTAGGCGAAGTCTTTGATCGTCATGGTGGGCGCTCTGTGTGAGTGATCAGGTTTGAAGTCGAGGGGTCTTTGCGAGAACACCGCGGATCCGGCTTTGCCGGGCCGCAGGTGTTGCCCCCCGCAAGGGGGTTGGCGCAGCGACACGAAGTGCGCGAAGACCGGGGGTCATTCCACACTCTGCCGGTAAACGCCGATGTACTGCGCGGCCGCGCTCGCCCAGTCGGCAGGCCGCCGCATGGCATGGCCGCGCACGCGGCGCCAGTCGGGCGCGCGTTGGTAAAGGGCGAAGGCGCGCCGCACGGCGCGTTCGTAGTCGGCCACCTCGAAGCGGTCGAACACGAAGCCGGTGGCCTCGCCGCTGGCCATGTCTTCGAGCGAGCTGTCGACCACCGTGTCGGCCAGCCCGCCGACACGGCGCACCAGCGGCAGGCTGCCGTACTTCAGCCCGTACATCTGCGTGAGGCCGCAGGGCTCGAACAGCGAGGGCACCAGCGTCACGTCGCCGGCACCGAAGAGCTGGTGCGCCAGCGCCTCGTCGTAGCCGATGGTCACGCTGACCGACTGCGGCGCCGCGGCTGCACGCTGGCGGAAGGCTTCCTCGAGCCAGGCCTCGCCGGCACCCAGCAATGCGAGCTGGCCGCCCTGCGCGAGCAACGCGTCGAGCCCGCCCAGCACCAGGTGCAGGCCCTTCTGCTCGGTGAGCCGGCTCACGAGAATGAAAAGCGGCGCATCCGGCCGGTCGGCCAGCCCCAGTTGATGTTGCAGCACCGACTTGCATCGCGCCTTGCCCGCCATGTGGCGGCCTTCGGGCGTGTGGAAGCCCTGCACCAGCGCGGCGTCGCTCGCCGGGTTCCAGACCTTGTCGTCGACCGCGTTCAGGATGCCGCCGAGCACGCCGCTGCGCTGGCGCAGCAGGCCGTCCAGGCCGCAGCCCTGCTCGGGCGTCTGGATTTCCTGCGCGTAGGTCGGGCTCACCGTGGTGAGCCGGTCGGCGTAGCTCAGGCCGGCCTTCATAAACGACACCTGGCCGTGGTACTCGAGCCCGTTCATCTGGAACGCCGTGGCGGGCAGGCCCAGGTCGGCGAAGTTCCACGGCGCGAAGATGCCCTGGTAGGCCAGGTTGTGCACGGTGAACACGCTGCCCACGCGGGGGCCGCCGGCCTGCCGCGCGAAGTGCAGATAGGCCGGCGCGAGCGCCGCATGCCAGTCGTGCGCGTGCACCACCTCGGGCTGCCACAGCGGGTCGAGTCCCTGCGCCAATTGGGCCGCGGCCCAGCCGAGCAGCGCGAAGCGGCGGTGGTTGTCGCCGTAGGGTTGGCGCGACGCGTCTTCGTAGGGGTTGCCGGGCCGGTCGTAGAGCGCCGGCGCGTCGATCACGTAGGCCGGAAGGGCCGGCGCGCCGTCGGTGGCGATGTGCCCGAAGCGCAGCGCGAAGCGTTCGCCCCAGGGCGCGTTGAATTCGGCCACCAGCGCCAGGTCGCGCACGCCCGCCACGATGGCCGGAAACCCCGGCAGCAGCACGCGCGCGTCCTCGCCTTCGGCCCTGAGCGCGAGCGGCAGCGCCCCGGCGATGTCCGCCAGGCCGCCGGTCTTGAGGAGAGGGAACAGTTCGGCGCTGACCTGGAGGATTCGCATCGTGAAAAAAGCGTGGGCGTGGGGTGCAGTGGGCGTCGGTGGACCGGCGGTCAGTCGGTGCCCAGCCGCTTGAGCATCTCGCGCGTGACCAGCACCACGCCGGTCTCGGTGCGCTCGAAGCGCGCGGCATCGGCCACGGCGTCCTCGCCGATCACCATGTCGTCGGGGATCACGCAGCCGCGGTCGATCACCACCTTGCTGAGCCGGGCGCCCCGGCCCACTTCGACATCGGGCAGCAGCACCGCCTCGTTGATCTCGCAGAAGGAGTGGATGCGCACGCCCGAGAACAGCACCGAGCTGCTCACCTTGGAGCCCGAGACGATGCAGCCGCCCGACACGATGGTGTTCACCGTCATGCCGTGCTGGCCGTGGCGGTCGAGCACGAACTTGGCCGGAGGCAGCTGCCGCTGGTAGGTCCAGATGGGCCAGTCCGTGTCATAGATGTCCAGCTCCGGGGTGATGGCGGCCAGGTCGAGGTTGGCTGCCCAGAATGCATCAATCGTGCCCACGTCGCGCCAGTAGGTCTTGGCACCCGGCCCGCGCGAGGCCCGCGTGACGCACGACATGCCGAACGGGTGCGCCAGCGCGCGGCCCTGCGCCACGGCGCGCGGAATGATGTCCTTGCCGAAGTCGTGGCTCGAGTCGGGGTTGACGCTGTCTTCCTCCAGCAACTGGTAGAGGTAGGCGGAGTCGAACACGTAGATGCCCATGCTGGCCAGCGCCAGGTCGGGGTTGCCCGGCATGGCGGGCGGGTCGGCCGGCTTTTCGAGGAACTCGGTGATCTGGCGGTCGTCGTCCACCGCCATCACGCCGAAGGCCGTGGCCTCCATGCGCGGCACTTCGATGCAGCCGACCGTGCAGCCCAGGCCGCGCTCGGCATGGTCCTTCACCATGAGGGAGTAGTCCATCTTGTAGATGTGGTCGCCGGCCAGCACCACCACGTAGTCGTGCTTGGTGGAGCGGGTCTGGATGATGTCCAGGTTCTGGAACACCGCGTCGGCCGTGCCGCGGTACCAGTGCTCGTCGCCCACGCGCTGCTGCGCGGGCAGCACGTCGACCATTTCGTTGAGCTCGGCGCGCAGGAAGCTCCAGCCGCGCTGCAGGTGGCGCATGAGCGAGTGCGACTTGTACTGCGTGACCACCGCCATGCGCCGGATGCCGGAGTTCAGGCAGTTCGACAGCGCGAAATCGATGATGCGGAACTTGCCGCCAAAGTACACCGCCGGCTTGGCGCGCCGGTCGGTCAGCTGCTTGAGGCGGGAGCCGCGCCCGCCGGCCAGCACCAGGGCGATGGTGCGACGAACCAGTTGATGGGCCTGCAGCTCGTGCTGCGGCTGGGGGGGTGTGAACTTGTCCATCCTGTGTCTCCGTTCGTTCGTTTGTTCGTTGGAATTCGTCGTCAGAGTTTCTGCATCGAGACTAGCACTGCGACATGCATCTGGCTCCTACGTTCTTGCAATGCAGATGCCTGAGAAGGGGACCGTTGCCGTGTCGCCGAGGGGTGCGGCCGCATGGCCCGGGTCGAGCGCGGGATCGCTCGCCAGGCACAGGCGCCACGCACCGGGGGGCATGCGGAAGGCGACGTCCTGCGGGCCCGCATTCACCATCACCAGCCAGTCGCTTTCGTCGGGGTTCGTCGGGGTTGCTGCATTCGGAAACAGGAGTGCAAGGGCCGTGCCCGTCTGCCAGTCGCCGGGTGTCATCGGCGCGCCGTCGGGCCGCAGCCAGCGGAGGCCCGGCGGCATGCCTTGCGGGGGCTCGGTGGGCCACCAGCGGTTGCTGCGCAAGGCGGGGGCCTCGCGGCGCAGGGCGGCGAGCCGGGCGACGAAGGCGCTGAGCTGCGCCGCGCCGCCGTCGGGTGCCGACGCGCTCTGCCACGCGAGCCAGGTGGTCTCGTTGTCCTGGCAGTAGGCGTTGTTGTTGCCCTGCTGGCTGTGGCCGAGTTCGTCGCCGGCCAGCAGCATGGGCGTGCCCTGCGACAGCATCAGCGTGGCGAGCAGCGCGCGCTGCAGCCGGACGCGTCGGGCTTGCACGCCGGGGTCGTCGCTCGGGCCTTCGACGCCGCAGTTGTCGCTCAGGTTGTGGCCGTGGCCGTCGCGGTTGTCTTCGCCGTTGGCCTGGTTGTGGCGCTCGTTGTAGCTCACGAGGTCGCGCAGCGTGAAGCCGTCGTGCGCGGTGACGAAGTTGACGCTGGCCGTCGGCGCGCGGCCGTGGTGGGCGAACTGCGTGCTGGAGGCGGTGACGCGGTGTGCGAAGTCGCCCAGGCCGGCCTTGTCGTCGTGCGCCTGCCGCAGCCAGAAGCCGCGCTGCGTGTCGCGGTAGCGGTCGTTCCATTCGAGCCAGCCGGGCGGGAACTCGCCCAGCCGGTAGCCGCCGGGGCCGATGTCCCAGGGCTCGGCGATGAGCAGGGTGCGCGAGAGCACCGGGTCTTGCGCGACGGCGGCAAGGAAGGGCGCGCGCGCATCGAATCCGCGCTGCGCGTCGCGTCCGAGGATCGGTGCCAGGTCGAAACGGAAGCCGTCGACGCCCATTTCGCAGGCCCAGAAGCGCAGGCTGTCCATCACCATCTGCAGCACGCGCGGCTCGCCCAGGTTCAGGCAGTTGCCGCAGCCGGTCCAGTTCTCGTACAGGGCGCGGTCGTCGGGGCGCAGGTGGTAGTACAGGGCGTTGTCGATGCCGCGCAGCGACAGCGTGGGGCCGAGCTCGTCGGTCTCGGCGCTGTGGTTGTAGACCACGTCGATCACCAGCTCCATGCCGCGCGCGTGGATGGCGTCGGCCATCGCGCGGAACTCGCCGGCGGGGGTGGTGCCGGGGCGGCCGCTCCAGTAGCGGGCCTCGGGCGCGAACCAGCCGATGGTGGTGTAGCCCCAGTAGTTGCTCAGGCCCATGCGCTGCAGGCGCTGCTCGTCGGCGCGGTGCTGCACCGGCATGAGGCTCAGCGTGGTGACGCCCAGGCGCTGCAGGTGGTCGAGCACGGCGGGCTCGGCGAGGCCGGCGTAGGTGCCTCTGAGTGCTTCGGGCACCTGGGGGTGCAGCCTGGTTTGTCCCTTGACGTGGAGTTCGTAGAGGACGCGGTCTGCGGCGGGGATGCGGACGTGTCCTGGGCTTTCTGCTGCTGCTGCTGCTGCCGGGGCCACACGTGCCTTGAGGGCGACGGCGGCGTTGTCGCGCGGGTCCCGCTCTGCGGGGGCCGCGGGCACGTGACCCAGGAACAGGTCGCTGCCGTCGTAGCTGCCGACGATCTCGCGGGCGTACGGGTCGAGCACCAGCTTGGCGGGGTTGAAGCGCTGGCCCTCATGCGGTGTCCATGGGCCGTGGACCCGGTAGCCGTAGACCAGGCCTGGGCGGGCGCTGGGGAGGTGGCCGTGCCAGATGCCGTCCGTGCAGGACGGTAGTTGCAGGCGCTGCTGCTCGTTCTTTCCGGTGCTGTCGAAGATGCAGAGGTCTACGGATTCTGCGGAGGGGGCTGCCAGGGCGAAGTTGACGCCTTGTGGTGACGTTGTCGCGCCGAGGGGGAATGGGTTGCCGGGGCTCAGCATGCTGCTTGCTTTCTTTGGGGCTTGCTTCCCGAGGCCGGGACTCGCCCCGGCAGGCGAGCTACTTTCTTTTGCTTCGCCAAAAGAAAGTAGCCAAAGAAAAGGCGACCCCACTGTCTGCGACCCCTGCGCTTCGCTACGGGGCAACCTGCGGTGCTCGCGTTTCGCGGGGTCTCGCAGAACTCGCTTCGCTCAAACAGCTGCGAGCCCTGATCCGCGAAACACTCCGCTCCTCGGCGCAGCCAGAGGGGGTGGAGACCACCCGGGCCTTTGCTTCGCTCGGCCACCAAGTCGCCGCTGGCGCTGCGCGCCAGCGGCGGTTGGTATTGGCTCTTTGGGGTTGGCTGCTGGATGTTTGCTGTTGGGAGCCGAGCACAGCGAAGGCGTGTCGGTGTCCCAACCCCTTCTGGATGCGCCGAGGAGCGCAGCGTTTCGCGGGTCAGGGCTCGCCCTTGTTTGAGCGAAGCGAGTTTGGGCGAGACCCCGCGAAACGTGAGCACCGCAGGTTGCCCGGAGCGAAGCGCAGGGACGCAGCCAGCAGGGTCGCCTTTTCTTTGGCTACTTTCTTTTGGCGAAGCAAAAGAAAGTAGCTCGCCCGCCGGGGCGAGTCCCGGCCCCGGAACAAAAACCAAGCCCAACGCCCTCAAACCAGAACCCACATCACAGTCCCCAACGGCGGCAAGCTCACGGAAACAGAGTCCGCCTTCCCATGCCAGGGCAAAGAATCGCTCTGAACCACCCCGTTGCCAACTCCACTCCCGCCATAAACCGAAGCATCCGTATTGACGATCTCGCGGTAAGCCCCCGCACAAGGCACCCCCAGCCGATAGCCATGCCGAGGCACGGGCGTGAAGTTGCACACGGCAACCACGAACGACCCGTCGCGTGCCCGCCGCACGAAGGCAAACACCGACTGCTCCGCATCGTCGTGCACGATCCACTCGAACCCCGCCCCCTCGTTGTCCAGCTCGTGCAACGCGGGAAAGTGCCGGTACACATTGTTCAGGTCGCGCACCAGCCGCCGCACGCCTTGGTGCGACGCATGCTCCAGCAGGTGCCAGTCCAGCCCGCGGTCCGCGTTCCACTCCGCGTACTGGGCGAACTCGCCGCCCATGAACAGCAGCTTCTTCCCCGGATAAGCCCACAGGTACCCATACAGGTTGCGCAGGCCGGCGAACTTCTGCCATTCGTCGCCCGGCATCCGCCCGATCATCGAGCCCTTGCCGTGCACCACCTCGTCGTGCGACAGCGGCAGCACGAAGTTCTCGCTGTGCGCATACATCAGCCCGAAGGTGATCTGCTGGTGATGGTGCCTGCGGTAGACCGGGTCGGTGCCGGCATACGCCAGCGTGTCGTTCATCCACC
Source organism: Variovorax sp. 10N412 (assembly GCF_056394985.1). Lineage (NCBI taxonomy): Bacteria > Pseudomonadati > Pseudomonadota > Betaproteobacteria > Burkholderiales > Comamonadaceae > Variovorax > Variovorax sp. 10N412. The sequence goes on from NZ_JBFTIO010000006.1 coordinate 182,850, forward strand.
CCATGTTCCACTTGTAGTGAAACCCCAGCCCCCCGTCTTCCGGCGGCCGGGTCACGCCGAGGAAGCTGGTCGATTCTTCGGCCACCGTGATGGCGCCGGGCCGCTCGACCCCCACCACATGGTTCATGCGCCGCAGGAAGTCGATGGCCTCCAGGTTCTCGCGCCCGCCGAGCACGTTGGGTACCCACTCGCCGGCCTTGCGGCTGTAGTCGCGGTACAGCATCGAGGCCACCGCATCCACCCGCAGGCCGTCCACGCCGTAGCGCTCCAGCCAGTACAGCGCATTGCCGACCAGGTAGTTGCGCACCTCGGTGCGCGCGTAGTTGAAGATCAGCGTCTGCCAGTCGTTGTGGAAGCCCTCGCGCGGGTCGGCGTACTCGTACAGCGGCGTGCCGTCGAAGTTGCCCAGGCCGTGCGCGTCGGTCGGAAAGTGCGCGGGCACCCAGTCGAGGATCACGCCCAGCCCCGCCGCGTGCGCGGCCTCGACCAGGTGGCGGAAGTCGCCCGGCGTGCCGAAGCGCGAGGTCGGCGCGTACAGGCCGATGGGCTGGTAGCCCCACGAGCCGTCGAAGGGGTGCTCGCTGATCGGCAGCAGCTCGATGTGCGTGAAGCCCAGGTCGCGCACGTAGGGCACCAGCGTGTCGGCCAGCTCGCGGTAGTCCAGCCACTCGTGGCCGTTCTTGCGGCGCCACGAACCCAGGTGCACCTCGTAGATGCTGATGGGCGCATGGCGCTCGTTCGCCTCGGCGCGGCCCTCGGGCAGCTTCACCGGCGCGGGCAGCGGCTGCACCACGCAGGCGGTGTCGGGGCGCAGCTGCGAAGAGAAGGCGAACGGGTCGGCCTTGCGCAGCACCTCGCCCTGCGCCGAAAGAATCTCGAATTCGTAGCGGTCGCCCACCGTCACGTGCGGCGCGAAGATTTCCCACACGCCGCACTCGCGGCGCAGCCGCATCGCATGGCGCCGGCCGTCCCAGTTGTTGAAGTTGCCGACCACCGACACGCGCCGCGCATTCGGCGCCCAAACGGCGAAGGCCACGCCCTTCACGCCGTCCATCTCGCGCAGGTGCGCGCCCAGCCGCTCCCAGGGCCGCAGGTGCGTGCCCTCGGCCAGCAGCCATACGTCGGTGTCGCCCAGCACGAAGGGAAAGCGGTAGGGGTCTTCGAGCCGCGAGGTGTGCGAGTCCCAGTCGACCTGGAACAAATACCCCATGCGGGCCTCGGCCGCGGGCACGAGGCCGCTGAACAGGTCCGACTCGTCGTGCCGCGTGAGGATGGCCAGCGGCCAGCCGGTGCGCGCGTGCAGCACGGCCACGCGCTGGGCGCCGGGCAGCAGGGCGCGCACGACGAGGCCCTCGGGCGTCTCGTGCGGCCCCAGCACGGCGAACGGGTCGCCGTGCTCGGCGCGCATCAGCGCATGGATTTCGGACTCGGGCAGCGGCTTCAGGGGCATGGTGGTCAGTGGTTTCCTGCGTCGGCGGGCGCGCCGATGAAGACGCCGTACGGCGCCAGCACCAGCATGCGCCTTTCACCTTCGCCCTGCACGGCGGCGGTGGTCGACAGCGGTTGCCCGGCAAGGGGCGACAAGCCCTTCGACCCGGACATCGGCAAGGGAATCGACACCGGCTCGCCGGCGAAGTTGAAGACGAGGTGGAGCGACCCGCCGGCGCCGCGCCGCTCGAAATGCAGCAGGGGCTCGGGCGCGTCGATGAAGGCGATGTCGCCGGTGCGCAGCAGGGGCTGGTCATGGCGCCAGTGCAGCAGGGCGCGGGTGAAGGCGAGCATCGAATCGGGGTCGTCCGCCTGCCGTTCGACGGCCAGCGGCAGGTGCGGGCCGTACACCGGCAGCCAGGGCGTGCCGGTGCTGAAGCCGCCGTTCGGCGCCTCGGCGGTCCAGGCCAGCGGCGTGCGGCAGCCGTCGCGGCCCTTGAATTCGGGCCAGAAGGCGCGGCCGTACGGGTCCTGCAGCAGTTCGAACGGCACCTCGGCCTCGGGCAGGCCCAGCTCCTCGCCCTGGTAGATGCTGGCGCTGCCGCGCAGCGTGAGCAGCAGCGTCAGCCAGAGCCGGTCGCGCCGGGTGTCCGCCGGGGCGGAGACCCGTGTCGATGTGCCGCCGCTCCAGCGCGTGGCCACGCGCGGCACGTCGTGGTTCGACACCGCCCAGCAACCCCAGCCGCCGGTGGGCGCCAGCGCATGGTCGAGCGCCTCGACCTGGTGGCGCAGGTGCTTCGGGCTGTGCTCGGCCGTCAGCAGGCTGAAGCTGTAGGCCAGGTGCAGGCGCTTGCCGAGTTCGGTGTACTGCGCCATGACGGGCGGTGCGTTCTCGTCGCCCACCTCGCCCAGCGCCACCGCGCCGTAGCCGTCGAGCAGCCGGCGCAGGTTTTCGAGGAAGGCCAGGTTCTCGGCCTGGCTCTTGTCGTACAGGTGCTGCTGCATTGCGTAGGGGTTGTCGGCGCGCACCGTGCTGACCTCGTCGATGGACGCCAGCGTGGCCGGCGGGTTGTCGCGCAGCAGCGCGTCGTGGAACTGGTGGTTGCAGGCGTCGAAGCGGAAGCCGTCCACGCCGCGCTCGCACCAGAAGCGCACCTCGCCGAGCAGCGCTTCCTGCACCTCGGCGCAATGGAAGTTCAGGTCGGGCTGCTCGGCCAGGAAGCTGTGCAGGTAGTACTGCCTGCGGCGCGCGTCCCACTGCCAGGCCGAGCCGCCGAACACCGACAGCCAGTTGGTCGGCGGCGTGCCGTCGGGCTTGGGGTCGGCCCACACGTACCAGTCGGCCTTGGGGTTGTCGCGGCTGCTGCGGCTCTCGGCGAACCAGGCGTGCTGGTCGGAGGTGTGCGAGAGCACCTGGTCGATGATGAGCTTCAGGCCCAGCGCATGCATGCGTGCGAGCATGGCGTCGAAGTCGGCCAGCGTGCCGAACAGCGGGTCGACCGCGCGGTAGTCGGACACGTCGTAGCCGAAGTCCTTCATCGGTGAGCGGAAGAAGGGCGAGACCCAGATGGCGTCGACACCGAGGCTGGCCACGTGGTCGAGCCGGGAGGTGATGCCGGGCAGGTCGCCGATGCCGTCACCGTTGCTGTCCATGAAACTTCGGGGGTAGATCTGGTAGATCACCGCGCCGCGCCACCAGTCGCTGTGGCTGTTCCTGATGTCGCTTTTGCTGCCCATGCCGGTCCCTGTGGTCGAAAAACATTGTGGCATGCGAAATTCGGGCCAGTGATACGGCCTTGCCCCGTCCTGCGCGCTGCGCGCCGCCGGTGACCACGGCGAGGTGTTTCAGGCGCAGTTGCAGGGGCGCGGGCGGCGCGAAAACCCGCGGCGCGGCAGGCGTTACCCGCACAACACACAGGTTACGTACCCCAAGTCCGGAGTCTGCGGGCCGGGGGCTTTGCCCGGGCGCGATAATCCGCCGTTCCCGGCCGCCTTGCGCCGGGCTCTTGCCGAACCGTCATGAACCCCAGCTACAAACCCAGCGACGTCGAGTCCGCTGCCCAGGCGCAATGGAGCGCCGCCGATGCCTACCGCGTCACCGAAGACGCGAGCCGCAAGAAGTACTACGCCTGCTCGATGCTGCCGTACCCCAGCGGCAAGCTGCACATGGGCCATGTGCGCAACTACACCATCAACGACATGCTCACGCGCTACCTGCGCATGAGCGGCTACAACGTGCTGATGCCCATGGGCTGGGACGCCTTCGGCCTGCCTGCCGAGAACGCGGCGCTGAAGAACGGCGTGCCCCCGGCCAAGTGGACCTACGAGAACATCGCCTACATGAAGGGCCAGCTGCAGGCCATGGGCCTGGCCATCGACTGGAGCCGCGAGATCGCCACCTGCGACCCGAGCTACTACAAGTGGAACCAGTGGCTGTTCCTGAAGATGCTGGAGAAGGGCATTGCCTACCGCAAGACCCAGGTCGTGAACTGGGATCCGGTCGACCAGACCGTGCTGGCCAACGAGCAGGTGATCGACGGCAAGGGCTGGCGCACCGGCGCCACGGTCGAGCGCCGCGAAATTCCGGGCTATTACCTGAAGATCAGCGACTACGCCGAAGAGTTGCTCGAGCACACCCAGCACAAGCTGCCGGGCTGGCCCGAGCGCGTGAAGCTGATGCAGGAAAACTGGATCGGCAAGAGCGAAGGCCTGCGCTTCGCCTTCACGCACGACATCAAGGACGCGAGCGGCAAGGCCATCCAGGACGGCCGCATGTACGTGTTCACCACGCGTGCCGACACCATCATGGGCGTGACCTTCTGCGCCGTGGCGCCCGAGCATCCGCTGGCCGCGCACGCCGCCACGCTCGACCCCAAGGTCGCGGCCTTCATCGAGGAGTGCAAGAACGGCGGCACCACCGAGGCCGAGCTCGCCACGCAGGAGAAAAAGGGCGTGCCCACCGGCCTCACGGTGACGCACCCCATCACCGACGAGCAGGTGCCGGTGTGGGTCGGCAACTATGTGCTGATCGGCTACGGCGACGGCGCCGTGATGGGCGTGCCCGCGCACGACGAGCGCGACTTCGCCTTTGCCAACAAGTACGGCATCGAGATCATCCAGGTGGTGCTGGTGGACGACGAACCGCACTTCGACTATCACAAGTGGCAGGACTGGTACGGCGACAAGCAGCGCGGCGTGACCATCAACTCCGACAACTTCAGCGGCATGACCTACAAGGAGGCCGTGGCCGCCGTGGCGCATGCGCTGGGCCAGAAGGGCCTGGGCGAGCTGCAGACCACCTGGCGCCTGCGCGACTGGGGCGTGAGCCGCCAGCGCTACTGGGGCACGCCGATCCCGATCATCCATTGCGACGAGCACGGCGCCGTGCCGGTCCCCGAGAAGGACCTGCCGGTGGTGCTGCCCACCGACTGCGTGCCCGACGGTTCCGGCAACCCGCTGAACAAGCATGAAGGCTTTCATGCCGGCGTGGTCTGCCCCGTGTGCGGCAAGGCCGCGCGGCGCGAGACCGACACCATGGACACCTTCGTCGATTCGTCGTGGTACTTCATGCGCTACTGCGATCCGAAGAACGACCAGGCGATGGTCGCCGAGGGCGCCGACTACTGGATGCCGATGGACCAGTACATCGGCGGCATCGAACACGCCATTCTTCACCTGCTGTACGCGCGCTTCTGGACCAAGGTGATGCGCGACCTGGGCCTGGTGAAGGCCGACGAGCCCTTCAGCAAGCTGCTGACGCAGGGCATGGTGCTCAACCACATCTTCTACAAGCGCAACGAGAAGGGCGGCAAGGACTACTTCCCGCCGACCGAGGTCACGACCGTGCTCGACGCGCAGGGCCGTATCACCGGCGGCACCACCGCCGACGGCACGAAGGTCGAGTACGGCGGCGTCGGCAAGATGGGCAAGAGCGAGCGCAACGGCGTCGACCCGCAGGACCTGATCGAGAAGTACGGCGCCGACACCGCGCGCCTGTACACCATGTTCACCGCGCCGCCCGAAGCCACGCTCGAGTGGAACGACGCGGCCGTGGAAGGCAGCTACCGCTTCCTGCGCCGCGTATGGAACTTCGGCGCCGCGCAGGCGGAGGCGGCCCCGGTGGCCCTTGCCGGCCAGACCTTCGGCAAGGGCGCCCAGGCGCTGCGCCGCGAGGTGCACACCGTGCTGCGCCAGGTCGACTACGACTACCAGCGCATGCAATACAACACCGTGGTGTCGGGCGCCATGAAGCTGCTCAATGCGCTGGAAGGCTTCAAGCCCGACGGCAGCAAGGGCGACGCGGCCGCGCTGCGCGAGGGCTTCGGCATCCTGCTGCGCTGCATGTACCCGGCCACGCCGCACATCGCCCAGCAGCTGTGGAACGAACTCGGCTACGACAAGGACCTGGGCGGCCTGCTCGACGCGGCCTGGCCCACGGTCGACGCCGGCGCGCTGGTGCAGGACGAGATCGAGCTCATGCTGCAGGTCAACGGCAAGCTGCGCGGCAAGCTGCTGGTGCCCGCCGGGGCCTCCAAGGACGAGATCGAGAAGCTGGCGCTGGCCTGCGACGACTTCGTCACCTTCGCCGAAGGCGCGCCGCCCAAGCGCGTGATCGTGGTTCCCGGCCGCCTGGTCAACGTGGTTCTCTGACGAACGACTCAAGCATGAACACTCGCAATGTCTCGCTGCCGCGCCGCGGCTTTCTCATCGGCCTGACGGTGGCGGGCGCCTCGCTCGGCCTGGCCGGTTGCGGCTTCGAGCTGCGCAAGGCGCCGGTCTTCGCGTTCAAGACGCTGTCGATATCGGGCAACACGGCCATGATCAACCAGATCCGGCGCGAGCTGCGGGCCACGGGCTCGGTGACGCTGGTGGCCGTCGAGCCTGCCGTGGCCGGCAGCCCGCCCCCGGTGTCGACGGCCGACGTGATACTCGAGATCCTGGGCGAGGATCGCGACCGCCTCGTCATCTCGACCAACTCGGCCGGCCTGGTGCGCGAGCTGCAGCTGCGGTTGCGCGTGCGCTTTCGGCTGCGTACGCCGGCCGGCAAGGACCTGCTGCCGTCCACCGAGGTCTCGCAGACGCGCGACCTGAGCTTCAACGAGACCAACGCGCTGGCCAAGGAAGGCGAAGCCGACCTGCTGTTCCGCGACATGCAGTCGGACATCGCCCAGCAGTTGATGCGCCGCATTGCCGCCGTCAAGGAGCTCTGAGCCGCTGCGCCCAGGTCATTCCCCGGTCATTCCATTTCCATGCAACTTGCCAGCGCCCAACTCGGGGCCCACCTGCAAAAGGGCCTGAAGCCGCTCTACACGATCCACGGCGACGAGCCGCTGCTCGCGCAGGAGGCGGCCGACGCCATCCGCGCGGCCGCGCGCGCGCAGGGCTACACCGAACGCAGTTCGTACACCGTGGCGGGCGCGCACTTCGACTGGAGCGCGGTGCTGGCGGCCGGGGGCTCGCTTTCGCTGTTCGCCGACAAGCAGATCGTGGAGATCCGCATCCCCGCGGGCAAGCCCGGCAAGGACGGCAGCGCGGCGCTGCAGCACATGGCCGAGGCCGCGCCTGGCAACGACAGCACACTCACGCTGGTGATGCTGCCGCGCCTGGACAAGGCCACGCGCACCGGCGCCTGGTTCTCCGCGCTGGAGAACAACGGCGCGAGCATCCAGGTCGACCCGATCGAGCGCAATGCGCTGCCGCAATGGATCGCGCAGCGCCTGGGACTGCAGGGCCAGCGCGTGATGCCCGGCGACGAAGGCCAGCGCACGCTGCAGTTCTTTGCCGACCGCGTGGAGGGCAACCTGCTCGCCGCGCACCAGGAGATCCAGAAGCTCGCACTGCTGCATCCGGCCGGCGAGCTGAGCTGGGAGCAGGTGGAAGGCGCGGTGAACAACGTGGCGCGCTACGACGTGTTCAAGCTGTCCGAGGCCGTGCTCGCCGGCAACCCGCAGCGCGTGGCGCGCATGCTCGACGGCCTGCAGGCCGAGGGCGAGGCCGAGGTGCTGGTGCACTACACGATCGCCGAGGACATCCGGGCGCTCAAGCGTGTGAAGGACGCCATGGCGTCGGGCCGCCCGCTGCCGATGGCGCTGCGCGAGAACCGCATCTGGGGGCCCCGCGAGCGCGCGTTCGAGCGCGTGCTGCCGCGGCTGGACGACCGCATGCTGGCGCGGCTGCTGCGTGCTGCCCACCTGGTGGACGGCATCGTGAAGGGCCTGAAGCAGCCCGACTGGCCCGCGAGCGGCTGGCAGTCGCTGCAGCGGCTGGCGCTGATGCTGTGCCGCGCGTGCAGCAGTGCGGCGGCTGCACCGCGACGCGGCTGATCCACGTCGAAGGCGTCTGTTCCGGTGGTGCGAGCCATCAAAAAGCCTGTGTCATCCGGGCCACAGGTTGGCATGGGAAAATGCGCAGATGAATGCGTTCAACGTCAGCGAGCACATGCAGACCCTCGGTCTGCAAGCCAAAGCCGCTGCATTCCTCATGGCCCGTGCGGATGCAGCTACCAAAAACATAGCATTGAAGGCGCTGGCCCGGCGCTTGCGCGAAGCCGGGCCGGCGCTGGCCGCCGCCAACGAGAAAGACCTGGCGCGCGCCACGGCCGCCGGCCTGTCGGCACCGATGGTGGACCGCCTCAAGCTCACGCCGAAGGTCATCGAGACCGTGGCCCTGGGCTGCGAGCAGCTCGCCGGCATGGCCGACGTGATCGGCGAGATCATCGGCATGAAGCAGCAACCCAGCGGCATCCGCGTGGGCCAGATGCGCGTGCCGATCGGCGTGTTCGGCATGATCTACGAGAGCCGCCCCAACGTGACCATCGAGGCCGCGAGCCTGGCCATCAAGAGCGGCAACGCGGCCATCCTGCGCGGCGGCTCGGAGGCCATCGAGTCGAACAAGGCGCTGGCGCTGCTGGTGTCCGGGGCGCTGGCCGAGGCCGGCCTGCCGGTCGAGGCGGTGCAACTGGTGCAGACCACCGACCGCGAAGCCGTGGGCCAGCTCATCGCCATGCCCGAATTCGTCGACGTGATCATTCCGCGCGGCGGCAAGGGCCTGATCGAGCGCATCAGCCGTGACGCCAAGGTGCCGGTCATCAAGCACCTGGACGGCAACTGCCACGTCTACGTGGACGACACGGCCGAGTTCGACATGGCGCTGCGCATCGTCGACAACGCCAAGACCCAGAAGTACAGCCCCTGCAACGCCGCCGAAGGCCTGCTGGTGTCGGCCACGGTGGCCGAGCACTTCCTGCCCGACATCGCCGCCATCTTCGCGGCCAAGGGCGTGGAAATGCGCTGCGACCCGGCCGCCGCCGCGATCCTGCGGGCCAGCGAGGCGCTGGGCGCCGCCGGTGCCAATGCCAAGATCCTCGATGCGGTGGAGAGCGACTGGTCCGAGGAATACCTCGCCGCCGTCATCAGCATCAAGGTGGTGTCGGGCGTGGACGAGGCCATTGCCCACATCAACCGCTATTCGAGCCACCACACCGACGCCATCGTCACGCGCGACCACGTGCATGCGCAGCGCTTCCTGCGCGAGGTCGATTCGGCCAGCGTGATGGTCAATGCGAGCACCCGCTTCGCCGATGGCTTCGAATTTGGCCTGGGTGCCGAAATCGGCATCAGCACCGACAAGTTCCACGCCCGCGGCCCGGTGGGCATCGAAGGCCTGACCTCGCTCAAGTACGTGGTGCTCGGGCAGGGCGAGGTCCGGACTTGATGCGCCCGCGCGCAGTCTTGTCATTGGGGCGGCCATCCCCAAATCCTACAATTCCGCTCCACCTTTAAGCACAAAACCAACAAGGCCGCCGCATGGTTCCGCATCTCGTCACTGCCCTGACCGGCCCGATCAATGAACTGGAGCAGCGGGTGCTCGACTCGATGCCCGCCATCGAGCGCTGGTTCCGGCTCGAATGGATGGAGCACACGCCGCCGTTCTACAGCGCCGTGGACATCCGCAACGCCGGCTTCAAGCTGGCGCCGGTCGACACCAACCTGTTTCCCGGCGGCTGGAACAACCTCACCAAGGAGATGCTGCCGCTGGCCGTGCAGGCCGCGCAGGCCGCCATCGAGAAGATCTGTCCGGAGGCGCGCAACCTGCTCGTCATTCCGGAAAATCACTCCAAGAACACCTTCTACCTGGCCAACGTCGCGCAACTGGTGCGCATCTTCCACATGGCGGGGCTCAACGTGCGCATCGGGTCCATCGACCCGGCCATCAAGGCGCCGAAGAAGATCGAGTTGCCCAACGGCGAGACCGTGACGCTCGAACCGGTGGTTCGTACCAAGCGCCGCCTGGGCCTGAAGAACTTCGATCCCTGCACAATCCTGCTCAACAACGAGCTTTCGGCAGGAACGCCCGGCATCTTGGAAGACCTGCACGAGCAGTACCTCTTGCCGCCGCTGCATGCGGGCTGGTCGGTGCGGCGCAAGAGCAACCACCTGCACAGCTACGAAGAGCTGTCCAAGCGCTTCGGCAAGCTGCTGGGCATCGACCCCTGGCTCATCAACCCGATCTATGCGCGCGCCGAGGGCGTGGACGTGGCCGAAGGCCGCGGCATCGACGTGCTGACCAGCCACGTGGAAGCGGTGCTCACCAAGGTGCGCCGCAAGTACAAGGAATACGGCATCAACGAGAAGCCGTTCGTGGTCGTCAAGGGCGGCCACAGCGGCAGCGGCAGCCCGGGCGTGGTGACGGTGCGCGACGCCAAGGAGGTCGAGGCGCTGATCGGCAAGTCGCGCACCAGCACGTCGTCGGCCGCCAGGATCTCGGGCGGGCGCGACCTGCGCGAACCCACCGAGCTGATCGTGCAGGAAGGCGTGCTGACCAACGAGCGCGTGCACAACGGCGTGGCCGAGCCGGTGGTCTACATGATGGACCGCTACGTGGTGGGCGGCTTCTACCGCGTGCATGCCGAGCAGGCCGCCGACGAGAACCTCAAGCTGCCGGGCGCGAGCTTCGTGCCGCTGGCCTTCTCCGAAAGCGCGCACATGCCGCAGCCCGGCGCCAAGCCCGGTGCCAGCGCGCCGAACCGCTTCTACATGTACGGCGTGGTCGGCCGGCTGGCCATGGTGGCCGCCAGCTACGAGATGGAGGCGACCGACCCGGACGCCGAAATCTACGAATGAAGGTCTAAATGAAGGGCCGCAGCTTGCGGCGGCGGCGGGCGACGGCAAAATAGCGGCCCCACAGCAAACGGAAACAAAAGGGCGGGAGGGGTGATGCGGGCGAGCGTACGGACGTTCGCCTTCGTCGCACCCCGGCGTGTCTGACGCGTCGATTCCAGCAGCCTGCCCTTTTCCCATCGACTTCGTGTCAGCCCCCAAAAACCTCTCAGCCGGCCTGATCGTCGGCGCCATCGGCGTCGTCTACGGCGACATCGGCACCAGCGTGCTGTATGCCGTCAAGGAAGTGTTCGGCCACGGCCACGTGCCGTTCACGGTCGAGAACGTCTACGGCATCCTGTCGATGTTCTTCTGGACGCTCACGGTCATCGTCTCCATCAAGTACGTGGTGCTGGTGCTGCGGGCGGACAACGAAGGCGAGGGCGGCCTCGTCGCCATGCTCGCGCTGGCGTCCCGCGCGGTGGCCGACAAGCCCCGGCTGCGCCACGTGCTGCTGGTGGTGGGCATCTTCGGCACATCGCTGTTCTATGGCGACGGGGTCATCACACCGGCCATCTCGGTGCTCTCGGCGGTCGAGGGCCTGGAGGTGGTGTCGCCGCACTTCTCGCACTACGTGATCCCCATCACCCTGGTCGTGCTGTTCTGCCTCTTCGCGGTGCAAAAGCGCGGCACCGCGGGCATCGGCAAGTTCTTCGGGCCGGTCACGCTGGCGTGGTTCGCGGCCATTGCGGTGCTGGGCGTGTGGCAGATCCTGCACCACCCCGAGATCGTCAAGGCGCTCAACCCCTGGTATGCGCTGAAGTTCATCTGGGACAACCCGGGCACCAGCTTCATCCTGCTGGGCGCCATGGTGCTGTGCGTGACCGGCGCCGAGGCGCTGTACGCCGACCTGGGCCACTTCGGCAAGAAGCCGATCCGCATCGCGTGGTTCTCGGTCGTCATGCCGGCGCTCACCCTCAACTACCTGGGCCAGGGCGCGCTGCTGCTGGAGAACCCCGAGGCCGTGAAGAACCCCTTCTTCATGATGGCGCCCGAGTGGGCGCTGGTTCCGCTGGTGCTGCTGGCCACGCTGTCCACGGTGATCGCGTCGCAGGCGCTCATCACGGGCGCGTTCAGCGTCACGCGCCAGGTCATCCAGCTGGGCTACCTGCCGCGCCTGAACATCGAGCACACCAGCGTGCGCACGGCCGGGCAGATCTACATTCCGCTGGTCAACTGGGGCCTGTTCGTGGCCATCGTGCTGGCGGTGGTGATGTTCCGCACGTCGAGCAGCCTGGCGGCCGCCTACGGCATCGCGGTGACCACCGACATGCTGATCACCACCATCCTGACCTTCTTCGTGATCCGCTACGCGTGGAAGCTGCCGCTGGTGCTTTGCATCGGCTCGACGGCCTTGTTCTTCTTCGTCGACTTCATGTTCTTCGCGTCGAACCTGCTCAAGCTGTTCGAAGGCGGCTGGTTCCCGCTGATGATCGGCGGCTTCGTCTTCACGCTGATGATCACGTGGAAGGAAGGCCGGCGCCTCATGGGCGAGGCGCAGCATGCCGATGCCATCGACCTGAAGTCCTTCCTGGGCTCGGTGTTCGTCAGCCCGCCGGTGCGCGTGGAAGGCACGGCGGTGTTCCTCACGGCCGAGCCCGGCACCGTGCCCAACGCGCTGCTGCACAACCTGAAGCACAACAAGGTGCTGCACGAGCAGAACATGTTCGTCACCGTGCGCAACCACGAGGTGCCCTGGATCCCGATGGACAAGCGCATCGAGATCGACGCGCTGGGCAACCACTGCTGGCAGGTGATCGTGCACTACGGCTTCAAGAACGACATCGACCTGCCGCGCGCGCTCGACAACGCGCGCCTGCGCGGCTGCCAGCTGGAGCCGATGACGACCAGCTACTTCCTGTCGCGCGACGTGGTGATTCCCACGCTGGGCAGCGGCATGGCGCCGTGGCGCGAGAAGCTGTTCGCGCAGATGCACCACAACGCGAGTGGCGCGGCCGCGTTCCTGGGGCTGCCGAACAATGCGGTGGTGGAGCTGGGCTCGAAGATCGAGATCTGACGCGGCCGCAGGCTGTGCGGCCGGGGCGGTTCAGCCCAGGCCCAGCATCTGCCCCAGGCTGCGCTGCGCGGCCGGCCGGTCCAGCGCGATGTTCCGCTCCAGCACCAGCAGGTGCGCTTCCATCAGGTGCACGGCCGTGTCCGCATCGCCGCGTGCGATGGCGTCGACCACTTCGGCATGCTCGCCGTGCTCGCACGCGGCGTTGCCGGGCGGCTCGTACAGCGCCACGATCAGCGAGCAGCGCGACATCAGCTCCGTGAGGTAGCGCTCCAGGATCGGATTGCGCGCGAGCCGCGCCACGCGCAGGTGGAACGAGCTGGCCAGCCGCGCCCATTCGGGCTGCGTGTGGCGGTGCATGGCCGCGTGTTCTTCCTTCAGGTGCCGACGCAGTTCGGCCACTTCGGCCTTGGTGGCGTTGCGCACCGCCATGCGCACCAGCGCGGCTTCGAGCGCGCGGCGCGCCTCGAAGATCTGCCGCGTTTCTTCCGGCGAAGGCATTGCGACGATGGCGCCGCGGTTGGGCCGCAGGTCCACGATGTGGTCGTGCGCCAGCCGCTGCAGCACCTTGCGCACCAGCGCGCGGCTCACGCCGAACAGCTCGCACAGCGAGGCCTCGGGCAGCTTGGTGCCGGGTGCCAGGCGCTGGTTGGTCACGCCCTCGAAGACCGAGCGGTAGATGCGCTCCTCGATGTCGCCTTCGTCACCTTCGCCCCCTGCCGGCGTGACCGGCGCGGCCGCCGCGGCCGCCGCGGTGGGTTCGGCGGCTGGCGACGGCTTGCGCCGGGCGGCGGCGGGCTTCGGCGGCGAGGGGGAACGGGCCATGGGGAGGAAAGCAGGCGGTGGGAACGCGCAGATTATCGAGCCCGCCCATGCACCCTGTGGTTCAGTCGAATTCTCCGGGCCGCTCCGCGGCCAGTTGCGTCATGTGCGCCGCAATGGCCCCCGGCGTGGTGAACCAGATGTCGCCCCGGTCGCGCGCCTGCGCCAGGTGCGCCAGCGCGGTGCGCAAATGCCGCAGCCGGTAAGGCTGGCCCACGATGTACGGATGCAGCGCCAGGCCCATCACCAGCGGCTGGTTGCGCGACTGCGCGAGCATTTCTTCGAAGTTGTCGACCACCATCGCGCTGAAGTCCTTCGCGTCCATCAGGCGGCCGACGATCATCGGAATGTCGTTGAGCTCCTGCGGGTAGGGCACCGACCACAGTGCACCGCCGCCGCGCGTGCGCATGAGAATCGGCTGGTCGTCGTGGCACCAGTTCAGCGTGTAGCCGTAGCCTGTCTCGGCCAGCAGGTCGGGCGTGACGGCGCTCTCCGAGATCCACGGCGACAGCCATCCCGAAGGCGCCTGCCCGCTCTCGCGCACCATGCGGTCGCGGCAGCGCTGCAGCAGCGCGCGCTCGTGCACTTCGTCGAGCACGCCCTGGCGTTCGGCGTTGCTGTGGCCGTGGCCGATCAGCTCGTCGCCGCGCGCCACCAGCGCCTGCACCAGCTCCGGGCAGTGGTCGTACAGCGCGGTGTTGATCAGCGCACCCGTGGGCAATGCGAGCGCGTCGAACAGCTCCAGGCAGCGCCATGCGCCCACGCGGTTGCCGTACTCGCGCCAGCCGTGGTTGAGCACGTCGGGCTGCGGCGAGGCCGGGCCGATGCAAGCGCCCAGCCCGTCGCCGAAGGCGAAGTGCTCCACGTTGAAGCCCAGGTACACCGCCAGCCGCGCGCCGTTGGGCCACACGTGGTCGGGCCGCCGGGTGATGGGCCGGTAGTCGAAGCGGTCGTGCGTGGGCAGCAGTTCGGGCCAGCGCGTGGTCATGCGCCGGTCCTCACAGCACCGCGAGGCCGGCGCGCACCAGCAGCCATTCGGCGCTGTCGTTCCACACGTCCATCTGCACGATGAGGCCGTGGCTCACCACGTAGCGGTCGACGTAGCGGTTGTCCTCGAAAGCGGTGCCGTCGGGCCATGCGCCGTACAGCGTGCCCAGGCTGTAGACCACGGTGGCCTCGGGCGTGCCGCCGGCCACCGTTTCGGTGCGCTCGATCTTCTTCTTCACCCACGCATAGCGCTTGGCATTGAAGGCCGAGGTGTCGCCGGGCGCCTGCATCGGCCGGTTGCCGGTGAAGCGGATGCGGATGCCGGGCGCGGTGAAGCGCGAGGCCGACTGCGGGTCGGGAATCATCACCAGGCGAAGGAACTCGTCCACCACGGCGGCGGGGTCGAGCGTGTGGGGTGCTGGTGCGGCGGGCGTGGTCATGCGGTTCTCCAGTCGTTGTGAGCCATGGCGGTGCACGGCGGTATGTCGTGGCGGAATCGTGCAATTCCTGTGCCTGATTGTTGACACGCTCGAATTTGGATTGTCGACAATTCGATGGATAAATTGTCAACTTGGCATGCCGCTTGCATCCGGGGCTGGCCAGTCGCTTCGGCGCATTTCGATGCACCTTGTTGGGTGCCTCATCCCTTGTCCATCCCCTGCTTCTCTTCGACCCAGGAGTCCGCCATGTCCCGTTCGCCTAGCTTCAACCGCCGCACGCTGTGCCTTGCAGCCGTTGCCGCTGCCTGCCTTTCCCACGGTGCGGCCTTCGCCGCCGAGCCGATCAAGATCGGCCTGGTCACGGCCCTGTCGGGCCAGTCGGCACTGGCCGGCGAAGCCATCACGCGCGGCCTCACGGTGGCCATCGACGAGATCAACGGCAAGGGCGGGCTGCTCGGCGGGCGCAAGCTCGAGCTGGTGCGCCGCGACGACGAGGCCAACCCCGCCAAGGGCGTGGTGGCCGCGCGCGAACTCATCTTCAAGGAGAAGGTGGCCGTGCTGTTCGGCGGCCTCGACACGCCGGTGTCGATGGCCATCGTGCCCATCGCCAACCAGGAGAAGACGCCCTTCATGGGCCCCTGGGCCGCGGGCACGCCCATCACGAAGAACGGCGCCAACCCCAACTACGCCTTTCGCGTGTCGGCGGTCGACGAGATCGTCAACGTGGGCATGCTCGACTACGCGCAGAAGAACTTCAAGGCGAGCAAGTTCGGCATGATCCTGGTCAACAACCCGTGGGGCGAATCGAACGAGAAGGGCCTGCACGCCGCGCTCGCCGCCAAGGGCCTGAAGGCCGTGGGCGTGGAGAAGTTCGACGGCAACGACGTCGACGTGGTGCCGCAGCTCACGCGCCTGAAGGCCGCTGGCGCCGACACGCTGTTCATGGTCGGCAACGTGGGCCCGTCGGCGCAGGTGGTGAAGTCGCTCGACCGCATGGGCTGGCAGGTGCCCATCGTGTCGCACTGGGGCCCGGCGGGCGGCCGCTTCACCGAGCTGGCCGGCCCCAACGGCAAGAACGTGCACTTCGTGCAGACCTACAGCTTCTTCGGCAAGCAATCGCCGGTGGGCGAGAAGGTGATTGCCGCGCTGAAGGCCAAGTACCCCGCCATCAAGGGCCCGGACGACATCACGCCCGCCGTGGGCGTGGCCAACGCCTACGACGGCATGCAGCTCGCGGCGCTGGCCATCGCGGCGGCCGGCTCGACCGACGGCGACGCGGTGCGCCAGGGCTTCTACAAGATCGGCAGGTACGAAGGCCTGATCAAGACCTACGACAAGCCCTTCTCGCCCGCCGTGCACGACGCCGTGACCGCCAACGACTACGTGTGGGCGCAGTTCATCGACAACCGCATCCTGCCCGTGGGCATGGTCGCGGCCAAGTAAGAAAAGAAGAGGGCTGCGCGCAATGCTGCTTTCCGCATGGATCAGCGGGTTGGGGCTGGGGAGCATGTACGGGCTGATCGCCCTGGGCTTCTACGTCACCTACGCCGTTTCGGGCACCGTCAACTTCGCGCAGGGCAGCGCGATGATGCTGGGCGCGGTCTTCACTTTCTGGTTCGCGCAGACCCTGGGCTGGCCGATGCCGCTGGCCATCGCGCTGGCGCTCGTGCTGTGTGGCGTGTACGGGCTGGTGGTCGAGTTCGTGGCGGTGCGTCCGTTCGCGAGCCGCGGCTCCGAAGCCTGGCTGATGGCCACGGTGGCGCTGGGCATCGTGGTCGACAACCTCGTGATGTTCACCTTCGGCAAGGAGCCGCGCAGCCTGCCGTCGCCGCTGGCGGTCACGCCGCTGCAGGTGGGCGACGTGGGGCTGGGCGTGTACCCGCTGCAGTTGCTCATTCCCGTGGCGGGCCTGGCGCTGGCCGCGGCGCTGCACATCGTGGCGCGGCGCACGCGCTGGGGCGTGGGCATGCTGGCCGTGGTGCAGAACCCGGCCGCCGCGCGGCTCATGGGCATTCCGATCCGGCGCGCGGTGGCCGCGGCCTTTGCGCTGTCGGCCGTGTTCGCGGGCGTGGCGGGCGTGCTGATCGCGCCGCTGTTCAACGTGCAGGCGGACATGGGCACGCTGTTCGGCCTGAAGGCCTTCGCGGTCGCGATCCTGGGCGGCATCACCAGCGCATGGGGCGTGATGGGCGCGGGGCTGCTGTTCGGCCTGGCCGAAGCGCTGATCACCGCCACGCTGGGTTCGGGCTACACGCAGATCCTGACCTTCGCCCTGGTGATCGTGGTGCTCGCGCTGCGGCCCCAGGGGCTGTTCGGCCGTGCGGCGGTGAAGAAGGTATGAGCGCCGCTCCTGGCATTTTGGGCATGCGCTGGCCCGCGCTGTTCGTGCTCGTGTCGGCAATGGCCGTGGGCGTGGCGCTCGCGGCCACGGTCAACGGCTACTACGTGTTCGTGCTCGCCAATGTGGCGCTGTTCGCGATCGTCGGCATCGGGCTCAACGTGCTGCTCGGGCTCACGGGGCAGATGTCGTTCGGGCATGTGGGCTTCTATGCGATCGGCGCGTACGCCGTCGCCATTCTCACGAGCAAGGCCGGCTGGAGCTTCTGGGCCGCATGGCCGGTGGGCGCGCTCGTCGCGGGCGCCATGGGTGCGCTGCTCGCGCTGCCCGCGTTGCGCGCCAAGGGGCCGTACCTCGCGATGATCACCATCGCCTTCGGCTTCATCGTGGAGCACGCGATCGTCGAGGCGCGCGACCTCACGGGCGGGCAGAACGGCATCATGGGCATTGCGGGTCCTACGCTCTTCGGGCTGGCGCAGGGCGAGCGCGCGGCGGCCATGCTGGCGGTGCTCACGGCAGGCGTGGCGCTCGTGGCCTTCGCGCTGCTGTCGCGCGGCGGCTGGGGCGCTGCAATGCGCGCGGTGCGCGACAGCGAGACGGCGGCCGAGTCGATCGGGCTCGATCCGCTGCGCATCAAGACCGTGGCCTTCGCGCTGTCGGCGCTGTGCGCGGGCGCGGCGGGCGGGCTGTTCGCGCCGCTGTCGGGCTTCGTCACGCCGCACACCTTCGGCTTCGGGCAGTCGATTCTGTTCGTGCTGGTCGTGATGATCGGCGGCGCGGGCTCGGTGGCCGGGCCGGTGGTCGGCGCGCTCGTGGTGGCGCTGCTGCCCGAGGTGCTCGCGAGCCTGGAGGAATACCGGCTGCTGTTCTTCGGCCTGCTGCTGCTGGTCGTGCTGTGGGCGGCGCCGGACGGTGCGGCCGGGCTGTGGCGGCGTGTGATGGCCCCCGTGCTTGCGCGCTTCGCCAGGCAGCCGGCGCCGCTGCCATTGTGCGCGGATGCCACGGGCCTGCCGCCCCGCGCGCCTGGCGCATCGGGCGCACCGATCCGCACCGAAGGCCTCACGATGCAGTTCGGCGGCGTGCGCGCCGTGAGCGACCTGGCCTTCGGCACGCACGCGGGCGGCATCACCAGCCTGATCGGCCCGAACGGCGCGGGCAAGACCACGGTGCTGAACATGCTGAGCGGCTTCTACAGGCCCACGGGTGGCGGCTTCCGCCTGGGCGAGGCGCCGCTGCAGGGCCTGCGCGCCTTCCGCATCGCACGCGCCGGCGTGGCGCGCACCTACCAGACCTCGCAGCTGTTCGGCAGCCTGAGCGTGGAAGACAACGTGGCGCTCGCACTGGGGCGCGGCACGCTCGGGCCCTTGCTGGGCGCGCGGCGCTACCGCTCGGCCGCGGCGCGCGCGCAGGCGCGGCAGCTGCTGGCCTTCTGTGGCTACGCGGGTTCGCCCGACACGCCGGCCGCCGACCTCGCGCACGTCGACCGCCGCCTTGTCGAGATCGCACGCGCCCTGGCCACCTCGCCGCAGGCGCTGCTGCTCGACGAGCCCGCGGCCGGCCTCTCGCGCGAAGACAAGACGCAGCTTGCCGCACTGCTGCAGCGCATCGCGGCGGCCGGCATCGGCGTGCTGCTGGTCGAGCACGACATGGAACTGGTCATGGGCATCTCCGACCACCTCGTGGTGCTCGACGCGGGGCAACGGCTGGCGGTGGGGGATGTCGCGGCCATCCAGGCCGACCCGGCGGTGCGCAAGGCGTACCTGGGCGAGGCGATGACGGCCGGCGCGTCCCCGAAGGCGCCGCGCCCCGCCTTGCCGGCGGACGCGCCCGAGGTGCTGGGCATCGGCGCGCTGGTGGCCGGCTACGGCGCCGAGCCGGTGCTGCACGGCATCGACCTGCGCGTGCGGCGCGGCGAACTGGTGGCACTGCTGGGCGCCAACGGCGCGGGCAAGTCCACCCTGATGCGCTCGCTGGCCGGGCTGCACCGGCCGGTGCAAGGCGGCATCCACCTCGAAGGCGCGGAACTGGCGGGCCTGCCCGCCGAGCGCATCGTGGCGCGCGGGCTGGTGCTGGTGCCCGAAGGCCGGCAGGTGTTCCCCGAGCTCAGCGTGCGCGACAACATCCGCCTGGGCGCGTTTCTCGACGGGCGCGACATCGACGCGCGCACCGAGGCCATGCTGGTGCGCTTCCCGCGCCTGCGCGAGCGGCTGCACCAGCGTGCGGGGCTGCTGTCGGGCGGCGAGCAGCAGATGCTGGCCATCGCGCGCGGGCTGATGTCGCAGCCGCGCGTGCTGCTGCTCGACGAGCCCTCGCTCGGGCTGGCGCCGAAGATCATCTCGGAGCTGTTCGAGGCGCTCGACACCTTGCGTGCCGAAGGGCTCACCGTGCTGCTGGTCGACCAGATGGCCGCGCTCGCGCTGGCGCTGTGCGACCGGGCCTATGTGATGGAAGGCGGGCGCATCGTGGCGCAGGGCAGCGCGGCGGACATCGCGGCAGACGGCGCCTTGGCCAAGGCCTACCTGGGCGCGGCCTGAGGCTATGAAACCCTGAAGCCGCCGTGCCGGCGCCCCCCGGCGCGGCGGCACAATCGCGCGATGCGATTTTTCAAGGACCTGAGCCTTTCGGCTTTCACCGCGGGCTTCGTCGCCGTGCTCGTGGGCTTCACCAGCTCGGTGGCCATCGTGTTCCAGGCCGCCCAGGCTTTCGGCGCCACGCCGGAAATGGCGGCCTCGTGGATGTGGGCGCTGGGCATCGGCATGGGCCTGGCCTCGGCGCTGCCCTCGCTGTGGTGGCGCCAGCCCGTCATGATCGCCTGGAGCACGCCCGGCGCGGCCGTGCTGGCGGTGGCGGGCATGGGCTACAGCATGAACGAGGCGGTCGGCGCCTTCATCGTCTGCGCCGTGCTGATGGCGCTGGCGGGCGCCACCGGCTGGTTCGAGCGCGTCATGAACAAGATCCCGATGGCCATCGCGTCCGCGTTGCTCGCCGGCGTGCTGGCGCGCTTCGGCCTCGGCGCCTTCATCGCTGCGCAAACGGCGCTGCCGCTGGTGCTGCTGATGCTCGGCACCTACCTCGTCGCCAAGCGGCTGCTGCCGCGCTACGCGGTGCCGCTCACGCTGCTGATGGCCATCGTGTTCGTCGCGGCCCGCGGCCAGCTGGCGTGGTCGGCGGTGCATTTCTCGCTCACCTGGCCGGTGTTCACGATGCCGGTCTTCAGCTGGCAGGCCATCGTCAGCCTGGCGCTGCCGCTGTTCGTGGTGACCATGGCCTCGCAGAACCTGCCGGGCGTGGCCGCCATCCGCGCGGCGGGCTACGGCGGGCTGCCGGTCAGCAAGCTCATCACCATCAGCGGGCTGACCACGCTGGTGCTGGCGCCGTTCGGCGCCTTCGCGCTGAACCTGAGCGCCATCACCGCGGCCATCTGCATGGGCCGCGAGGCGCACGAAGACCCGGCGCGGCGCTACACGGCCGCCGTGAGCTGCGGTGCGATCTACGTGGTGATCGGCCTGTTCGGCGCAGCCGTCACCGGGCTGCTGACGGCCTTTCCCAAAGAGCTGGTCGCGGCCATCGCCGGACTGGCGCTGCTGGGCACCATCGGCGGCGGCCTGGCGGCTGCGGTGCGCGACGAGTCGCACCGCGAGGCGGCGCTGATCACCTTCCTGGTCACGCTCTCGGGCGTGACGCTGGCGGGCATCGGCTCGGCCTTCTGGGGCGTGGTGGCCGGGGCGGTGGCGCTGGCGGTGCAGCAGATCGGCCGGTCGCCAAGCTCGAAAGCCTTTGAAAAGGCCCCGCCCGGCAAGGAGATCGCGCCTTCCGGCAACATCGCGCCCGACATCCCTGAGGCTGCCGCTCCCGGCGCCGGAAAGAACATCTGATGAAAAACATCCTCTTCGTCGCCGATCCGCTCGACCAGTTCAAGATCTACAAGGACACGACCTTCTCGATGATGCGCGAGGCCCAGCGCCGCGGCCACCGCATCGCCGCCTGCCTGCCGCAGGACATCCAGTGGAAGTCGGGCGGGCTGGTCACGGCCGTGGTGCAGCAGATCACGCTGACCGGGGATGCGAAAGACTGGTACACGGTCGATATCACCGAAAGCAAGGCGCTGAAGGACTTCGACGCCGTGCTGATGCGCAAGGACCCGCCCTTCGACGCCGAGTACATCTATTCGACGCACCTGCTGCAGCAGGCCGAGCGCGAGGGTGCGCAGGTGGTCAACTCGCCGCGCGCGCTGCGCGACCACCCCGAGAAGCTCGCGATCATGGAGTTTCCGCAGTTCGTCACGCCCACCCTGGTCACGCGCAGCGCGCAGGCCGTGCGCGACTTCCATGCGGAGCACGGCGACATCATCCTGAAGCCGCTCGACGGCATGGGCGGCATGGGCATCTTCCGCGTGAAGCAGGACGCGCTGAACCTGGGCTCCATCGTCGAGACGCTCAACAAGGACGGCGCCGAGACGATCATGGTGCAGCGCTTCGTGCCCGAGGTGGTGCAGGGCGACAAGCGCATTTTGATCATCGCGGGCGAGCCGGCGCCCTTCGTGCTGGCGCGCATTCCGCAGGGCACCGAGGTGCGCGGCAACCTGGCGGCCGGCGGCAAGGGCGTGGCGCAGCCGCTGACCGCGCGCAACCGCGAGATCGCCGAGGCCATCGGCAGCGTGCTGGCGCCGCGCGGACTGCTCCTGATCGGGCTGGACGTGATCGGCGACTCGGTCACCGAGATCAACGTGACCAGCCCGACCTGCTTTCAGGAAATCACCGAACAGACGGGCTTCGACGTGCCGAAGATGTTCATCGACGCGCTGGAGGCGCACCTCGCGCGGTAGCGCGAGGGCGCCGGCGGTCAGAAGTCGATCGTGCCGCTCACTGCAAAGGTTCGCGGCGCGCCCAGCACCAGGTAGTTGGATCCCTGCGTGCCGCCCACCGACGCCCAGTACGACTTGTTGAACAGGTTGTCGATGCGCGCACGCAGCGTGAGCGCGCGGCCGTTGCCCAGGTTGACCAGGTAGCGCGCGCCGATGTCAAAGCGCGTCCACGACGGCACCGACTGCGTATTGGTGGCATTGGCGTACTGCTTGGAGGTGTAGAGCACGCGAGCGTTCAGCGACAGGTTGCGCAGGCCGGGCACGTCCCATTCGGCGCCCAGGTTGGCCTGCTGCCTGGCCACGCCGATGGCGTCCAGGCCGTCGGTGGCACCGCCTTGCGTCTGCTTCTGCTTGGCGTCGAGCAGCGTCAGGCCGCCGAGCAGGCGCAGGCCCTTGGCGGGCTGGCCGAACACCGAGAACTCCAGGCCCTGGTTGCGCTGCTTGCCGTAGAGGCCGTAGGTCTGCCCCGAGTAGGCGTAGGTGGGCTGGTCGGTGGTGAAGAACGCGGCGCTGGCGCCGAGCGTGCCGCCGTCGTACTTGACGCCGACTTCCTTCTGCTTGGCCTGGTACGGCGCGAAGATCTCGCCGCTGTTGGTGACCGGGCGGTTGTTCACCGTGCCGGGCGCCACGTTGCCCTTGACCAGGCCTTCGATGTAGTTGGCGTAGGCCGACACGGTCGGCGTGATCTTGAACACGATGCCGGCCACCGGCGTGGTCTTGCTCTTGTCGTAGGTGCTCGTCTGCTGGAGCGTGGTGTAGGCGAAGCTGGTCTGCTCGATGGTCTGGCGGCGCGCGCCGAGCGTGACGAGCAGGCGGTCGTCCATGAAGGCCATGGTGTCGGCGACGGCCACGCTGGAGGTGTCGATCTTGTCGGTCAGGCGCGGGTCTGCCAGCGTGTTGCCGACGAAGCCGCCCGCGCCGTTGGCGATCGGATAGATCGAGGCATACGGCGCGTAGATGTTGTTGCGCACGCTGCCCGACGAGATGGCGTAGGCGTTGTCGCGGTCGTTGCTGTACTTGGCCACCGAGGCCACCACGGTGTGCTTCACGGGGCCGGTGGCGAAGGTGCCGCGCACGCCGAGTTCCGCCGTGCCGATGCGGTCCTTGCGGGTGTTGCTGAAGCGCGTGTTGCTGGTGTCGCCGAAGGCGTTGGTGAGCGTCGGGTTCGACAGCACGTTGTCTTCGTCGCTGCGGCGCACGCCGCCGGCGGCCCAGGCCGTGATGTTGTCGGTGATGTCGACTTCGCCGCGGAAGGTGGCGAACTTGTCCTTTTCCTTGGAATAGGTCCAGGGCTGGGCGAAGTTGGCGCGGGCGTCGGGCGCGCGCGGGATCGGCAGCGTGGAAGATGGCGTGACGCTGGGGCGGCCGTCCTTCAGGTCGAAGTCCTGGTAGCCGAAGTCGGCCGACAGGCGCACGTTGCGGTTGTGCCAGTCGAGGCCCACGCCGAAGGCGCTGACCTGCTGGCTCTCGTTCTTGATGCCCGTGCCGCCGTCGCGGCGCACCGCGTTCACGCGCACGCCCAGGCTGTCGTCGGGACCGAAGCGGCGAGCCAGGTCGAGGTTGACGAAGCCCTGGCCGCCGGTCTGCACGCCGAAGCCCACGCGCGTGAGCGGTTCGTTGGGCGCGCGCTTGGGCAGCAGGTTGATCGCACCGCCGATGCCGCTGCCGCCGGGGGCCGCGCCGTTCAGGAAGGTGTTGGCGCCGCGGAACACTTCCACGCGCTCGAAGAATTCGGAGGCGATGTACTGGCGCGGCAGCATGCCGTAGAGGCCGTTGTAGGAGACGTCGTCCGAGTACACGGGGAAGCCGCGCACCACGTACAGCTCCTGGAAGTTGCCGAAGCCGCGGGCCTGGCGCACCGACGGGTCGTTCAGCAGCACGTCGGCCACGCTCTTGGCCTGCTGGTCCTGGATCAGTTCGTTGGTGTAGTTGGTGCTGGAAAACGGCGCGCTCATCATGTCCTGGTTGCCCAGGATGCCGACGCGCCCGCCGCGCGCCACCTGCCCGCCCGCATAGGGCTTGGTGAGGCCTTCGGCCGAGGCGTCGGCGCTGGCTTCCACGTTCACCGTAGACAGCGTGCCGCTCGACGCCGCCGCAGCAGCGGGTTCGGCCGCGGGGGTCTGGGCCTGTGCTGCCACGGCGTTGAGCGCGAGCAGCGACGCGACCACGGTCGGCCGGAAATAGAACGAAGGAGTGGGCATGGGCGGATCGAAAGATGCAAATGAGAACCGTTATTGTTCCTATGTTTGCACCTGCCCACCGATACTTTCATGCACTGTTGCTAAAAAGTGTCAGGCTAAAGGCCGCACTTTGTCTGCAATCAGACCCCCGACAACCGCCCGTCCACGAACACATGCAGCTCGCCCGGTGCGAACTGCGTCCACGTCTCGTTGGTGGTGAGCGGCGCGGTCACCACCACGGCCACGCGGTCGGTGGGCGTGGTGTGCTGCGCGAAGTCGATCGCCAGGTCTTCGTCCGACAGCTGCGCCGTCACGAAGGGGTGCTGGCGCTCCACGTACCAGAGGTTGGTGGAGGCATGCGCCCACAGCGCTTGGCCGTTGGACAGCATGAAGTTGAAGGTGCCGTGGCTTGCGAGCTGCGGCGCCAGTTCGCGCAGCGTCAGCGTGAGCTCCTCGATGCTCGGCACGCCGGCGTGCGACTTGGCCAGCTCCTGCATCAGCCAGCAGAAGGCGTGTTCGCTGTCGGTGTTGCCCACCGGGTGGAAGTTGCCGTGCAGGCGCGGGCGAAAGTCCTTCAGGTCGCCGTTGTGGGCGAACACCCAGTAGCGCCCCCACAGCTCGCGCACGAAGGGGTGGCAGTTCTGCAGGTTCACCTCGCCCTGCGTCGCCTTGCGGATGTGCGCGATGACGTTGCGGCTCTGTATGGGGTAGCGGCGAATGAGCTCCGCCACCGGCGATTCGCACGCCGGCTGGTGGTCCACGAAGTGGCGCAGCCCCAGGTCCTCGAAGAACGCGATGCCCCAGCCGTCTGCATGGTGGTCGGTGCGGCCGCCGCGCTGCGCGAACCCCGTGAAGCTGAAGGTCACGTCGGTCGGCGTGTTGCAGTTCATCCCTAGCAATTGGCACATGGCAGTGATTAGACCGCGATTCGCGCCGGCCCCTGCACGCCGGGCGACTTGCCCGACCATCCGGTTGCCGCTAGCGGATGAATTTGCCTTCCTTGGTCACCCGCACCATCTCGATGAAGCGCGAACCCGTGTTGCTCGTGCCGGTGAAGTCGATCTCCATGCCGCCGATGCGCAGCTTCATCGCCTTCAGCGCGGTGTGCAGCCTGGCCCGCGTCAGGTCGCGGCCGGTGCGGCGCAGGCCCTCGATCATGACCAGCGCATTCACATAGCCCTCGTAGGCCAGGTAGCCGATGTCCACCTTGGCGCGTTCGGCCAGCTGGCGGAACTCGCGCGCGGCCGTGTCGACCTCGCTCCACGGGTAGGGCACGATCTGCGAAATGGCGAGCCCGCTGGTCTTGTCGCCCACGAGCTTGGCCGTGACGTCGCCCGGCACGATCGACATGCCGTAGTACATCTGGCGCCCGCCGGCCGCCCAGGCCGCCTTCATCACCTCGCCGCCGATGCCGCCGCCCAGGTACATGATCACGGCCTGCGCCTTGCTGTCGGCAAGCGCCTTGCCCGATGCCTCGTTGCCCGTGCCGTCGCCCTTGACCGCCACGGCGGCCTCCGGCTTCAGCTTGAGCGTGGCCAGCGCGGCTTCGACCAGCTGGGCCACTTCCGCGCCGCCGGGGTTGTCCAGGTACGCCACGCCGATGCGCGTCACGCCGATGGTGGTCAGGTGCTGCACCAGCGCCTGGGCCTCGCGGGCGAAGGTGGCGCGCACGAAGTACCCGGCGCCGCCCATCTTTTCGCGGGCCGAGTCCGACACCGCATAGCCGCCCACCGTCGGCGCGCCGCTCTGGTTCACCACCTTGGCGCCCGCGGCCGTGGTGCCCGAGCCCACGCAGCCGAAGAAGGCGAAGACGCGGTGCTCCGCCAGCAGCTTCTCGTAGTTGGCGAGGGCCTTCTCGGGCTTGAGTTCGTCGTCGAGCGAAACCACCTTGATCTTGCGGCCCGACAGCCCGCCCTGTGCATTGACCGCATCGAAGGCCAGCCCGGCCCCCGCCATCACCACCTTGACCGGCACGCCCAGCGGACCGCTCAGGATGCCGGTGTGGCCCAGCACGATGTCGGTGTCGGTGACACCGTTTTCCGCGGCGAAGGCGGACGAAAGAGGGGCAAGAGGGCCAAAGACGGCCCCGGCCGCGGCCGAGGCGGCGATGAAATTTCTGCGGTGCATGGGAACCCGATTGCGATCTGGACCATTTGGATACAACTGATAACAATTGAATGCCAAAGTCCCGCCATCCGTCGCCGGGGTTTACCCCGTGTTGCGTACAGGCCCACCGGCCGGTGTGGCGCCCGTGCGCAACTGCCAGGCGGCGCAGATGGCCAGCGCGCACAGCCCGGCCAGCATCGCGAACACCTCGTCGAAGGCCGCCAGCCGCGCCGGGCTGGTCATGGGGTTGGCCAGCGAATCGCCGTGCGCCGCCAGCCGCCACTCGAGCACGATGGCGCACAGGCTCACGCCGGCCGCGCCGCCCAGCATGCGCACGAAGTTGATGGCGCTCGCGCCCTGCGGAATCAGCGGCTTGGCCAGCGGGCGCATCGAGCCCAGGTTGAGCGAGGGCAGGATGAAGCCCAGCCCGATGCGCCCGACGACCGCGAAGACCACCAGCAGCCACAGCGCGCTGTCCAGCCGCAGCACGATCATCAGCGCGAACGACGCGGCCAGCAGCGCCAGGCCGATGGTCACCAGCAGCCAGGTCGGGTGCCGGTCGGCCAGCCGGCCCACGCCGGCGATGGTCAGCGCCAGCACCAGGCCTGCCGGCAGCAGGATCGTGCCCACGTGCGATGCAGACAGCTGCAGCCCCAGTTGCATGTACACCGGCAGCAGGTAGGTCGAGCCGAACAGCGCCGTGCCGTAGATGAAGGCCACCACGCCGCCCATGGCGAACTGCCGGTACTGGAACAGCGCCAGGTTCATCAGCGGCGTGCCGCCCGAGGCCGCCAGCCGCCGCTGCCACCACACGAACGCGGCGAACCCCGCCAGCGCGCCCGCCAGCAGCAGCGCGGCCTGCAGCGGCGAGTCGCCGCGCAGCGCCACCAGCCCGTGCAGCAGGCACAGCGTGCCTACCGTGCCCAGCGCCAGCCCGCGCGCGTCCAGCCCGCTGCCGCGCACCGCGGCCACGCCGCCGGGCGCCGTCTTCGGCACGAACTTGTAGGCCAGCCAGATCGAGGCCAGGCAGAACGGCACCACCATGAAGAAGATCGAGCGCCAGCCGAACAGGTCGACCAGCACCCCGCCGATGCTCGGCCCGATGGCCGGCGCCAGCACCACGCCCATGCCGAAGATGCCGCTCGCGCGCCCCTGCTCGTGCGGCTCGAAGGCGCGCAGGATGATGATGGCCGGAATGGGCTGCACCACGCCCGCCGCCAGCCCTTCGGCCACGCGCGCGAACAGCACCAGCGAGAAGTTGTTGGCCAGTCCGCCCACGATGCCGCCCAGCAGCAACAGCAACATGGTGCCGACGTAGGTGCGCCGGTAGCCGTAGC
The DNA here is from genome assembly GCF_056394985.1 of Variovorax sp. 10N412. Classification (NCBI taxonomy): domain Bacteria; kingdom Pseudomonadati; phylum Pseudomonadota; class Betaproteobacteria; order Burkholderiales; family Comamonadaceae; genus Variovorax; species Variovorax sp. 10N412. The sequence continues at coordinate 210,524 of NZ_JBFTIO010000006.1, forward strand.
GCGACAGCAGCCACGGCGTGGTGAGCATCGACACCGTCATCGCCACCATGAAGCCCGAACTCACCCACTGCGCGCGCTCCTGGCCGAGCGAGAAGTGGTAGCTCATGCCGGGGATCGCCACGTTGACGATGGTCGAGGACATGATCGACGCCATCGTCCCCACCATCACAGACAGCAGCAGGTACCAGCGGTAGCGCTCGCCGTAGCGTTCGCGCAGGGTGCCGATGGACGGTGGGGCCGGCGCGGTCGCGGCTTCGGAAGGCTGTGGGGAGGTCATGGGGCGGCGGATGGTGTGGGGGTCCGTCGTCCTACAAGCATATCGGCGATTGCATGGCGAAGGGCGCGGCGGGCAATTGCACAATGCAGCGGCTGCGCCCTCCGCGTCAAGACCGACACCCCATGAATTCCCCCGTGAACGAACAAGCCGCCCCTGCACAAGACCTGGCGCCACAGTCCGAAGGCGCGACCACGCTCGCCACCGAACTGGCCGCACCCACCGTCAGCCGCTCTTACCGCTGCCAGTGCGGGCGCCCCGTGTTCCTGCGCAACAGCCAGTGCCTGGCCTGCCGCACGCCGCTCGGCTACGTGGCCGACCGCCTCGGCGTCATGCCGTTGGCACCGGCGCAGGGCGAGGGCGCGCCGCCCGACACCTTCACCGTGTTCGGCGACCCGCAGGGCCCCGTCTACCGCCGCTGCGCCAACCTCATGACCCCCGCGGCCTGCAGCTGGATGGTGCCCGCCGCGCGCGACGGCGATGCGCTGCCGGTCGACGTGCACGGCCTCGCGCCGGGCTATTGCCTGGCCTGCAGCGTGACGCGCACCATTCCCGACCTCTCGCAGGAGGCCAACGGCGTCTTCTGGGGCAAGCTCGAACAGGCCAAGCGCCGGCTCATCTCGCAGCTGCTGGCGCTCGGCCTGCCGGTGGTGAGCCGCCACGCCGACCCGGTGCACGGCCTGGCCTTCGACTTCCTGAGCAACATGCCCGGCGGCCCGCACGTGATGACGGGCCACGACGACGGCGTGATCACGCTGAACGCCGAGGAGGCCGAAGACGCGGTGCGCGAGCGCATCCGCGCCGAGATGCGCGAGCCCTACCGCACGCTGCTGGGCCACTTCCGCCACGAGATCGGCCACTACTACTGGGACCTGCTGGTGCTGCCCACGCCGTGGATCGACGACTTCCGCGCGCTCTTCGGCGACGACCGCGCCGACTACGCGGCCGCGCTGCAGGTGCACTACGACCAGGGCCCGCCGCCCGACTGGGCCGACCGCTTCGTGAGCAGCTACGCCAGCACGCACCCGTGGGAAGACTGGGCCGAGACCTGGGCCCACTACCTGCACATGGCAGACACGGCCGACACCGCGATGAGCTTCGGCGTCGACGCCTCCAACGTCGAGCTGACCAGCGACCTCTTCACCGTCGAAGACCTGTGGCAGCCCGACCATGCCGACGCGGGGAAGTTTCTCGATTTCATCAACGGCTGGGTCAAGCTCACCAACGTGCTCAACGAGCTGTCGCGCAGCATGGGCCAGCCCGACTACTACCCCTTCGTGCTGCCGCGCGCGGCGGTGGGCAAGCTGCAGTTCATCCACCGCGTGGTGACCGAGCAGCGGCCGGGCAGCGCGCCGACGATGGTGGTGGCCAGCGAGGTGACCGCGGCACCCGCGCTCGATGCCGTGGCGCCCATGCAGTCGCCATCGCAGGGCCAGTCGCAAAGCCAATCGCAGTCGCAATCACAGTCGCAGTCGCAGACGCAGACCCAGCCGCAGGATCTCGTTCAGTCCTGAGGCGCGGGCGCGTCCGTCGCGTCCATTGCACCCCTTGCGCAGCGCGCGCAGATGCATGCCAGGCCGCGCATGTCGGCCGGCAGGTTCGTCAGCGGCGCGTTGCTGAAGTCCACCTGCATGCACCAGCACGCGGGCTGCACCTGGCCGGTCTCGCGCTCGATCTCCATCGCGCAGCGGTTCGGGGCGCCGCACAGCGGGCAGCGCGTGGCGTCGATGACCGCTGCAGTGGGGGTCATGCGATCTCGAAGGCCTGCAGCTTCTTCGCCACCGCGACGTTCTTCAGCGTCACGTACACCGGCAGGCCGCCGCTGTAGGCCGGGTAATCCTCGCCCTCGATCAGCGGCAGCAGGTAGCGCCTGCATTTCTCGGTGATGCCGTAGCCGTCGTCCGAGATGAAATCGCGCGGCATCGGCTTCTCGACGTTGGCGACCGACTCGAGCGGCGCGCTGCCCAGGCGGTAGGCGTAGGGCACGTCGGACGTGCGCTCGATGGTCGGCATCACCGCGTTGCGGCCTTCCAGCGCGAGTTCGACCGCGCGCTGGCCCAGCTCGTAGGCCTGTTTCACGTCGGTGGCCGAGGCGATGTGCCGTGCCGCGCGCTGCAGGTAGTCGGCCACGGCCCAGTGGAACTTGTGGCCCAGCGCGTCCTTCACCATCTGCGCCACCACCGGCGCCGCGCCGCCGAGCTGCGCATGGCCGAAGGCGTCGCGCGTGCCCTGCTCGGCCAGGAAGGTGCCGTCGGGGTGGTGGCAGCCTTCGGACACCACCACCGAGCAGTAGCCGTGCTGCTTCACCAGTTCGTCGACGCGCGCGATGAAGCGCGCCTTGTCGAACTCGATCTCCGGGAACAGCACCACCACCGGAATGCCCTGGTCTGCCGCCAGCCCGCCGGCCGCGGCGATCCACCCCGCATGCCGGCCCATCACCTCGAGCACGAACACCTTGGTGGAGGTGGCCGCCATCGAGCGCACGTCGAACGAGGCCTCGATGGTGGACACCGCCACATACTTCGCGACCGAGCCGAAGCCCGGGCAGCAGTCGGTCAGGGGCAGGTCGTTGTCGATGGTCTTGGGCACATGGATGGCCTGCAGCGCATAGCCCATCGACTGCGACAGCTGGCTCACCTTGAAGCAGGTGTCGGCCGAGTCGCCGCCGCCGTTGTAGAAGAAGTAGCCGATGCCGTGCGCCTTGAACACCTCGATGAGCCGTTCGTACTCGCGCCGGTTCTTCTCCAGCGACTTGAGCTTGTAGCGGCACGAGCCGAAAGCACCCGAAGGCGTGGAGCGCAACGCCGCAATGGCCTCGGCCGATTCGGCGCCGGTGTCGATCAGCTCCTCGGTCAGCGCGCCGATGATGCCGTTGCGTCCGGCGTAGAGCTTGCCGATGCGCTGAGGGTGCTGGCGTACCGTTTCGATCACACCGCAGGCCGACGCGTTGATGACCGAGGTGACACCGCCCGACTGGGCGTAGAAGGCATTGGTGAGGTCGTTGGGCATGGAGATCCTTCGCGCGCAGGGAGGGCCATTCTGGCGCAATCGCCGTCCGCAGGCCAATGGCCGGGCCGGCGATCCGGGCGCGATTACAGTTCTTTTCCTTGTGCGCCGTGCACCGGTGCTGCAGAGCAATCCAAGGAGTCCTCGAGTGAGCATCTTTTCCCGTTTCTTCGGCCGCAAGGACGAGCCGGCCGACGCTGGCGCGCTGGTGGCGAACCCCGATCTGGAAGATCCCGTCGCGCTGACGGTCCTGTTCCCCGATTCGCAGAAGATCGACATCGCCGCGCTCGGCCAGGCGCTGCGCGCCTACCACCGGTCGACCGGCGACGCGCGTTGCGAGATCTCGCCCGACCCGGGCGCCTTCATCGCGCTGGTGGGCTGGCGAAAGCACGTGGTGCGGCTGGTCGGCTTCGATGCGCCGATGCCGGCCGACGCGCTCGAGCCCTGCGTCGCGCCGGCGCACTACCCGCAGGAACTCAAGGCGCAGGTGCGTGCCCACCGCGGCCACGTGATCCTCTACTACGCCGGGCGCGAGGCCTCGGTGCTCGAGCAGTACGTGGCGCTGGCCACCGTGGCCGGCGCGCTGGCCCGCCTCGGTGCGCTGGCGGTGGTGAACGAGGCGGCCCGCACCTCGATGCCGGCGGGCGTGTTCGACGCCGAGGTCGAGGGGGACCGCATCGAGCTGCTGCGCGAGCTCGACCTGCCCGCGCTGTACTGCGGCTTCGTCAAGTACGAGGTCGAAGGCGTCCAGGGCGTGTGGATGCGCACCCATGGCGCCGACCGCTTCGGCCATCCCGACTTCGCCGTGCTGGCCGAAGGCCATCACGAGGGCGAGACGTACTTCCAGCTGTTCGGCAATGTCCTGCGCTACCTGGTCGACAGCGGCGCGGACATGGGGCCGGGCCACACCATGCAGGTGGGCGAAGACCGCTTCATGCGGGTGCGCGCACCGGCCGCGACCGAGTACTTTCTCGACGGCCCCGGCACGGTGATGGTGGCCGAGCTGATCGGTGCCGACGAGATCGCGCAGCGGTCTCATTGACACGCCCCCGGGCTCACAGGCGCACGGTGGGGCCTGCCGTTCAGCGGCTCGGGAACTCGGGGGCGCGCTTCTGCAGGAAGGCGCTCACGCCTTCGCGGAAGCTGGGTCCGTCGATCAGCACGCGCTGGCGCTCGCTTTCGTAGTGCAGCTGTTCCTTGAGCGTGTGGCGCTCGGCGGCCTCGAAGGCTTCGCGCGCCTCGACCACCGCGTGCGCGGGCAGCCGTGCCAGGCGCTGCGCGATGGCGCGTGCTTCGTCCATCAGTTGCTCGTCGTCGGCGCAGGCCCAGATCAGGCCCCATTGCACCGCGCGCCCCGCGCTCAGGCGCTCGTCGAGCAGTGCCATGCCCATCGCGCGCGCCTTGCCGGCGAGGCGCGGAATGGCCCAGGTGCAGCCCAGGTCCGGCACGATGCCCAGCTTGGGCAGGAAGGGCAGGTAGAAGTAGGCGCTGCGCGCCGCAATGGTCACGTCGGCCGCCAGCGCCAGGCCCACGCCCGCACCCGCCGCCGGTCCGTTCACCGCGGCCACCACCGGCACGGGCAGCGTGCGCAGCGTTTCGATGAGCGGGTTGCTCAACGCCTGCATCGCCTCGGCGGTCTGCGTGCCGAGCGACTTGCCGGCCTCGCCCGGCGCCATCGCACTCAGGTCCGCGCCCACGCAGAAGGCCTTGCCCGCGCCCGTGAGGATCACGGCGCGCACCGCGCGGTCGTCGCGGATGCGCTCCAGCGCGTCGCGCAGTTCGACCTGCAGCTCGCGCGCGATCGGGTTGAGCTTGGCGGGCAGGTTCAGCGTGAGCGTCGCGATGCCGTCGGTCAGGTCGTACAGGATGAATTGCGGCTCGGCCATCACAGCCTCTCGACGATGGTCACGTTGGCCATGCCGCCGCCTTCGCACATGGTCTGCAGGCCGTAGCGCTTGCCGCGCTGGCCGAGCGCATGGATCAGCGTGGTCATCAGCTTGGTGCCCGAGGCGCCCAGCGGATGGCCCAGCGCGATGGCGCCGCCGTTCACGTTCAGCCGCGCCGGGTCGGCATCGAGCGCCTGCAGCCAGGCGATGGGCACGGGCGCGAAGGCCTCGTTCACTTCGTACAGGTCGATGTCGGCGATGTTCATGCCGGCCTTCTTCAGCGCGCGCTGCGTGGCGGGCAGCGGTGCCTCCAGCATGATCACCGGGTCGTGCCCCATCACGCTCATGTGGTGGATGCGCGCCAGCGGCTTCACGCCCAGTGCCTTCAGGCCGCGCTCGTTGACCACCAGCACGCCGCTGGCGCCGTCGCAGATCTGGCTGGCGGTGGCGGCGGTGCAGCGCCCGCCCTCGGCGATGAGCTTCACGCCCGCAATGCCTTCCAGCGTGGCCTCGAAGCGGATGCCTTCGTCCACCAGGTGCTGTTCGCCGGTGCTGGTTCCGTCGGCCGAGAGGATCTCGATCGGCACGATCTCGTCGGTGAACGCGCCCGCGCGGCTCGCGGCAATGGCGCGCCGGTGGCTTTCGAAGGCGTAGCGGTCCAGCGCGTCTTTCTCGATGCCGTAGTTGCGCGCGATCATCTCCGCGCCGGTGAACTGGCTGAACTCCACGCCGGGATAGCGCGCCTTCATCGCCGGGCTCATGTAGGTGCCCAGGCCCGCCTTGGCCGGCAGCGCATTGGGCGTGAACATGGGCACGCGCGTCATGCTCTCGACGCCGCCCGCGATCACCGCGTCCATCGCGCCCGACATCACGGCCTGCGCCGCGAAGTGCAGCGCCTGCTGCGACGAGCCGCACTGCCGGTCGACCGAGGTGCCCGGCACCGACTCGGGCAGCTTCGACGCCAGCACCGCATTGCGCGCGATGTTGGTCGCCTGTTCGCCCACCTGGCTCACGCAGCCCAGGATCACGTCCTCCACCGCCGCGGGGTCGATGCCGCTGCGCGCCACCAGCGCGTCGATCACCTGCGCCGCCAGGTCGGCCGGGTGCCAGCCCGCGAGCTTGCCGCCGCGCCGGCCGCCGGCCGTGCGTGCCGCGGCCACGATGTATGCCTCTGCCATGTTCAAGTCCTTCAGGTAACGGGAATGCGGGGTGCCCCAAGGCAGGAAGGCCGCCCGTCACAGACGACGGCGGCCTTCGAAGCGCAGTGACCCATGGGCATCGATGGTTCGATGCCCATGGGGTCCGGTCAAGCCGGGGACAACCCGTGGGACAGGAGTCGCCAAGGCGACCGCGCCGGCGTGCGCCGCGTCAGGGGGATCGCGGCGGCTTGCGCGTCCGACACGGTGATGCACGACGCCTCCAGCGCGGAGACCAGCACGCGCCGGTGGTCGGTGCTTTCGAAGCGCTCGCCGGGTGCGAGCACGATGTCGCGCGGGTCGCGGTCCAGCGTCACCCAGACCGAGCCGCTGCGGCATTCGATGCCCACGCCGGCGCCGTCGGGCACGGCGAAGACGGCGCGGTGCGGCAGGCTGACGTGGAAGCGGGAGGCGTCCGAAGACGGATAGGACAAGGGGTAGGAAGAAAGGCGGGCGGTGCTCATGGCAAGCTCCATTGCATTCGTGATACGAATGAATATAGTGAGCCGAGCTTGCCTTTACACACGGTCATTCGGAACTTGTTGCATGCATCCAGAGAATGCGAAAGCCTCCACCGCCGAACTGCCGCCGCTCGAGTTGCTGCGCAGTTTCGAGGCGGCCGCGCGCCGGTTGAGCTTCACGCTGGCGGCCGGCGAACTGCACCTGACGCAATCGGCCGTGAGCCGGCAGATCCAGCAGCTGGAAGCCAGCCTGGGCGTGCCGCTGTTCGAGCGCCGGCACCGCGCGCTTGCGCTCACCGAGGCCGGCGGCGTGCTGCAGCGCGCCGTCACCGACAGCCTGGAGCGGCTGCGCGACGCCACCGCACGCGTGCGCGCGGCCTCCGCGCCGCGCCAGGTCGCGATCACCACCACGCCGGGCTTCGCGTCGCTGTGGCTCATTCCGCGTCTTGCGCGCTTCACCGGCAACCACCCGCAGGTCGACGTGCGCGTGTCGGCCACGCTGGACGTGCTCGACATGGAGCGCAGCCGCATCGACGTCGCGGTGCGGCTCATGCCCGTCGGCAAGGGGGTGGGGCCGGCGCTGTTCGAGGAGTCGGTGGTGCCGCTGTGTTCGCCCGCGCTGGCCGATGCCTTGCGCGTGCCTGCCGACCTGGCCACGCTCACGCTGCTGACGGTCGACTATCCCGACCACAGCGAGGCGCCCCTGGCCGACTGGGAGCCCTGGCTCAAGGTGATGGGGCTGGAAGACCTGCGCATGAAGAGCACGTTGCGCTTCACGCAGTACGCCGATGCGGTGGCCGCCGCGGTGGCGGGGCAGGGCGTGGTGATCGGGCGCCTGCCCTTGCTGCGTGAACTGCTGCGCGAGGGCCGGCTGGTGGCGCCGCTGGGCGAGCAGGCCGTGTCGCGGCGCGGCTACTTCGTGGAAACAGCAAAGCGCGCCGCAGGCAACCGCGACGCGCTCGAGTTCGCGCAGTGGCTGCGCGACGAGGCAGAGGCTGCGCAGCAAACCTGAAGGCCCGCCGCGCCGGTGCCTCGCCGGGAAAGAATCAACCCGGCAGCAGCACCTTGTTCACGACGTGGATCACGCCGTTCGACTGGTACACGTTGGCGATGGTCACCATCGCCGTGCCGCCCTTGGCGTCGGTCACCAGCACGTTGCCGCCGCTCATCGTGGCGGTCAGCGTGCCGCCGCTGGCGGTCTTCAGCACGGCCTTGCCGCCGCCTGCGTTGATGGCGCTCATCAGGGCGGGGCCGTCCATCTTGCCGGGCACCACGTGGTACGTCAGCACCTTGGTCAGCGTGGCCTTGTTCTCGGGCTTGAGCAGCGTGTCGACGGTGCCGGCCGGCAGTGCGGCGAAGGCCGCGTTGGTCGGTGCGAACACGGTGAACGGGCCGGGGCTCTTGAGCGTGTCGACCAGGCCGGCGGCCTTCACTGCAGCCACCAGCGTGGTGTGGTCCTTCGAGTTCACGGCGTTGTCGACGATGTCCTTCGTCGGGTACATCGCGGCGCCGCCGACCATCGGGTTCGACGTCATGCCGGTGCTGCCGCTGCCGCTCATGCCCATGCCGCCCGCGCAAGCGCCGAGCAAGACCGAAACGCCGACTGCAATCATGAGTTTTTTCATTGGAGGCTCCTGGAAAGAATGGTTCTTGAGGTGTCTGTGGAAACCGCCAACAGCTCGGAGGCGCGATGCGCTTGGATCGAATACGGGGGCGCTTGGCGTTTGGATTCGCAGCCGGTTTCAGATTTGTTGCGCGTCGGCTTTGCGCCACAGCCGCGCAGGGCGCGCTTGCGCATCGCGCGCGTGCTCGCCAGAATCCGCCCTTCGTTTTTCAGCAACAGTTTCTTTTCACCGCGCCTGGTGACGATCGACCTCCCGGGCGCTCAACGCAATCAATGAACCGTTTCCTGAACACCTGACCCGCACACCGACCGCCCCGGCCGGATGTGCACCCATGCATCCGCCCGAGGCCCTGACGACAAAGGCCCCGCGCAGCCATTCGCCGGGGCTTTCTTGTTTCTGGAGTGTGCGCACATATGAGTGCTCAACGAAGGGCCCGCGACGACGACAAGCGTCTGGGCCGGTTTTACTTTTCGGTGCCCATGGCGGCACCGCGCAATCCCGTGGTGGCCGCGATGGCCCGGGGCGAATCCAGCCAGGGCGCTGGCCGCCACCTGCGCACGCACCGCGCGGAGCGGCGTGCGCAGAAGGTGGCGCTGCAGAAGGCGGCGCGCAGCCTGCACGCGGAGGACTGACGGCATGCGTGAAGACATGGACAAGGTCATCGTCGAGCGGCCGCGCCGCGGCGGCGGCGTGCAGGGCGACGGACGCCAGTGGCGCAACAGCAAGGAACGGGGCTCGCACCTGGGCATGACGCGGGGCTACAGCCATCCGAAAGGGCTCAACGAAAACCTCGCGCCGCTCAGGCGCTGGCTGCACAAGCAGGTGCACCGGCCGTGGGACAAGGTGTATGCCGAACTGTGCAGCGGCATCGACCGGCGCAGCACGGTGCAGGCGCACATCTTCGAGCACATCGACGACTTCGTCGAACGCAGGGCGGTGCTTCGTGACGGCCAGGTGTGGGTGCGCTCACGCCAGTGGAGCGACGTTGCTCGTGTGCCGCTGAGCGATGCCTCGCGCGTCGAGCTGTTCGTGCATCCGGCTACCGGCATCCTGCTGCCCAACCGGCTGCGACTCAAGGCGCGGCAGCGGGCGGTCGGGCAGGGCAAGACGCAGGCCGTGGATCGCCTCGTCGTCGACGCCTTGACCGAGTGGCATCGCGTCGACGGTTGCTGGTTCGAGGTTCGCCTGGCGCCGTTTCCCCCCAGCGGGGACGGTACCGACGACGACAAGCGCTTCGACGTGATGCGCGGCTGCCTCGTGACGCGGCACGGCGTGTGCCACGTCATGGCCGGCATGTCGCACCGGCCGGTGAGCTATGCGCGCGCGTTCGTCTACGCCGTGGGCAAGCGCCAGCTCAACCGCCGCGAAGTGCGTGCGCGGCTGGGTGACAGGCAGTGAAGGCGCTAGGCGGCCGGCGCCGATGCGGTGTCCGGCGAGCGCGGCAGCAGAAAGAACGCGACGGTGCCTGCGGCCAGCATGCCCGCCACCGTGAGGAACACCGCGCGGAAGGGCTCCGCGCCGTGGTCCACGGCCCACGACGCAGCCACACCGGTGGTCCATTGCATGAGCGACACGCCGAGGAACATGGCCATGTTCATCAGCGCCAGGGCGCGTCCCGTCATGGCCGCGGGGTAGGCGTTCTTGGTGTACGCGTACTGCAGCACGCTGTAGCCGGAGAGCAGGCCGTAGACGATCGGCAGGCCGATGTCGATCGCGCTCGAATGCGTGAACGCCATGGCCGCGAACATCAATGCGCCGGCGAGCGCGCAGCCCATCATCCAGCGGGCGCGCCGTGCGCCGCCCGGGTCCATGCGCCCGAACAGCGCCGGGCTGATCATGCCGGCGACCGTCATCACCAGCGCCACGTTGCCGCTGGCGACCAGCGACAGGCCGTGGCGATCGTGCAGCACCGGCCCGAGCCACAGGCCGCGCAGCGTGATGAACGCCGCGTACGACACGCAGGCGAAGCACACGAGGCCGAGCGTGTGGGGCATGGCGAACAGCGGCAGCAGTTCGCGCACCGCCTTGCCCAGCGACTTGCGTTCGGCCGGTGCAGCCTGTGGATCCGCGTGGTCCGCCTGGTCAGACGCACGCGCAGGTTCGCGCACGCGCCAGAAGATGACCAGCCACGAGAGCACCGCGAAGCCGGCCAGCACCGCATAGCCTGCGCGCCATGACGCCGCCTCGATCAGCAAGGCCAGCGGCGTGCCGGTGAACACGATGCCCAGGCCGGCCATGCTCATCACAAGCCCCGACATGGCGGTGAAGCGCGAGGCATCGAAGTGCCGCGCGATGAACACCGTGCACGCCAGGAAGGCCGGCGCGCAGCCGATGCCGATCAGCGCCTGCCCCAGCAGCAGCGCGTGGTAGTTCGGCGCCACCGCGCACAGCGCGGCGCCGGCGACGGCCAACGGGAAGGCGGTGAGCACGGTGCGGCGCACGCCGAACATGTCGATCGACACGCCCATCGCGAGTTGCATGATGCCGAAGGCGAAGTGAAAGGTGCCCGCCCACATGCCGAGTTGCTGCGGCGTGAGTCCGAAGTAGCCGGTGAGCGGCGTGGCCATCATGGCGCCGACCGTGCGGAAGGCCTGGCTCAGCGCAAAGGCCGAGGCCAGCGCGACCAGCATGGCGGCTGCCGAAGACGACCAACGGGGACGGGGAGGAGGCGATGCCTGCGCGGCATGGCCGGGGCGCGGCGGGGGCGGCGGGGCCGCGTTCGTGTTCATCGAGAGGGGAGGGCGCTGGAAGAAGAGAGAGCGGCATGGATGCTAATGGCATGCCGCCCTTCATGCAGAACGGCGCCCAGGGGCGCCGTTCGTTCGCTTCGTTCGCTCCAGCCCGGCGGGGTGCCGGGCAGGGAAAGGATCAGGCCTCGCCCTTGACCTTCAGGCGCCACGCATGCAGCAGCGGCTCGGTGTAGCCGCTCGGCTGCTCGATGCCCTTGAAGACCAGGTCCTGCGCCGCCTTGTAGGCCGCCGAGGTATCGAAGTGCCCGGCCATCGGCAGGTACTGCGCGTCGCCCGCGTTCTGTTCGTCCACCACCTTGGCCATGCGCTGGAAGGTCTCGTCGACCTGCGCCTTGGTCACCACGCCGTGCAGCAGCCAGTTGGCGATGTGCTGGCTCGAGATGCGCAGCGTGGCGCGGTCTTCCATCAGGCCCACGTTGTGGATGTCGGGCACCTTGGAGCAGCCCACGCCCTGGTCGATCCAGCGCACCACGTAGCCCAGGATGCCCTGCACGTTGTTGTCGATTTCCTGCTGGCGCTCTTCGGCCGTCCACTTGGCCTCGGCCGCGATGGGCACCTGCAGCAGCGCGTTCAGGATGTTGTCGCGCTCTGCGTCGGCGTCGATCTTTTCCAGCTCCTGCTGCACCGCGGTCACGCTCACCTGGTGGTAGTGCAGCGCATGCAGCGTGGCGGCGGTGGGCGAGGGCACCCAGGCGGTGTTGGCGCCGGCCTTGGGGTGGGCGATTTTCTGCTCGAGCATCGCGGCCATCAGGTCGGGCATGGCCCACATGCCCTTGCCGATCTGCGCCTTGCCGCGCAGGCCGCACGACAGGCCCACCAGCACGTTGTTCTTTTCATAAGCGCCGATCCACGCGCTGGACTTCATGTCGCCCTTGCGGATCATCGGGCCGCCCTGCATGGCGGTGTGCATCTCGTCGCCGGTGCGGTCGAGGAAACCGGTGTTGATGAAGGCCACGCGCGCAGCCGCCTCGGCGATGCAGGCCTTCAGGTTGACGCTGGTGCGGCGCTCCTCGTCCATGATGCCGAGCTTCACGGTGTTGGCGGGCAGGCCGAGCAGTTGTTCGACGCGGCCGAACAGCTCGCTCGCGAAGGCCACTTCGGCCGGGCCGTGCATCTTGGGCTTGACGATGTAGATGCTGCCGGTGCGCGAGTTGCCCTTGCGCTTCAGGTCGATGGTGGCGATGGTGGTGGTGACCACGGCATCGAGGATGCCTTCGGGAATCTCCTTGCCGCCGGCGTACAGCACGGCCGGGTTGGTCATCAGGTGGCCCACATTGCGCAGGAACATGAGCGAGCGGCCGTGCAGCTTCACGGGCTGGCCGTTGGCGCCCGTGTATTCGCGGTCGGGGTTCAGGCCGCGCGTGAAGGTCTTGCCGCCCTTGGCGACTTCCTCGGTGAGCGAGCCTTCGACGATGCCCAGCCAGTTCGAGTACGCGACCACCTTGTCGGCCGCGTCGACCACGGCCACGGAGTCTTCCAGGTCGAGGATGGTCGAGAGCGCGGCTTCGAGGACCAGGTCGCTCACGCCGGCCGCGTCGGTCTTGCCGATGGCGGTGCTGCGGTCGATGCGGATGTCCAGGTGAATGCCGTTGTGCTTGAGCAGCACCGAAGACGGTGCGGCCGCATCGCCCTGGTAGCCGATGAATTGCGCGGGGTCGGCCAGGCCGGTGCTGCTGCTCTGCAGGGTGACGACGAGCTTGCCGTCCTTCACGCTGTAGCCGGTCGCCATCTTGTGCGAGCCGTTGGCCAGCGGTGCGGCCTGGTCGAGCACATCGCGCGCGAAGGCAATGACCTTGGCGCCGCGCACGGGGTTGTAGCCCTTGCCCTTTTCAGCGCCGTCGGTTTCGGGAATCGCGTCGGTGCCGTAGAGCGCGTCGTACAGCGAGCCCCAGCGCGCGTTGGCGGCGTTGAGCGCATAGCGCGCGTTCAGGATCGGCACCACCAGCTGCGGGCCGGCCTGCAGCGCGAGTTCGGAGTCGACGTTCTCGGTGGTGGCCTTGGCGCCCTTGGGGGCGGGCAGCAGGTAGCCGATCTGTTCGAGGAAGGCGCGGTACGCCGGCATGTCGCTGATCGGGCCGGGGTTCTTCTTGTGCCAGCCGTCGAGCTCGGCCTGCAGGCGGTCGCGCTCGGCCAGCAGGGCGATGTTCTTCGGAGCGAGGTCGCTCACGATGGCGTCGAAGCCCTTCCAGAACACGTCGCTGGCCACGCCGGTGGCGGGCAGGACCTTGTCTTCGATGAAGCGGTGGAGCTCGGTCGCGACCTGGAGTCCGTGGGCGGTGGTGCGGGCAGTCATGGGGGTTCTCCTTGAGAAAGATGCAGTCTTGGGTCGAACTTTATTCGATACTTTGCTGGCCAGTAAGAGCCGGCGGCGGGATTTATCTGTGACAAAAATGCATGTAATCGGCGGCGTGCGGCCCGGTGTGCAAAGGGTAGGCACTGACGGGCCGTCGGGATGCGCGGGATATATTTAACTTCTTAAATGAATCCGGATTCGCTCCCATGATCCCCACGATCCTCCTCGCCTCCAACGAAAACCCCCTCGGCATGCCCGAATCGGCCCGGCGCGCGGCCGCCGCGGCGCTCGAAGGCGCGGGCAACTATCCCGACAGCAACGGCACCGCGCTGAAGAACGCGCTCGCGGCCCGGCTCGATGTGCCGCCCGACTGGCTCACGCTGGGCAGCGGGTCGAGCGAGATCCTCGAGCTGGCGGCGCAGGTGAGTGTGAAGCCGGGCGAGGGCGTCGTCTATTCCCAGTACGGCTTCGTCGTCTATGCGCAGGCCGCGGCGCACGCCCATGCGCGCGCCACCGTCGTGCCGGCGCGCGCGTTCGGCCACGACCTGGGCGCCATGCGCGCCGCCATCGGCGACGACACGCGGCTGGTGTTCGTCGCCAACCCGAACAACCCGACCGGCACCTTCATCGACGCCGGGCCCCTGCTGGCCTTCCTGCAGTCGGTGCCGTCGCACGTGACGGTGCTGCTGGACGAGGCCTACACCGAATACCTGTCACCCGCGCAGCGCTACGACAGCATCGCGTGGGTGCGGCGCTTTCCGAACCTGATCGTGGCGCGCACCTTTTCCAAGGCCTTCGGCCTGGCCGGGCTGCGCATCGGCTACGGCGTGTCGCAGCCGCCGCTGGCCTTGCGCATGAACGCGCAGCGCCCGCGTTTCAACGTGACCACGCCGGCGCAGGCCGCGGCGGTGGCCGCGCTGGGCGATGCGGACTTTCTGGCGCGCACCTACGAACTCAACACCGCCGGACGCGACCAGCTTGCCGCGGGCTTCACCGAACGGGGCCTGGCGTACATCCCGTCGTCGGGCAACTTCCTGATGGTGCAGGTCGGCGATGCGCAGGCCGTGCACGCGCGGCTGCTGGCCGCGGGCATCGAGGTTTCGCTGCTCGGCCCCTACGGCCTGCCGGAGTGGCTGCGCGTGAGCGTCGGCCTGCCGGATCAGAACAAGGCTTTGCTCGCCGCGCTGCGCTGACCTTGTTTGTGTTTCTCCCTCCCCCGCTGGGGGAGGGTCGGGGTGGGGGCAAGCGGCGTATCAAAGATCAGCCGCTGCTTGAAGGCCGCGTGCCCCCATCCCAGCCTTCCCCCGGGAGGGGAAGGAGCAATACCGAAGACCGCGTCAGACCTGCCCGCCGAGTTCCTTCGCCGCGGCGCGCACGGGCTCGATGTGGCGCTCGTCGTAGCGGTGCGTGGGCATCGTCAGCGTGACGGCCGCGGCCAGGCTGCCGTCCGCATGGAACACCGGCGCCGAGATGCCGGCCAGCTCGGCCGTGCGGTCGCCCACCACTGCGCAGTAGCCGTGCGCGCGAATGCCGTCGTACAGCTTTCGCTCCTTCGCGCCGCGCGGCAGCTCGGCCTCGGGCCCGAAGGCGATCAGCACCCGCGCGCCCGCGCCACGGTCGTTGGGCAGCAGGTCGCCCACGCGCACGTGGTCGCGCACCACGTGCGACGAATCGACCCGGAACTGGCACAGCCGCGCCCAGCTGTCGCCCTGGACTTGCCGCACGTGGTACGCCGCGCTTTCGCCCGTGGCCGCGGCCAGCGCGCGCAGCACCGGCAGCACGATGCGGTCGAGCGATTGCGACGCCGCGTACAGCCCGTGCAACCGCGCGATCTCCATGCCCAGCGCATAGCGTCCGTCGTCCTGCCGGCGGATCAGCCGCGCGTGCTCCAGCGAGGCCAGCAGCCGCAGCACCGTGCTCTTGTAGAGCTGCGTGCGCTCGGCGAACTGCGCGAGCGACAGGGCCTCGTCGCCCGGCTGAAAAGCCGACAGCAGGCTCAGCGCGCGGTCGACCGCGGCGGCGCCGCCGGGGGCGGCATTGAGGTCGGACACCGACTCGGTCTGGGCTTTGCGGGGCATGGGTGGACTTGACAGTGAAAGTCGATCGGCGGTCTAATTCTGTTTAACGGAATTTAGTTCTGTCTAACAGAACTGTCAAGCGGTCCAAGCCGGACTGCTTCAAGGAGACAAAGTCGATGACACCCCCCGACGTCCTCATCAGCGAGGTCGGCCCGCGCGACGGCCTGCAATCGGTCAAGGCCACCATGCCGACCGCGGACAAGCTGCGCTGGATCGACGCGCTCTACGCCGCCGGCGTGCGCGAGATCGAAGTCGCCTCTTTCGTGCCCGCGAAGCTGCTGCCGCAGATGGCCGACGCGGCCGACGTGGTGCGACACGCCGTCACGCTGCCCGGCCTCGTGGTGATGGCGCTGGTGCCCAACCGCAAAGGCGCGCAGGCCGCGCTCGAGGCCGGCGTGCACAAGCTCACGATGCCGGTGTCGGCCAGCGTGGCGCATTCGCTGGCCAACGTGCGCAAGACGCCGACCGAGATGGTCGAGGAGGTGCGCGCGATTGCCGACCTGCGCCGCGCCATCGCGCCGCAAGTGAAGCTCGAGGCCGGCATCTCCACCGCCTTCGGTTGCACGCTGCAGGGCCTGGTGCCCGAGGACGACGTGATCCGCCTGGCCGCGCAGTGCATCGAGGCCGGTGCCGACGAGTCGGGGCTTTCAGACACCGTGGGCTATGCCAACCCCGCGCAGGTGCGCCGCCTCTTCAAGCGCCTGCGCGCCGAGATCGGCAAACACGCCGGCGCGGCCCACATGCACAACACGCGCGGCCTCGGCATCGCGAACTGCCTGGCGGCATGGGACGAGGGCGTGCGCACCTTCGACGCCTCGCTTGGCGGCCTCGGCGGGTGCCCCTACGCGCCCGGCGCCTCGGGCAACGCCGTGACGGAAGACCTCGTGTTCATGTTCGAGGCCATGGGCGTTCGCACCGGCATCGACATCGAAAAACTCATCGCGGCGCGCGCGCCGCTCATGGCCGGCCTGCCCGGCGAACCGGTCTACGGCATGACGCCCGAGGCCGGGCTGCCCAAGGGTTTTGTCCAGGAATACACCGCACATGTCTGAAGCCCCCACCAGCAACCCGCTTGCGAACACCTTGCCCTACGCCGGCATCCGCGTCGTCGAGTTCACCCACATGGTCATGGGCCCGACCTGCGGCCTGCTGCTGGCCGACCTGGGCGCCGAGGTCATCAAGGTCGAGCCCATCGAGGGCGACAACACGCGCCGCCTGCTCGGCTCGGGCTCGGGCTTCTTCCCGACCTTCAACCGCAACAAGAAGAGCATCGCGCTCGACCTGAAGCAGCCCGAGGGCGTGGAGGCCGCGCTGCGCCTCATTGCCACGGCCGACATCGTGAGCGAGAACTTCAAGCCCGGCACCATGAAGAAGCTGGGGCTCGACTACGACACCTTGGCCAGGCTCAACCCGCGGCTCATCTACGTGAGCCACAAGGGCTTCCTGCCCGGCCCGTACGACCACCGCACCGCGCTCGACGAGGTGGTGCAGATGATGGGCGGGCTGGCCTACATGACCGGCCGTTCGGGCGACCCGCTGCGCGCGGGCACCAGCGTGAACGACATCATGGGCGGCATGTTCGGCGCCATCGGCGCCATGGCCGCGCTGCGCCAGCGCGAGCTCACGGGCAAGGGCTGCGAGGTGCAGTCCGCGCTGTTCGAGAACAACGTGTTCCTGGTCGCGCAGCACATGATGCAGTTCGCCGCCACCGGCAAGCCCGCCGACCCGATGCCCAGCCGCATTTCGGCCTGGGCCGTGTACGACGTGTTCACCGTGAAAGACGGCGAGCAGATCTTCCTGGCGGCCGTGAGCGACAAGCAGTGGGCCATCTTCTGCAAGGCCTTCGGCCTGGAAGACATGCTGGCCGACCCGCGCCTGAAGACCAACAACGACCGCGTGCGCGCACGCGACTGGATGATGCCGATCCTGCGTTCGCACCTCGCGAACCACGGCGCGGCGGAACTGGCGGCGGTGTTCGAGCAGAACGAACTGCCCTTCGCCCCCATCACCAAGCCGCAGGACCTGTTCGACGACCCGCACCTGAACGCCACCGGCGGCCTCGCGCCGGTGCGCATGAACGACGGCAGCATGGCCAAGGTGCCGCTGGCGCCGTTCACGCTGGGCGGCGAACGGCCCGGCATCCGGCTGCAGCCGCCGCACATCGGCGAGCACAGCCGCGAGCTGCTGAAAGAAGTGGGCTACAGCGATGAAGAAATCGCTGCGCTCGAGACACGCCACATCACCCTCGGAGACTGACCCCATGTTCATCACCACACGGCGTGCAACGCGCGTCGTCTTCACTGAACGGCGCGCACTGCTCGCCTGCGCCGCGGCCGCCGCATGCCTGAACGCCGCGCCCGCCCTCGCCGACACGGCGTGGCCCGACAAGCCCGTGCGCCTCGTCGTGCCCTACACGCCCGGCGGCGCCACCGACATCGTGGCGCGCCTCATCGCGCAGAAGCTGGTGGAGGACACGAAGTGGACCTTCATCGTCGACAACCGCGCCGGCGGCAACGGCAACATCGGCATGGACGTGGTCGCCAAGTCCAAGCCCGACGGCTACACCGTCGGCCTGGGCCAGACCGCCAACCTGGCGATCAACCCGACGCTGTTTCCCAAGATGCCCTACGACGCGCTGAAGGACCTGGTGCCGGTCGCGGTCGTGGCCTCGCAGCCGGTGGTGCTGGTGGTGCGCGCCGACGCGCCGTACAAGTCGCTCGCCGAGCTGGTTGCCGCCGCCAAGGCCAAGCCCGGCGAGATCAAGCAGGCGCTCGCGGGCACCGGCACGCTGGGCCACATGGCCGGCGAGGTGCTGGCGCAACGCGCGGGCTTCAAGGTGCTGAACGTGCCGTACAAGGGCGCCGCGCCCGCCATCACCGACCTGCTCGGCGGGCAGACCGACTACATGTTCGCCACGCCGCAGGGTGCGCTGGCCATGGTGAAGGGCGGCAAGCTGCGCGCGCTGGCCGTCACCTCGGCCAAGCGCCTGCCGGTGATGCCCGAGGTGCCGACCGTGGGCGAAAGCTACAAGGGCTTCGAGGCCGTGGACTGGAAGGCGCTGGTGGTGCCGGCCGGCACGAGCGCCGACATCGTGAAGAAGCTCAACGCCGCCGTCGACAAGGCGCTGGCCGAGCCGGCCACCATCTCGCAGCTGCTGGCCGAAGGCAGCACGCCCGTCGGCGGCAGCCCGGAGCAGGCGGCGCAATACGTCAAGTCGGAACACGCGCGCTGGGGTGCGGCGGTGCGCGCGGCCGGCGTTCGTCCTGAATAGGCCGGAACCAGCCGTGCGTGCCCGGCGGCGGGCGATATAGTTCCGCCGCCATGGACCGCCTCAAGCAGCTCGAATCCTTTGTCTCGGTCGCAACCCGGGGCGGGCTCACGGCCGCGGCCAAGGCCGAGGGCGTGGCGCCGGCCATCATGGGGCGGCGGCTCGACGCGCTGGAAGAGCGCCTGGGCGTGAAGCTGCTGGTGCGCACCACGCGGCGCATCACGCTCACGCACGAGGGCAGCGCCTTTCTCGAAGACTGCCAGCGGCTGCTCACCGAGTTCGCCAATGCCGAGGCCAGCGTGAGTGCCGGGGGCGTCAAGGCCAGCGGCCATTTGCGGGTGACCGCGCCGGCCGGCTTCGGCCGCCGCCACGTCGCGCCGCTGGTGCCGCGCTTTCATGCGCTGCATCCGGAAGTGACCATTTCGCTGAACCTGAGCGACCGCGTGGTCGACGTCACCGGCGAGAGTTTCGACTGCGCAGTGCGCGTTGGCGACCTGCCCGACTCTTCATTGGTGAGCGTGCGGCTGGCCGACAACCGCCGCCGCTGCGTTGCCACGCCCGAGTTCGTGCGGCGCCACGGCAGGCCGTTGCACCCCGGCGAGCTGTCGCGCTTTGCCTGCCTCACGCTGTCGAGCGACGCCTCGCAAACGCGCGGCTGGGCTTTTCGCATTGCCACCGAGGGCGGCGCGCAGGAGCTGATCCACCTGCGGCCCAGCGGCCCGCTCGACTGCTCCGACGGCCAGGTGCTGCACGACTGGTGCCTGGCCGGCCACGGCATTGCCTGGCGCAGCACCTGGGAGGTCGAGGCCGAGATCGACGCCGGCCTGCTGGTGCCGCTGCTCGACGACTTCGCCGCGCCGCCCAACGGCATCTACGCGGTGTTCGCGGGCGCCAAGCACCTGCCGCTGCGCGTGCGGCTGTGGCTTGATTTCCTCAAGGATCAGTACGGCAACCCGGAATTCTGGGGCGGCAGGGCGTAGCGCAACCTGGCGGCGGCACAATCTGTTCTCAATTGCAAACCCAGTGCATTGAGCAGAAAGCCATCGAATGACCCTCGAAGCCATCCTCGCGTACCTGCACCTGCTGTCCATCCTCACGATGGTCGTGTTCATTTCGAGCGAAGCGGCCCTGTGCCGCGTGCAGTGGCTCAACGCCGCGGTGGTGGAGCGGCTGGCCAAGGTCGACATGGTCTACGGCATCGCCGCCATCGCGGTGCTCGCCACCGGTCTCGCGCGCACCTGGTGGGGCGTGAAGGGCACGGCCTGGTACTGGACCAACCCGCTGCTGCACGTGAAGCTGGGGCTCTTCATCATCGTCGGCGTGCTCTCGATCTTTCCGACGCTGACCTACTTCCGCTGGCGCAAGACGCTGCGCGCCACCGGCAAGCTGCCGGCCGAAGAAGACATCAGGAAGACGCGCAAGCTGGTGATGGTGCAGGCCCACCTGATCGCGCTGATTCCGCTGGTGGCCGTGTTCCTGGCGCGCGGTTTCGGCAAGTAGGCCCGCGCCTCGCGCATGAAAAAGGCCCGCACTCGGCGGGCCTGCTGGGCGACAACTTCAGCGCAACGCTGTTTCAGCCCTTGGCTGCGTCCGCTTCGCACTTCTTGACGAAGCTGTTCTTGGCGGCGCCGGCCAGCGGCTTGCCGTTCTTGTCCATGGCCTTGGCGGCGCAGGCGGGAGCGGCGGCAGCCTTGGTGTCTTTCTCGCACTTCTTGATGGAGCTGGCCTTGGCGGCGCCGGCCAGGGGCTTGCCGTTCTTGTCGATGGCCTTGGCGTCGCAGCTGCCGCCGGCGGCGGGGGCGGCCATGGCGGCGGGTGCTGCCGCGGGCGCGGCGGCCTTGTCCTGCGCAAAGGCGCTGAACGACAGGCAGGCGCCGAGCGCAACGGTGGAGGCGACCAGGGAAAGGAGCTTTTTCATGGTGGGATGTGTCCTTGCAAGGTTGGGTGGAGTGACGGTTGCCCCGCCCCGGGGCCGACCACCCTAACGAGCGAAGGCAACAATCGGATGACGATCGTCAACTGAGTCCGGGTTTGCCCCCGGTAAAATTCCCGGATGCTATTGGTCAAACAGGAGCTGCTCGCGGCGCTCGCGAACACGCTCGAATCCCTCTCGCCCGGCGCTGGCTCCAAAGCCGCGTTCGAGTCGCCCAAGGTGGCTGCCCATGGCGATTTCGCCAGCACGGCCGCCATGCAGCTTGCCAAACCGCTGGGGCGCAAGCCCCGCGAACTGGCCGAGCAACTGAGCACCGCGCTGCTCGCCACCCCCGCTTTCGGCCAATGGGTCGAGGCCATCGAGATCGCCGGTCCCGGTTTTCTCAACATCCGTCTCAAGACGGCCGCCAAGCAGCAGATCGTGCGCGAAGTGCTGGCCGCGGGCGAAGCCTTCGGCCGGCAGCCGCCCACGGGCGAAAAGGTGCTGGTCGAGTTCGTCTCGGCCAACCCGACCGGCCCCCTGCACGTGGGCCACGGCCGCCAGGCGGCGCTGGGCGACGCCATCTGCAACCTGCGCGCCTCGCAGGGCGAAAACGTCTGGCGCGAGTACTACTACAACGACGCCGGCGTGCAGATCCAGACGCTGGCCAACAGCACCCAGCTGCGCGCGCGCGGCTTCAAGCCCGGCGACGCCGAATGGCCCAGCGGCGAAAAAGCCCCGGCCTACAACGGCGACTACATCGCCGACATCGCCGAAGACTTCAAGGCGAAGAAGACCGTCAAGTCCGAAGACCGCGAGGTCACCGGCAGCGGCGACATCGAGGACCTGGACGCCATCCGCGAGTTCGCCGTGGCCTACCTGCGCCGCGAGCAGGACCTGGACCTGCAGGCCTTCCGCGTGCGCTTCGACCAGTACTACCTGGAGTCCAGCCTGTACACCAGCGGGCGTGTCGAGGCGGCCGTGGCCAGGCTGGTGGCCGCCGGCAAGACCTACGAGCAGGACGGCGCGCTGTGGCTCAGGTCGACCGACTACGGCGACGACAAGGACCGCGTGATGAAGAAGCAGGACGGTACGTACACGTACTTCGTGCCCGACGTCGCGTACCACATCGCCAAGTGGGAGCGCGGCTTCCACAAGGTCATCAACATCCAGGGCACCGACCACCACGGCACCATCGCGCGCGTGCGTGCCGGGCTGCAGGCGGCCGGCGAAGGCATTCCCGAGGGCTACCCCGACTACGTGCTGCACACCATGGTGCGCGTGATGAAGGACGGCGAAGAGGTCAAGATCAGCAAGCGCGCGGGCAGTTACGTGACGCTGCGCGACCTGATCGAGTGGACAAGCACGGATGCGATCCGCTTCTTCCTGCTGAGCCGTAAACCGGATACCGAGTTCTTGTTCGACATCGACCTGGCGCTGGCGCAGAACAACGACAACCCGGTCTACTACGTACAGATGGCGCATGCGCGCATCTGCAAGATGATCCGGGACTGGGCCGGCGACACCGCGTCGCTGGGCGCGGTCGATCTGTCGTCGCTGGAGGCGCCGCAGGCCCAAACGCTCATGCTGCAGCTGGCTAAGTATCCCGAGATGCTCACGGCGGCTGCCAAGGATTTTGCGCCGCACGACGTGACTTTCTATCTGCGCGAACTCGCGGGCAACCTCCACAGTTACTACGACGCGGAGCGCGTGCTGGTCGACGACGAAACTTTGAAAAAGGCCCGCCTGGCGCTTGTCGCCGCCTGCGCGCAGGTGCTGCACAATGGCCTCGCGATTCTCGGCGTCAGTGCGCCGAGCAAGATGTGAACCTCACCATGAAGAAGACAACCAGACAACGCGGCAACATCGTCATCGGCCTGATCATCGGGCTGGTGCTCGGCCTTGGCGTCGCGCTGGGCATCGCGGTCTATGTGACCAAGGTGCCGATCCCGTTCGTGACCAAGACGCAAAAGGGCGGCGCCGAACAGGACGAGGCCGAAGCCCGCAAGAACCGCGACTGGGACCCGAATGCGCCGCTGGCCGGCAAGGCCGGCGCAGCCAAGCCCGCGCCGGTCGCCACCGGTCCGGTCAACCCGGTCACCGGCGAGCCGGCCGCCGCCGTGGCCCCAGGCGCCCCGCCGCCCACGACCGCACCGCCGGTGCCCGTGGTGGTGGCGCCCAAGCCACCACGCACGGCGCCGGTGCCGGCCGAGGCCAACGCGCTGCCGGCTTCGAACGACCCGCTGGGCGACCTCGCCCGCGCGCGCTCGGGCAGCGTGACCACCGCGTCGGCTGCGCCGAGCAGCAGCACCAACAGCAACGCCGCCAGCAGCTCCGGCGCCGATCCGTTCATGTACTTCGTGCAGGCCGGCGCCTTCCGCACCACCGACGACGCCGAGGCGCAGCGCGCCAAGCTGTCGCTGATGGGCGTGGAGGCCCGGGTCACCGAGCGTGAGCAGGCGGGCCGCACCGTCTACCGTGTGCGCGCCGGCCCGTTCAACAAGAAGGACGATGCCGACCGCCTGAAGGACCGGCTCGACGGCGGCGGCATGGAGTCGGCGCTGGTGCGCGTGCAGCGCTGACCCCGGCCTCCGACACGAATAGCCCTTAAGCTTCGCGCCGCGGCGTTTGCCGCCACGATTCATCGACCCGATCGCGCCCGGGCGCACCGGCTGCGGGGGAACTCCCCGCCGCGCGCCGGCTCAGTCTGCCGTACCAACTGGAGAACCCTTTCAATGAAACGTCGTGACTTTTCGCTGGCCGCCACTTCGCTCGGGCTGCTGTCCCTGGCCGCCAATCCGGCCCACGCCCAGGCGCGCGCGCCCAAGGCAGGCACCGAGTACCTGGTGCTCGACAAGCGCGCACCGGTCGACGCACCGGCCGGCAAGATCGAAGTGGTCGAGTTCTTCTCGTACAACTGCCCGCATTGCAACGACTTCGAACCGGCGCTGGAAGCCTGGGCCAAGACGCTGCCGAAGGAAGTCGCCTTCCGCCGCATTCCCGTGCCGTTCGTGGGCAACGACGTCGAAGCCAAGCAGCGTCTGTACTACGCGCTCGAGGCCATGGGCAAGGTCGACGAGTTCCAGCCGAAGGTGTTCAGCGCCATCCATGCCCAGCGCCAGAACGTGAACGGCGACGCCAACATCATTGCCTGGGCTTCGGCCAATGGCCTGGACGGCGCCAAGTTCAAGGAAACCTTCACCTCGTTCAGCGTCGCCAGCAAGGCCAAGCGCGCCTCGCAGATGACCGACGCCTACAAGGTGGCGGGCGTGCCGGCGATGGCCGTGGCCGGCCGCTGGTATGTGGATGGCGAGACCGCCGGTAACATGACCAAGGTGCTGCAGGTCGTCAACTACCTGATCGGCGAAGCGAAAAAAGGCTGACCCCCGGGGCTGCGCGCATTGACTGCCGCTGCCTTCTCCCTTTTTGCAAGGGATACCTGGCCCGCTTCGGCGGGCTTTTTCATCTGTGCGTGCGGGGCTGGCGCAATCAGCCGCATACAATGCCGAGCAAGTTTCGTGCCTCTATGACATTGCATTCTTACCCCACCACTCCCTCCTTCCTCCGTTGCATCGGCCGCCTGGCTGCCGCCGCGCTGTTGCTGGCCGGCTTCGCCTCGGGCGCCCTGGCCGAAACCGCCGACCGCACCAAGCCGATGAACATCGAGTCGGACGCCATGCGTTACGACGACCTGAAACAGACCAGCGTGTTCACCGGCAACGTGCTGGTCACGAAGGGCACGATCATCATCCGCGGCGCGCGCATGGACGTGCGCCAGGACGCCGAGGGCTACCAGTACGGCGTGGTCACGGCGGCGCCCGGCAAGCGCGCCTACTACAAGCAGAAGCGCAACGCGCCCGACGAATGGATCGAGGGCGAGTCCGAAGTCATCGAGTACGACAGCCGCGCCGACAACGTCAAGTTCATCCGCAACGCCGTCATGCGCCGCCTGCTGGGCGCCACGCCGAACGACGAGAGCCAGGGCGCGCTGATCGTCTACGACCAGAGCAACGACACCTACACCGTCAACGGTTCCACCGTGCCGGCGAACACCGCCGTCAACGCGTCCACCCCGGGCGGGCGCGTGAGGACCATCCTGACACCCAAGGCCGCGGCCGCGCCGGCCGCCGGTGCCTCGGCCCCGGCGGGCGCGAAGGCTGCGCCGCCGGCACCCACCCCGGCGCCCGGCAAGGGCCTGCGCCAGAGCACCACGCTCGACGACGGAGAAACCCGCAAGTGATCGAAACCGCTGGAACGCACGACGCCAACGGCGCGCCGGGCAGCCGCCTGGTGGCGCGCGGCCTGAAGAAGAGCTATGGCAGCCGCACGGTGGTGAAGGACGTCTCGCTCGACGTGCAGAAGGGCGAAGTGGTTGGGCTGCTCGGGCCCAACGGCGCGGGCAAGACCACGTCGTTCTACATGATCGTGGGGCTGGTGCGTGCCGACGCGGGCCAGATCACCATCGACGGCGAGCCCATCGCGCACATGCCGATCCACCGGCGCGCCCGCATGGGCCTGAGCTACCTGCCGCAGGAAGCCTCGATCTTCCGCAAGCTCACGGTCGAGGAAAACGTGCGCGCCGTGCTGGAGCTGCAGAGCGAGCCCGACGCCAACGGCAAGATGGCGCCGCTGTCCAGGCAGCACATCGAGGAGCGCCTGTCCGAACTGTTGTCCGACCTGCGGGTCGATCACCTGCGCGATTCGCCCGCGCTGGCGCTGTCGGGCGGCGAGCGCCGCCGCGTGGAGATTGCACGCGCGCTGGCCACGCAGCCGCGCTTCATCCTGCTGGACGAGCCCTTCGCCGGCATCGACCCGATCGCGGTGATCGAGATCCAGCGGATCATCAGTTTCCTGAAGGAACGCGGCATCGGCGTGCTCATCACCGACCACAACGTGCGTGAGACGCTGGGCATCTGCGACCACGCGTTCATCATCAGCGACGGGCATGTGCTGGCACAAGGCACGCCTTCGGAGATCGTCGACAACGCCGAGGTACGACGCGTCTACCTTGGCGAGCACTTCCGGATGTAAGGGCGGGTGGGCTCTCCATGAAGCAAGGGCTGTCCCTTCGCGTCTCGCAGCACCTGGCATTGACGCCGCAGCTGCAACAGTCGATCCGGCTGCTGCAGCTCTCCACGCTCGAACTGAGCCAGGAGGTCGAGCAGATGCTGGACGAGAACCCGTTCCTCGAACGCACCGCGGAAGAGGCGGCGCGCGAGGAATTCGGGCTCGACGCGGCCGATGCGCCGGTCCCGCGCGATGACGGCGGCGGCGATGGAGGCGACGGCATCGAAGGTGAAAGCGACTTCGCGCCGCCGGCGGCCAGCACCTCTCCTTCTTCCACCGAGACGACGACCAGCACCGCCGACTCCGACGGCCCGGCCACGGAAATCACCGAGCGCGAGCCCGACTGGGAAGGCGACGGCACCGTCGACATGGCCGCGCCCGACGACAGCGAGTGGGGCAGCGACGCCCCCGCGCGCCAGAACAATCTGGGCGACGACGAGCGCGCCGACGCCACCGAGCTCGCGCGCAGCCAGGAGTCGCTGCAGTCGTTCCTGCACCGCCAGGCGCTGAGCCTGCGCCTGAACGAGAACGACAGCGCCGCGCTGCGCTTCCTGATCGAGTCGCTCAACGACGACGGCTACCTCGAAGACTCGCTGCCCGCGCTGGCCTCGGGCCTGGCCGGCGACGACAACGACCAGTTCGACGACCTCGTGCACCACTTCCAGGTGGCGCTCGGCCTGCTGCAGAGCCTGGAGCCCGTGGGCGTGGGCGCGCGCGACCTGGGCGAATGCCTGGGCATCCAGCTGCGCGCGCTGGCCCGCCAGGACGAGACCGAGCAGGAACAGCTGGTCCGCAAGACCGCCATGGCCGTGTGCAAGCAGTCGATGGAACTCTTGGCGCGTCGCGACTTCAAGCGCCTGGCCACGCTCACCCGCACCAGCGAAGAGTTGGTGCGCCTGGCGCTGCAGATCATCGCGCGGCTGGAGCCCAAGCCGGGCCGGCGCTTCGTGGACGTGGAGCGCAACATCGTGGTGCCGGACGTGATCGTCACCAAGACCGGCCGCGGCACCAACATCAAGTTCCGCGTCATGCTGAATCCGGAGGTCATGCCGCGCCTGCGCGTGCACGACATCTACGCGGGCGCTCTCAAGGCGCACAAGGGCGAGGGCAGCCAGGCGCTGTCGCAGCGGCTGCAGGAGGCGCGCTGGTTCATCAAGAACATCCAGCAGCGCTTCGACACCATCCTGCGCGTGAGCAACGCCATCGTCGAGCGGCAGAAGAGCTACTTCGTGCACGGCGAGCTCGCGATGCGCCCGCTGGTGCTGCGCGAGATTGCCGACGAGCTGGGCCTGCACGAGTCGACCATCTCGCGCGTGACCACGGCCAAGTACATGTCCACGCCGTTCGGCACGGTCGAGCTCAAGTACTTCTTCGGCTCGGCGCTGGGCACCGAGACCGGCGGCAATGCGTCGAGCACCGCGGTGCGCGCGCTCATCAAGCAGTTCGTCAGCTCGGAAAGCATCAAGAAGCCGCTGTCGGACAGCCAGATTTCCGAGATGCTGAAAGAGCAGGGCATCGAGTGCGCGCGCCGCACCGTGGCCAAGTACCGCGAGGCGCTGCGCATCGCGCCCGCCAACCTGCGCAAGGCGCTGTAGCAAGCCGACCATGAGCCCTGGCCGCCAGCATCCGATGTCGCGCCGGGGGCTCGGGTTCTTCGCCTTGGTGGCCGTGCTGCTGTTCGCCGGCTGCGCCACCTTGCCCGACGAGGCGCCGCGCCCCGCCGTCAAGGCCATGGCCGTGTCGGCCGATACCGCCCTGGGCAAGATCGCGCTGGCGGCCCAGCCCGACCCTGACCTGAGCGGCTTTCGGCTCATGCCCGGCGGCGACTTCGCCTTCGATACCCGCATCCAGCTGGCGCGCCGCGCCCAGCGCACGCTCGACGTGCAGTACTACCAGATCGAGAACGACGAGACCGGCCGCTACCTGTTGCGCACCCTGCGCGACGCCGCGCTGCGCGGTGTGCGGGTGCGCCTGCTGATGGACGACCTCTACACCTCGGGCGAGGACGAGCTGCTGCTGGCCTTTGCCGCCACGCCCAACGTCGAGCTGCGCCTGTTCAACCCGTTCCCGGCCGGGCGCGGCAGCATCCTGAAGCGCTTTACCGCCTCGCTGTTCGACTTCAGCCGCGTGAACCGCCGCATGCACAACAAGCTGTTCATCGCCGACGGCGCGATGGCGGTGGCGGGCGGGCGCAACATCGGCAACCAGTACTTCCGGCGCACCGCGGGCGAGAACTTCCTCGACCTCGACACCTTCGTGACCGGCGCGCTCATACCGCGGCTGGGCAGCCTGTTCGACCAGTACTGGAACAGCGTCTACGTGCGGCCCATCGGCTCCGTGGTGCGCACCGATGTGCCGCGCGACGAACTGCAGCCCCGCTTCGAGGCCGCCACCGGCCCCGACACCACGCCACCCCCGCCGCCCCCCGCGCCCAACGACCTGCTCGGCTACAGCCCGATGGCGGACGACCTGAACACCGGCAAGCTCAACCTGATCTGGACCCTGGCCGAGGCCTACGCCGATTCGCCCGACCGCGTGATCGGCAAGACGGCTTCCTACGGCGGCGTGCCGCTGCTGGACGTCGACAGCGTGCGCTACAACGTGGTCGAGCAGATGCGCCGTGCGCGCTCCGAGGTGACCATCGTCTCACCGTACCTGATTCCCGGCGCCACCGGGCTGGAGGTGATGCGCGAGATTCGCCGGCGCAACGTGAAGATCAGCGTGGTCACCAACTCGCTGGCCGCCACCGACGAGCCGCTGGTGCACACCGCCTACCGCCGCTACCGGCCCGACATGCTCAAGCTGGGCGCCGACCTGTACGAGCTGAGTTCCAGCCGCACCCGGCGCAGCGTGCGGCTCGGGCTGTTCGGCACCTCGGTGGGGCGGCTGCATGCCAAGTCGGCGGTGATCGACCGGCGCACGCTGTTCGTCGGCTCGATGAATTTCGACCCGCGCTCCGAGTCGGCCAACACCGAGATCGGGCTGATCATCCACAGCCCCGAAATGGCGCAGCAGATGCTCAAGCTGCTCGACGTGCTCAAGCAGCAGGGCGCCTACCGGCTGCGCTTTGCCGAGGGCAGCAACGAGTCGCGCATCGAGTGGACCAGCGACGACGCCGGCAAGCTCACCGTGCTGACCGAGGAGCCTGACTCGGGCTTGTGGGACCGCACGATGCTCGAGATTTTGGCGCCGCTGACGCCCGAAAGCCTGCTCTAGCGGTGCGCTTGCCGCCCGTCACTTGCCGCTGACGGCCGACCACACCAGCCGCAGGCCCAGCAGTCCCATCACGCCGCCCGCGGCGCGGTCGATCCAGGCCTTGTAGCGCAGGTAGGCCGAGCGCGGCGCCGCTGAAGAAAGGGCCAGCGCGACGACGGTGTACCACCCGGTCTCGATGCAGAAGATGACCACCGGCACGGACAGCGCCAGCACCAGCGGCACGTCGCGCGGCAGGAAGGCCGCGAAGATGCTGGCGTAGACCACCGCCGTCTTCGGGTTGCTGACCTGGGTGGCCAGGCCGACAAGGAAGGTGCGCAAGGGGTGTGCGCCACTACCCTGCGCGCCTGGCGAGGTACCCCCCGGGGGCACCGCCGCCATGGCCAGCGGCTGCCGCGCGCCGCGCCAGATGCGCACGCCCAGGTACACCAGGTAGGCGCCGCCGAAGCCCTTGATGGCGAGGTACAGGCCCGGCACCGCCAGGAACGCCGCCTGCAGGCCGGCCAGCGCGGCGATGGCGAAGACCAGTCCGCCCGCGCCCATGCCCAGCGCGGCTGCCAGCCCGTCGCGCCTGGAAGCCACCGCCGTGCGGGCGACCATCACGAAACTGGGACCGGGACTCATCGCGCCGACGGCCATGGCGCCGGCAATGCCGAGCAGGGAAAGGGTGGTATTCATGGACTGAAAGGCGTGGCGTGGAGATCAAATGCGCGATCAGCGTGCATTAGTGCACGCTGATCGGGGGTTTGAAAACTAAACTTTAAGTAGTACTAGGGTAACTTTTGGTTTACATTTTCTGCACCGGAGTTACTGCGATGCAAAAAATGAAAAACCTCATCCTTCTGGCCGTCTGGGCTGTGGTGCTGTCGTTTTTGCTGAGTTTCTTCTACTGGAGCGACGCCCCGCTGGCCGAGCAGCTGCTGTTCGGGGCGTTCATGACGGTGGTCACCGGTGCCTGGATGCTGGTGCTGCTGAACCTGCCGCGTGCGTTCGTGGCCTCCCGCAACTGGCTCAAGGCCTCCAAGGACGACGAGCGCAAGCGCCTGGCCGGCCTTCATCACCCCGGCGCCTAGGGCTGGATGTTGACGGCTTCGACCTGCACCAGCAGTTTCACTTTGTTCTCGAAGCCGAAGTTCAGCCCCCAGGTCATTCCCCAGTCGCTGCGCTCCACGGTCGTCTCGAAGTCGCCGCCGCAGACCTGGCGGTTGATGAGCGGGCTCAGGTAGCAGTTGAAACGCGCGGCCTTCAGCGTCACCGGCCGGGTCTGGCCCATCAGGGTGAGCGTGCCGGGCACGTCGGCCACCTTGTCGCCGCTGAAGTCGATGCGATCGGCCACGAAGCGCGCAGTCGGAAACTCCGCCACATTGAAGAAATCCTTGCTCTGCACGTGACGGTTGAGCAGGTCGACGCCCGTGTTGATGGAGCTGATGTCCATCGTGATGTCGACCGCGCCGCTGGTGCCCGTGCCGTCGATCTTCACCGTGCCGTCCTTGGTGCTGAAGCGCCCCCGGTTGGTGGTGGTGCCGTAGTGGCCCATTTCGTACATCACGAAGGTGTGGGTCGGGTCGACCACGTAGCTGGCGTTTTTCACCGGTCCGCCCGCGGGCTTGGCGGCCACGGGCAGTGCCGTGTAGTCCTGGGCCGCGGCGGGGGTGCCGGCGAGGGCGCAGGCCGAGAGCGCCGAGGCGAGGATGAGCTTCTTCATCATGGCGTGAGGTGTGTGAGGCATGGCGGGTAGGAGAGGCGGTGCGGCGGTTCCGGGTCTCAAAGCGGCCCGAGGCCTGCGAGCGTGAACTTGAAGCGCACCTGCACTTCGTTGCCGACCATCGAGGTGTCGGTCCATTCGCCGTCGCCCACCTTGAAGTCGAGCCGCTGGATCGTAAAGCTTCCGGTGGCCACCGCGAAGCCGCCAGCCGCCGTGATGCTGACCGGCACCGTCACGGCCCTGGCCGTGCCTTTGAGGGTGAGCTTGCCCGCCATCTCGAACCTGCCGTCGCCCAGCGCCTTGATGGCGCTCGACTGGAAGCTCGCCTGCGGGAAGTGCGCGGCGTCGAACCAGGGCGCCTTGGGCAGCTCGGCGTCGCTCATGGGAATGCCGAAGCCGGCGCTGCCCGTGTCGATCTGCAGTGCCACGGTGCCGCCTTCTGGCTTCTTCGGGTCGAAGGCCACCTGGGCGTCGAACTTCTTGAAGGTGCCTTCCACCGGCACGCCCATCTGTTTGGTGACGAAGACGATCTGGCTCTTGTCGGCCGCCAGCTTGGTGGCCGTGGGCTCGGCAACAGCGAGCGCGGGCATGGCCGCCGCGAAAGCCAGTGCCGCGCAGGGCAGCAGGCGGTAGAAAAGGCGCGTCATCGAGCAGATTCCTTGCGTGGTGCGGGCCACATGCGTTTCATGAGACCGTCGCGGTCGATCCAGTGGTGCTTGAGCACCGCCGCCACGTGCAGCAGCGTGACGCCCGCCAGCGTGAAGGCGCTGTACTTGTGCAGCGGCTGCAGCGCCGCCTCGGCGAAGACCCGGTCGACCGGCACGAAGTCGGGCAGCGCCAGCACGCCGAACCACCCGACCGGCATGCCCATGGCCGAGCTGTAGGCCCAGCCCGAGAGCGGCACCGCGAAGAACAGCAGGTACATCAGCGTGTGGCTCACGCGGTAGCTCGCCAGTTGAAGGCGCGACATGCCCGCCGGCAGCGCGGGGGGCCGGTGCCCGATGCGCCACAGCAGCCGCACGGCCGACAGCGCCAGGATCGTGACGCCCGCCCACTTGTGCCAGCTGTACACCTTCAGGCGCAGCGGCGAGAACGGCAGGCCCGTCATGTAGAGCCCCACGCCGAGCGAGCCGACGATCAGGGCCGCGAGCAACCAGTGCAGCGCGATGGCGAACCCGTCGTAGCGCAGGTGGCGGGCCTCGGCGGGAAGGGAAAGGGAGGGGGTGTCGGCGGACATCGGAAGCAGGACCGGCGGCCTGTGCGCGAAGCATATATCGGAAGCAGTGACAGCTGCACTGCACGGCCCGTGCCAGCCGGGCCGCGCGCCTTCAGCCCTGCTGCTGTGCCCTCAGCAGCACCCCGTGCAGGTCGTCGGGCTGCACCGGCTTGCGCAGCGCATGCCAGCCGCGCTCGGTGGCGAGCCGTTGCGTGCCTTCGTTGATGTCCGCCGAAATCAGCGCGATGGCCAGCGAGGGCTTCTGTTCCTGCAGCGCCTGCGCCAGCGCAATGCCGTCGAGCGAGCCCGGCAGGCGGATGTCGCACAGCGCCGCGTCGAGCGCGCGCAGGTCGGCCAGCGCCAGCGCCTCCGCCGCGCTGGCGTACACGCGCGGCTCGACCTGCCATTGCCGCAGCAGCGCGCACAGGCTGTCGGCCACCACGGTGTTGTCTTCCACCACCAGCACCGCCAGCCCCGGGCGCAGCGTGCGCGCAGACGGGGCGCCGGCGGTGGGCGGCGTGCAGGCGGCGTGCGCGGGCACCACCGCGCCCTGCGACGCGGCCGGCAGCTCGAAGCTGAACACCGACCCCCGCCCCGGCGCCGAGCGCAGCGACACCTCGATGCCCAGCTGCGCCGCCAGCCGCCGCACGATGGCCAGGCCGAGCCCGTGGCCGCGCTGCAGGTTGCGCTCCACGTTGCCGATCTGCTCGAAGTCCTCGAACACGCGCGCCTGCGCGTCCGCGGCAATGCCGATGCCGCTGTCGCGCACTTCCACGCGCCAGGCCAGGGCGTGTCCGCGCCGGCGCGCGCGCACCGCCAGCAGCACCCGCCCGCGCGGCGTGAACTTGACGGCGTTGTCGACCAGGTTGGCCAGCACGCGGCGCAGCGACACGGCGTCGGTGAAGGCCACGGCACCGGCCGGGCAGCGCACCCGCACGCGGGCGTCGCCGGCCTGTCGCGCCAGTTCGTGCAGCAGCGGCGCCAGCGCCACCGCCGCCGGCCGCAGCGGATCGACCGCCGCCTCGATGCGGCCGATTTCCAGCAGCTGGTTGGTCAGCCCCTCGAGCGCCTGCTGCGCGCGCGCCAGCGAGCCCACGGTGTGCTGCACCGCCTGCAAGTCGGCGCCGCCATCCAGTTGCTGGCGCAGCACCTCTGCCTGCAGCCCGATGGCCATCACCGGCTGGCGCAGGTCGTGGTTGGCGGCCGAGAAGAAGCGCAGCCGCTCGGCCTGCGCCTGCTCGGAGGCGCGCAGGCCGGCCAGGGCCTGTTCGCGCAAGGTGCGTTCGTTGAGCCGCAGGCCGATGTTTTCCTCGAGCTGGCGCGACCGCTCGGCCACCAGCTTCCACATCATCGCGATCAGCCCGCAGCCGATGGCCGACACCGCCATCATCACCGGCGCCCCCAGCCAGAGGCCGGTGACGATGATCGGCGCCAGCAGCAGCGTGATCGCCAGCTGGGTGGCCGGCGTGTAGAACGACACCGAGAAGGCCGACGACAGCGTCATGCCCATCAGGATCAGGCCCAGCAGCAGTTGCAGGTCGGCACGCTCGGGGTTGAACAGCAGCAGCCCGGCCAGCCCGTGCGCCAGCTCCCAGACGGCCGTGCGCAGCGTGTGCGTGCGCTGCGCCTCGCGCAGGCTGCGCGCCGTGAAGGGCTGCGGCAGGCGCTGCGGGAAGAAGCCGCGCATGGCCGTGACGGCGGTGATCAGCGCGATCCAGACCAGCGCGCGCGGCAGCGAGTACTGCCAGGCGAACAGCGCCGCCACGCCGCAGTTCAACAGGTACTGCACCAGCAGCACCGGCCCGATGGGGCGGATGGACAGCCGCAGCACCTCGCACTGGATCTCGAAGCGGTCGCTGCCGCCGGCGGGTTCGGTCATGGGTGCGGGGGTGGGCGTGGGGGTCATCGGCGAATTGACTATATAGAGAAGGACTGTGACGCGGCGACAATGGAGCCCCCGAGTCGGGCTTCCCGATAGCGAAATTTCCCGTGAACGATCTCTCCTTATTCCTGCCTTGCGCCGCCGGCGTCGAGGAATTCCTCGCCCAGGAGGTCCATGCCCTGACCGGCCGCGCCGGGCAGGACCTGCTCACGCTGCGCGGCGGCGTGCGCGTGCGCGCCGACTGGCGCGACGCCCTGAAGCTCAACCTGCACAGCCGGCTTTCGCAGCGCGTGCTGGTCGAACTGGCCCATGCGCCCTACCGCAACGAGAACGACCTGTACGCCATCGCCAACGGCGTGGCCTGGGAGATCTGGTTCACGCCCAAGCAGACCTTCAAGATCGAGACCACCGCGCAGCACAGCCCGCTGCAGAGCCTGAACTTCGCCACCCTGCGCATCAAGGACGCCATTGCCGACCGCTTCCGCGCCAAGGCCAACGGCGTGCGCCCCAGCATCGAGACGCAGTGGCCCGACTGCCGCGTCTTCGCCCACCTGACCACCGAGACCTGCACGCTCTACATCGACACCTCGGGCGAGCCGCTGTTCAAGCGCGGCTGGCGCCAGGACAAGGGCGACGCGCCGCTGAAGGAAACCCTGGCCGCCGCCATGCTGGCCGCCAGCGGCTGGTGGAACCCCGAAACCGGCGACGTGTCGGCCCAGCCGCTGTACGACCCGTGCTGCGGCAGCGGCACCATCGCCATCGAGGCGGCGCAGATCGCGCGCGGCATCGCCGCGGGTTCGCTGCGGCGCTTCGGCTTCGAGAAGCTGCTGCCGTTCCAGCCGCACGTGTGGACGGCCATCAAGCAGGAAGCCGACGCGAAGGTGCGCGAGGGCAGCGTGGCGATCTTCGGCTCCGACGTGTCGCACCGCATGGTCGATTTCGCCGAACGCAATGCCGAGCGCGCCGGCGTGGCGCAGGCCATCGAGTTCCGCGGCGGCGACGCGCTGCAGCGCATGCCGCCGGTCGAGGCCGGCGTGATCATGCTCAACCCGCCGTACGGCGAGCGCATCGAGGTGGGCGGCGTGGCCGGGCCGGGCCGCTCCGGTGCGCGCGAATCGGCGCAGACCGCGCAGACCGCGCAGGGTGCGGGCGGAGAAGAAGGCGACGGCGGAGAGTTTTTTCCGCAGCTCGCCACCCACTGGAAGAAGAACTACGCCGGCTGGACCGCCTGGGTGCTCACGCCCGACCTGAAGCTGCCCAGGCAGATGCGCCTGAAGGAGTCGCGCCGCGTGCCGATGTGGAACGGCCCCATCGAATGCAGGCTGTTCCGCTTCGACATGGTGGCCGGCTCAGCGCGGAAGTAGCTCGCCCTCGGCCGCCGGCGGCGCTTTCGGCTCCCTTGGCCGCACGCTGCAGGCCGCGTTGACGGTGCGTCCCGCCAGGTCGCGCGGCGCGTTGCCCAGCGTCATGGGGCGCACGTCGTCGTCGGCGAAGTGCCGCACCGCGATGGGCTCGCCCACGAAGTTCGGCTGCCCGAAGTAGGTAGCGCTCACATAGCGCGCGTTGCGCGCCGCGCAGTCGACGTCGACCCTGGCGTCGAACGACCGGAACACGATGCCGTCGCGCGTGGTGCGGTCCTGCGCCAGGCTCAGGCGCAACCTGACGGTGCGGTGCGCGCCGTCGACTTCGACGCTGGTCGGATCGACCTGCACATAGCTGTTGCCTGCGTCGCCCGGCGAACCCACCAGGGTCAGCCACTCGGCCCGGGCACCCGCGCAGGCGAGCAGGGCGAGGCAGAGTAGCGGAAGTCGTTTCATGAAAGAAGAAATAAGAGGCTGGAAGGCGGGAGGGTACGGCCGCAGGCATTGTCCGCCCGCGAACCGACACCAGCCTGACGCGACCTCCCGATGGTGCAACATCGGGAGTATTCCCCCCACATTCCATGACGTTGACAGAACCCGCCCCCGTCGTCATCGACACCAACATCGCGCTCGACCTGCTGGTGTTCGACAACCCCGACTGCGTGCCCCTGCGCGCCGCGCTCGCGGCCGGCGCACTGCGCTGGCTCGCCACCGCGCCGATGCGCGGCGAACTCGCGCGGGTGCTCGGCTACCCGCTCATCGTGAAGCGCCTCGCGCAGCGGCAGATGGCTGCGGCCAGCGTGCTCGAAGCCTTCGACGCACGCGTGCATCTGGTGGCCGACACGCCGCCGCGTGCACCGTGCGTGTGCAAGGACCCCGACGACCAGGTGTTCATCGATCTCGCGGTCGCGCAGCGTGCGCGGCTGATCAGCAAGGACCAGGCGGTGCTCGCGCTGCGCAAACGTTTGGCTGCGCACGGCGTGGAGGTGCGGGCGGTGCTGGCAGCGGCCTGAACCTTCGTGGACGAGCGAAAAAAACTGACTTTGCGACGGCATCGCAACGGCTTCTAGACAACCACGGCCCGCACGTCTACTGAGCGGCAAATCACAGAGGGAGTTGCCGTTGCCCCAGCTGTCTAGACAACGCCGGCAGGTGTGCATGCCGCCTGCAGGACGCGCTTGCCATGCGCGCATATCTTCTGCCGTCGATCGCATAGGGTCTGGCAATTGCATGGCCCCGCCACTATCGTCCGGCGCGCCGAAGTGGTTGACGCACACCTCTTGCGGGCCCGTGTGAAGCGGGCCATGCCGACTTCGAAGACCGCGACCGTTTGCAGCGCTTTCGCGCCGTGCATCCGAGCGCTGCAAATGCCTTCCGTCCTTCAAGAAAAGTCATGCCGAGTTCACACCAGCGATCGCCGCGCCAACTGTTGCCCGAGCTCGAAGTCGAGCTCGCCCGTTCCACCGAACTGGGCTACGAACCCTCGGAAGAGGTAGGGCTGGTGCGCTGTCTCGAGCACGGCTTTCCCACGCCGCTGGCGCGCTGGCACTGCCACGAGGAGTACGAGCTGCACCTGATCGTGGCAACGTCGGGCCAGGCCTTCGTGGGCGACTGGATCGGATCCTTCGACCCCGGGCACCTCGTGCTGTGCGGCCCCAAGCTGCCGCACAACTGGATCTCGCTGGACGCGCCCGCCGAGGGCGTGGCGCAGCGCGACCTGGTCATCCAGTTCCTGCACGACCCGATCTTCGAAGCCGCCGAGCGCATTCCCGAGCTGCAGGAAGCCGTGCGCATGCTCCAGCGCGCGCGCTACGGCATCGAGTTCTTCGGCATGGCCGCGTGCGCGGAACAGCACTGGCACCGGGTGAAGGACGCGCGCGGCCTGAAGCGCTTCAGCCTGTTCTGCGACTTCCTGGCCGACATGGCGCAATGCACCGACTACCGCCTGCTGTCGGGCATGCAGACCGACGGGGAGAACCCGCTGGAAGCCATCAACGACATCGTGACGCGCATCGCGAGCGAACCCGCCAAGGACGTGAGCGCGGCCGACATCGCCGCGGAGCTCGGCATGAACGCGGGGCGCTTCGGCAGGCTGTTCCGGCGTGCCACGGGCCACAGCTTCCTGAGCTACGTGAACCAGGTGCGGGTGAACAAGGCATGCCTGCTGCTCATGCACAGCGACCGCTACGTCACCTCGATCTGCTACGACGTGGGGTTCAACAACGTGTCGAACTTCAATCGGCAGTTTCTCGAAATCAAGGGCGTGACGCCCACGGAATTTCGCAGGCAGAGCCAGCTGCGATTGGAGGGTGCAACGAGTTCCGCGAACTAAAGACCGCGAATTTCTTACGCCCAGTTGCAAACTGTTTCGCGAAAGTTATTTCGTATCGGCAATCGCAAAAAGTGTATCGAACGCAGTGCGAGAGCGTCCCTACGATCCGGCTGTCCTTTCAGCCACCTTTCAGGAAACTCTCTCATGCAAACACTTCGTCTGACCTCGCTGAGCCGCCGTATCGCCTCGCACATCAAGATCCGCGGCCAAGGCATGACCGAGTACCTCGTGATCCTCGGCCTGATCGCCATTGCCGCCATTGCGGTGTTCAGCTTCTTCGGCCAGACCATGCGCAACCAGGTCGCCGGCATGGCGCAGGAAGTGGGCGGCAAGACGGGCTCCGCGGAAGTCACCAACGCACAGACCGCCGCCGGCAAGGCTTCCACCAATGCCCAGGTCAACATGAACATGAGCACCTACACCAAGGGCGGGGCGGACGGCGCGAAATAAGCAGCGCGCCACACATCACGGCCTGACCGACATCGCGTGATGCCCCCAGGTAGCGCTTCGCTCCCCCTGGCACCCGCCCACGCGCCCACGCGCCGGCGCCAGTCGGGCCAGGCGATCGTGTACCTGGTGGCGATGCTGCCGATCATCTTCCTGAGCGTGCTGGTGGTCTACAACACCGCCACCTCCACGCGCGAGAAGATGAAGCTGCAGAACACGGCCGACGCAACCACCTACAGCGCCAGCGTGCTCACGGCGCGCAGCCTCAACTACCTGGCCTACACCAACCGCGCGATGGCCGCCAACGAGGCGGGCATCGCCACGCTGGCGAGCGTGCAGACCTCGGTGGCCATGCTCATCACCAGCGCGGCCAACATCCAGGAGGGCCTGGTGGTCGCCGAGGGCCTGAAGGGCGCGCGCAATCTGGAGAAGGCCCGCCTGCCGGTGGTGGGCCCGATCTTCCTGCTGGCGTGGTTCAACAACTTCCTGCGCGCGCAGCGACTGCAGCGCACGGCCGACCGCATCGCCAGCTTCGTCGAGCCCTCGGCCAAGCCGCTGCAGATCGGGGTCGACCTGCTGCGCGTGCTCAACCAGGGCATCTCCGCCAGCCAGGCTGCCATGCTCGTGGGCACCACGGCGCAGCTGCCCCAGCTCGTGAAGGACGTACTCAACGCCAACGACCCCGACGCGTCGGTGCCGCCGGCGGAAACCGCCATCTTCGTCACCAAGTTCGTGGCCGACGTGGGGCTCTATCTCAAGAGCTATCACCAGTCGGGCAGCGTCACGTTCAACGACGACGAATTCAACGAGGTGCTGCGCTTCGCGCATGCCGCGCAGGCCACGCGCGACGACTGGACCAAGAACCGCCGCTTCCTGCCCGACATCGGCAACTGGATCGCCACGGGCCTGTCGGGTGCCATGCAGGGCATGATTTCCGGCAGCCCGACCGCGCCGCCGGGCCTGGCCGACATCACCGGCGACATGATGGGCGGGCTGCTCGAGTGGAAGGGCGGCACCGAGATCGTCGCCACCGAAGGCCTCCCCGGCGACGAGACCGGCCGCATCCGCTGGCAGTCGGCCGATTCGATCGAGATCAAGCTGCCCCTGGGCGTGCTCTACACCGACATCTTCGGCCTCAGCGACGCGTTTCGCGGCCGCTTCGGCCTGGGCGCCGGCGCCGCCGCCGCGGGCGGCCCCAACTACAGGAGCAGCTGGGAAGGCCAGCGACTGACCCTGCGCACCTACAGCCGCGAAGGCCGCACCTACGGCGGCCTGAACCGCGAGGTGGGCGACACCGCCTACATGGAGCGCGACTCCTTCGACAACGCGTCGCGCGACAAGGACGGCGGCATCCTGCCGGGCACCTGGCCGGTGCTGGTGTTCAACGCCAAGCTGCACTACAGCCCGCGCACCGACATCGGCACCAGCTTCACGAAGAACTGGGCCATGCCCCGCTTCGTCGACATCAAGGACCATCCGCCGATGGTGGCCAACGAGTCCGACAACTGGCTCGCCGAAAACGGCTTCAAGGGCGCCAACCCGCTCAAGTGGGGCAAGAACACCGACAAGGGCCCGGCGTTCACGCTCGTGGTGCGAAAGGGCGGCGACAAGGTGCGCACGGGCGAGGTCGCCGGCTTCGGCAACTCCGCGGCGGACGGCAAGGCGGGCCTGCGCGACAACTTCCAGGGCCGCGAGATCAAGGCGGTGTCGACCTCGCAGATCTACTTCCGGCGGCCGCAGGACCGCTGGGCGCGCCGGGACAACGCGGTGTCCGATCCGGCGTCGATCGGCAAGTACAACGTGGGCTTCGCCGGCGGCTACATCGAGCACCGCAGCCTGTTCAGCCCCTACTGGCATGTGCACAACGTGGAGCCCTCGCTGTGGGCACGCGCCATCGCCATGGGCGGCGCGGCCGTCAGCGGCTCGCCCGACGAAGACAACGGCAACTGATGAAGGACGCCCGCGCATGACCCGCCAGCATCGACGCATGCCACTACGCCTGGCGCGTGCAGGCGCTGCCGCCGTCGCCGGTCACGCCATGGTCGAGACCCTGCTCATCGTGAGCTTCGCGGCCGTCACGCTGGCGGCAATTCCGGCGATTGCCGAGTACGGCACCAAGCGCATGCAGACCGTGGCCGCCGCCAGGCTGGTGGCCTGGCAGCGCACCGTGTGGATGCCCGAAGCGCAGGGCATCACGGCCGAGGAAGCCAAGGGCGCATCGGGCGCCATCAAGAAGACCGATGCCGAAGTCACGCGCGACCTGCGCCGCCATATCTTTCGCGACCGCACCGAGCCGGGCATTGCCATCCATGCGGCGAACATCGCCGAGTTCGAGCCGCTGGCGCCGCCCATCGACTACCGCACCACGGCCGTCACCGCATCGAGCACGGCCGCGCCCATGCCGTCGCTGCTGAATGCAAGCGACGTGGTGTTCAACGGCATCCGGGAGGCGCAGGCCGCGCTGGGCTCCAACGTGATCACGGGCTCGCTGAGCAAGTTCCAGTTCGTGAACAGCGGCTACATGCGCCACGAAGTGAAGGTGAGCCAGACCAACACCAAGTTCGACCTGGTGCCGGCGCTGGACATGAGCGAGCAGGTCACCATGCTCACCGAAGCCTGGAATGCCGGCGGCACCAACCGCGAGGAAAGCAAGATCGACGGCCTGGTGCCCATGAAGCTGCTCGACAGCGTCTTCTACCAGCAGCTGCGCGGCGGCATGCACCAGACGGCCTACCAGATCAAACAGGTCTATCCCGCCTTCGACATGAACAACCTCACCATGGGCTTCACGCCGGGCGATGCACTCGAGAAGACGCCGCTGGACCGCTTCGAGCGCATTCCGGCCGGCGCGACCGGCGAGACCGGCGGCGACGGCACGGGCAACGGCGCCAGCGTGAAGGACCATTTCCGCTACTACCGCGCCTTTCCGCCGACGCCCGTGGTCAACACGCTGCCCTGATGAGCCTGCCCGCAACGCTCCTGCGATGGATGTTCGCCGCCGCCTGGCTGTGCCTGTGCGGCGCGGCCGCCGCGGCACCGCCGCAGCGCGACTGGCCCGCCATTCCGTGGCCCTCGGGTGCCAAGGTGTTCTGGATCGCCGAGTACCTCGAGCAGAACACCGTGCCCATGCAGATCCGCGGCATCGAGTCGACGGAACCGGTGGCGGCCGTGTCGCGCTACTACGAGAAATGGCTGGCCGACAAGATGGGCTACGGCGTGAGCACCGTCGGCCCCCTGCGCGTGCTCGGCGCGCGCTTCGGCGAGTACCAGGTCACGGTGCAGCTGCGCGCGGGCCCGTCGGGCACGGTGGGCCGGCTGGTGGCCGCGGTGGTCTACGACAAGGCCGGGAGCGAGCAGGCCATGCAGGAGCGCGCCGAGCGCATCGGCAAGGGCTTTCCGCGCCCTGCCGGCTCGCAGGTGGTGTCGGACACGCTCTCCTTCGACGAGGGCCAGCGCAACCGCACCATCGTCGTCACCAACGGCGTGAGCGTGGAGACCAATGCGCTCTACCTGCGCGAACAGATGGTCCGCCTGGGCTGGTCGCTGCTGCAGGACCGCACCGTCGAGGGCGGCCTGCGCTCGGCGCTGGTGTTCCGTCGCAACAGCGAGGAGATGGTCGTGACCATCACCCGGCGCGACGACGCCTACTTCATCGTCGCCAGCCAGACCACGCCGGAATGAGCGCGCGCGCCATGCACCCCCGTCACCGCCCGCGCCAACGCCGTCCTTCTCCTTCTTCCCGCCGCGCCCAGCGCGGGCAGGTCATCGCCGAATACGTGATCGTCGCCGGCATCCTGGCTGTGATGCTGTTCGCCACCTTCCCCGGCTCCGACCGCTCGGTGATCGCGCTGCTCATCAAGGCCTTCCGCGATGCCTGGGCGACCTATTCGTACACCCTTTCCTATCCTTTGTAGCCAGGCATGAAATCATCTCCGGGACTTCTGAAGTTCAAGCAAAGCGTCAAACGGCTGTCCCCTCTCATCGGTGCCCTGATGCTCGGCCTGCTGGCCGCGGGCCTGGGCTGGTACTACCTTCGGGCCAGCGAGCGCGAAATTGCGGCCAGCCTGGAGAAGGACGCCGACAGCCAGCGCCGCGACGTGGTCGTGGCGCGCCAGGCGCTGGGAGACGGCACCACGGTGCTGCCCGGCATGGTGGCCAAGCGCTCGGTGCCCAACGAGTACGTGCACAACGACGCGCTCACGCCCGAGACCTTCGCGCAGTTCGCGGGCCGCCAGCTCACCGTGCCGGTGGCCGCCGGCAAGCCGCTGCTCGCGTCGTTCTTCTCCACGCCGCGCAAGGTCTTCGCGCAGGAGATCGAGCAGGGCGTTCGCGCCATCACCATTCCGGTGGACGAGATCAGTTCCATCTCGGGCATGCTGCGCGCCGGCGACCGCATCGACTTCATGTATGTGGTCGAGAAGACCGCCGCCAACGATCCCTCGGTGGTGATCCCGCTGCTGCAGGACGTCGAGGTGCGCGCCACCGGCCAGATCACCTCGGAGCAGTTCGCCTCGATGCGAAAGCGCGCCGACGTCTCGGCCGACACCGACCCCTATGCGCAGCAGCGCTACTCCACCGTCACCGTCGCCATCCAGCCGCAGGACGCGCAGAAGCTCATCCTGGCCCAGCGCCTGGGCAAGATCATCGCCACGCTGCGCAACCCCGACGACCGCGCCACCATGACCAGCGGCGTCGATGCCGTCGACCTCGACGCCATCGTGGCCGGTTTCAGGCCGCAGCGTGCGCGGCCGATGGTCGCCAGCGGACCTGCGCGGCCCGCGAGCCCCGGCGTCGAATACATCGTCGGCGGTTCGGGCAACCGGGGCATACCTGGTGCGCCCGGGCTGGGCGCCATGCTGCCGACGGGCGACGCCTTGCCGCGCTGAAGCCCCATCGCCCCGAACGCCGCCCCACTTCG
The DNA here is from genome assembly GCF_056394985.1 of Variovorax sp. 10N412. NCBI lineage: Bacteria > Pseudomonadati > Pseudomonadota > Betaproteobacteria > Burkholderiales > Comamonadaceae > Variovorax > Variovorax sp. 10N412. The sequence continues at coordinate 253,414 of NZ_JBFTIO010000006.1, forward strand.
CCTTCTTCGCCTTTAGGCGTGCCCGTTTTATTGATTTCCAGAAAAGTTCGATGAATCTCAAGCGATGCTCCCTGGCAGCGACGGCGCTGTGTCTTGTCTTCCAGGCCCAGGCCCAGGGTCCGTACCCCGGCATGCCCGCAGTACCCTCGTTGCCCCTGGGCACCGTGGCGCCCGCGCCCTCGGCGCAGCCCTCGGGCGCACCGGGCGCCACCGGCGCCACGGGTTCGGGCGGCGGCGAACGCTCGCCCGGCATCCGTGCGGCCGCGCCGCCGCCGCCGGCCTCCATCACCGAGGGCGAGCTGGCGCGCATCGCGGCGCGCGCCACGGTGATGCAGCGGCTGCCCGACACGCTCACGCTCTACGTCGGGCAGATGGTGCTGGTCAAGATGCCGGGCGTGGCGCGCGTGGCCATCGGCAACGGAAAGATCATCGAGGCCCGCGTGCTCGACGGCGCCAACATGCTCATCACCGCGCAGGACGCGGGCGACAGCACGCTGCATGTCTGGGACAAGAACGGCACCGTGCGCAAACTGAAGGTGCGCGTCAACGTGGTCGACCTGGACCGCATCGCCGACGAGTTGCGCGAGATCACGCACGGCATCTCGGGCGTGAACATCCGGCGCATCGGCGAACGCATCATCATGGACGGCAACAGCCTGGACCCCGCCGCGGTCGAGCGCCTGAACACCGTGGCCCACCTCTATGCGCCCGCGGTGGTGTCGCTGGCCACGGCCGAGCGCATCCGCGTGGACCGCATGGTCGACATCCAGGTGCGCATCGTGGAGTTCAGCAAGACCGCGCTGGACGACCTGGGCGTGCGCTGGCAGACCGGCGGCGACGGCTTCAACTTCGGCCTGTTCTCGGACATCGCCTCCAGCGGCAGCTACCGCATCCTGCCCGACGGCTCGGCGTTCAACGGGGCCAACACCGCCAACCTGCTGAGCCAGAACCGCCGCACGCCGGAGGCCTACTTCGGCATCGGCCTGAGCCTGACCTCGCGCATCAACCTGCTGGTGCAGCGCGGCAACGCCTTCCTGCTGGCTTCGCCCAACCTCTCGACGCGCAGCGGCGGCGAGGCCAAGTTCCTGGCCGGCGGCGAAATCCCGCTGCCCGCGCTCAGCACGCAGGGCGCCGGCTCGGTGGAGTTCAAGCCCTACGGCGTGCGGCTGAACATCAAGCCGATTGCCGACGGCGAAGGCAACGTGTCGGGCAGCATCCTCACCGAGGTGAGCAGCATCGACCGCAGCGTGGCGGTGCAGGGCATTCCGGGCCTGCTGATCCGGCGCACCGACACCGAGTTCAACGTGAAGGCCGGCGAGACCATCGTGCTGTCGGGCCTGCTGAGCCGCGAGTCCACCCGCTCCAGCGACGGCGTGCCGGGCCTGCGCAAGGCGCCGATCATCGGGCGCGCCTTCCGTGCCGACAACGACACCGACAAGGAACAGGAGGTGGTGGTGTTCATCACGCCGCGCGTGGTCGGCCCGGCGGACAGCCGCACGCGCATCGAGCGCGCGCGCCAGCTGGAGCAGGACGTGGGCAGCAACTTCGGCACGCTGACCGAAGACAGGTCGGACCCGCGCGGCGAGCGCCCGCCGCCCGCTGCCGCCGACATCGGCGGCATCCCCGCCGGCACGCCCGGCCAGCCCGTCGCTCCCTGACTCCCCGAGGCTCCATCGCCATGCACAAGGTCTTCGTCAATTCTCCGCAGCAGGGCGTGCGCGAGGTCCCGATCGACGTCGCTGAACTCCAGGTCGGCAAGGACAGCACCAGCCACATCGTGCTGTCGGGCTGGAACGTCGCCAAGCTGCATGCCCAGTTCGTGCTGCACGACGAGGAGGTGTTCGTGCAGGACCTGGGCAGCCTCTTCGGCACCTGGGTCGACGGCAACCGCGTCACGCGCTTCGGGCCGATGAAGGGCGGCGAGGAAATCATCATCGGCGGCCACACGCTGGTGGTGTCGCTCGACGTGGCGCTCAGGCCGGCGGGCAGCGACCCGCAGGACGCGGCCGATGCCGCGCAGATGGCCGAAACCTCGCTGGCCATCGAAGACCCGCTGCTGCAGTGGCGGCGCACGCTGCACCGCACCCTGCTGCAGCAGCTGGACAACCGCCGCATCGACACCGCGCAGATGAAGGACGAGGAGCTGCGCTCCAACATCCGCGCGCTCATTGCCGAGATCATTCGCGACACGCGCGAGCTGCCGCCCGAGCTCGACCGCGCCCTGCTGAGCCAGCAGCTGCTCGACGAAGCCATCGGCCTGGGCCCGCTCGAAGTGCTGCTCAAGGACGAGAGCGTGACCGAAGTGATGGTCAACCGCTTCGACGAGATCTGGATCGAGCGCGCCGGCCGGCTGGAGCGCACCAACGTCGCCTTCACCAGCAACATCGCGGTGCTGGGCGCCATCGAGCGCATCGTCACGCCGCTGGGCCGGCGCATCGACGAGAGCTCGCCGATGGTGGACGCGCGCCTCAAGGACGGCTCGCGCGTGAACGCCATCATTCCGCCGCTGGCCCTGCGCGGGCCCAGCATGACGATCCGGAAGTTTCCGAAGAATCGCATGGGCCACGAGGGGATGATCCGCACCGGCTCCATCACCGCGCAGATGGTGGAGTTCATGCGCATCGCGGTGGAAGAAAAGCTCAACATCATCGTCTCGGGCGGCACCGGCACCGGCAAGACGACGCTCTTGAACATGGTGTCGAACTTCATTCCGCCCAACGAGCGCATCGTGACCATCGAGGACGCGGCCGAGCTCTCGCTGGGCCAGCCCAACCTGGTGTCGCTCGAATCGCGTCCGGCCAACATCGAGGGCAAGGGCGCCATCGCCATTCGAGACCTGGTGCGCAACTCGCTGCGGATGCGGCCCGACCGCATCGTGGTGGGCGAGTGCCGCGGCGGCGAGGCGCTGGACATGCTGCAGGCCATGAACACCGGCCACGACGGCTCGCTCACCACGCTGCACAGCAACTCGCCGCGCGACGCCATGTCTCGCCTGGAGGTGCTGGTGACCATGGCCGGCATGAACATTCCGGTGGCGGCGATCCGCGAGCAGATCGCCTCGGCGGTCGACCTGATCGTGCAGCTTACGCGCTTTCCGTGCGGCAGCCGCAAGGTCACGCAGATCACCGAGATCACCGGCTTCGCCGACGGGATGATCCAGATGCAGGACGTGTATGCCTTCCGCAAGACCGGCGTGGACGAGTCGTTCAAGACCGTGGGCCACTTCACCGCCGCCGGCACCGTGCCCGAGTTCTTCGCGCGCCTGCAGGAGCACGGCCTGAAGCTCGACCTGGAATACCTCTTCGGGGAGACCGTGCCATGAAGGGAATGATCCTCTTGGCCTCCGTGCTGTGCGGCATGGGCTTCATCACGCTGTGCGGCTACCTGCTGCTGCAGCGCTCGCCGGAGCTGGTCGGCAAGATGATGACCAGGCTGCAGGCGAGCGGCCGCCGCACGCTGAACCTGTCGGAGTTCCAGGCGCAGCATGCGGTGGCTTTCGCATCGGGCCATGCCTTCCTGGTGGCGCTGTGCGGCGGCATCGGCTGGCTCATCTCGGGCAACCTGATCGGCGGCGTGGTGGCGGCGGTGGTGCTCTACCTGCTGCCGGCGCGCTGGTTCGCCTGGCAGCGCAAGAAGCGCAGGCAGCAGATCGAGTCGGAGCTGCCCGATGCGCTGCTCTTCATTGCCAGCGCGCTGCGCGCCGGCAGCGCGCTGTCGGTCGCCATCCAGGTGCTGGTGCGCGACCAGGTGGGGCCGCTGGGCCAGGAGTTCGGCCTGGTGCTCAAGGAGCAGCGCCTGGGCGTGAGCTTCGACGATGCCATCCAGAAGATGTCGCAGCGCCTGGGCATTCCGGACTTCGTGCTGGTGGTGGTGGCGTTGCGCGTATCGAAGGAAGTGGGCGGCAACCTGTCGGAGCCGCTGCAGGTGCTGGCCGAGACGCTGCGCCGCAAGGCCATCCTGGAAGGCCGCATCCAGGCGCTGACGGCGCAGGGGCGCATCCAGGGCCTGGTGATGACGCTCTTTCCGCTGCTGCTGATGGGCGTGCTCTACCTGATGCAGCCCACCATGGGCCTGCTGTTCTCCACGACCATCGGCTGGGTGGTGCTGACCGTGATCGCCATCATGCTGATGCTGGGCTACGCCATGATCCGAAAAATCGTGGCCATCGATATCTGAGAAGCAGGGGGCTTGCACCATGCGTTCACTCATCCTCCTGGCCATCATCTTCCTGTGCGCGACCACGGGCGTGATCCTGCTGCTGTACATGGTCTCGCTGATCCGCAAGGCCAGGCCTTCGGAGCGCACCCACATGGACCCGCTGCCGCGCATGCTGCGCCTGGTGTGGCCGGTGGTGAACATCCTGCAGTTCCATGTGTCGGAGATCGCGCCCACCTCGATGCTGGTCAAGCGCAAGCGCCAGCTGCAGCTCGCGGGCCTGGAGTTCGTGCTGAGGGCCGAGGAGTTCATCGCGGTGCAGTGCGTCTCGATGCTGGTGGTGGCCGCGCTGGGCCTGTGGACCGCGGGCCTGCTCGATGCGATGGCGGGCACCAAGGTGTGGGTCACGCTCGCGTCGTGCGTGGTGGGGTGGTACTACCCGGTGATGTGGATGCGCGACCGCCGCAAGAAGCGCGAGAAGGACATCCTGCGCACGCTGCCGGGCTACCTGGACATGATCACGCTGTGCTGCCAGGCCGGCCTGAGCCTCACCGGCGCCATTGCGCAGGCGGTGCAGAAGGGCCCGGGCGGCGCGCTGGGCCAGGAGTTCGACCGCATGATGCGCGAGATGCGCACCGGCGCGAGCCGCATGGACGCGCTCAATGCGCTGGCCGACCGGCTGGACAACAAGCACATCAAGAGCCTGGTGTCCAACCTCACCCAGGCCGAGTCGCTCGGTGCGAGCCTGGCCGACACGCTCTCCGCCATTTCGGACCAGCGCCGCACCGAGCGCTTCCAGATGGCCGAGAAGCTCGCCATGGAAGCGCCCGTGAAGATGATCGGGCCGCTGGTGATCTTCATCTTCCCTGTGACCTTCATCATCATCTTCTTCCCGCTGGTGATGCAGTTCCTCGAAACCCAGAAACTCTGAAGCCCCGAACTCGTTCCATGCGCATCGTCTCCCTCCGGTCCCGATCCCCCCAGGCCCAGCCCTTCGGTCCCGTGCGCGTGGCCGAGCGCGGCTGGGACCGCACGCGCGGGCTGCTCGGGCGCCCGCGCCTGTCCGCCTGCGAAGGCCTTCTGATCACGCGCTGCCGCTCCGTGCACACGGTGGGCATGCGCTATCCGATCGACGTCGTCTTTCTGGACCGGCACGGCGGCATCGCGCGCGTGGTCGAGGGCCTGCGCCCGATGCGCATGGCCATGTGCCTGGGCGCGGCCAGCGTGCTCGAACTGGCCGCCGGCCAGGCGAGGCGGCTGGCGCTGCGCCCGGGGTTGCAGTTGTCGGGCTGGTGAACACACTCAGGAGCAGCGGGCCATGCCATCCACTCTTCACACGCGCCGCCGCGCGAAGCAGCCGCGGGCGCAGCGCGGCGCCTCCATGACCGAGACGATGATCGCGCTGCCGGTGCTGATTCTTTTCGTGATGTGCGTGGTGCAGTTCGGCCTGATCTACCGCGCGCGCCTCACGCTGGAGTACGCCGCGCACGAGGCCGCGCGCGCGGGCTCGCTCAACAACGGCATGCCGCTGCCCTTCGTGTTTCGCATCGGCAACTCGACCGCGCCGGGGCTGGGCACGCTCAACAGCGCCGCGCTGGAGCTGACCACCAACGCGCTCACGCGCGGCAGCGTGTGGCAGGGGCTGGTGAAGGGCATGATGCCGCTGAACGTGCGCGACGCCAGCGTGGGCGGCATGTTCAAGGGCTGGGTGGACACCAACACCGACCTGATCCAGTCGGCCTGCATCGAGTACCTGAACCCCACGCAGACGTCCTTCGTGGACTGGGCCTTCGTCGAGAACTTCGGCGAGAACCGCTGGATCGTGCAGATCCCCAACGACACCATGCGCTACCGCAAGCCGCTGCCCTACGACTTCAAGGCCAAGGCCATGAGCACCACCGCGGGCATCGGCGATCCGTTGCCGCCCGACGCCGAGCTGCGCGGCAACGTGTCGAACAAGACGCTGGGCGAAGCCAGCGTGCTGCACCTGCGGGTGCACTACGGCTACCGGCTGGGCATTCCGGTGGCCAACAAGATCATCCTCACGGCGCTCAAGGGCTACCAGTTCGTGGGCGAGGCGTGGTTCAAGCTGCTGTCGGTCGACGGTGCCACCGCGCCGGGCACCGACTTCCGCCTGAACCAGCTGGACGCCTACTACATCGCCAACGGCAAGATCCCGCTGGCCGCCGACGGCGTGGTGGGCATGGAGTCGCCGATGTACTGGCATCCGTTCTATTCGTTCGGACCCAAGAGCGACCGCAGCATCGACCTGCAGTGGGACCCGGCGTGGAGCAACAACATCGGCATCAACGTGCTGGAGAAGCCGCAGGACGCGATGACCAACATCTTCGCCTTCGTGCGCAACAACAGCACCGAATGGGCCTCGCAGCTGACGGCCAAGGGCATCGACGCGCTGGCCGACAAGGTGGGCGACGGCAACTCCTTCTGCCCGGCCATCTGGGACGGTTCGGTGAAGGGCCAGCTGGACAAGGTGCCCAACCCGGGCAACCCCGGCTGATGCGCACGGCCGCGAACGCTGCTGCACAGGGTGGGCGCGCGCTGGCGCTGTGCGCATCGACGATCTTCGTCTCGGCCTTCCTGCTGTTCCTGGTGCAGCCGCTGATCGCGCGGCAGATCCTGCCGTGGTTCGGCGGCTCTGCCGCGGTGTGGACGCTGTGCCTGGTGTTCTTCCAGGTGGTGCTGCTGCTGGGCTACTTCTATGCCGACCGGCTCTCGCGGCGGCCGCTGCGCACGCAGGCCGTGGTGCATGCGCTGCTGCTGCTGGCGGCCTGCGCGATGCTGCCGGTGATTCCCGATGCGGCGTGGAAGCCAAGCGGGCAGGGCGACCCGGCGGCGGGCGTGCTCGCGGTGCTGGCCGCCACCATCGGGCTGCCGTACCTCGCGGTGTGCACCACCGGGCCGCTGGTGCAGAGCTGGGTCGCGCGGCTGCATGCGGGCGATGCGCCGCGGCAGGCGAAGGTGTATCGGCTGTTCGCGCTGTCGAACCTCGCGGCGCTGGCGGCCCTGGTGGTGTACCCCTTCGTGCTGGAGCCGGTGTTCGCGCTGCGTGCGCAGGCGGTGGCGTGGTCGGCAGGCTTCGGGCTGTTCGCGGTGCTGGCGATCGTGTCGGTGGTGGCCGTGGGCAAGGCACAGGCCGCGCAGACCGGGGCCCCTGCGGCCGCGACATCGGCCTCGGCCTCGGCCGCCCCCGCGGTGCCGCTGTCGTGGGCCGACCAGCTGCTGTGGCTGGTGCTGGCCGCGCTCGGCACGGTCGCGCTGCTCGCGGTGTCGGCCTTCGTCACGCAGGACATCGCCTCGGTGCCCATGCTGTGGATCGTGCCGCTCGCGCTGTACCTGCTGAGCTTCGTGCTGTGCTTCGACAGCGACCGCTGGTACCGGCGCTGGTTGTTCTGGCCGGCGGTGCTGTTGCTCACGCCGGTGATGGGCTGGTACCTGAACACGCCGCAGCGCTCGCTGCCGATCGCCGCGGCCATCGGTCTCTTCTGCGCGGGCCTCTTCGCGATCTGCATGTTCGCCAACGGCGAACTGGCGCGTGCGCGGCCCGGGCCCGCGCGGCTCACGCGCTTCTACCTGCTGCTGGCGCTGGGCGGCGCGGTGGGCGGCATCTTCGCGGGCGTGGCCGCGCCGCATTTCTTCAACGGCTACTGGGAGCTGCCGGCGAGCCTGGCGGTGCCGGGGCTGGTCATGCTATGGCTCTCGCGGGCGCGCCAGCAATGGGTGTGGCTGGCGTTCGCGTTCGCCGTCGTCGTGGGCTTCGCGGCGTTCCTGAAGATGGATGCGGTCGCGGTGTCCCTCAACGTGTTGTATGCGTCGGTCGCTGCGCTGGCCTGCTTCGCGGCGGGCTACACCGCATGGCGGGCACGCTCATGGGCGGCGGGCGCCGGCCTCTTCGGCGCGCTGGCGTCGGTGGCGGTGGCCTGGCTCTCGGTTTCCTCCGTGCTCGAGGCAGACAACCGCACGATGCTGCGCGTGCGCAATTTCTACGGCGCGCTGCGCGTGGAGCAGTTCGGCATTCCGGGCGCGCTGACCGCATCGCGCCGGCTGATGCACGGCGTGATCTCGCATGGCGAGCAACTGCAGGGCGCGGTGCAGCGGCGGCTGGCGAGCACCTACTACGGGCCGAAGTCGGGCGGTGGCCTGGCGCTGCTCACCCACCGAGGCGTGACGCAGCGCGTGGGCGTGATCGGTCTGGGCGTGGGCACGCTCGCGGCCTACGGGCGCGCCGGGGACACGCTGCGTTTCTACGAGATCAACCCGCGGGTGACGGCGGCGGCGCGTTCGCATTTCACCTATCTCGCCGATTCGCCCGCGAAGGTCGAGATCGCACAGGGCGATGCGCGGCTGCTGATGCAGCAGGAGCTCGATGCGCAGGGTTCGCAGCGCTTCGACGTGATCGTGGTCGACGCCTTTTCGGGCGATGCGATTCCGATGCACCTGATGACGCGCGAGGCGCTGGCGCTCTACGGCAAGCACCTGCTGCCCACGGGCGTGATCGCTTTCCACATCAGCAACCGGCATCTGAAACTCGCGCCGGTGGTCAAGCGCCTGGCCGAGGACGCGGGCATGCAGGCGGTGCGTGTCCAGTTCACGCCCGTGCCGGGCAATCTCACGCTCGAACACGCATCGGAGTACGTGCTGCTGACGCGCGACCCGGGCTTCCTGCAAGACCCCGTGATCCGCGAGCGCGGCGAAGCCATCGATGCCGGCGGCGTCTCGACCTGGACCGACGATCACAGCAACCTGCTGGCTGCGCTGCGTTGGGCCGAGCGCTGAACTGAAGGTCGCGCCTGCGAACGGCCGGGATCAGGCGGCCGGTGCTGTGTCGTGCCACTGCCCCAGCAACCGCGCCACGGCCCGCACGCGCTGCGTGTCGCGGCCCCAGCGGCGGCTGGCCGGCAGCTTCTGCGCCCACCGCATGCGGCGCGCCGCGTTGGCGATGCGCTCGCGCACTTCGCCGCTCACCCCTGCCAGCGCCGCGTGCCAGTGCTGGCCCGCGGCCTGCGGCGCGGCGGCCTCCAGCATCATGGCGGTGGAGTGCAGGTAGCTGAGCCAGTCGCGTGCCTGGCACTCGGCCAGCGTCATCACCTCGGCCGGGTCGTCCTCGAAGTCGATGTAGCCGATCACGCCGTCGGGGCACTGCACGAGGTTGCGGTCGAAGGCCTGGCTCAGGTGCTGCCCGCACACGTGCACGGCGGCGATGGCGGCCAGGCCTTCGCGCCACACGGCGAGCAGCGCGGCGGGGCCGGCGGCCGCGGCCTGGTCGAGCCGCTCCTGCAGCACCACGGTGGCACGGCCGCTTTCGCCGAGGTCCGAGATCAGCAGGCCGTCGGGCTGCTGCGCCAGCACGGTGGGCACACGCAGGCCGGCGGCCGCGAGCTGCTTCAGCCGCCGCGCCTCGGTGGCGATGGCCGCCTCGCCGCCCGGGTTGGGCACGGGCTTGATGATGTCCAGCCGCACCATGCGCGCGACCGCCGCCATCACGCGGTAGCCCCACTTGCCGTGCCGGGGGCCGGCCTTCTTGAGCCACACGCGCTCACTGCCGAAGCGGTGGCTGGCCACGTTCTTCTGCTGCCGGGGCAGCGTCACGCGCAAGAATTCCGCGTAGTCGCCGGGGGCCGGCGTGCGCGCCAGTGCGTCGAGGGGCGCGGGCGCCGAAGCGGCGCCCTTGCGCGATTGCAGGCGCGCGTTCGCGCCTCGTTTCAGTGGATTCATCAGATCGGTACCTCCGCACTGCGTGCTGCGGTACGAGCTTGCTCGGGGCGGTCCGGCGCTGCGCTCATGCGGCCATTGCAAAGCCCGACACCAGCCCTTGCGGGCCTTGCGTCACGGGCTGGAAACTCTCTGCACTGGCCAGCGGCCAGTAGGTGCGAAAAACGTTGTGCTGCGCGTCGAGCGCGCCGAGCAGCGCGCCCGGTTGCACCTGCATCACCAGGTTGCTCAGCAGGCGAACCTCGGTATCGGAGATGCGGCGCACGATGTGGTGCGCAGTGATCTGCTGCGGATGGTCCAGGCCCGCGGCCTGCACCAGCTCCTGCAGCGCATGCAGCGTGCTGCGGTGGAAGTTGCGCACCCGGTCGGCCTTGGTGGGCACCACCAGCGCCTGCTGGCGCAGCGGGTCCTGGGTGGTCACGCCGGTGGGGCAGTGGCCGGTGTGGCAGCTCTGCGCCTGGATGCAGCCCAGCGCCATCATGAAACCGCGCGCCGCGTTGCACCAGTCGGCGCCCAGCGCCATCATGCGGGCCACGTCGAAGGCGGTGATGACCTTGGCCGCGCAGCCGATCTTGATGCGGTGGCGCAGGTTCACGCCGACGAGCGTGTTGTGCACCAGCAGCAGGCCTTCTTGCAGGGGCGCGCCCACGTGGTCGCTGAACTCGACCGGTGCCGCGCCGGTGCCGCCTTCGGCCCCGTCGACCACGATGAAGTCGGGCGTGATGCCGGTGGCCTGCATCGCCTTGACGATGGCGAACCATTCCCACGGATGGCCCAGGCAGAACTTGAAGCCCGTGGGCTTGCCGCCCGACAGTTCGCGCAGCTTCGCGATGAAATGCATCATCTCGGTCGGCGTGGTGAAGGCGCTGTGCGACGAGGGCGAGATGCAGTCCACACCCACCGGCACGCCGCGCGCGGCCGCGATCTCGGGCGTGACCTTGGGCGCGGGCAGCACGCCGCCGTGGCCGGGCTTGGCGCCCTGGCTCAGCTTGACCTCGATCATCTTCACCTGCGGGTCGCGCGCGTTGGCGGTGAAGCGCTCTTCGTTGAAGGTGCCGTCGTCGTTGCGGCAACCGAAGTAGCCCGAGCCGATTTCCCAGATCAGGTCGCCGCCGTGCACCCGGTGGTGCTGCGAGATCGAGCCCTCGCCGGTGTCGTGCGCGAAGCCGCCCATCTTGGCGCCCTGGTTGAGCGCGAGGATGGCGTTGGCCGACAGCGCGCCGAAGCTCATGGCCGAAATGTTGAACACGCTCGCGCTGTACGGCTGCGTGCAGACCTGCGCGGCATTGCCATCCGCCGGCTGGGGCGTGCCGCCGATCACGATGCGAAAGTCGTGGTTCGCCAGCTGCGTCGGCTGCATCGAGTGGTTGATCCACTCGTAGCCCGCGATGGTCACGTCCAGCTGGGTGCCGAAGGGCCGGTTGTCGGGCTCGCCCTTGGCGCGCTGGTACACCAGCGAGCGCTGCGCGCGCGAGAAGGGCGCGGCTTCCGCGTCGCTCTCGATGAAGTACTGCCGCATTTCGGGGCGGATGTACTCGAGCAGAAAGCGCAGGTGCCCGATGACCGGGTAGTTGCGCAGGATGGCGTGGCGGGTCTGGCGCAGGTCGTGGACGCCTGTACCCGCAAGCACCGCGAAAACCACCAGCCCGACCCATGCGAGCCACAGGTGCGGAGACATCAGCACGAAAGCGAGGCAGGCCACAAGCCCGACCACGCACAGGGCAAAAGCGCTATAGCGCGTCGGAAACGGAATAATCGTGGGCATAGAAATAGTGTCGACCGAAGCCTGCTGCATCATAGAGGGCTGCCCCGAACCTGCCATGACGACCATTCCAGCCCCCACGCCGGCTCCTGAAGCCACCCCTGCCGCCCCCGCCACGTCCGACGCCCAGGCGCCGCTCGGGCCCGACGATTTCGACGCCCTCGACCAGGCGCTCGACGCCATGCGCGAGCACGACGAGGAAATTCCCCAGTGGGAGTTCTGCGAAGGCTTCATGGCCGCGCTGATCTGCACCCGCCGCCCGATCCCGCCCGCCGAATACTGGCCCGTGCTGCTGGGCGACGGCTTCTCGTCCGCGCAGCACATGGAGTTCGTCTGGAACTGGAAGCGCCGCTGGGCCGAGATCGTCGAGGGCCTGGACGCTCCCGTCGAAACGCTCGACGACGAGCGCAGCTGGCAGCCCGAGGTGCTCGACACCCGCGGCGCGATCGCCTCGCTGCCCGAGGAAGAGCGTGCCGAAGTGGCCGGCGAGGAAATTCCGTCCTTCGCCCAGGTCTGGGCGCTGGGCTTCATGTACGCGGTGGAAAACTGGCCCGAAGAGTGGGCCGCGCCACGCGACAAGGAAGCCGCGCAGATGCTCGACGACGCGCTCGACAACATCGTGGCGCTCACCGAGGACGACACCGCCAAGCCCACGCTGTCGATGTACAGCGACGACGCCCCGCCCAGCGTGAGCCAGCAGCGGCTGGACGACTTCGGCGCCGCCATCTGGGCCGTGTACGACCTGCGCCAGCTCTGGAAGAGCCTGGGGCCGAAGGTCGAGACCCTCCGCAAGGAGGCCGAGCCGGGCCGCAACGACCCCTGCCCGTGCGGCAGCGGCAAGAAGTACAAGAAGTGCCACGGTGCCTGACACCGCGGCCGGCAGCGCGCCCCTGGCGCCCCTGACGGCACGTGCGGCCTGGACGATGGTCCTGGCGCTGTGCGCCGGGGTGGCGCTCAGCCAGGCCTTCCGCACGGTCGGCGCCATCATGGCGAGCCCGCTGCAGACCGACTTTCACCTGTCCGCCCAGGCCCTCGGGATCTTCTCGGGGGCCTTTCACTTTGCGTTCGGCGCGATGCAGCTCTTCATGGGCATCGGCATCGACCTGCACGGCGTGCGGCGCACCGTGCTGGTGGCGTTTCCGGTGGCCATCGCCGGCGCGCTGCTGTCGGCGGTGTCGTCCAGCTACCTCGTGCTGGTGGCCGGGCAGGCGCTGATCGGCGTCGGCTGCGCGCCGGCCTTCCTGGTGTGCACCGTGTTCATCGCGCGGCACTTTCCGGCGGCGCGCTTCGCCACCGTGTCGGGCATGGTGCTGGCCATCGGCGGGCTGGGCATGCTGGTCACCGGCACGCCGCTGGCGTGGCTGGTGCAGGCGTATTCGTGGCGCGCGGGCTTCGTGGTGCTGGCCGTGGCCGCGGCGCTGGCCTGGCTGGCCATCTGGCACTGGGTGCACGAGCCGGCCTCCGCCACGCCGCGCACCCAGGAGTCGATTCCCGCGGCCATCCGCCAGTTCGGCGCGCTGTTCGCCATGCCGCACACGCTGGGCATCGTGGTGCTCGGCGCCGTGACGTATGCCGCCTTCATCTCGCTGCGCGGCCTGTGGCTCGGCCCGCTGATGATGGAACGCCACGGCTACTCGCTGGTGCAGAGCGGCAACGTGGCGCTGGCGGTGTCGGTGATCTCGCTCTTCGGCGCGCCGCTGTTCGGCCGGCTCGACCGCGACGGCGCCTCGCGCCGCCGCTGGATCGTGATTTGCGCGCTCGGCTACGCGGCCCTGTTCGCGCTCATCGCGGTGCTGCACTCGGCCTGGCTCGACATTGCGGGCATGGTGCTGATCGGCGTGCTCTCGGGCTTCATCGTGTGGCAGTACGCCGACGTGCGCGGCGCCTACCCGGCCACGCTCACCGGCCGCGCGATGGCCGTGTTCACCATGGCCATGTTCCTCGGCGTGGCCCTCATGCAGTGGGTGACCGGCGTGGCCGCCTCGGTGGCGTCGGCGCACGGTGGCGACCCGCTGACCGCCGTGCTGGGCACCATCGCCGCACTGCTGGTGCTGGGCATCGCGGCCTTTGCATGGCTGCCCGCGCCGAAGGCCGGCGCCCTCAGATCTTGAAGGCGCGCTGGATGTCCGGCCGCACCAGGTCGGCGTACTCGCGGTGCTTGCGGATGTACCCCGCGATGAACTGGCACACCGGAATCACATGCAGCCCGTTGGCGCGGGCCTCGTCGAGCACGTGTTTCGCAATGCCCGAGCCCACGCCCTTGCCTTCGTGTTCCGGCAGCACCTCGGTGTGCGTGAACATGATCGCGTCGGTCAGCCGGTTGTACTCGGCATAGGCGGCGAGCTTGCCCTCGAGCGCGGCTTCGTAGCGGTGCTGGGCTTCGTTGTTCGAAAAGACGAGGTCGGTGGTGCTCATGGCTGGCGTGCAAGGTAGTTGACAAGGTTGGCCGCGGCGGTGGCGCGCACCTTCTTGCGCAGCATCGGGCTCCAGCCCAGCAGCAGGCCCGGCGTACCGAGCGCCTGGCGCGACCAGGTCCAGAACGCGAAGCTGTCGCGGTGCGTGGCGATGAGCCCGTCGGGCGTGAAGGTGAAGCGCGCGTCGACGCTGTTGTCCACGATGCGCCCGGTGGCGCTGAAACGGTAGTGCGCGTCCCAATGGGCGCTGCCGGTGGTGTCGTCGGCCTTCACGTCGCGCCAGGTCAGTCGCCACACGTCGGCGCCCTTGGCCAGCGTGGCCGACGCCAGCATGCGCCACATGCCGCCCACTTCGCGCCGCCCGCGCAGCGAGAAGGCCTCGTCGTCGAACACCGCGTCGCTGGCGTAGCACGCCTGCATGGTGGCGGCGTCGAGCTTGGCGAACGCGCCGTAGAAGCGCTCGATGGTCTGGGCATTGGTGGCTGCGGTCATGGGGCCTCTCGGGGTTGCAAAAAAAGGTCAGCGGCCGAGCAGCTCGACCAGCGTGTGCAGCGCGTGCCGTACCGTGGCCGAGCGCACCGTGGCGCGGTCGCCGTCGAAGCGGCGGCGCTCGGTGCGCACGCTGCCGTCGACCGACCAGCCGAACCACACCGTGCCCACCGGCTTGTCGGGAGTGCCGCCGGTCGGGCCGGCCACGCCGGTCACGGCCAGCGCCACGCGCACAGGCACCGAGCGGGCCGAATGCGCGATGGCGCCCGTGGCCATGGCGCGCGCCACCGGCTCGCTGACCGCGCCGTGGGCGGCGATCACCGCCGCATCGACGCCCAGCAGTTCGGACTTGGCTTCGTTCGAATAGGTGATGAAGCCGCGCTCGAACCACGCGCTCGACCCGGCCAGCTCGGTGCAGGCGGCGCCGATCAACCCGCCGGTGCAGCTCTCTGCGGTGGCGAGCATCCAGCCCTTTTTCTGCAGCAGGCCGGCCAGCGCCACCACGAGCTCGGGCGTGTCGAGGTCGGCGGGTGCCGCAGCGGAAGCCGAAGACATCGGCAACGTCGAGGAAGAAGAGGAATCCATCAGGTTCACCAAGCGCGCCACAGCGCAATGACCAGCAGCGTGCAGAACGCCGCCACCAGGTCGTCGAGGATGATGCCAAAGCCCGCATGCCACCAGCGGATCTGTGCCGCGTCGCGCTGCTTGAAGAGCGCGTCGGCCCAGGCCACCGGGCCGGGTTTGGCGGCGTCGAAGTAACGGAACAGCGCGAAGGCGATGGCCTGCGCCAGCAGCCCGGCGGGCGTGACCAGCCAGAGCACGATCCAGAAGGCGACCACTTCGTCCCACACCACGGCGCCGGGGTCGGCCACGTTCATGTCGCGCGCGGTCACGGTGCAGGCCCACCAGCCGACGGGCAGCGACGCCAGGATGATCCAGCCGATGGTGGCGGGCGTGAACCACAGCTGCATCACCGCGAAGGCCGCCCAGGCCCACAGCGTGCCCACCGTGCCCGGCGCGAAGCGCGGCATGCCGGAGCCGAAACCCAGCGCGATGAAGTGCGCGGGGTGCGACAGCAGAAAGCGCAGCGTGGGGCGGCGCATGGAGGGTCGGGGCATGGCGCCGGCGTCGGGTGTCGGTGTGGAAGAAGCGGCTTGCATCAGGGGCAGGAGTGTCGCGCATCTGTGGCGGCTGCTGCGGCGGCATCTGCGCGGCGGCTTTTATTTATCAAAGTAATAGCTTGTTTAATTGGCGACCGCCGCCTAGTATCCGGGCTTCTTTTCGACCTTCGCATTCGTTCATGTCTTCCTCTTCCTCCGCCTTGCATCCACCCCCCGCCACTGCCGCCTGGAGTGAACTTTTCAGCGGCCGCAACGGCTGGCGCGCGCTGGCACTCACCGGCGGTGTCGCACTGCATGCCGTGAACGTGCACATCGTGACCACGGTGCTGCCGTCGGTGGTGCGCGAGATCGGCGGGCTCGACTGGTATGCATGGAGCACCACGCTCTTCGTGGTCGGCTCGATCCTCGGGGCCACGCTGTCGGTGCGGCTGCTCGCGGTGCTCGGGCCGCGCGGCGCCTGCCTGGCCGCGCTGGCGGTGTTCAGCGCCGGCTCGGTGGGCTGCGCGCTCGCGTCGGCCATGCCCTGGCTGCTCGCGGGCCGCACGGTGCAGGGGCTGGGCGGCGGGCTGCTGGCGGCGCTGAGCTACGGGCTCATCCAGCTGGTGTTCGAGCAGCGGCTGTGGCCGCGCGCGGTGGCGCTGGTGTCGGGCATGTGGGGCGTGGCCACGCTGTGCGGGCCGGCCGTGGGCGGGTTGTTCGCGCAGGCCGGGCATTGGCGCTGGGCCTTCTGGTTCCTGCTGCCGGTGGCGGCCGCGCAGGCGGTGCTGGTGCTGGTGCAGTTGCGCCCCTCGGCGGGGGTGACCCACGAGCCGCCGGCCACGCTGCCGCGCGTGCCCGGCGTGCAGATCGGCCTGCTAGCGGCCTCGGTGCTGGTGATCGCGGCCAGCGGCCTATGGTCCGGCCTGCTGGGGCAGGCCGCCGGGGTGGCGGTGGGCCTGGCCATCGGGTTTGCGGCCACGCGCATCGACAGCCGGGCCACCGTGCGCGTGCTGCCGAGCGGCGCCTATGCGATGAGTGCGCCGCTGGGCGCCATCTACGCGAGCGTGGCGCTGTTGCTGATCGGCACCACCACCGAGATCTTCGTGCCGTACTTCCTGCAACTGCTGCACGGCCACTCGCCGCTCGCGGCGGGCTACCTCACGGCCGCGATGGCGGGCGGCTGGAGCGCAGGCTCGCTGGCGTCGTCGGGCCGCACCGGGGCGGGGGCCGACCGCATGCTGCGCGCCGGCCCTGTGGTCTGCACGCTGGGGCTCGTGGCGCTCGCGCTCTTGCTGCCGGCGCCGGGTCGCTTCGGCGCGGTGTTCGAGACCGTGCTGGTCGCCCTTGCATTGGCGGCCGTGGGGCTCGGCGTGGGCATCGGCTGGCCGCACCTGCTAACGCGCGTGATGTCGCTGGCACCCAAGGGCGAGGAAGGCCTGGCCTCCGCCTCGATCACCACCGTGCAGCTCTACGGCATGGCCGTGGGCGCCGCGGTGGCGGGCCTGGTGGCGAATGCGGCGGGGCTCACCACGCCGGGCGGCACGCACGGTGCGCAGTCGGCCGCGGCCTGGCTGTTCGCGAGCTTCGCGCTCGCCCCCGCTGCGGCGCTCTGGCTTGCATACCGCGCTGTGGGCAGGCGCGGCGGCTGAGGGCCCGGCTGACCTGGCAAGACGCTGCAAGTCGCGGCGCTCGCCTGCATCGATGTCATTCGGCGCTCCCTATAATTTTTTGCTTTCACAACAAACACACGGGAGCGGACTGCCTCATGAGAAACATCGTTCAACGCATGGGAGCCCTGTCGCTCCTCGTGGCCTTCAGCTTCGCGCTGGTGGCCTGCGGCAACAAGGAGGCCGAGCAGCGCAAGGCCTTCACCACCTTCCTGCAGACCCGCGTGCTCGACAAGCCCGGCATTCGCGTGCCGACACCCAGCGCGGACGAGAAGGCTTCGTTCGGCGACTACGCCCAGCACTACGCCGTGATCACCGATTTCAACGAGGGCATGAACAAGTCGGTAAGCCAGCCCATGACGCAGATCATGGCCAAGGGCGGGCTGCGCTCCATCGGCGACCTGGTCTCGCGCCGCGACGACATCAGGGCCGCGAAGGAAGGCATGGCCGGCCTGCGCACCGCGCTCGACCAGCAGACCGCCAAGGCCGACGCCGCGCACGCGCAACTCAAGCAGCCCGACGACCTGAAGCAGGTCTACGACAAGGCCTACGACAAGACCGTGACGGTGCCTGCGGCCACCTTCAAGGAAGTGTTTCCCGCGCTCGACACCGTGTTCGACAGCGCGCTGGCCATCGGCGGCTACATCGAGCAGAACAAGTCGAAGATCCAGGTCTCGGGCAGCACCATCACCGTGACCGACCCGGCCGTGCAGGCCGAGCTCAACAAGATGCTGCAGCAGCTGAACGCCCAGTCGAGCGCCATCAACGCGGCGCAGCAGAAACTGCAGACGGTGGTGCGCGGCTCCTGAGCGGCGCGGCGCGCAGCAGGTCGATTCGCCCCTTCTCAGATGAAGTGGTCGAACGAGCCGAAGCGCTGTGACACCGGCGCGCCGGCCGCATCCACGATGCGCAGGCCGCCATCGGCCTCGATGCGGCCGATGCGCGTGACGCGGGTGGCGCTTTTCGCGCCGGCCTGCGCGACCGCTTCGCGCGCCGAGGGCGGTGCGGTGAAGACCAGCTCATAGTCGTCGCCGCCCGAAAGCGCGCAGGTGCGCAGGATCTCGGTGCGCAGGCCGGGCGCCTCGGCGGCAACGAGCGCTGTGGCGGCGTCGGCGTCGAGCACGGCACCGACCCGGCTGGCCGCGAGGATGTGGCCCAGGTCGCCGATCAGACCGTCGCTCACATCCACCGCCGACGAGGCGATGCCGCGCAGCGCCTGCCCCAGCGCCACGCGCGGCGTGGGTTGCTCCATACGGGCGCGCGCGGCCTCGAAGGCCTCGGCCGACAGCGCCACCGTGCCCCGGAACACCTCGAGCGCCAGCCGCGCATCGCCCAGCGTGCCGCTCACCCAGATGTCGTCGCCCGCGCGCGCGCCCGAGCGCAGCAGCGCCGCGCCGGCCGGCACCTCGCCGAACACCGTGATGCAGATGTTGAGCGGACCGCGCGTGGTGTCGCCGCCCACCAGTTCGCAGCCGTGGGCGTCGGCCAATGCGAACAGGCCGCGCGAGAAGCCTTCGAGCCAGGGCTCGTCCACGCCCGGCAATGCGAGCGCTAGCGTGAAGGCCAGCGGCTTCGCGCCGCAGGCCGCCAGGTCGCTGAGGTTCACCGCCAGCGCCTTGTGGCCCAGCCGCGCGGGCTCGACGGTGGACAGAAAGTGCCGGCCCTCGACCAGCATGTCGGACGACACGGCGAGCTGCATGCCCGCTGCGGGCGCCAGCAGTGCGCAGTCGTCGCCCACGCCGAGCGGAGAGCGCACGGCGGGGCGCTTGAAGTAGCGTGTGATCAGGTCGAATTCACCCATGGGGTGCGAGCATACGGGCTGGCGCCCGGGCTCAAGCCTGACCGCGAAACCTCAGCGCCGCCTGCCGCACCACTTCCGCCAGCAACCGCTCCTTGCCCTGCTTTTCCCGCAGCCAGCGCGCATCGTTGCGGTTGGCTTCCACGCTGGTGCGCAGCTCGCCCAGGGCCTGCGTGGCGTTGAGCGCCTCGCTGTGCCATTCGAGCTGGGTCATGGTCATCAGGATGTGGTCGCGCAGCGGCATGTGCTGGCCGGTGGCCGGGTCGACGTACACCGCGTCGAGCCCGAAGCGGCAGGCCTGGAAGCGGTTGTAGGTGTACACGAGGTAGTCGTCCTCGCAGGGCTCGAAAGGCTGCTCCTGCAGGAACCAGGCGGCCAGCGACTGCACGTAGCCCGCCAGCGCGGCGGCGCGCTCCACCGTGAGCGGCGTGTCGAACACGCGGATCTCGATGGTGCCGAACTCGGGCTTGGGGCGGATGTCCCAGTAGAAATCCTTCATGCTGCGCACGACGCCGGTGCGGGTCATGCGCTCGAAGTAGGCCTCGAATTCCTTCCAGCTCGTGGTGAAGGGCGCGCGGCCCGACAGCGGGAACGCGAACACCGAGTTCAGCCGCGCCGAGTCGAACTGCGTGTCCTGCCCCTGCACGAACGGCGACGAGGCCGACAGCGCGATGAAGTGCGGGATGTAGCGCGACATGCGGTGCAGCATGAGCAGCGCCGAGTCGGCGTCGGGGCAGCCGATGTGCACGTGCTGGCCGAAGATGGTGAACTGCTTGCTCAGGTAGCCGTACAACTCCGACAGTTCGCGAAAGCGCGGTTTGTCATAGATGCGCCGTTCGTGCCACTGCTGGAACGCATGCGTGCCGCCGCCCACCACCGCGATGTTGAGCTTGTCGGCATTGCGGATCAGCGCCTCGCGGATGGGCGAGAGCTGCGTGATCACGTCCTGCGCCGAATGGCAGATGTCGGTCGAGATCTCGATCATGCTCGACGTCATCTCGGGCACCACGCTGCCGGGCAGCGGGGTCTGCGCCATCAGGCGCAGCATGTCCTCGGCGTAGGGAGCCAGGTCGTAGTCGTGCGTGTTCACGAGCTGCAGCTCCAGCTCCACGCCGAGCGACAGCGCCTCCGACTTGTTGAAGGGCTCGAGCTTGACGACGCGGCTTGCCGGGTCGGCGGGCAGGGCGGCCGAGCGCACGTCGTCGCTGTCCGGATCGACGGGCGTGTGAAGGGTGGTGCTCATCGCTGCGTGTCCTCGGTGGTGCTGAAGGCCTGGGGCGCCCAGGGCACCGAACTCTCGCCCACCGCGTGGATGGCCACGGTGGCAAGCACCGCGCCCACCACTTCCATCAGCAGGATGGAAGGCAGCGCGACCTGCGTGATCATGGTGCCCAGCAACGGCGAGGCGGTGGCGAAATTGGAGGCGATGAGCAGCGCGATCGACGACAGCGGCGACATGGCGCAGCCGACCCAGAAGGCCTGCTTCCAGCTGGCGCCGCTGCCGGGGTTGGCAATGGCCACGCCCGCGATCTTGGCGACCAGGCGCACGCCGATCACCGCCAGCACCACGCTGGCCACGGGCAGCGTCCAGTCGGCCTGCGCCGCCACGATCGACACCAGCACGAACATCAGCATGGTGAGCAGCGAGGCGGCAGTGCCCAACTGGCGCTGCCAGGCCCAGGGCTTGGGGTTGAGCGCCTTCAGCAGCACGCCGCCGATCAGCGCGGCCAGCGGCGCCGAGCCGCCGACGTGCGCGGTGAGCGCGGCACCCGCCGCAATGATCGCCAGCAGCAGGATGGAGGTGTTCTCGCTCGTCGGGCTCATCACCCGCAGGGCCGAGCGCAGCGCCAGCGCCATGACGGCGCCCACCACGAACGACAGGCCCAGCACCACGCCCACCGGGTAGAGCTTTTGCAGCAGCGTCTGCGGCGCGCGCTCGATCAGCCCGGCCTGTGCGTAGCCCAGCGCCAGCGCATACAAGGTGTTGAGCGTGGCCAGCGTCATGGCGCGTTCGGTCACCGGGCCGGCGGCGCGGGTGTCGATGATCACGCGGCTGAGCACCGCGGGCGAGGCGACGATCGCCATCAGCGCAATGGGGTTGGCCACCGGCTCGGGCAGGCCCAGCATCGTCAATATCCAGTACACGCCGAAGTAGGTCAGCGTGGCTTCCAGCAGGCTCTGCACCAGCACCATCGGGTTGTGGCGGAACCAGCGCAGCGGCAGCCGGCCGCCGGCCTCGAACAGCACCACCGCCACGCCGAGTTCCAGCAGGAACAGGCTCAGGCCCCGCAGCGGCCAGATGGCGCCCTCGAAGCCGGCAAAGCCGACCACCGCGCCCACCAGCGAATAGCCGATGACCTTGGGCAGCCCCAGGTAACGCTGCACCAGGTGGCCGGAGGCCGCGGCCGCTGCCAGCAGCAGCGACCAGAGGATGGTGGGCAGGCCGGCCGAAGGGCGCACCCATTCGGACCAGAAGCCCAGCATGTCGTTGATGAAGCTCGTCAAATTCATGAAGGTAGGAAGAAGCTCACCGGCCGGCTGCGCCAGCGCGCCCAGATCGCGCGGCGGATGCGCGCGCGGTCGGCCAGGCTCACGCTGTGCGCGCGCAGCGCCAGCCGGAAAGCGAAATAGAAACTCACGCTCACATTGAGCGCGCCGATGACCGGAACGGCCGCCACCGCCCACCACAGGGCGGGCTGGTGCAGCACCGCGAGACCCGTGGACGCCGCGGCAGCGGCAATCTGCCCGGCCGACAGTGTCACGTGCCGCACGTCCAGCCCGAGCCCGAAGAAACCCGTGAACGCGGGCAGCAGCCCGAGCATGAGTCCCAGGGAAATGTTGGAGGCGAAGCCTGAGATGTGTGTGCGCATGAAGTCAGCCCAGCGGCGTGCCCGGGCGGCGCCCAGAAAAGCGCCGATGCGGGGGTTGTAACGCATGGCGGAGTCCAGGCGATGCAGGACAAAGGCGTTTTCTGTCCAACCCGCGATGATGCTGGCCGAAAACAGCAGGATGCCGGTGATTGCCGCATAAAGCGCGGTGGGGCCCGCCAGGGACAGCGAATCCAGCGTGGCTGCGGCATGCGCGGCGTCGAGCAGGGGCCGGCCCAGCGCCAGTTGCACCAGCAACGCCAGGGCCAGCATGGCCGGCACCACCACCAGCACGTTGCCCAGCACGGCGGCCACCTGCGAGCGCACGAGGTTGGCGACCTCGTCGACGAAGTCGACCACCGCGCCGTCCGACTTGATGTCGCGCAGCCGCGCCGCCAGGGCTGGCGCCGTCATCGCGGGCTGCTTGGTGGCCAGCGTCAGGTGCAGCAGCTGGATCGCGACGAAGCTGGCCGCGTACATCAGGCCGGCGGCCAGCCCGCTCCAGAAAGCCGACAGCGCCAGCGCGTAAATGCCGAACTTCAGCAGCACGGTGAATGCCGTGAGCGCGCCGCCGCCTGCGGCCTTCTTCACCATCTGCGCATAGCTGGCGCGGTCGCGGGTGATGTAGTGCTCGCCGGTCTCGGCGCTGCGCTCGGTCACCTTGGCGGCCAGCATCGACGAGTTGGAGGCAATCAGCGCGCGGATGCTGTTGCGCTCGCCGCCCGCCAGCACGAGCCGGCCGACGAGCCGCGCCACGCTGGGCGCCGGCACGGGCGACATCAGGCAGTCGAGCAGCTCGCGGATGCGCAGCACGCGCTCGCGCAGTTGGCGCAACCGGAACACCAGGCCCACCGAGATGCCGTTGTCTTCCAGGTGCGTGTAGACCGACGAGGCCACCGTGCGGCAGGCATCGAGCCGGTCGCGAAAGGCGATGAAGGCGCCCTGCAGGGCTTCCTCGTTGCGCGTCTGGGCGAACATCTGCTCGCGCAGTTCGTCCAGGTCGGCCATCAGCGAATGAAAGGGCCGCGTGGCGCCCAGCTCGGCGCTCATGCGCAGCCGCAGCTCCGGCGAGAAGCCGGCCGCCACCACCTGGCTGGCGCAGTAGGTGACGGCGTCCATCACCGTGTGGCGCCAGCGCGGCGCACCGTCGTCGTCGATGGCTGCATCGGCCAGCAGCATGCCGATGCGCGCGAGCGGCGCCTCGTCGAGCAGCGCGATCCAGCCCGCGTCGAACACACCGGGCAGCACCATGCGAAACAGGTCCGACGCGTCGGTGGTCTCCGGCGTGCCCGGCAGTATCTTGCGGCGCAGCCGTTCGGCCAGTTCGCTGGCAAAGGCCGTGCGCGGCGCGAAGCCGTAGTCGGCCAGCAGCGTGGTCAGGTCGACCGACTGCGTGAACACGCGCCACCAGGCGCGCAGGCGCTCGCGCAGCTCCGGGCGCGCCTCGATGGCGTCGAGCAGCAGCTGCACGCGGCCCATGGCCGCCTGGGGCGACGCACGGTCGCCGCGCAGCCAGTCGAAGAGGTTGATGAGCCAGATGTGGCGCTGCGCCACATCGGCCGTGGGGTCGAGGCCGGCAAGCAGCCCCTGCAAGTCGCGCGAAGCGGCTGCCATGGAGGGGAAGGAAAAGAAAAAGGGAGCGTCGTGGCGCTCAATGCAGGATGCGCGACACCGGGGTGCCGTCGACATCCGCTTCCAGCACGAACATCGGCACCGGCACGTCGAAGCGTTCGCCTTCCTCCGTCACCACCAGGAAGCTGCCATGCATGGTGCCGCTGGGCGCCTGCAGGCGGCAGCCGCTCGTGTAACGGAAAGATTCGCCGGGCGCCAGCAACGGCTGCTGGCCGATCACGCCGAGGCCCTTGACCTCTTGCGGATGGCCCGACGCGTCGTTGATGCGCCAGTGGCGGGCAATCAGCTGGGCCGCCACCGAGCCCGTGTTCGTGACGGTGATCGTGTACGAAAACGTGTAGATGTGGTCCTTCGGGGAGGACTGGTCGGCCAGGTAGCGCGGTTCGACCTGGACGCTGAAGGGGCTGTTTGACATGGGGCGCATGGTAACGGAGGCCTTTCGTCGGACTTCCATCGGCTGCGAGAATCGGGGACATGAGCACCCCGTTTCGCATTGCGCCCTCCATCCTGTCCGCCGACTTCGCGCACCTCGGCAAAGAACTGACCGACGTGATCGCGGCCGGCGCCGACTGGATCCATTTCGACGTGATGGACAACCACTACGTGCCGAACCTGACCTTCGGCCCGATGATCTGCCATGCGCTCAAGCCCTACGCCAAGACCGCCGACGGCACCCCGGTGCCCATCGACGTGCACCTGATGATCCAGCCGGTCGATGCGCTGGCCGCGTCCTTCGCGGAAGCGGGTGCCGACTGCATCAGCTTCCACCCCGACGCGTCGCCCCATGTGAACCGCAGCATCCAGGCGATCAAGGGCGCAGGCTGCAAGGCCGGGCTGGTGTTCAACCCGGGGCTGGGCCTGGAGGCGCTGGACTGGGCCATCGACGACATCGACCTGATCCTGATCATGAGCGTGAACCCCGGCTTTGGCGGCCAGAGCTTCATCGACTCGGCGCTGCGAAAGATCGAACTGGCGCGCAAGCGCATCGAGCAGAGCGGGCGCGACATCCGCCTTGAAGTGGACGGCGGCATCAAGGTCGACAACATCGCGCGCGTGGCCTCCGCCGGCGCCGACACCTTCGTGGCGGGCAGCGCGATCTTCAATGCCAAGGACTACGGCGCGGTGATCGCCGACATGCGCAAGCAGCTCCCCGGCGTTGCCGCGGCCTGAGCGTCAGCGCTTGACCTGCTCGTTGTAGACGCGGTCGGCCTCCGGGCCGCGGTCGGTGTCGACCACGCCGCGCTCCACGTCGTCATGGGCCTTGCGACCCACCTCGGACGGCTTGCCGTCCCGGGTCTGCTGGCTGTCCGACGACTGGTCGCGCTCGTTCGGCAGGCGCGGGGCCGGTTCGCCGCCTTGCTGCACCTTGGTCTTGCCGTCGTTCGCGTCCGCGGTCCTGTCGCTCGGCTGGGTCTTCGTCTTCGTGTTCATTGCGCTGCTCCTTGTGATTCGCTCCAGCGTGCCGCGAGCGCCCCGGCAGGGCGGTAGGACATGCAAGGCTGCCCCTGTAGGTGCGCGCTCGAACGCCATCGAATGCGCAGTGCCTTTGCGCAGTGCCATGGGGCTCCGCAATAATCCCCGGCATGTCCTCCGATCCTTTTGCCGGCGTGGCCACCGACAGCCTGCGCATCCACACTTTTGCCTCGCTGACCCCCGGACCGCGGTTGCTCGTGGTGGGCGGCGTCCACGGAGACGAAATCTCCGGCACGCTGGGCATCGAGCGCATCCTGGGTGAGTTCGACGCCGGCACGCTGCAGTTGCAGCGCGGCGAGCTCACCCTGGTGCCCGTGGCCAACCCGCTTGCGCGGCGCCGCCTGCAGCGCGAAGGCGAGCGCAACCTCAACCGGCTGTTTCGCCCGAGCGAACAGCCCGCCGACTACGAAGCCCGCATCACCAACGTGCTGGCCCCGCTGATCGCGCGCCACGAGGTGCTGCTCGACCTGCACTCCTTCCAGAGCGCGGGCGAGGCCTTCGCCATGATCGGCCCGCGCGACAACACCGGCACGCTGGAGCCCTTCGCCCGTTCGTTCGAGGAAGGCCAGCTGGCGCTGCACATCGGCACGCCCGTGGTGGTGGAAGGCTGGCTCGACATCTATGCCGCGAACCTGGCGCAGCGCGCGGGCGGCGCGCCTGCCGACGAGGCCGCGCTCGACTTCGGCCGCGGCACCAACGAGTACATCCGCAGCCGCGGCGGCTACGGCGTGACGCTCGAATGCGGCCAGCACCTGGACCCGCAGGCGCCCGAGGTGGCGTGGCGCGCCATTCGCCGCGCGCTGGCGCTGCTGGGCATGGCGGCGCTGCCGCCGGGGCTCTCGGGGGCGCCGGTGCAGGCGCCCCGGCTGCTGCGCCTGGCCAGCGTGACCGACCGCCTGCATGAAGAAGACAGCTTCGTGCGCGACTGGGCCACCTTCGACGAAGTGCAACGCGGCGAGCCCATCGGCATGCGCCACGACGGCACGCTGGTGAGTGCGCCCGACGACGGCTTCATCGTGTTTCCCAACGCCGTGGCGCTGCCCGGCACCGAGTGGTTCTACTTCGCGCATCCGAGCGAGCGGCAACTGGGGTCCGTGGCGGGTTCGACCGGCACCGCCTGACCGCGTCTGGGGCGGCGCTCCTACACCGGGCGGCCAGGGCAGGCGCAAAGTGCCATGCCGAAGGAGTGTGCCCATGCCCGTCTCTCAAAAATCCCCTGCGCCGCGCGTCCTCTGGAAAGGCGCGATCAGCTTCGGCCTGGTCCACATTCCGGTCGCGCTCTACTCGGCCACCACCGACCACGGCATCGACTTCGACTGGCTCGACAAGCGCACCATGGACCCGGTCGGCTACAAGCGCATCAACAAGAAGACCGGCAAGGAAATCGCGCGCGAGCAGATCGTGAAGGGCATTGCCTACGAAGACGGCGAATACGTCGTGCTCAGCGACAAGGAGATCGCGGCGGCCTACCCCAAGACCACGCAGACCATCGAGATCGAGACCTTCGTGCCGGTCGACGGCATTCCCTTCGTGTACCTGGAGCGGCCCTACTACGTGGCGCCCATCAACCGCGGCGCCAAGGTGTACGCCCTGCTGCGCGAGACGCTGCAGCGCAGCGGTCGCGTGGGGGTGGCGCGCGTGGTCATCCAGACCAAGCAGCACCTGGCCGTGCTGGTGCCGGTGGGCCCGGGACTGGTGCTGAACCTGCTGCGCTGGGGCGCCGACATCCGCCCCTGGGCCGACCTGCCGCTGCCCTCCGAAGACGTGAAGAAGGCGGGCCTGAGCGAGCGCGAGCTCACGATGGCCAGGCAGCTGGTCGAGGACATGAGCGCCGACTGGGACCCGAACGAATTCAAGGACGAGTTCAAGGACGAGATCCTGCGGCTGGTCGACAAGAAGGTGAAGGCCGGCCAGACCGAAACGGTGACGCAGCCCGAGCCCGAGGAAGGGCAGGCCGGCGAAGGCCGCGGCGCCAAGATCATCGACCTCACGGAGCTGCTGCAGCGCAGCCTGCGCAAGGGCGGCAGCAAGGCCAAGCCAACCGCTGACGACGACGAAGCGGAGGAGGGCGAAGCACCCCCTCCCAAGGCTGCCGCGAAGAAGCGCAAGCCGGCCGCGAAGGCGGCTGGCAAGACCGCCCCAGCCGCCAAGGCGCGCCGCGCCGCCTGACGCGGGCCGATCGCCATGGGCACCACCGCATCGGCCGCGAGCAAGGCGCTGGCGCGCTATCACGGCAAGCGCGACTTCACCCGCACGCCGGAGCCCAAGACTGGCGGCAAGGCGGGCAAGGGCGTGCTGTCTTTCGTCATCCAGAAGCACCACGCGAGTCATCTGCATTACGACTTCCGGCTCGAACTCGACGGCACGCTCAAGAGCTGGGCCGTGCCGAAGGGACCCTGCCTCGACCCGACGGTGAAACGCATGGCGGTGCATGTGGAGGACCATCCGATCTCCTATGCGGACTTCGAGGGCACGATCCCGCCCAAGCAGTACGGCGCGGGCTCCGTCATCGTCTGGGACCGCGGCGACTGGCTGCCCGACGGCGATGCGCGCCAATCGCTGGCCGCCGGCAAGCTCAAGTTCGAACTGCGCGGCGAGAAGCTGCACGGGCACTGGACGCTGGTGCGCATGCACGGCAAGGGCGACGAGTCGCACGAGCCGTGGCTGCTCATCAAGGAGCGCGACGGCGAGGCGCGGCCGATCGGCGACTACGACGTGCTCGAAGCGCAGCCCGCGAGCGTGATCACCGGGCTGGGCGTGGACGAGGTCGGCCAGCCGCCGAAGAAGGTCGCGACCAAGGCGCCCGCAAAGAAAACCGCTGCAAGGAAAGCTGTCGCAAAGAAGGCCGCCCCCAAGGCGGCGAAGAAAGTCGCGCTGCCCGCCACCCTGCAGCCCCAACTCGCCACCCTCGCGGCCTCGCCACCCGCATCGCCAGAGAACTGGCTCTACGAGCTCAAGTTCGACGGCTACCGCCTGCTGGCGCGCATCGACAAGGGCAAGGTGCGCTGCTTCACCCGCAACGGCCACGACTGGACCGCCAGGCTGCCCGCGCTGGCCAAGGCGCTGGCCAGGCTGCCCACCGATTCGGCCTGGCTGGACGGCGAGATCACCGTCGACGGCGAGAATGGCGCACCCGACTTCCAGGCGCTGCAGAACGCCTTCGACAGCGGCGCCACCTCGTCCATGGCGTACTGGCTGTTCGACGCGCCCTTTCTCGACGGCGAAGACCTGCGCGACCTGCCCGTCGAGGAACGGCGCGCGCGGCTGGCAAAGCTGTTGGGCAAGAAACCGCCCGCATCGCTGCGGCTGAGCGAGGCCTTCGACGTTTCGCCGCACGACCTGCTGGCCTCGTCCGCGCGCATCGGCTTCGAGGGCATCGTGGGCAAGCTGAAGGGCTCGCCCTATGTGTCGCGCCGCTCGGCCGACTGGATCAAGCTGAAGAACCAGCAGCGCCAGGAGTTCGTGATCGGCGGCTACACCGCACCCAAGGGTTCGCGTTCGGGCTTCGGTGCCTTGCTGATGGGCGTGCATGACGAGGCCACGGGACAACTGCGCTACTGCGGCAACGTGGGCACGGGGTTCGACGCGAACCGCCTTGCCGACATCAAGTCGCGCCTCGACAAGCTCGCCACCGAAACCTGCCCCTTCGAGCCCACGCCGGGCGGTGTGAAGGCGCAATGGGTCAAGCCCACGCTGGTGGCCGAGGTGGCTTTTGGGGAATGGACGCGCGACCACCGCGTGCGCCACGCGGTGTTCCAGGGCTTGCGTGCCGACAAGCCCGCGCGCGACATAAGCCGCGAACGGCCGCAGCCGGCCGGCGAATCCACACCATCACAAATGCGCAGGGGAGCAGGAACGCCCATGGCCCTCAAGATCACCCACGCCGACCGCGTGATCGACACGCACAGCGGCATCACCAAAGGCGAGCTCGCGGCCTATTACGACAGCGTGGCCGCGCTCATGCTGCCGCATCTGCGCGGGCGGCCCGTGTCGCTGGTGCGCGCGCCCGAAGGCGTGGGCGGGGAGCTGTTCTTCCAGAAGCACCTGCAGAACCGCGAGATCCCCGGCGTGAAGCTGCTCGATCCCGCACTCGACCCGGGGCATGAGCCGCTGCTGCAGATCGACACCAAGACAGGGCTGATCGGTGCCGCGCAGATGAACGTCATCGAACTGCACACCTGGAACGCCACCTCGCGCGCCATCGGCAAGCCCGACCGCATGACCTTCGACCTGGACCCGGGCGAGGGCGTGGCGTGGCCGCAGATCCAGGAGGCGGCGATGCTGGTGCGCACGCTGCTCGACGAGATGGGCTTGCCTTCCTTCCTGAAGACCAGCGGCGGCAAGGGGCTGCACGTGGTGGTGCCGGTGCGCCGCCAATACGACTGGGACACCGTCAAGGGCTTCTCGCAGGCGGTGGTCGTGCATCTGGCGAAGACCATTCCGCAGCGCTTCGTCGCCAAGAGCGGGCCGCGCAACCGGGTGGGCAAGGTGTTCGTCGATTACCTGCGCAACGGCTTCGGCGCGACGACCGTTGCCGCGTGGTCGGCGCGTTCACGGCCGGGGCTGGGCGTGTCGGTGCCTGTGGCGTGGGAAGAGCTGCCGGTGCTCACGAGCGCCTCGCAATGGACCGTGGCCAACGCGGCGGAGCGATTCGCCACCGGCAACAAGCCCTGGGAGGCGATGGAGCGCAGCCGCAAGGGGCTGGCCCCGGCGATGAGGCTGCTGGGCTACAAGTAGCGACTTGTCTTGCTCCCTCCCCTTCCGGGGGACGGTTGGGGTGGGGGCACGACGGCCTCAACCTTCTCACGGCGCTCGTTGGGCACTGCCCCATCCCAGCCTTCCCCCGGAAGGGGAAGGCGCAAGAAATCCAAGGCTGCTACAGCACTTCTTCCGTCGTCACATCGAAGCGCTGCAGCGTGTTCGCTCCGAACATCATCGTGATCGGCACGTCCGCCGCGTCGCGCCCGCGCGCGATCACGATGCGTCCGATGCGCGGCGTGTTGTGGCGCGCGTCGAAGGTGTGCCAGCGGTTGCCCAGGTACACCTCGAACCACGCGCTGAAGTCCATCGGGTAGCGCACCGGCGGAATGCCGATGTCGCCTAGATAGCCCGTCACGTAGCGCGCCGGAATGTTCATGCAGCGGCACAGCGTGATGGCCAGGTGCGCAAAGTCGCGGCACACGCCCGTTCCCTCGCGAAAACCCTCCAGCGCGGTGCGCGTGGCGCGTGCGTTCTGGTAGTCGAAGCGCAGGTGCCGGTGCACGAAGTCGCAGATCGCCTGCACGCGCGACCAGCCCGGCGCCACGTTAAGGAAGTTGGCCCAGGCGAACTGCAGCAGTTCGCTGTCGACCTCGCAGTAGCGGCTGGGCAGCACGAAGGGCAGCGTGGACACCGGCAGGTCGGCCGCCGCGTGCTCCATGGCGCCGAAATCGACGGGATCGGGCCAGCCGGTGTCGTACACCACGGCGTTGTTGCGCAACCGCACGCTGCTCACGCCGAACGGAATGTGCACGCGCGCGCAGTGGTTGTCGAAGCTGTCCTGGTAGTGGTCGGTGACCAGCGGCGGACTGATGGTGATGTTTTCCGGACCCTGCAGGTCCGCAGCCCGCGACGGATGGACCTGCAGCATGTAGATCAATGCCGTGGGCGCGGTCACGCCGAGTTCGATGTCGAAGCCGATCCTGATCTGCATGGGTGTCTTTCTTCCCTGGGTGATCCGGGCGGTGCGGCCGGCGCGCGAGACAAGGGACGACAAGCACGATTGATGCCGTCCCCTGCGATGTTCCGCGTCCATGCTATGCGACACAGCCCCGCGCGCCCCACGGCAAGGACGCGCGAACCCTCGTAGGCCGGGGCGATGTGCTGTCGGTGTGCTCCTACCGAAGCCGCACGTTTTCTCCCACAAATGGGGGAGGGCGGCCACTACGGGCTGCAGGCGGCACGAAACATAACCTTGCATTTCGCTTGCAGCCCCCCGATTGCAAGCAGTTCAACCCGCCGTTCGCCCGGTTCGTTCTGTTTGTTTCCTTGGAGGGAATCATGGACTTTGCTTCGCTTTTCGACACGCTCACCACCAACTGGGGCGACGAGATCCTCGTGTGGGCCGTCGCAGCCGTTGCGGGCTGCATCTGCCTGGTGGCCGTCGTCAACGTGCTCGACATGTTCCTCGACAACAACGAAATGGGCTGAGCGCCTTCCTCATGAAAGACTCCAGGTCCACGATGACGCCACAGAACAAGGCCGCAGCAGGCCGCCGCACCGGTGCCTCCAAGGCAAGCGATGGGGGCAACGCCAAGCAGCAGCAGCTCGAGGGCTTCACCACCGAGCATCCGGCGACGCTCACCACCAACCAGGGCCTGCAGATACCGGACAACCACAACTCGCTGAAGGCGGGTGTGCGCGGGCCGACGCTGCTCGAAGACTTCATCCTGCGCGAGAAGATCACGCACTTCGACCACGAACGCATTCCCGAGCGTGCCGTGCATGCGCGCGGCTCGGCGGCGCACGGCTACTTCCAGGTCTACAAGTCGATGTCGCAGTTCACCTGCGCCGACTTCCTGCAGGACCCGGATGCGAAGACGCCCGTTTTCGTGCGCTTCTCTACCGTGGCCGGCTCGCGCGGCTCGGCCGACACGGTGCGCGACGTGCGCGGCTTCGCCGTCAAGTTCTATACCCGCGAAGGCAACTACGACCTCGTGGGCAACAACATTCCGGTGTTCTTCATCCAGGACGCGATGAAGTTCCCCGACCTCATCCACGCCGTCAAGCCCGAGCCGCACCACGAGATGCCGCAGGCTGCGAGCGCGCACGACACCTTCTGGGACTTTGCCTCGCTGATGCCCGAGAGCACCCACATGCTGATGTGGGCCATGAGCGACCGCGCCATTCCGCGCAGCCTGCGCATGATGGAGGGCTTCGGCGTGCACACCTTCCGCTTCATCAACAGCCGCGGCGAGAGCCACTTCGTGAAGTTCCACTGGAAGCCCAAGCTCGGCATCCACGGCCTGGTGTGGGACGAGGCGCAGAAGATCGCTGGCAAGGATGCGGACTTTCACCGCCGCGACCTGTGGGAAGCCATCGAGAACGGCCACTTCCCCGAATGGGAGCTCGGCGTGCAGATGATCCCGGCCGACAAGGAGCATTCGCTCGGCTTCGACCTGCTCGACCCCACCAAGCTGATCCCCGAGGAAATGGTGCCGGTGCAGAAGATCGGCCGGCTGGTGCTCAACCGCAACCCCGACAACTTCTTCGCCGAGACCGAGCAGGTGGCCTTCCACCCGGGCCACGTGGTGCCGGGCATCGACTTCAGCAACGACCCGCTGCTGCAGGGCCGCCTGTTCTCGTACACCGACACGCAGATCTCGCGGCTGGGCGGCGCCAACTTCCACGAGCTGCCGATCAACAAGGCCGTGTGCCCGTTCCACAACATGCAGCGCGACGGCATGCACCGCCAGAGCATCGCGCGCGGCCAGGTGGCCTACGAGCCCAACACGCTGGGCAGCGGCACCGAGTTTCGGGTGGACGGCGGCAGCAACGGCTTCCAGTCGTTCCCCGAGGAGATCGATCCGCCCAAGGTGCGCCGCCGCAGCCCGTCGTTCGACGACCACTTCACGCAGGCACGCCTGTTCTTCAACAGCCAGAGCGCGCCCGAGAAGGAGCACATCATCGCGGCCTTCCGCTTCGAACTGTCCAAGCTCGAAGTGCCGGCCATCCGCCAGCGCATGGTCGACAACCTGGCCCACGTGGACGAGAAGCTCGCACGCCGTGTGGCCGAGCCGCTGGGCATCGGCGAGCCCGATGCCAAGGCCGCTGCCGGCCGCGCGGGCTTTCGCGACCACCGCATGTCGCTGCCCATCGACGAATCGCCGGCGCTCAGCATGGCCGACACCGGCGACGGTTCCATCCGCACCCGCAAGATCGCCATTCTGGTGGCCGACGGTGTCGATTCGGCCTCGCTGAAGCCGATTCGCGAGGCGCTCGAACAGGCCGGCGCGCAATGCAAGGTGGTGGGCCCGCGCCTGGGCACCGTGGCCAGCGCGTCGAAGCGGCAGATCGATGTCGACATGACCTTCTCGAACACGCCCTCGGTGATGTTCGACGCCGTGCTGGTGCCCGCGGGCAGCGAAGCCGCCGCAGCGATGGGTGGCATAGGCGACGCGGTGCACTTCGTGCTGGAGGCCTACAAGCACTGCAAGGCGATCTGCACGGTGGGCGAGGGCGTGAAGCTGCTGTCGTCGTTGGGCATCACGCCGGAGTCCGAGGCGCCGGCCGGTGTCGTCGTGGCGGCCACTCCGGTCACCAACATGGGCGACACGACGGCTGCGGCGCAGGTGGCGAGCGACTTCATTGCGGCGATCGCGAAGCACCGACATTGGGACCGGGCCAATGTCGACGCGGTGCCGGCATAGGCAAAAGGGCGCGGGAGAGAAGCGGAAGCGAATGGGCTAACGTTCGATCGGGGCCAACGTCACATGCACATGCCCCGAGGCGTCCGTCTGATTGGCATCGCCGATCCAATCCCATCGGATGTCCCCGGCTGCCACCGCGATCCCGCCTGCTCCGCGTAGCGCGGTTGGCACCGGGAACGGCTGGCCCTTTTCCATGTACGTTTGCTGCCCCTGCCCCTGCCCCTGCCCCTGCCCCTGCCCCTGCTCATGGAATACCGCGTGCTGCGCGTGTTCCTTCTTCAAGCGCGCATGCCAGATGCCGGTCTGCGGACAGAGAACGGTCCCGCTGCAGCTGCGGGGCACTTCCGGTGCCGGCACGTATCGCGCAATGCCCTGTGCGACATGCGGATTGATCGACAAGGCTTGCTGAACCGGAATGCCCTTGTAGTGCCAGGTCACTGCGCCATACCCCGGGGGTATTTGTTCGGCCAGATCGGGGAGGGCCTCGCCGCGTTTGAAATGCTTGGGCACCTGTGCTGCGTTCCAGTCGAGTTGCCAGTCACCCCGCACCACATCGATCCGAGGTTGCCAGTAGCCGGTGAAGTGAGCGTGCTGTTTGGCTGTGAAACCCCATGGTCTGCCGTGGCTGTCGCAGGCGTTCTCGCCGGGCGGCGATGTGACGTTGCTCGCTAGCACGTAGCCTTGAGCAATGTGTGCACGGCCGGTGCGGTTGGCCCCTGGTGTGGCGGGCGTTGGTTGCTTGACGATGACCGCTTTCGCTGCGTCGATCAACGTCGCGCGTTTGCCGTCCCAGAAGGGCAGCGCAGCGGGCGGCAGGGGAAGGACCTTGTCGAGATTTGGGAGACGAAGGTCTGGGTTGAGCTCGAGGGCCTCGTAAAACGTGCTGTAACGCTCAGCACGAGCCTGATCAATCAAGTTGCTGGTAAGCGGATCCTGATTTCTAAAGCTTGACGACAAGTAGCCAGCTGCGTCCTTGCTGCCAAATTTCACGCCTTCGTGAAGGACAACGAGCGCCCGGTCATAGTCTTTGTCGATATCCAGCGTTTGCCCAAGCCTGTACGCTGCTTCCCCAAATCCCTGCGCAAACGCGCACTCCAACATCTTGAGTCCCACGATGCGATTGCCCCAAACGCCCATCTGTGAATCGTCATAGGCGGCGTCGAGTTTGTTGCCGAGATATGTCTGCGCCGCGGGATTACCCATGTCCGCTGCGAGTTGCCAGAACCCGTAAGCCCGATCGATGTCCGGGTTGACCCCGATGCCGCGCCGGTGGTAGGTGCCCATCTTGTCGAAGGCGCTCGGCACCCCCTGTTTCATCAATCCTTCAACGATCAGCACTGCTCGTTCTGTATCCCGTTGCACACCCAGGCCGCGCTCAAGCAAGCCCGCAAGATTCATCGCGGCCTTCCAATGGCCCTCGGCTGCGGCCTGCTCCCAAAGCTGAGCCGCCTTCTTGTAGTCGCGCTGGTCGGGCCAGAGTCCGTTGCTGGTCACCGCCATTCCTTGCTGGAACAGCATTTCCGATTCGTTCGTGATCGCTGGCAGTTTGGACGCTTCGTGCATGCATATGAAATCGAGCCGGTGCGGGTTGAAGGCCTTGAGGTTCATGTTGCGGGGAAGATCATTCATGGCGCAGGCGGTCAGGGTGAAGAGAACAAACAGCGCTGCGCATGCTGCGCGCGGCTGAGCGGTGTTGCAAATACGGGGTAGCTTCAAGGTGATTAACCCAAGCGAATGGTGCTTGTGCGTTCGTCGTTGAATGCGACAAGAAAGCAGGACGGAGTTTCGCCGCGGACTTTCTTCTTAAAGTTGGTGCTGGCCTCCTTGTGCCAATCTTGAAACGTCTGAAACATCACCTTCTGATCCGTCGCATTCCCCCCCGAAAACTTCCCGTCGGTATGCTGCCCCCACACCCGCTCGCGCAGATTCGCAGCCGTGACCGCATCGTCGCTTGCGATGTTGATCTCGCTGTCCACCGCAAAGCTGCGCAGGTTCAGGTTGGCACTGCCCAGTGTGAACATGCTGTCGTCGATGATCATCAGCTTGCTGTGGATGTAGATCTCGCGATAGCGCGCCTTGTAAAGCTTGTCGCTCATGCTCTTGATGCGTTGGCGGTTCAGGCTGATGTCTTGCCCGCTCTTGTCGTACGTCGAGGTGCTGCTCCACTCTTTGAGCCTGCCCAGGTCGTCTTTCTGCTTGCTCTGCCAATTCGGATCGAAAGTCCACAGGCTGGCCACCAACGTGCGCATGGCGAACTGGCCCTCCAGCTCCTTGCGTGCCGTCTCATCGTCCTTGCCGCCGCCCGCGTCCTTGTAGGCCTGGGCAATGCTGGACAGGGGAGCCGGCGGTGGAATCGTGAGGGGATCCTTGCTTCGCCTGCGGGCTTCCTGCACGGCTTCGTAGCGCGCGATTTCTTCTTCCACCATCTTCGCCTGATTGGGCATGGACGAACCATGCCCCAGCTCCGTCACGGTGTTGTGTGTTCGCGGCACCATCTGCGCGCGTTCCGGCGTGGGCGTCACGACCATCACATGCAGCTTGGGCACGTCGGCCATGTCGAGCTTGCCTTTCTGGCAACCTGCGACTTGCTCCGCACGCAGGCGCTTGAGTTCCTTGACCCAGTCAGCGTGCTGGAAGTACTGGTTCTCTACATACAGATAGTGGCGCGCAAAGCTGATCGCGTGGTCATAGAGGCGGTGGATGGACTTCTCGCTGCCGTCCTCGGCAGGCAAGGTGCGCAGGATCTGCGCGCTCTGGCGCGGAGCGACCAAGTTCCTGGTTAGGTTCGCAGGCGTCGCCTTGAAATCGAACTTGCGGTTCACGTTGCTGCCCGCGCCTTTGCCTTTGGCTCCGGCCTTGTTCCAAGCCTCGGTGAAGTTCTTGCACACCACCGCCAGCACTTCGCCCTCGATACGGCAACCGTAGTCCTGGTAGGGCTTGAGCCCGGGCTCTGCGTCGTTCGCACCCTCCCAGCTTTTGCCGCGTCGGGGGTCGTCGAACTTGTGTGACGTGGTATCCCAGTAGTCGGTGACCGAGTTCAGTCCGAGCACATAGCCGCAGGGCCTTTCGCCCTCGTAGTCGATGACGATGGTCTTCTGGTGATGCGTGGCCAGGTACTCGAAGCCCAGGCGCTCGATGCGGCCCAGGCCTTTGGCGCTCGCTTCGCCCTGCAGACTGGCCATCACGTCGGCATGAACGCCGCCGCGCGTGCGCAGCGACAGGGCGTTTTGGCGTCCCGCCACAACATCCCTGTACCAATGCGAATTGAATATTTCCCGTCGATCACGCAAGGAAGGAGATGGAGGAAACAACAAACCCGGCTTGCTGTGTTCATAGAGCGACTCAGACTTGTAGCCCGGCATGTTGTTCACAGCGGCGCTGCCAATGAAGTCGTACCACACGAGCAGACGCACCTGCACCGGCTTTCCATTGTTGAAATCGCCTCGCGCAGCGCCCAGCAACAGATCGCCCCAGGTTTCGCCGCGCGGCCAGTGGTCGGCCGTGCCGCGTGTGAGCTCCATCGCCGGATCGAAGCCCCAGCAGACGAGGTCGATGCTGTGCTGTGCTTTTCGTATGTCGGCGGCGATCTGTTTGAAAGTTTCTTCGCCGCAGATGTAGAGGCGCAGATTGTTGTGCTGAAGTACCGGCGATTTCTCGTCCTCGCCCTTCTTCTCCAGGAGCCATTGCGCGCTGCCGATGGCGGTGCCTGTGCCAGTGCACAAAGGCACCGTCGATGTGTGCTGGGTGTCGTTCACGGGTCGCGGGTCGCTCATGAGTTGCCTTCTTTGTCGCGGTGCCGCAGGTAGTGCTGCATCCGGTTTCTGTTTTCACCGTGAGCCGCGCGATACCCGGAGGCAGCGAGCCTGTCATCGTCGGATTCAATTCCTGCCCTGACGGGCAACTCGTATTCGTTGCCGTTGGCAAGGCGCACCTTGTAGGAGCCCGTATCGCTCTGATGGTCTTCAATGAGGACTCGCCCATCGGCATCGGTGATGCCGTCGGCCACCTTCGCGCCGTCCTTGTACAAGGTGTAGGGCTCCAATCCGAGAGGCCGGCCGTCTTGCGCGTGCGAAAGAAGCACGAAGCTCAGCGCCCCTTTTTCCTTGAGGTCCAGGTTCGACATGCCACTCGCCGACCGGGTGGGTGCGTTCTTCGGCCCGACCATGCTGTGCGCGGCGGCGTATTCCACATGCTTGCCGGAGGTGGCATCTTCGATGCCTGCGGCATTCAGGCGTATCGTGCTTCCGCCGCCATTGAGAACGAGTTCCTCCTTGGCGGTGATGGTGATTCGGTTGGCGACTTGAACGATATCGAGCTTGGCCAGGATGTTGATGCTCTCCTTGAGCGCCTTGATGTCGATGTTGCCCCCGAATGCGAAGAGCCTCATCCCTGCCTGGTAGGCAAAGAGCCGAACCGCCTGCTTGGCACTGACCAGGAAGCTCTGGGCTGCGGAGATGCTGGTGTGCCCTCCGCTGGTCAGTGCGTTGTGCTTGGCGCTGGCGATATGGGTGGACCGCGACGTGGTGGTCTCGATGCCTGCGGGGCTGGCCAACACGAGATGCGGGTCGGCCAGCTCGGGGAAGCGATCTTTGCTTGCCGGGGCGCCGCCTTTGATGGCGTCGTTCTGCGCCTTCAGGGCCTGGGTGACTTCGTCCTGATCTCCCAAGGAATGCGCCTCGGCCTGCAGCGCCGATCCGGACAAGCCCTCGTGCTGTTCGCGGGCCTCTGTCAGCCGTGCCACTGTTTCGCCCATGTCGGTGATGTGGGCCCTGGCGTTGGCTCGCCCCTCGGTGGTGAGCAACAGACCCTGGGCGGCACGAATGGCGCCATGACCATCGGTGCGCAGTTCCAGGCCTTCGCCCCGAAGGTCCTTGCGCCCCGCGTTGTCCTCGATGCGCGTGATGTGCCCCAGGCTCAGCTGGCTGTGCTGGTGGTCGCTCTTGAGCTGCGCCTGGATCTTGCCGGCCGTGTCGTCGAGCGCGAGGTGGTTGCTGCGCCCGGCTGCGCTGTTGCCACCTTCCTCGGTCAGCTCCCGGCTTCGAAAACCCGACAGCGCCTGCTGGCCCGGCAACGCCCATGGCGGCAGGTTGTTCTGGTTGTAAGGCCGCCCGGTGCAGATCGGCAGGTCCGGATCGCCGCCGTAGAAATCGACGATCACCTCTTGGCCGATGCGCGGAATCTGGACGCCACCCAGCTGGTTGCCCGCCCACGGACTCGACACCCGTATCCAGCAGGTGCTGTGCTGGTTCTTCTGGCCGATGCGGTCCCAAGGAAACTGCACCTTGATGCGGCCGAGTTCGTCGGTCCAGATGTTCTGCCCGGCAGGCCCTACCACCAATGCGGACTGGGGACCGCGGGTGAACGGCTTGGGTTGCGTGGGCGCCGGACGCAGCGGCTCGGCCATCGGGTGCGCAGTGAAATCGACCTCGACCTTCCAGTGCTGCTTTCTGCCGGGTGCGGCATCCGGAATTTGACTGTCCTGCCCAACGTCTTCGATCAGGAGCTGGGTATCCAGGACCAGGTACTCGGTGTTGGCCTTCTCGCGCGGGTGCTTCTGCAACTGGAAACTGCAGCCCGGAACCATGCCGCGCAGGTTGCCGCCGGCCTTGGCACGGGCAC
The DNA here is from genome assembly GCF_056394985.1 of Variovorax sp. 10N412. Classification (NCBI taxonomy): domain Bacteria; kingdom Pseudomonadati; phylum Pseudomonadota; class Betaproteobacteria; order Burkholderiales; family Comamonadaceae; genus Variovorax; species Variovorax sp. 10N412. The sequence goes on from NZ_JBFTIO010000006.1 coordinate 292,528, forward strand.
CGTGCGTGCGCAGCGCCTGCATGCGCAGCAGGGCCAACTGGCGGCCTTCGCCCTGCGGGTCGTTGGGCTCGGCACTGCCTGCCTTGGGCTGTGCGCAGTGGCTGCCACCCCGGTCCGCATGCCATTGGTAGACCTCGCCATCGGACTGCCCGGTCGGACGCGGGTCGCTGCGCCCGATGCTCAAGTCGGCCCTCGGCCGCGTGTAGTCGTAGTCCCGGCTGGCGTACCGCCCGCTCGTCAGCTGGTTTTGGGGCACGAAACTGTGGATGTACTCGGCATCGATCTTCCAGCCCGGCGCGTGGTACTCGACCTCCTGGTACGCAGCGCTGTCGTTCTTCTTGTACGCCCCCATGTTGTCGATGAGCACCAGGCGCTGCCTGTCTTCGCCGTGCTCGAAGAAGTAGCTGATGCCCCATTCCTCGCACAACCGGCTGAAGAACTCGAAGTCGTTTTCGTTGTACTGAACCTGGTAGTCGCGCATCGGATAACTCTCGATCAGACGCTTGTCGACAGGGAAGTCGTAGCCGCCCAGCAGTTCATCGAGGATCTGGACGACGGTCTTGTTCTGGAAGATCTTGCAGTCGGTGGTGAGCGTGGCCAGGTGAAGCCAGGGGCGCAGCGTGAGCTTGTATTGCACATGGCGGCCTTCCTCGCCCAGCAGGCACGCGTCGGTGATCAGGGCGTTGATCTGGCGCACGCCCGCGCCGACATGGCCGATCGACGCACCCACGATGCCGGCAACGAACTGGCCCGCACCATCGAGCTGGACCGAACAGCAGATCTCGCGGCCGATGAATCCATCGAGATCGAAATCCATCGCGCCGCTGGCGCCGAGGTTCAGCGCATCAGGGGTCTTGAGCAATAGCTCGTAATCGAACAATGAGTTCAAGCCCTCGCGCCCTGACAAGCGAACGGGCTCCAGCGCAGGCTGTTCAAGAAAAAGAGGGATCGCGCTGGCGCGAACAGTGAGCGTGCGGGGCATCGGCGTCTTCCGTGACAGGAGAAGAAGCCGCGCAGTTTGCGAGAACCCATCCACTCACACTGCTAACAATGGTCACCCCGCCCAGGAATCGGCCTGTCCCTGCGAATTCAACGCGCAATGTGTGACGTACTGGACATTGACAAGTCAACTCTCCGATCCGGGTCGTAGTCCGTTTGCGCTAGACCTTCTTGCGAATAGCCGCCGCAGGAACCCCCTCCTAGACTTTCCCCACGAGGCCTGAACGGCGCGCACTTCTGCGACGCCGGCGGCCCGCCTCCGGCGGGCACACATGGGCCATGTGCGGGGGTCCAATGGTTTGGTTTTCGAGATGGGGATGTGCGCGCCCGGCGCTTCGCCGTGCGCGTGTCGCTGGCGAACTGGGTCTTGCGTTCCTGCTGGCCATGGGCTTCGGCCCGTGGGCCTGGGCGCAGCAGCAGCCTTCGGCGCAGGCCGTGTCGAACGCCGAGGCCGCAGGCAACCGCATGGAGCAGGCCCGGCTCGACGACACCGACAACCTGCTGGCACTGACCAGCCAGGGCGCCGTGCTGTACGGCGAGGACGCGGTCAAGCTCTCGGGCTACCAGTACTGCAGCCAGGCGGTCGCACTGGCCGAGGCCGGCGAGTTTCGCCAGAGCGTGCGTGCCGCCAGCAAGGCGCTGCACCTGGCCGGCGCCACCAACGACCCCAACCTGCTGGCCATGGCCAACCGGGACCTGGCCATCGTCTACAGCTACTCCGGCCAGCTCGAGAAGGCCGAGGAGTTCGCGCGCGAAGCGCTGCGCCACCCGGCCCGCGACCCGAAGCTGGTGGTCGGCCCGGTGCAGAAGGTGATCGGCGACGTGCGCACGCGCCGCGGCGATTTCGCGGGCGCCGTGCTCAGCTACGACGAGGCGCTGGCCAACAGCTCGGCGCGCTACGCACCGCTGGTGCAGGCCTCGCTGGTCAACGCGTTGATCGAGTCGGGCGATCCGGTGCGCGCACGGCAGGTGCTCGGCACCATGGCGCAGCCCAAGGATGCCCCCCTCACCGCCTTGCTCGACCGCACCCGCGCACGCCTGCTGCTGGCCGAGGACAAGCCGGGCGAGGCGCGCGACATGTACCGCGCGCTCACCGCGCGCCAGGTCGGCGCCGACACCGAGTACTACCGCCTCTGGGCCTGGGACGGCGTGGCGCGCAGCGAACTCGCACTGGGCCAGAAGCAGGCCGCCGCCGAGGCCGTGGGCCGTGCGCTGGGCGACGTCGACAAGGTGCGTGCCAAGTTCCGCAGCGAAGAATTCAAGATGGGCCTGTTCTCCGACCTGCAGTCGGTGTTCGAGCGCGGCGTGGCCATCTACAGCGACGCGGGCGATGCGCGCCAGGCCTTCGAGGTGAGCGAGCACAGCCGTTCGCGCGCGCTGCTCGACGCGGTGCGCGGCCGCGCGAAGATCAGCGAGCAGGCCGCCACCACCATCGACCTTGCCGCGCTGCAGCGCACGCTGGCGCCCGACGAGCGCGTGGTGCAGTTCCACGCGCTGCCCGACCGCCTGGTGGTGTGGATCGTGAGCCCGGACGGCATCGCCGAGAAGACGGTGGCGGTGAAGCGCGACGACCTCACCGAGCTGGTCGAGACCTTCCGCAACTCCATCGTGCGCGGGCGCCGCACGGCCATCGCCAACGCCGACAAGCTGGGCGCCGCGCTGCTCGGCCCGCTCGGCCTGGTGCCGGGGCAGCGGCTGATCGTGGTGCCGCACGGCCCGCTGCACTACCTGCCGTTCCAGGCGCTGCGGCTGGACGGCCGCTACATCATCGAGACGCACCCGGTGGCCGTGGCGCCGTCGATCAGCATCGCGGTGCAGCTGGCGCAGCGCACGCCGCGCGTGAACGCCGCGCTGGTGGCCTTCGGCAATCCGCGCATCGAGGACAAGTACGACCTGCCCGGCGCCGAGACCGAGGTGAAGCAGCTCGCGCAGCTGTTCCCGCGCAACACGGTGTACATGGGCGCGGCCGCCACCAAGACCCAGTTCCGCGACGTGGCCGCGCGCTCGCCGCTGATGCACGTGGCGGCGCATGCGGAGGCCGACGCGGTCGATCCGCTGTACTCGCGCATCCTGCTGGCCAACGAGGGCGGCAAGCAGAACTTCCTGGAAGCCCACGAGATCCTTGGCCTGCCGATGGACGGCACCGCGCTGGTCACGCTGTCGGCCTGCGAGTCGGGCCTGGGGCGCATCGCGCAGGGCGACGAGGTGCTGGGCTTCACACGCTCGTTCCTCTCGGCCGGCAGCTCCAGCCTGATCGCGTCGCTGTGGCCGGTGTCGGATGACGCAACGGCGGTGCTGATGAGCACGCTCTACGGCGAGCTGGCGAAGGGCCGCGACATCCAGAAGGCGATGCAGGCCGGGCAACTCGCCGTGTTGAAGGACCCGAAGATGTCACACCCCTTCTTCTGGGCGCCGTTCAACCTGATCGGCAACTGGCGCCTCACCGTGGGGAGCTGACCACATGTTGCCCGCCCCCCGAAAAAGAAGAACTGCCATGGTCACCGACATGCGCTTCAGCCAACGGTCCACGCCGATCGCCCTCGCAGTCACCGTTCTGGTAGGCGCGACGCTGCTGGTCGCCGCCCAGCGCACGCACGCTGGCGACACGACCGAACTGCTGACCACGCAAGACCCGTGCGGCACCTGCGGCCGGCCGCTCGCGCAGGCCACCGGTGCCGTGGCGCCGCAGAGCCTGCCCGCACCGCCGCGCCCCGCGGGCACGTCGTTCACGCTCAACGACCTGCGGCTCAACGGCGTGAAGGCGCTGAGCAACGAAGAGCTGCAGTCCATCACCGGCCCCTACATCGGCCGCGACGTCACGCTCGGCGACCTCGAAGCGCTGGCCAAGGCCATCACCGCGCGCTACAAGGAGCGCGGCTACTTCCTCGCGCAGGCCGTGGTGCCGGTGCAGACCGTGCGCGACGGCATCGTCGAGATCAGCGTCATCGAAGGCCGGCTGGGCAAGGTCGACGTCGTCGTCGCGCCCGATGCGCCCATCGGCGAGGCGCGCGTGCGCGGCTTTCTTGCACCGCTGCAACCCGGCGAGGCCGTGAACGCACCGGCTTACGAGCGCGCCATGCTGCTGCTGTCCGACCAGCCCGGCATCAAGGTGTCGTCAGGCCTGCAGGAAGGCGGGCAGACCGGCACCACCGACCTGGCCGTCGAAGTCACGGCCGCGCCGCGCTGGGCCTTCACCGGCGAGGCCGACAACCACGGCACCAAGGAGTCGGGCCGCTACCGCGTGGGCGGCACCGCGCGCTGGCTCAGCCCGTTCGGCATCGGCGACAACCTGGACGCGCGCGTGATGGTCTCCAACAGCAACGCGCTGCAGTTCGGCCGCATCGCGTACGAGGCGCCCATCGGCACCAACGGCCTGCGCGCGGGCGTGGGGCTGTCGCGCGTGAACTACGAGCTCGGCGGCGAGTTCGCCGACCTCGGCGCGCAGGGCCGCGCCGACGTGCTCGACTTTTCGCTGAGCTATCCGCTCATCCGCCAGCGCCAGCAGAACCTGTTCCTGCGCCTGGGCGCCGACATCAAGGACCTCACCGACGAGATCGACGCGGCCGACGTGCGCGTGAAGAAGCGCGTGCGCGGCCTGGGGCTGGGCTGGACCTGGGAGCGGCGCGACGACATGCTGGGCGGCGGCTACTGGGCCAGCTCGGGCACGCTGTACCACGGGCGCCTGTCCATCGACGACCCCGCGACGCGGCAGGCCGACCAGGGCCTGGGCGGGCGGGCCACCGAAGGCGGCTTCTCCAAGCTCAGCTTCCAGGTGTCGCGGCTGCAGAGCGTCGTGGCGAACCATTCGCTGTACCTCTCGCTCGGCGGCCAGTGGGCCAGCAAGAACCTCGACCCTTCCGAAAAGCTTGCGCTCGGTGGCGCGCGCGCGGTGCGTGCCTATCCGTCGGGCGAAGTGCTGGTCGACCAGGGCGTGATCGGCACCGTGGAGTGGCGCTGGTCGTTCAACGACGAGCTCACGCCCTTCGTGTTCTACGACGCGGCGCACGGCAAGCTCTCGCGCAGCCCCACGCCCCTGGACGTCGGCAACAGCCGCAGCCTGCGCGGCTACGGCATCGGCGTGAGCTGGTCGCGGCCGGGCAACTTCTCGATCAACGCGACGCTGGCCTGGCGCGACGGCACGGCGCCGGCACAGACCGACGGCGGCGGGCGCAACCCGCGCCTGTACGTGCAGCTTCAAAAGGCGTTCTGACCATGACGCAACGCAACTCCTCCTCGCGGGCCCGGCTGCAGCTGCTGCGCCTGCAGCCCCTGGCGCTCTCGCTGATCTGCGCGGGCGCGCTGCCCGCCGTCGCGCAGACGCTGCCCACCGGCTTCCAGGCCGTGGGCGGCAACGTCACCATGTCGCAGGTCGGCAGCGTGATGACCATCCAGCAGGGGCTGGCGCGCGGCATCGTCAACTGGACCGGCTTCTCCATCGGCGCGGGCGGCGTGGTCAACATCAACCAGCCGAGCGCCTCCAGCGTGCTGCTCAACCGCGTGACGGGCAACCAGCTTTCCACCATCGCCGGCCAGCTCAACGCCAACGGGCGCATCGTGCTGGTCAACCCCAACGGCGTGCTGTTCAGCCAGGGCGCCACGGTGAACGTGGGCGGGCTGATCGCGTCCACGCTGGCCATGACCACCAGCGACAGCGACTTTCTCAACCCGGCCACCACGCGCCTGGGCTTCGAGCGCGCCGACACCAACACCGCGCTGGTGGTCAACAACGGCCGCATCACCGCCAGCGGCGGCGGCCCCGTGGTGCTCATGGGCGCCACCGTGGCCAACGCCCGCGTGGGCACCGACGACCCCGACAGCGGCCGCATCGGCGCCGACGGCGGCACGCTCGCGCTGGCCTCGGGGCGCAAGATCACGCTCGACCTCGCGGGCGACGGGCTGACCAACATCGTCATCGCCACCGACACCATGGCCACCCATGCCAACGTCAGCAACAGCGGCACGCTGCAGGCCGACGGCGGGCGCGTGGCGCTCCTGGGGCGCTCGGCCACGGTGGGCGAGCTGGTGGTGAACCAGCGCGGCACCGTGCGTGCGCGCACCGTGGGCACGCGCAACGGCGAGATCTTTCTGGGCGGCGGGCAGGACAACGAGGTGCAGCTCACGGGCGGCACGCTCGACGCCACGGGCGCGGCGGCCGGCGAGCTGGGTGGAAACATCCGCGTGCTGGCCGGCAAGGTGACCATGCAGGGGCTGGGCGACGGCACCAAGGGCGTGGCCGATGCCAGCGGCCAGGCCGGTGGCGGCTCGGTGGCCGTGCAGGGCTACGACGTGGCGCTGTCGCCCAACGCGGTGCTGCGCGCCGACGCCACGGGCGCCGGTGCCGGCGGCACGGTGAGCGTGGGCACGGCCAGCGGCGCGGCCTTCGCGGCCTTCGCGGGCGATGGCGCCGGCACGCTGCCCGTGCGCGAATCGCACGTGCAGGTCTTCGGCGAGCTCACGGCGCGCGGCGCCGGCGGCGGCGCGGGCGGCAGCATCGCCACGGCGGGCGACTTCGTGCGCGTCAACCCGGCGCGCGTGGACGCGGGCGGCGGCGCGCAAGGTGGGGCGAACGGCCGCTGGACGGTGTCCACCGGCGCCAACCTCACGGTGGACGCGCCGGCCGACATGCCGGCCTACGACGGCGCCTACCCCGCGCTGTCCTTCAGCGACGTGAGCGCGAGTGACGTCGGTGCCGCGCTGGGCCGCGGCACCGACGTCACGCTGGCCAGCACGCGCACCGGGGACAACGCGGGCGTGAGCTTCGGCAACGACGCGCGGGTGGTGAAGAGCGAGGGCGGCAACGCCACGCTGCGCGTGGATTCGGCAGGCGGCATCGCGATGAACAGCGGCTCGGCCATCGACGCGCGCGTGGGCGCGCTGAACGTCGACTTCAACGCCGACTCGAGCGGGCTGGTCGCCAAGAACGCGGCGCAGGTGAACGTGGGCGGCGGCAACCCGAACTTCGACGCCGACTACGGCGCGTCCATCGGCCTGAGCGGCGCGACCATTCACGCCAACGGCGGCAACATCCGCTTCTTCGGCCAGGGCGACGCCGTCAACGGGCGCGCCATCGGCGGCTCGGTGTCGCACAGCGACGACGCGTGGCGCGACGGCATCTCGCTGAACGGCAGCACGCTCACCACCACGGGCAGCGGTCAGGTGTCACTGCGCGGGCAGGGCCGCACGCGCGTCGACGCGCAGGACAGCGACACCAACTTCGTCTACGCGGGCACCGGCGGCATCACGCTGCAGGGCAGCACCGTGCAGGCCGGCAGCGGCGGCGTGGCGCTCGACGCGCTGGCGGCGCTGGGCGGCGACGGCGTGCGCATCGGCAACGGCACCAAGGTGTCGACCCCGGGCAACGTGTCGGTCGTCGGCCGCGGCGCGACGTGGACCGACGACACGCTGCCGGCCGGCTCCATCGCCACCACCACGGCGGTGGCCATCGACAGTTCGTTCATCGACGCGGGCGGCAACGTGCGCATCGAGGGCACGGGCGCCGACCTGCAGGCGCTGAACAAGTACCTCGACTTCGCGGCCGCCGGCCGCACGGCCGGCGGCGGCAACGGCGTGGCGCTGTCGGGCGGCGTGACGGCGGGCGACGGCCAGCGCATCGACATCGCGGGCAAGGCGGGCAGCGCGGGCTTCAGCGCCGCGCTGGACGGCGGCGGCGGCATCGTCACCACGCCGACCAACGAGCCGCTGTACGGCGTGGCGGTCAGCGCCGACACGTCCCAGCCGAACCCGCTGCGCACCGCGGGCGGCACCATCGCCATCGACGCGCAAGGCACCGACATCGCGCTGCGCATGAACACCTTCGGCTCCGGGCTCAGCGGCGTGCCCGACGGCGCCATGCTGTCGGTGGCCAGCGCCACCGGGCAGGGCGGGCGCATCGCGCTGGCCGGGCGCAACGTGCTGGTGGACGGCGCGCAGAACTTCGACGACACGCAACTGGTCGCGCGCCTGGACGCCAGCGGCGCCACGGGCGGCGGCAGCATCGACATCGCGGCCACCAACGCGATTGCGCTGGGCCAGAACACCAGCCTGGACGCCAGCGCCACGTCGGCGGGCGGCAACGGCGGCAGCGTGAAGGTGGTGGCCGGGGACACGCTGCGCGCGCACGGCAGCCTGTCGGCACGCGGTGGTGCAGGGGGGGCAGCCACCGGCAACGGCGGCCTGGTGGAGACCTCGGCCCTGCACTTCGACCTGTCGGGCGTGCGCGTGGACGCCTCCACCAGCGGCGGCACGGCGGGCACCTGGACCATCGACCCCTTCGACGTCACCATCAACCACGGCACCGCGGCCGGCACGCTGCCCACCAACCCCTTCGACCCGCTGGCCACCTCGGTGGTGCTGGACGGCGACATCAACAACGCGCTGAACGGCAACACCAGCGTCACCATCACCACCGGCACCGGCGGGCCCGCCACGGGCGGCACCATCTCGCTGGGCAACGGCGTGCTGATCGAGCGCAACACCGGCACCGCGCCGGTCACGCTGCGGCTGGACGCGGCGGCGAACATCAACAGCTTCAACGCCACCACGGTGATCCGCTCGGACCGCACCGTGCCCGGCGTGGGCGCGCTGAACGTGGAGTTCAACGCCGGCCTGGGCGCCAACGGCGGCAGCATCTTCTTCGCCGGCACCATCGCCACCAACGGCGGCACGGTCTCGATGAACGCCAACACGCCCGCGAGCGGGTCGGCCATTTCGCTGAACAACGCCACCATCGACACGCGCACCGCGCAGCTGGACGCGGGGTCGGGCGGCGCCGTGACCATCGACGGGCGCTCCAGCGCCGTGGGCACCACCTTCTCGGCGCCCATCGTGAGCATCACCGGCTCCAGCATCAGCACGGCCACGGGCGACGTGTCGATCGCGGGGCGCGGGCTGGTCGACACCGGCGTGGCCATCGGCGGCACCACCCCCGCGCAGGGCGTGTTCACCACCGGCGGGCGCATCGGCATCGTGGGCGTGGGCAACGCGGCCTTCTCCAGCTCGACGCCGCTGGCGGGCTACGGCGTGCTGGTCAACGGCGCCACGCTGCGCAGCGTCGACGGCGACATCCGGCTCGACGGCCGCGTGGGCGCCGGCGGGAACCCCGCGCTGGGCAGCGGCGTGCGCATCGGCAACGGCGCGCTGGTGACTTCGCTGGGCAACGGCGACATCACGGTCACGGGCGAGTCGCAGGCCAACGGCGCGGGCGTGACCATTGCCGCGGCCACCGGCGGCACCTTCACGCAGCCGGCCGGGCGCATCGACGGCAACGACAACGTGGTGCTGCGCGCGGCCAACGACGGCGCCAGCGACGCGCTGGTGATCGGCGGCACGGTGCGCGCGGCCAACGTGCTCGACCTGCGTCCCGGCGGCGTGGACGCCGCGGGCAATGCCGGCGACCGCACGGCCAACCCCATCACGCTGGGCGGCACCGCGGCCACCGGCTTCGCGGTGTCGGCCGACGAGTTCACGCGCCTGAGCGCGGGCACCCTCGTGGTGGGCAGCAACGCGCATGCGGCCGACATCACGGTGGTGGCGCCGCTGGCGGTCGCTTCGCCGCTGACGCTGCACAACGGCGGGGGCGGCAACATCCAGCTCGATGGCGCGGTGAGCACGCCGCAGCTCGGGCTGGTGAGCGTGGGCGACATCCGCCAGGCGGCGGGCGCGGGCATTGCCGCGGGCACGCTGCTGGCGCGCTCCAGCGGCGGCAGCGTGGTGCTCGACGACCCGGGCAACCGCGTGGGCACGGTCGGCGGCGGCGCGGCGGGGCGCTTCGCGTATGTCGATGCCGACGCGCTCACGCTCGGCGCGGTGTCGGTCACGGGCTTCGACGCGGCCGGCAACCTGCCGCAGCCGGTGGCCGCGGCCTCGATGGCGGCCGACACCGTGTTCGTGCGCACGCTGGCCGGCGACCTCACGCTGGCAGCGCCCGTCACCAGCGCCAACGGCACCGACCTGGTGGCGGCCGCGCGCCTGCAGAACCCGGGCGGCTACGGCATCGGCGGCGCCAGCTGGCGGGTGTGGGCTGACACCTGGGTGGGCGAGACGCGCGGCGGCCTGGCCGGCTCGGCGCCGCTGCCCAACTTCTATCACTGCGCTTACCTGGGCCTGTGCACGGTGAGCGTGCCCGCCACGGGCAACCACTTCATCTATGCGCAGCAGCCGCTGGCCACCGTGACCATCGGCAACGCGCAGCGCGCGGGCGGGCTGCCGAACCCGCCGTTCGTCTACAGCATCTCCGGGCTGATCCTGGGCGACGCGGGCGCGGGCTTCAGCGGCTTCCTGAGCTCGCCGGCCATGCGCTTCAGCCCCGCGGGCTTCTACCCGATCAACGGCAGCTTCACCTCGGCCGAGGGCTACGCGGTGCGCGTGGTGCCGGGGCAGCTTCAGGTCGGCGGCTTCGTGGCGCTGCCCAGCGTGGACGTGGTGCGCGACCAGCCCACCACCTGGCTGTACGACCGCAACATCGGGCAGGCGCCGATCTGCCTGGCCACCGGGCCGCTGGACGGCGACCGCGCGCAGCAGGGCGGCGACGTGCTTGCGCGCGAATGGTCGCGCGTGCGCTCGCGGCCCAATCTGCTGAGCTGCGTGAACACCGAGCGGCGCAACGGCTGCGCCGACTTCTGATTCAGCCCGCGGGCGCTGCGTGTGGGTCCATCGACATGCGCGCGGCCAGCGCCAGGTAGCGCGCCTGCGAGCCCGCGGGCAATGCGCCGCGCTGCTCCAGCAGCAGCACGCAGCGCAGCGCCAGGTCGAACGACTGGAAGCACCAGTGCGCCACCATGGCCAGCTGCCTGAGCTGCGCGTCGCTCACGGCGTCGGGCCGCGTGAGGTCGCGCACGTACACAAGGTCGGCCTCGAGCAGCTGGCGCAGCGGCTGGCGCGGGTCGCCGTTGACCACGCAGGGCGCCACCGGCCACTGCTTGAGCGCGGCCAGGCAGTGCGGCAGGAAGCCCTGGCGGCGCAGCTCCAGGTCGATGTCGCCGATGCAGGGCTGCCCCTGGTAGAGCGGCACGAACGACACCTCCGCCTGCACCGCGACGGCCCGCGCCAGCTTGGCCGCGCCCGCGCGCAGCACGGCCAGCTCGCTGCCTTGCGCGTCGATCTTGAGGAAGTCGATGTGCGCGATCTCGTCGATGTCGTCGAGCCGGCGCGTGAGCACCGCGATGCGCGCGACCACCTGCGCCATCGGCCGCAGCAGGTCGAACAGCGCGAGCGCGGCCGGCTCGGGCTCCAGCAGGCTGGTCATGCCCGGCGCGGCGCACACCTTCAGCGTGTGCGCGCGGCCGTCGCCCAGGGCCCATGGAAAGTAGCGCTCCAGCGGCCCGCATCGGCGTTGCAGCGCGCGCAGCGCCTCGGGCTGCGGCTCGAAGCCGCTCACGCGGCACTGGCCCGCGGCGAGCATGGCGCGGTAGGGCGGTTCGCCGTCGATCGGGTTCGCGCCCACGTCCACCACCTCGGTGGGGCGCTCGAGCGCGAGCAGCGCCGCCAGGGTGTCGCCGGTCATGCCGGGGGGCCGCCGCGCGCCGCCAGCGCCTGCCCGAAGTGGCCCGTGTAGGTGCGCAGGCCCTGGTGCGACAGGTTGGAGCGCGCATCGATCCAGACCTTGCCGCCGATCGATTGCCAGCGCCGGCAGAAGGCGAAGTCCTCGGCCAGGTAGGCGCCGTTGTCGGGCTCTGCGAGCACGTCGAAGAAGCGGTAGTGGAAGGCCGCGCGCGACAGGTCGGCCGCGTCGGCGTGGCGCTCGGGCGTGTAGCGCAGCTGCGGAAACGACGCGGCCATGCGCTCGAACACGCCGCGCGCGATGAGCATGAAGCCCGTGGGCGCGTCCAGCACCTCGGCGAAGCCGTCCGCGTCGACCACCAGCCGCGTGCCCGCCGCGTTCGCCGCGAAGCGGGCATGGCGCGCCTCGAAGTCCTGCCGCGTGGTGCCCGCGGGCAGCGGCGCGTGCAGCCCGGCCTCGGGCCAGCCGTCGGTCTTGTGCGGGTAGATGCCGGCCACCACGTCGCGTCCGGCCAGCAGCAGGCGCAGCGCGGCCTCGGGTTCGAAGCCGATGTCCGCGTCGATCCACAGCAGGTGCGTCCAGCGCGTGTCGGCCATGAACTCGGCCACCAGCCGGTTGCGCGCGCGGGTGATGAGGCTGTCGCCGTCGAGAAAGCGCGTCTGCATCGCGAAGCCGTGCGTCCAGGCCAGGTTCACCAGGCCGAGCAGGCTGCGCACGTAGTTGCTGCTCATGGTGCCCGCGTGGCTGGGCGTGGCGACGAAGGGGCGGATGCCGGCCAGGGCGGCGGGGTCGAGCATGGGCGGGGGTGTCCGTGAAGGCGGCTCAGGCAGGCGCGTGCCGCCGCGTGGTGAGCAGTGCGCGCAGCTTGGCCGGCGCCACCGGCTTGGTCAACAGCATCACGCCGCCGTGGCGCAGGCGCTGCAGCACCTCGGGCCCGGTGGCGCCCGACACCAGCACGGCAAGCGCGTCGGGCTGCAGGCGCTTGGCGGCGTCGATCACGTCGACACCGTCGCCTTCGCCGGCCAGCTGCAGGTCGCAAAGCACCGCGTCGTAGGGGGTGTCGGCGGTGCCCAGGCGCGCGATGGCTTCCGCGCCGGTGGTCACGCATTCGACCTGGCAGCCCCATTGCGCCAGCAGCGTGCGGCTGCCGTCGAGGATGGCGGGGTCGTCGTCCACCACCAGGCAGCGCAGGCCTGCCAGCGGCGCCGATGCCAGCAGCGGCGGTTCGGGCGGCACCACGTCGGCGGCGCGCGCCGCGGGCAGCGTGAAGGCGAAGGTGCTGCCGGCCTGCAGCGCCGAGCGCACGGTGATGCGCGTGCCCAGCAGCGCGGCGATGCGCGCGCAGATGGCCAGCCCCAGCCCGAAGCCGCGGCGCCGGTCGCGCTCGGTGTTGGCCACCTGGTAGAACTCTTCGAAGATGCGGCCCTGGTGGATGGGCGCGATGCCCACGCCGTTGTCGCGCACCTCAATGCGCACTTCGTCCTGCGGACGCTCCGGGTGGCGGGCGGCGGCGCGCCGCGCGGCCACCAGCACCGTGCCGCCTTCGGGTGCGTGGCGCAGCGCATTGGCCACCAGGTTGCCGACGATGCGCTGCAGCATGGCCGCGTCGGTGCGCACGGCCAGGCCGCGGTCGCTCCAGCGCAGCCGCACGCGGGCTTCCGCGGCGGTGGCGGCGTGCTGCGCGTCGAGCTGGTCGAACAGCGCGGCCAGCGACACCTTGGCGATCGAGGGCGTGAGCACCTGCGCGTCGAGCCGCGAGATCTCGAGCAGGTCGTCCAGCAGCACGCCCATGAACTCGGTGCTCTCCTGCAGGCGCAGCACGGCCGGGCGCTGCGCGGGCGAGGCGCCCGGCAGCAGGCCGTCGATGAACAGGCCCATGGCATGCAGCGGCTGGCGCAGGTCGTGGCTGGCGGCGGCCAGGAAGCGTGCACGCGACAGCGCGGCCTGCTCCGCTTCGGCCATGCGTTGCAGCGCGACGGCGGTGGCCTCGCGCACGCGCTCCTCGCTGATCCGGCGGTTGCTTTGCAGGCGCTCGGCCAGGCGGTCGATGTCGTGCGCGAGCGTCGCGACCTCGTGCGTGCCGGGCGTGCCGCCTTCCACCACGCCGCAGCGCACCTCGAAGTGGCCCGACTCCAGCGCCGCCACGGTGCGCGACACGCGCCGCAGCGGCCGCGCCACCGTGCGCGCCATGTGGCGCACCGAGGCCCATGCCGCCAGCAGCGCGACCAGCGCGATGCCGACGCCCGCGAACAGCGAGCGGCTGCGCTCGCGCGTGTAGGCCGTGGTGTCGCGGAAAGTCTGCACCAGGCCGATGGGCGCATCGCCCGCCGCGGTGGAGCCCGCGGGCGCGAAGGCGCTGGCGCGCGAAGCCTCGCGCAGCGTGACCGGCGAGGTGAACATGCGCAGCTGTGCGAGCGACGTGGTCCTGGGCCCGGCCGTGACGTACACGCCGGCGCTGTTGCTGATTTCCACCCGCGTCACCTGCCCGCCGCGCAGCGCGGCGTTGGCCACGTTCTGCAGCGCCGGCAGGTCGCCCGCATAGAGGCTCAGGTCGGACATGGCCGCCACCTGGCGCGCCACGGCCTGGCCTTCGGCGTCGAACGCGGCTTCGAGGGTCTGCAGGCGGTTGTGCGTGAACCAGCCGGTGAGCGCCAGCGCCACCGCGGCGCACGGCACCACGCCCAGGCGGAACAGGTCGTGCTGCAGGTTGCCGCGCACCACCAGCGTGTGGGCGCCGGCGGTCCCTGCGGGCACCGGGCCTTCGGTGAGCGGGGGGGTGCTCATCGCGGGGCCGCGAGCCGCTCGGTCAGTTCCCGTTCCTCCGGCAGGCGCAGGCCGAGTCCGCGTGCCACGGTGGCGTTGACGCGCACGGTGGCGGGCGTCGCCGCTTCCACCAACGGCGCGTTGTTGTTGCTGTTGGTGTTGCTGCCGGCCGCGCTCGCCACTTTCTGGCCCAGCAGCCGCGCCTGCTGGGCGAGCTGCGACGGCGTGGAGACCGCCGCGGCGAGGCCGCCCGAGCGCACCATCCCCTCGCTGGCGCCGAACACCGGCAGGCCCGCGCCCGCGCCCGCGCGCAGGACCGACAGCGTGGCCGCCTGGCTGTCGCCGATCAGGTCGGGCAGCACCATCAGCGCATCGCTTTGCGGCACCACCTGGCGCAAGGCGCTGGCCAGCGACTTCGCGTCCGGCGCGTATTCCACGCGCACGTCCCACGCCGGGTTCGCACCCTGCGCGGCGCGCTGCAGCTCGCGCACCAGCGGCTCCGACTCGGGCGTGGCCACCACGCCGATGCGGTGCTTCTGCGGCAGCACCGCGTTGATCAGCGCGAGCTGGTCGGCCATGGCCGGGTCGCGCAGCAGCACGCCCACGCGGCGGTCGCCGCGCCGCAGGGCCGGGCTGCTGGCCTTGAGGGTTTCGTAGTCGAGCCGGCTCAGCATCGCCAGCACCAGCGGTTCCTGGCCCGGCCGCTCGACGGCGGCGCGGGCGGCGGCGGGACCCACCGCCATGGTGAGGGGCGCGTCGGCGGCGGCGCGCAGGCCGCGCGTGCGCACGCCGGCGTTGGCTGCGCGTTCGATGTCGGAGCCCGCGATTTCCGCTGCAGGCTGCGGCTCGGCGCCGCCGGGGGACAGCCGCACCAGGTCGAACTTGCCGTCCGGTCCCTGGTCCGCGCGCAGCTGCTGCACGAACTCGGAAGACGCCGCGGCGTCGTCGCCCATCAGCACCGTGAGGCTGGTGGCCGAGGCGCAGGTGCCCAGGCAGGCCGCGCTCACGGCCAGTGCGGCCAGCACCGTGTGCACGGCGCGGCTCGGCCTTGCGGCAAGGGGCGACAGGACGGGGTTCAAGGCGACGGGCATGGACTGCTTTCGCAGCAAGGGGCGATGGTCCAATGTACGGACGGGTCCCGCATCGCGCGATAAGGCAGAGGGCTTATGTCAGGCCCCGCGAGGGCCTGCCCGCGTGATGAATTCCACAGCGCGGCAGCCGCACGGCCTATGTCCGACGGACTACCTACGCCCCTACCTTCACACCGGCAGGCAGGTCGACCGGCCTGCCGCCCGGCATGTCCGCCCTCTGCCCGGTCGCCGCGCGCTGCGCCTGGATGGCCTGGCGCAGCACGCGCGGCGACACCGGCTTGTAGAGCACCGTGATGCCCGCGCTCGCCACTTCGCGCAGCCGGTCGGGCTTGGTCTCGCCCGTCACCAGCAGGCGTGCGGTGTCGGCGCCGATGCCGCGCGGATGGCGCTCCAGGGCCGCAATCACGTCCAGCCCGCTGTCGCCGCCCTGCAGCAGCAGGTCGCTGATGACCACGTCGGGCGGCTGCGCCCAGGCGTCGGCCAGCGCCAGCGCCTCGGCGCGGGTCTGCGCGGCCAGCACCTCGGCGCCCCAGTTGGCCAGCACCACGCTCAGGCCTTCGAGGATGGTGCGCTCGTCGTCGATGATGAGGATGCGCACGTTCGCCAGGCTTTCCTCCTCCACCATGGCGGCCGCCGCCGGCGAGGCGCCCGGCGCAGGCAGCACCGCCTGGGCCGCGCGCACCAGCACCCGCACGCAGGTGCCCTTGTGCAGCGTGGAGCTGAGTTCCACGCGCGTGTTCAGCAATTGCGCCAGCCGCTGCACCGTGGCCAGGCCCAGGCCCATGCCGCGCGCCCCGCGCGCCGCCTGGCGGCCGGTCGGCTCCACCTGGTAGAACTCTTCGAACACCCGCGCCTGGTGCTGCCTGGCAATGCCCACCCCGGTGTCGGCCACGTCGATGCGCACGCCCTTGCCGCGGCGCCGCGCGCCGATCAGCACGCCGCCGTCGATGGTGTGGCGCAGCGAGTTCGACACCAGGTTGTTCAGGATGCGCGAGAGCATCACGTAGTCGCAGCGCACCCACACGTCGGTCTTGCGCACCACCAGCCGCAGGCCCTGCTGCTCGGCCACCGGGCGGAAGTTGCGGCTGATCTCGTCGAACAGCCGGTCCAGCGGAAAGTCGGTCCACTGCGGCTGCAGCACGCCGGCGTCGAGCTGCGACAGGTTGAGCAGCTCGGAGAACAGCCGGTCGAGCGAATCGACGCACTCGCGGATGTGGCCGATGCGCTGCAGCTTCACCGGGTCGGTCTCGCCGTTGGCCAGGCCGTCGGAGAACAGCGTGAGCGCATGCAGCGGCTGGCGCAGGTCGTGGCTGGCGGCCGCCAGCAGGCGGGTCTTGGCCTGGCTGGCCACTTCGAGCTGCGCGTTCTTGCGGGCCAGCTCGGCCGTGGCCTCGTTGATGCGGCTTTGCAGCAGGCCGCGGCTTTCCGCAAGCGCGCGCGCGGCCTGGTTGAAGCCGTGCTGCAGGTGGCGCACCTCGGACATGCCCTCGATGGCCACGCTGGCATCTTCGCCCGCGCCCAGGCGGTCGACCGCCTTGCCCAGCGCGCGAATGGGCTCGCTGATGCGCCGCGCCGCCCACCAGCCCGCCAGGCCCACCCCCACCAGGCTGATCGCCAGCACCAGCCCCACGTTGAGCCAGACCGCGCGCCGCGCGCCCTGCACGGCGGCCAAGCTCATCTCGACCATCACCTTGCCGCTGTGCAGGCCGTCGTCGCTCACGATGGGCACCACCACCTGCAGGCCCTCGCCGCGCGCGCGGTCCACCGTTTCGGAGTTGGCCACGATCTCGCCGTCTTCCGTCCAGATCTGCACCTGCTGCACATGCGGCTGGTAGGTGCCCGACTGGGCGGTGCGCTGCAGCGCGCGGCGGTCCATGCGCGCCAGCGGGGCCTGCGCCACCGTGGCCACCTGCATCGCCACCGTCTGCGCGTTGGCGCGCATCAGTTCGGTGAGGTTGCCCAGGTGCTGGCGCGTCAGCACGGCAATGGCCGCCAGCGTGGCCAGCGTGGCCGGCACCAGCGCCAGCAGGATCAGCTGCTGCGCGAAGGTGAGGCGGGCCAGGCCGCGCAGGACGCGGAAGTTCCAGTTCATGGGGGCAGTGCAGGCATGGGTGCCGAGCTTAGGGGGGTTCACCGTCACAGGGAAGACATGAAAACATCACCGAAAAAGTTTGCATTTGTTATCTAATTGCACCCGCATTGACTTTGCCCGGTCCCGGCAGCCGCCGGGCTTTTCTGTCTTCCGGTTCAAAAATGCAGCCTTTCGCGCGCCGCTTCACCGATGCCTTCCGTGCCCTGCGCACCTCGCGCAAGGCCGTGCTCGCGCTGCTGCTGTGGCTGGCTGTTCCGCTGTGGGCGGGCGCGCAGGCGGGTGCCGCCGACACCGCCGTGCGCTTCGGCATCCTCCCGCTCGGGGGGGCCTTCGAGTCGCGCAGCGACTGGGACCCGCTGCTGGCCGAGCTCAGCCGCGCCATCCGCCGCCCGGTGAGCGTGCTGTCGGTCAACTCGTACGAGGCGCTGGAGCAGGCCATCCAGCGCGACGAGGTCGACATGGCCTTCCTGTCGGGAAAGATGGCGCTCGACGCCGTGACCCAGCGGCGCATGAAAGTGGTGGCGCAGGTGGTGCGCCACGACGGCCTGCCCGGCTACCGCGCGCTGCTGCTGGCGCGCAAGACGCCGCCGCTGAACTCGCTCCAGGCCCTGCTGGCGCAGCCCGAGCGCTGGCGGCTGGCGCGCGGCGAGAAGCAGTCGGTGTCGGGCTTCATCGTGCCGCAGCTGCAGCTCTTTCTGCCGAACCACATCGCGATGGAGACGCGCTTCCAGAGCGAGATCGTCGGCACCCACCAGGCCACCGCGCTGGCCGTGGCCAACAACGAGGCCGACGTGGCCACCAACAACACCGCCGACTTCGAGCGCTTCAAGCTGCGCTTTCCGGCCGAGGCCGAGCGGCTGCAGGTGCTGTGGGAGTCGGAGCTGATTCCGCATGCGCAGATCGTGGTGCGGCGCGAGTACCCGCCCGAGCTGCGCAAGGGCCTGCAGGCCTTCCTGACCGGCTACGGCCGCGCCAAGGGCCCGCGCGGCGACGCCGAGCGCGTGGTGCTCAAGTCGCTGCACGACCTGGCCGGCTTCGTGGCGGCCGACAACAGCTCGCTGCAGCCCGCGGCCAAGCTGGCCTACCAGCTGGCCCGGCAGAACGCCATGACCGCGCAATGGGTGAACGACGCCGCGCGGGAGGCGCGCCTGCAGCGCATCGACAGCGGGTATGCGCAGCAGGTCGGCGTGCTGCAGGACGTGTCGCCTTGACCAAGCCCGCATGGCGCCGGTGCGCGGGGCTGCTGGTGCTTGCGGCCCTGTGGTGGGCCGGCATGGCGCCTGCCATGGCGCAGGGTGCGGCCCAGAAGCCCGAGAAGAGCGACACCCCCGGCAAGCCCGCACCGGCCTCCACCCGGCTGATCCGCTTCGGCGTGCTGCCATTGGGCGGCACCGTCGAGTCGCGCGCGCTGTGGACGCCGCTCATGGCCGACATGAGCCGCGCCCTGGGCATTCCGGTGAGCGCCTATTCGGTGCCGTCGTACGAGGAACTCGACCGCGCCATCGGCCGCGACGAGATCGACATGGCCTTCCTGTCGGCCAAGATGGCGCTCGACGCCGTGATGCAGCGGCGCATGAAGGTGGTGGCGCAGATCGCGCGGCACCCCAGCGTGCCCGAGCACCGCGCCGTGCTGCTGGCGCGCAAGGCGGGCCCGCTGAACTCGCTCGAGGGCATGCTCGCGCAGCCCGAGAAATGGCGGCTCGCGCGCGGCGACAGCCGCTCGGTCACCGGCTTCATCGTGCCGCAGAGCCAGCTCTTCTTGCCAAACCACATCGAGATGGAGACGCGTTTTCGCAGCGAGTTCGTCGGCACGCACCAGGCCACCGCGCTGGCTGTGGCCAATGGCGACGCCGACGTGGCCACCAACAACACCACCGACCTGGAGCGCTTCCGCCAGCAGTTCCCGGTGGAGGCCGAGCGGCTGCAGGTGATCTGGCAGTCGGAGCCGCCGCCCGGCGCGCCGATGGTGGTGCGGCGCAACTACCCGCCCGAGTTCCAGGCGAAGCTGCAGAACTTCCTGACCGGCTACGGCAGGGCCAAGGGCGCGCGCGGCGACGCCGAGCGCGAGGTGCTGAAGAACCTGCGCGCGGCCTACGGCTACGTGGCGGCCGACGACAGCGCCCTGCTGCCGGAAGCGCGGCTGGAGTACCAGCTCGGCAAGCAGCGCGCCATGGCCGCGGCGTGGGTCAACGACGCGGCGCGCGAGCAGCGGCTGCAGCGCATCGAGAAGGTCTATGCGCAGCAGGTCGAGACGCTGCGGGCTTCGCCGGGCGCTGAGCGCTGAGCGTTTCCTACTCCCTTCGCCGTACCTCCAAAACCCCCCGCCTAGACCTTTAGGCGGATTTGCCTCCCGCCCCCCGCGCCGGAAACTTCGTGTTTCTTTTCAGGCACCCTTGCCGTTGACGGAGTGCGGATGAGTTGGCGAACCAAAGTGGTCTGGAGCGAGGGGATGCTGCTGCAGCCTCAGCACCTGCAGCAAAGCGAGCGTCATGGCGACCATGCGCGGCATGTGCTGTTGCGCTCGACCACCCCGTACGCCTGGGGCTTTGCCGAGCTCGAGATCGACACCGCCGCGCTCACGCTGGGCAAGCTCGCGCTGGTGCGCGCGGTCGGCATCTTCGGCGACGGCACGGTGTTCGACATGCCGGCGGTCGATCCGCTGCCCGAGCCCATCGACATTCCCCCTGCCATGCGCGACGAGGCCGTGGTGCTCGCGCTGCCGCTGCGCCGCGCCGGCGCGCGCGAGGCCGATGCGGAGGACTACGAAGAGCTGGTGCGCCACCGCGTGCTCGAGTCGGAGGTGCCCGACTCCAACACCGCCGGCGAGCGCACCGCGATGCTGCAGCTCGGCCAGCTCCACACGCGCCTGATGCGCGCCGGCGAAGCCACCGACGCCTGGACCACGCTGGGCGTGGTGCGCGTGGTCGAACGCCGCGTCGACAACCAGGTGCAGCTGGAGCGCGCCATGCTGCCGCCGCTGCTCGACGTGGCGGGCCACGCGGTCATTCGCGCCTGGCTCGACGAACTGCTGGGCCTGCTGCGCCAGCGCGGCGAGGCGCTGGCCGGGCGCATGACGCAGGGCGGCACCGGCGGCGTGGCCGAGATCGCCGACTTCATGCTGCTGCAGGCCGTGAACCGCAACGAAGCGGTGTTCGCGCACCTGGCCAAAAGCGCGATGCTGCACCCGGAGCGGTTCTTCGCGCACGCGTTGGCGCTGGCGGGCGACCTGTCGAGCTTTCGCGACTCGCGCCGCGTGGCACGCTTCGGCCCGTACATCCACGACGACCTCGCGCTGAGCTTTCGCCCGGTCATGGACGACCTGCGCCGCAGCCTGTCGATGGTGCTGGAGCAATCGGCCATCCGTATCGAACTGCACGACCGCAAGCACGGCGTGCGCGTGGCGATGGTGACGGACGTGGAACTGCAGCGCAGGGCGACCTTCGTGCTCGCGGTGAACGCGAACATGAGCAGCGAGGCCCTGCGCGCGCGCTTTCCCACGCAGGTCAAGATCGGCCCGGTGGAGCGGATACGCGACCTGGTGAACCTGGCGCTGCCGGGCGTCACGCTCACGCCGATGCCGGTCGCGCCGCGCCAGATTCCGTTCCACACGGGTGCCAACTACTTCGAGCTCGAAACACGCAACAGCGACCTGTGGCGCCAGCTGGAGCAGTCGGGCGGCATCGCGATGCACATCGCGGGCGACTTCCCTGGCCTGGACCTCGCGTTCTGGGCGATAAGAGCATGACCCCCGGTCTTCGCGCACTTCGTGTCGCTACGCCAACCCCCTTCCAGGGGGCAACACCAGCGGCCCGGCAAAGCCGGTTCCGCGGTGTTTCACGAACTGATGCCCTCAGCGTGGAGCCATCATGAGCACACCTCCCGATCCCTTCGCGGCCTTCGAGTCCGAGCGCACGGTCATCAAGCCCAAGCCGCGCACGCCGGCCGGCATGCCGAGCGCACCGGCGAGCGCGCCGTTCTTCGGCGGTGCCGACCCGGCGCCCGCCGCCGAGGTCGGCGAGCTCGGCCTGCTCAATCCGCTGGTCTCCGCCGCCGGCAAATTGCTGGTGCTCACGGCCAAGCTGCGCCACCTTGCGCAGCCGCCCAACGTGCCGGCGCTGCGTGCCTCCACCGCCGAGGCGGTCAACCAGTTCGACGCCGGTGCGCGCCGCGCGGGCGTGAGCAACGAATCGGTGCTGGCCGCGCGCTACGTGCTGTGCACCGCACTCGACGAGGCGGTGGCCAACACCCCGTGGGGCGTGCAGGCCGGCTGGAACAAGCAGAGCCTGCTGGTGCAGTTCCACAACGAGACCTGGGGCGGCGAAAAGGTGTTCCAGCTGCTCGCCAAGCTCGCGCAGGACGTGCCCACGCACCGCCAGTTGCTGGAGCTGATCTACAGCGTGCTCGCGCTCGGCTTCGAGGGCCGCTACCGCGTGGTCGACAACGGCCGCGCGCAGCTCGACTCGGTGCGCCAGCGCCTGGCCGACCTGATCGCCAAAGACCGTCCCGCCGTGGAGCCCGAACTCTCGCCGCACTGGCGCGGGCAGGGTGCGGGCACGGTGCGGCTGCGCGAGTCGCTGCCGCTGTGGGTGTTCGCGGCCGGCTTCGCGCTGCTGCTGGCGCTCGCATGGTTCGGCCTGCGGCTCACGCTGAACTACCGCTCCGACACCACCTATGCGGCGGTGTCCAGCCTGCGCGCGCCCAACCTGCAGATCGCGCCGCCCGCCCTGCCGGCGAAGACGCCGCGGCTGGCGCGTTTTCTCGAACCCGAGATCAAGCAGGGCCTGGTCACGGTGACCGACGAGGCCGACCGCAGCGTGGTGCGCCTGCGCGGCGACTCGTTCTTCGGCTCCGGCAGCGCCGAGCCCATGTCGCAGTCGCTGCCGGTGCTGCGCCGCATCGGCCAGGCGCTGGCCGAGGTGAAGGGCGAGGTGCTGATCACCGGGCACTCCGACAACCAGCCGATCCGCTCGCTGCGCTATCCCTCGAACTGGCACCTGTCGGCCGCGCGCGCCGACGCGGTGAAGGGCGCGCTCACCACCCTGGTCGACCCCGCGCGCATGCGTTCCGACGGCAAGGCCGACGCCGAGCCGGTGGCCGCCAACGACACGCCCGCCAACCGCGCGAAGAACCGCCGCGTCGACATCGTGCTGCTGAGCGAGCCCGACCGCGTTGCTGCCGCCACCGGAGCGACGAAATGATCAAGAAAATCTTCGGCTTCCTGTTCAGCCCGTTGTTGCTGACACTGCTCGCGTTGCTCGTCGTCGCGGTACTGGTGTGGTGGATCGGCCCGCTGGTGAAGATCGGCTCGCTCGCGCCGCTGGAGAGCGAGACGGTGCGCGCCGTTGTCATCGGCGTCATCGTGCTCATCGTGGTGGTGCGCGCGCTGTACCGCCGCTGGCGCGCACGCCGTGCAAGCCGGCACCTGACAGACGGACTCATGAAGGCGCCCGCCGCCAAGACCGGCGCTCCGGTCAACGGCGAGCAGCAGATCCTCGACACCCGCTTCAGCGAGGCCGTCGCCACGCTCAAGCAGATGCGCCTGCACGCCGCCGGCAAGAAGCCGGGCTGGCGCGACTGGATGTCGATTTCGGGCGGCAGCTACCTGTACGACCTGCCGTGGTACGTCTTCATCGGCGCGCCCGGCGCGGGCAAGACCACCGCGCTCGTCAACTCGGGCCTCTCCTTTCCGCTGGCCGAGAAGTTCGGCCCCGGCGCCATCCGCGGCGTGGGCGGCACGCGCAACTGCGACTGGTGGTTCACCGACGAGGCCGTGCTCATCGACACCGCGGGCCGCTACACCACGCAGGACAGCCACCAGTCGGAAGACAAGAGCGCCTGGGAAGGCTTCCTGGGCCTGCTGAAGAAGGCGCGCCCGCGCCGGCCGCTGAACGGCGTGTTCCTGACCGTGAGCGTGGCCGACCTGCTGAGCCAGGGCCCGGAGGCGCGCACCCAGCTCGCGGCGTCGATCCGCGCGCGCCTGCTCGAGCTCGACAGCAAGCTCACCACGCGCCTGCCGGTGTACGTGCTGGTCACCAAGAGCGATTTGCTCTACGGCTTCACCGACTACTTCGACGACCTCGGCAAGGAGCAGCGCGCGCAGGTCTTCGGCTTCACGCTGCCGGCCGACGAGAACGTGCAGCTGGAAGAAAAGGGCCTGTCCGAGGCCTTCCACCGCGAGTTCGCGCTGCTGCACAACCGCGTGAACGACGGCCTCATCGCGCGCATGCAGCGCGAGACCGACGGCACGCGGCGCGCGGCGATCTTCGGCTTTCCGGCCCAGTTCGGCTCCATCGGCTCGCTGCTGTCCGACCTGCTCGACCAGGTGTTCACCGGCTCGCGCTTCGCGCAGCCGCCGTGGGTGCGCGGTGTGTACTTCACCAGCGGTACGCAGGAGGGCAGCCCGATCGACCGAGTGATGGGCAGCCTGGCGCGCAGCTTCGGCATCGAGCGCGCCATGCTCGCGCCGCAAAAGAGCAGCGGGCGCAGCTACTTCCTCACGTCGTTGCTGCGCGAGGTGGTGTTCCCCGAGCAGCGCCTGGCCGGCGCCGACGTGAAGCTGGAGCGCCGCCGCCACACGCTGCGCGTGGTCGGCGTCACCGCGATGACGCTGCTCACCGTCGGCCTGCTCGCGGCCTGGGGCTACAGCACGCTGCAGAACCTCAACTACCTGAAGTCGGTCGAGGCCCGCGTCGAGCCCGCGAAGCAGAACCTGGCCGCGCTGCCCGCGCGCGTGCAGAACCTGGTCGAGGTCGCACCCGTGCTGCAGAGCCTGCGCGACATCTGGAAGACGCCCGACAACCGCCAGGGCGACGAGCCGCTGTCGATGACGCTGGGCCTCTACCAGGGCGACAAGCTCGACGCCGCCGCCATGCTCACGCACCAGCGCGCGCTGAACGACGCCTTCCTGCCGCAGATCGCCAAGCGCATCGAAGACCAGCTGCGCACCGCGCAGAAGGACAACCTCGAGTTCACCTACGAGGCGCTCAAGAGCTACCTGATGCTCTACCAGCCCGAGCACTTCGACCCCGAAGCGCTCAAGGCCTGGATCACGCTGGACTGGTCGCGCAACCTCGACCGCGGCATTCCCGAGGACCAGCGCAAGGCGCTGGAAGACCAGCTCGACGTGCTCATCGCGCAGGGCCCGCCGCGCTCGCCGCTGAAGATGGACGACAACCTGGTGCGCAGCGTGCGCGCCGTGCTCGCGAGCTACCCGCTGGAGCAGCGCGTGTTCAGCCGCCTGAAGCGCCAGCGCGCCACCAAGGACATTCCGGCCTTCAGCGTGGCCACGGCCACCGGCCCTTCGGGTCCGCTGGTGTTCGAGCGCATCAGCGGCAAGCCGCTGACCGAGGGCGTGCCGGGCATGTTCACCTACGACGGCTACCACAAGCGCTTCCAGAACGAGGTGACGGTGCTCACCGGCCTGCTGGCCAACGAAGACCCGTGGGTGCTGGGCCAGGACCGCAACGCGGCCGACCGCCTGCGCGACGTGGCCGCGCTCGGCGCGCTCACCGACCGCGTGCGCCGCCTGTACCTGGAGGAATACGTCAAGCAGTGGGAAGCGCTGCTGGCCGACGTGCGCCTGATCCGCGCAACCGGCCTGGAGAAGAACATCGAGACCGCGCGCATTCTCTCGGGCGTCGATTCCCCGCTCGCGAACTTCCTGCGCGCGGTGGTCCGGCAGACCACGCTGATCCCAGCGGCCGACGCCAACAAGGACGTGGTCAGCAAGGCGACCGAGACGGTGCGCAACACGCGCAAGGGCCTGGAAGACCTGTTCGGCAGCGACCCCGGCCGCCAGGTGGCACCGGGCAAGCGCATCGAGAGCATCGTGGACGACCGCTTCGAATCGCTGCGCCGCCTCGTCACCGCCGGCGGCCCCAACCAGCCGGCACCCATCGACGATGCGCTCAAGCTCTTCAACGAGGTGTACGTGTACCTCAACGCGGTCGACACGGCCGTGAAGGGCCGCACCTCGCCGCCGCCCGGCGACGTGGCCGGCAAGCTCAAGTCCGACGCGGGCCGGCTGCCCGAGCCCGTGCGTTCGATGGTCGAGAACCTCAGCCAGTCGGGTGCCGCGCAGGCGCAGACCGCCGAGCGCGGCAACCTGAGCCAGGACCTGCGTCCCGTGGCCGAGTTCTGCGCGCGTGCCATCGCGGGCCGCTACCCCTTCGTGGGCAGCAGCAAGCGCGACGTGCTGCCCGAAGACTTCGGCCAGATGTTCGGCCCCGGCGGCCTGATGGACGACTTCTTCCAGAAGCGCCTGGCCGCGCTGGTCGACACCAGCACCAAGCCCTGGCGCTACAAGCCCGTGGCCGAGCGCGGCGCCGTCACCACGCAGGCGCTGGCGCAGTTCGAGCGCGCCGCGCGCATCAAGGACATCTTCTTCCGCGGCGGCGGGCGCGGCCCGTCGATGCGGCTGGACTTCAAGCCGGTGGAGATGGACGCGGGCATCACGCAATTCATCCTCGACGTCGACGGCCAGCTTGTGAAGTACGCGCACGGGCCGGTGGTGCCGATGGCCGTGCAGTGGCCGGGGCCCAAGGGCAGCAACCAGGTGCGCATCCAGGTGAGCCCGCCGTCGACCACCGGCAGTTCGGGTGCCGCGGTGGACGGGCCGTGGGCGCTGTTCCGTGCGCTCGATGACGGGCAGCTCGAGGCGGGCGATGCGCCGGAGAAGTTCTTCATCACCTTCCAGGTGGGTGCGCGCAAGACACGCTTCGAGGTGACGACGAACAGCGTGCAGCATCCGATCCGCTTGCGCGAACTGCGGGAGTTTTCCTGTCCGGAGGGGCTGTGAACCTGGCCTCTTCTTCTTTTTCTTCATCGCTCTTCGTTTCGGCGGAGCTTCCCGGGTGGTACGGCAAGCTGCCGGGCATGGGGGACTTTGCGCACCGGCGCTTGCCCGAGTCGTTTCGCGCGGTGTGGGACGCGTGGCTGCAGCGCGGGTTGGCGCGGCTTCGGGAGCGGCATGCGGACTGGACCGACCGGTACCTCGAGGCGCCGATCTGGTGCTTTGCACTGGGCCCCCGGGTGGTCGGCGAGCGTGCGTGGATCGGGGTGTTGATGCCTTCGGTCGATGGGGTGGGGCGGTACTTTCCTTTCACGCTGGCAGTGGAGCTGAATGCGTCGGCGGGGACATCGCTGCAGGGCGAGGCGCTGGGCGTGGCGCTGCGGTGGTGGGGGCTTGGGACGCTGGCTGCGTTGGAAGGGCTCGAAGGGGATCTGGATGCGCTGCGGTTCGATGCGGTGCTGCAGCGGTTGTTTGTTGCTGCCGAGGCTTCCGAGGCCTTCGAGGCCTTGAGGAGCACCGTCGAGGTTGTTGCTTTGCCTGCGGCGGGGGCTTCCGTGTGGCTGGGGGATCCTTCGGTGGTCGAAGGGGTTCGGATGCTGAGTGCCGGGCTGCCTCTGGATGCGCAGTTCGAGGGCTTGTTTCTTGGCTTTGCGGAGGAGGGGTGAGATGAAAGCCTGTCTTCGTTTTGCTTTCCGAGGCCGGGTCTCGCCCCGGCAGGCGACTTACTTTCTTTTGCTTCGCCAAAAGAAAGTAAGCAAAGAAAAGGCGACCCTGCTGGCTGCGTCCCTCCGCTTCGCTACGGGCAACCTGCGGTGCTCACGTTTCGCGGGGTCTCGCAGAACTCGCTTCGCTCAAACAGCTGCGAGCCCTGATCCGCGAAACGCTCCGCTCCTCGGCGCATCCAGAAGGGTGGGGGCCCAACGGGCCATCGCTGCGCTCGGCGCCGGAATATCCGACAGCCTCCAGCACCAGTACCAGCACCACCAAAACTACCAGCACCCTGAATGCCAACCGTTGCAGGCGCGCAGCGCCTGCAACGGCTTGATGGCCGAGCGAAGCGATGGCCTGTGTGGTTTGCATTTCCCCTCTGGCTGCGCCGAGGAGCGGAGCGTTTCGCGGATCAGGGCTCGCCCTTGTTTGAGCGAAGCGAGTTTGGGCGAGACCCCGCGAAACGTGAGCACCGCAGGTTGCCCGGAGCGAAGCGCAGGGTCGCAGACAGTGGGGTCGCCTTTTCTTTGGCTACTTTCTTTTGGCGAAGCAAAAGAAAGTAGCTCGCCTGCCGGGGCGAGACCCGGCCTCGGGAAGCAACCCCTCATGCCAGTTCAAAAAGGAGCCAGTCGATGACCGACTCCAACAAGCAAGACGACCGCACCCGGGTAATGCCCAGGTCGCCAACCCCAACGACCACAGGCGACACCTCCGCCACAGTCATCACAGCCGGCGCAACTACCAGCCTCCCAGGCAACCCGCAAGCCACAGCAAACCACGACGCTGGCCTGCTCCCCGTAGGCAGCCGCCTCGCAGAATTCGAAGTCACCAAGGTCATAGGCCAGGGCGGCTTCGGCGTCGTCTACGAAGCCTGGGACCACACCCTCGAACGCATCGTGGCCATCAAGGAATACCTGCCGACCTCGCTGTCGACCAGGCAGCAGGACGGCACCGTCGTCCCCTTGTCGGAAAGACACAGGGAAACCTTCGACCTCGGCATGCGCAGCTTCATCAACGAAGCCCGCCTGCTCGCCCAATTCGACCACCCCTCGCTGCTCAAGGTCTACCGCTTCTGGCAGGAGAAGGGCACCACCTACATGGTCATGCCTTTCTACAGGGGCGACACGCTGAGAGAGGCCCTGGTAGCCATCCCCGCAGGCGTCGACGAGGCCTGGCTCATCCGCATCATGGACGGCGTCACGCAGGCGCTGGCGGTGATGCACAACGCCAACTGCTACCACCGCGACATCGCGCCCGACAACATCATCCTGCTCGAAGGCTCGGGCCGCCCGGTGGTGCTCGACTTCGGCGCCGCGCGCCGCGTGATCACCGACAAGACGCAGGCCATCACCGTCATCCTCAAGCCCGGCTACGCGCCCATCGAGCAGTACGCCGAGATGCCCGACATGTCGCAGGGCGCGTGGACCGACGTGTACGCGCTCGCGGCCGTGATGCACGTGGCCGTGTGCGGCCGCGCGCCGCCGCCGTCGGTGGCGCGCCTGCTGTCCGACAGCTACGTGCCGCTCGCGGGCAACGAGATCCTGCGCCAGCGCTACAGCCCGCGCCTGCTCGAGGCGATCGACGCGGGCCTGGGCGTGCGGCCCGAGCAGCGGCCGCAGTCGATGGCCGAGCTGCGCGAAGCGCTCGACCTCGACGCCGGCCACAGCATCGCGCCGACGCCGCGCACGCAGCCGCCGCGCCGCGCCGCAGAGACGACGAACGCCGACGCGGCCACCGTCATCGCCAGCGGCAACAAGGCCACCAGCAAGGCGGGCAGAAAGACGCCGTCGCCGGCCCCTGCGTCCGCAGGCAGCAACAGCAACGCAGGCAAGGGCGAGGGCAAGGGCA
The DNA here is from genome assembly GCF_056394985.1 of Variovorax sp. 10N412. Taxonomy (NCBI): domain Bacteria; kingdom Pseudomonadati; phylum Pseudomonadota; class Betaproteobacteria; order Burkholderiales; family Comamonadaceae; genus Variovorax; species Variovorax sp. 10N412. The sequence continues at coordinate 321,318 of NZ_JBFTIO010000006.1, forward strand.
ACAAGACGATGGCTGCACTGGCATCGCTCGCCGTCCTCGCGGCGGCAGCCGGCGGCGGCTGGTGGTGGTTGCAGGGTCGCGCGGGCAGTGGCGCGGAAGGCAGCGGCGGCAAGCCGCCCGTCGCCGTCACGCAGCAGCAGCAGCCGCCGCAGCAGCAACCCGACACCCAGGTCGCGCAAGCCCCTGCACCGCCGCCACCACCGCCCCCGCCGGCACCGCGCACGCCCACCGAATCGCTGCAGTCCCTCGCGGCGGGCGCCGCCGCGGGCTTCGACGTGACGGCCGCACCGAAGAAGCCCGAAGTGACCATCGGCAAGGACCGCCTGGCTTTCGAGGTGCGCAGCAAGCGCGAGGGCTTCGTCTACGTGTTCCTGCTGTCCAGCGGCGGCGAGATGTTCCTGCTGTTCCCCAACCTGCTGGACAAGTACAACAAGATCACCGCCGGCGGCGCGCTCTCGCTGCCGCGCGCCTCGTGGCCGATGGACGCCGGCGGCCCGGCCGGCACCGACCAGTTCGCGGTGCTGGTGAGCGAGCACGAGCGCGACTTCAGCGCCGCGGGCGTGCAGAACGACGGCGTGTTTCCGGTGTTTCCGCTGCCGGTGCTCGCCGCGCTGGAGGCCACGCGCGGCACCGGCCCCTCGCCGCTGCTGGGCAAGCCCGTGTGCGGGCCTGGCGCGCCATGCAACGACGTGTACGGCGTCGCGAATTTCAAAATTGTCGAGAAGTAATCGTCTGCAGGGTGTCGGCCTCTCCCGGGCCGCCGTTCTTCGGACAAGGAGGCTTTCATGAACACCCCGCAGCAGCAACGCGTCGTTTTCGCTGTTCCCGCGCTTCGATGGGCCGCGGCCGCCGCCGTGGCCTGCCTGGCCGGCTGTGCCATGCCGCCACCCGCGGCCAACACCGCCACGGCCACCCCGCCCGACGCCGCCACCACCCCGCGCCCGTCGGCGCCCGCCGGCGCCAGCGTGGCAGGCCAGGCGCGCACCTTCTCCACGCAGCTCGCCACCTACACCTCGGTCGGCTTCGACGCGGTGCCGGGCTGGTCGCGCGACGATTTCTCCGAGAGCTGGCCCGCCTTCCTCGGCAGCTGCAAGGTGCTCACCGGGCGCGGCGCCGAGTGGAAGGACGTGTGCGCCCGCGCGCTCAAGGTCGACGGCAAGAGCACCAACGCCATCCGGGGCTTCTTCGAAAGCGAGTTCTCGGCCTACCAGATCCGCGACGACGACCGCCGCCCCGACGGCGTTGTCACCGGCTACTTCGAGCCCGAGATCGCGGGCGCCCGCCAGTACGGCGCGCCGTTCATCTACCCGGTATACGGCCAGCCGGAAGACATGCTGTTCGCCGATGCGCGCAAGCTGCCCGCGGGCAACGGCACGGTGGCCGCGCGCGTGGAAGGCCGCAACGTGGTCGTGCAGACCGGCCTGAGCACGCGCGACATGGGCGCGCCGGGCCTGTATGCGCTCGACCTCTCGGGCATTGCGCGCGACACGCTCGACCGCAAGGTGCGCCTGCGGGTCGAGGGCAAGCAACTGCTGCCGTACTACACGCGCGAAGAAATAGAGACCAAGGGCGCGCCCAACGCCAAGGTGCTGGCCTTCGTGAGCAGCGCCACCGCGCTGTACGAGATGCAGATCCAGGGTTCGGGGCGCATCAAGATGGCCAATGGCGACATCGTGCGCGTGGCCTATGCCGAGCAGAACGGCCAGCCCTTCCGCCCGACGATCGCGCAGGCCGCCAATGGCAAGCCGCGCAGCGCGGTGAAGGTGCGTGGCTCGTCCATCGAGCTGCAGCTCGACGACGGCGGCGACGACGACGACGTGGGCGCGGTCGACAGCGGCGCGATCCGCACGCGCGGCTTCACGCTCGCGCGGCCGGTGGCCAGCGGCCCGGTGGTGGTGCCGGGGCGGCGCACGGCCGGTGCGGTGGCGGGCTCGGGCATCAAGGACCCGAGCTACGTGTTCTTCAAGGAGGCCACCTCGCCCGTGGGCGGGCCGGTGGGCGCCTTCGGCGTGCCGCTGTCGGCGGGGCGCTCGATTGCGGTGGACCCGCGCAGCACGCCGCTGGGCTACCCGGTCTTCGTGTCCACGCGCACCCCCGGCAGCGGCGCGCCGATGCAGCGCCTGACGATTGCGCAGGACACCGGCGGCGCCATCCGCGGCGCGGTGCGGGCCGACTATTTCTTCGGCAACGGCCAGCAGGCCGCGACCAACGCGCGCCGCATGAAGGAGCGCGGCCAGCTGTGGATTCTTCTGCCGCGCGGCCTGGCGGTGGCGCAGGCCGCGGTGTCTTCCACCATCCGCACGCGCGGCGCCGCGGTGGGCGCGGACCTGCCGCAGTGCCTGGTGCCTTCGGAAGGCAGCTGCGTCGACGACTGACCGACCGGGCGCCTCGAACCTCCATGCAGGAAACCCTTTCGTCCGCCGAGAGCTCTGAACTCGTTCGCCTGTGGCGGCGCAGGCAGACGCTGTCGCCGCATGACATGGGCGCCATGTACCGCATCGTGGGCGAGGCGCTGGGGGCCTGCAACCCGCCCGAGCTGCAGGTGCTGGGCGAGGGCCGGCAGGAGCTGGTGGCGCAGTTCATCTACGTGAAGGTGCTGCGGCTCGATGCCGACCCCGACGAGGCCGACGAACGCGCGGGCCACAGCGCGCCGTCCACCGCCTTCGCGCTGTGCGCGTACTTCCGCCGCTACCTCATCGACTGCACGCGCGCGAGTTCCTTTCGCCGCAAGCTGTCCATCGGCGAGCAGATCACCGAGGCGCAGCTCGAAGACGAAGTCGGCGCGGACGAAGACATCGAGGGCTGCCTGGCCGAGCACGGCCTGAGCGCGCAGCGCGTGCAGCTGGCCGCGCGGGCCTTCATCGCCGAGCTGCCCGAGCCCGAGCGCCTGCTGCTGTGCGAGGGCTTCGGCAAGGAGGCCGAGGGCGGGCTGTCGGGCATCGCGTCGCGCCACGCCATTGCGTCGTACCACTACCGCGCGGGGCGCCTGGGGCTGGTGCACAAGCGCGAGGGGCTGACGGCCGACTACGCGAAGACCCGGCTCGGCGGCTGGATCCAGCAGACGCTGGGCATCGCGCTGGAGCCCGACAACATGGGCGCGATCCTGCAGGTTTTCAAAATCCTGGGTGCTGAAGCGTCTTATGCCTGAAGACATAGCCATTCAGGAACAGACGCCATGACCCACGACCTCTGGCCCCCGCTCAGCGTGATCCGCAACGCGCTCGAAACCGGCGCCGCCGTGCCCGACGCCGAGGCGGACGATGAACCTGTTGCGCCCGGTGCGGTCGTCGTGGCCCTGCCGGGCGCGGTCCGCGGAACGAGGGCCGAACCCGTACCGAAGGCCCACGCCTCCGACCTGCTGCTGCCGCTGGACGAACTGGCAAGGCGCCGCGAGGCGGTCACGCGGCGCGCCTTCCCGGCGCGCTGGGCGCCGGGAAGGCTCGTCAGCGTGGTGCACGAAGGGCGGCTGCTCGGCGTGCTGCTCGACCGCTGCATCCACGGCGAGCTCTGGCAGGGCTGGATGGCCGCCGCCGAGGCCGACTGGGCCGGCGCCTTCGACGTGCTGCTGGAGCCCGGGGACGAGCCCTTCGAGCCGATGTTCGGCGTCGTGCAGACCTGGAACGTGCTCACGCTAGAACCCCGGGCGCAGCTGTGCGCGCGCGTGCTCGGCGAGCTGTCGGCCACGCGGCTGGCGGCGATCCGCGCGGTGCACGACGAATGGGCCGCGCACACCGCGCCGGACATCGCGCCCGAGCCGGGGCGCATCGCGCTGCGCACCGTGGGCGGTGTGTTCTGCGTGCTGTCGGGCACGCCGCTCGGGCCACAGGACCCGCGGGCCGACTACCAGGGGCTGTACCGCAATGCGGGGTTGGCGTTGAGCGGGGCGCTGGCGCAGCCGCGGGAAGAGGGCACTGAGCCGCCCACGCGCGCTCGGCCGCAGGCGCGGCCCGAAGGCGGCTGGTGGGGCAGCATCCGCCGCTGGTTCGGCGCGGAAGGCTGGGCGCGCCCGGCGTTCGCGGTGCTGGCGGTGTGCGTGCTGGTGCAGAACATCGGGCTGCTCGGCGGGCGCGATGCTGGCGAAGAAGACGAGGTGCGCTTTCGCGCCGTGCCGGCCGCGCCCGCGCCCGGGCCCGCAAGGGCCGACCTGGTGGTGCGCTGGAAGGACGGCGTGCGCATGGACGAGGCCGACCGGCTGCTGCAGTCGATCTCGGCGGACGTGGTGGGCGGGCCCGGTGGGGGCGGTGCATGGCTCCTGCGCGTGCCGGAGCCGGTGGACGCGCTGGCGGTGCTGGCGGATTCGCCGCTGGTCGAGTCGGCCGGACCGGTGTCGCAACGGCCATGACACGCGCCGCAGTGCCTTCGCGTTTCTCCCTCCCCCGYTGGGGGAGGGYMGGGGTGGGGGCSAGCGGCGYATCCATCGAGCGCTCTGCCTGCCCCCATCCCAGCCTTYCCCCAGAGGGGGAAGGAGCCATGCCTTYCTCCCTCCCCTTCCGGGGGAGGGCAGGGGTGGGGGCCAGCGGCGTATCCATCGAGCGCTCTGCCTGCCCCCATCCCAGCCTTYCCCCRGAGGGGGAAGGAGCAAGGCAGCAGCGCTTCTTGCAGGCGCTGCTCGTGCTGTGGCTGCTCGCCTGCGGCAGCCTCGCCTTCGCCACGCCGCGCGCGTTGCTCGTCGGCGTCTCCGAACTAGTCAACCAGCCGCAGGCCCTGTGGCTGCAGGCACCGCGCAACGACGTGATGCTGATGCGCGACGCGCTGCTCAGGCAAGGCTTCGCCGCCCCCGACATCACCGTGCTGGCCGACGGCGTCGGCGGCGCCGCGTTGCCCGAATCGCAAGCCATCCACGAAGCCCTCGCGCGCCTGCTCGCCCAGTCGAAAAGCGGCGACTTCGTGCTGCTGTATTTCTCCGGCCACGGCACCCGCCTGCGCGACACCGCCAAGCGCTACCAGGAGCCCGACGGCCTGTCCGAGAACTTCCTGGCGCGCGACGTGCGCGGCACGCTCGGCGCCGACACGGCGCTCACCGGCGACCTGCGCGATGTGGACTTCGACGCGTGGATCCAGTCCTTCCTTGCGAAGAACGTCTTCATCGCCTCGGTGTTCGACACCTGCTCCGCCAATTCCATGACGCGCGGCGCGGCCGATGTGCCCGCCACCGCCGAGGGCCCGCCCGACGACGAGGTGCGCTGGCGCGGGCTGCGCGCGACGCAGCTCGTGGGCGGCGATGCACCCGCGCGCGCAACGCCGGTGCCCCTGCCCGCCGACGCCGTTCCCCGCGCCCGCTACGTCGCCTTCTTCGCTTCCGAGAGCCACCAGATCACGCCCGAGCTGCGCCTGCCCCGCAAGGCGCGCAATGCCCGTCCGCAGGGCCTGCTGACCTGGGCCGTGGTCGAGGCACTGTCGCGCAGGCCCGCCACCTGGCGCGACCTGTTCGACGGCGTGCTCTCGCTGTATCCGCCGGTCATCGACGAACTGGCGCAGCGCTTTCCCACGCGCGAGCTGCCGTCGCCCGTGGCCGAAGGCAACCTCGACGCGCCGCTGTTCGCCAACAGCGCCGCGCCCGCGTCCACGCGCCCGGTGTGGCGCGCGCAACGCAGCGGCGACAGCCTGTCGGTCAAGGCCGGCCTGCTCGACGGCCTGGCGCAGCAGCAGGAGGTGCGTGTGCTCGCCACGCTCGACGACGGCGCGGTGCGCAGCGCCGCGGCCACCGTCGCGCAGATCAAGCCGGGCGCTGCGTGGCTTGCGCTGCCCGCGGCATTGAAGGAGGTGCCGGGCAGCGCCTTCTGGAGCGTCACGCCCTTGGGCGAACCCGCCGCCACCGCCTTGCGGGTGCGCGCCGACAGGCCCTTGCCCGCCGGCCTGAGCCTGGACTACCCGGCCGCGATCCGCGCGGCCGACGAGGCATCGGGCGCCGACGTGCGCTGGACCGACCTCGGCGCCGCGGGCCATCGCATCGAACTGCTTGCGCCGATGTTCGGCACCGCGGTGTCCAGCGTGGTCGTGCCCGACACCGCCGCGCTGCGCCGCCGCCTGCAGGCCCTGGCGCAGCTCAAGTGGCTTGGCCAACTGCAGGCCTACGGCAGCGGCGGCCAGCTCGACGGCTTCGACGCCGCGCTCGAAGTCTTGAACGCCGGCAACCTGCTGCGCAGCGTGAGCGTCGCGCAGGCCGCCAGCGTGCTGCCTTCGCTGCGCACGGGCGAGCGCATGCGCCTGAGCGTGCGCAACACCAGCGGCCGCTCGCTCGACCTCGTCATCGCCGGCATCGACGCGCGCGGCACGCTGCAGTCGGTGTACCCCGACGCGCTCGGCGAAACCAACCGCTTCAAGCGCGGTACGCCCGAGCAGCCGGCGGTCCAGCGTTTCGAGCTGCCCTGGCTCGACGCGGCGGGCGACGCGCGCCTGCTGGTCATGGCCGTGCCCGTCACGCCCTACAGCGCGCCGCGCCTGTTCGGCGTGGGCTTCACGCAGGCCGATGTGTCGCAGGTGCGCGTGCGTGGCGGGCAGCCGCCGCCCGAGCGCGGCGAGCGCGAGGTCTTTGCCGCGCTGCTGCGGCGCGGCGGCCCCTTGGACGGCGGGGCGCGGCCATGAGGCTCGCACGCCCGAGCCCGGTTCAGTCTTTTTCCGAACAACGGAGGTGATATGGCATTGATCGACGACGGCTCCTGGAGTCCTGAAGATGCGCGGCAGTTCTACGAGCTGGTGGGCGCCGGCTCGGCCGACACCGACCTGGTCATGATGATCGAGAGCAAGGGCGCGCCGGTCGAAGGCGAGCTCGAGCGCTCGTTCGAGGACGGCAAGGCGCGCCTGAGCATCGGCGGCTACTACTGGTCGGTGCAGGTGCCCGAGTCTTCCGCGCAGAACCAGGTGGTGCCCAACAACCTGATCGTGGCGCGGCGCAGCGACGCGGCCACCGCCACCCTCGCGAGCCTGCTGCGCGCGCAGGAGAAAGACCTGAAGGTGGTCATCAGCGCCTTCAAGTCGGGCGGCGACCAGCGTGCGCCCGACGCGCAGTCGACCTTCGAGATGGTGCTGGAGAACGCGCGCATCTGCCGCCTGGTGCTCAACTCCGGCGGCAACTGGGGCGTGCCCTCGGAGCTGATCTCCATCAGCTACCGCACGGTGAAGATCAAGTCGGCCCCGCAGAAGGCGACCGGCGCGCGCGGCGCGGTGCGCGAATGCCAGTTCACCCGCGCCTGAACACATCGCGCACACCGCAAGGAACACACGCCATGACGACCGCCGCCGAATTCCTCAAGGCCGCCGACCCGGTGGCCGCCCTCCAGGCCCTGAGCGACGATGTGCGCGCCAGGCCGGCCGACAGCAAGCACCGCGTCTTCATGGCGCAGCTGCTGTGCGTGCTCGGGCAATGGGAGCGCGCGCTCAACCAGCTCACCGTCGCGGCCGAACTCGACGCGCTGGCCGTGCCCATGAAGCAGGTGTACGGCGAAGCCGTGCGCTGCGAAGGCCTGCGCGCCGAGGTGTTCGCCGGCACGCGCACGCCGATGATCTTCGGCCAGCCCGACGAGTGGCTGGCGCTGCTCATCGAGTCGCTGCTGCGCGAGGGCCGCGGCGAAAGCGCACTGGCCGAAGACCTGCGCCAGCGCGCCTTCGACGGCGCCCCCGCCATGGCCGGAACCATCGACGGCACACCCTTCGAATGGCTCGCCGATGCGGACATGCGCCTCGGTCCGGTGCTCGAGGCCTTCGTCAACGGCAAGTACTACTGGATTCCCTACGCGCGGCTCGCGCACATCAAGATCGAGCCGCCCGAAGACCTGCGCGACTGCGTGTGGATGCCCGCGCACCTGCAGTTCGAGAACGGCGGCGAAACCCTGGCGCTGATTCCCACGCGCTACGAAGGCACCGAGAAGAGCGAAGACGGCGAGCTGCTTCTCGCGCGCAAGACCGAGTGGCGCGAGCTGCGCCCCGAGGTATGGGCCGGCCACGGCCAGCGCGTGCTCGGCAGCGATGCGGGCGAGTACGCGCTGATGGACGTGCGCGAGATCCTGTTCACGCCGGCCGCCGCGTCTGGGGTCGAGGGCGCCGAGGGCGTTGTCGATGGCTGAGCTCACCGCGCAGGAGCGCCTGCAGCCTTCGCTGCTCGACCGCCTCGTCGACCACGCGCCCACCGAGCAACGCGAGGGCGACGACAAGCGCACGCTGACCCGGCAGGCGCTGCGGCAGGCCGTGCTGCGCGACCTGGGCTGGCTCTTCAATGCCACGGGCTACGGCCTTGCGATGGACGACAAGCAGTACCCGAACGTGGCGCGCTCGGTCCTGAACTACGGATTGCCTATGCTGTCTGGCCAGTTCACCTCGTCGGTGCAGCGTGTCAGCATGGAACAGGCTTTGAAGAACGCAATCCTGCAGTTCGAGCCGCGCATTTTGTCCCGCACCCTCGAAGTGGAACTCGTCATGGAAGGCGCCGCACTGGACTCCCACAACAGCATCGGCCTGCAGATCCGCGGCATGCTGTGGGCGCAGCCCGTGCCGCTGGAGTTCCTGATGCGAAGCCGAGTCGATCTTGAAGAAGGCCGCATAGAGATCGTGGACATGGCGCAGAAACTATGAGCCCCCCGGCTTTTCACTGCGCTGCGCTTCGTGTAATTCGCCACCCCCCGAGGGGGAGGCGCGGCTCGCCTTGGGGCGGCCCGGCGGCGGCCGCCTTCCCGGAGCAATGACATGGACCCTCGGCTGCTGAGCCTGTACGAGCAGGAACTGCGCTACTTCCGCGAAAGCTCCGCCGAGTTCGCGCGCGCGTTCCCGAAGATCGCGCACCGCCTGGGCATCGAAGGCCAGGAAGTGGCCGACCCGTATGTGGAGCGGCTCATCGAGGCCACCGCGTTCCTGTCGGCGCGCGTGGGCCTGAAGCTGGACGCCGAGTACCCGCGCTTCACGGGCCACCTGCTGGACATCGTCTATCCGCACTTCCTCGCGCCCACGCCGGCGATGGTGGTCGCGTCGTTCGTGGCCGACCCCGACGATGCCAACCTCGCGACCGGTCCCACGCTGCCGCGCGGCAGCGGCCTGCGCGCGCGGCAGGCCGTGGGGCAGAACACGCACTGCGAGTTCCGCACCGCGAGTGCGCTGCGCATCTGGCCCATCGAGATCCAGCGCGCGCAGTACTTCACCTACGCGCCCGACCTGCCGCTGAACGTGCACCCGCAGTCGCGCGCCATTCGCGGCGGCCTGCGCATCGCGCTGCGCGCCACGGCGGGCCTGAACTTCAGCCAGATCGCGCTCGACGACCTGGTGCTGCACTTCAGCGGCGCCGAAGACGTGGCCTGGCAGCTGCACGAATGCGCGCTGGGCCAGCCCGTCGGCGTGTTGGTGCGGCCGCTCGCGCCCGGCGGCGCATTGCAAGGCACCGCGCGGAGCCTGCCGGCCAGCGCCATCGGCGCGGTCGGCTTCGAGGAAGACGAGGCCCTGCTGCCCGCGACCGCCACCGGCTTCTCGGGCTTTCGGCTGCTGCAGGAGTACTTCGCCTTTCCGCAGCGCTTCCAGTTCGTGCGCATCGGCGGCCTGAAGGCGCTGCTCGCGGCCATGCCGGTGACCGAGGTCGAACTCGTGCTGCTGTTCTCGCGCGGCGACGCGGCACTCGAAAAGCTGGTGAGCGCCGACAACGTGCAGCTGCACTGCGTGCCGGCCATCAACCTGTTCACCAAGCGGCTCGACCGCGTGCCCCTGACCGAGGGCGTGAGCCAGTTCCACCTGGTGCCCGACCGCACGCGCCCGCAGGACTTCGAGGTGCACACCGTCACCGAGGTCATCGGCCACGGCGCGCCCGGCGCCGACGCCACCGCGGCGGAGCAGGCGTTCCGGCCCTTCTATTCGGCCTTCCACGGCAGCCGCACCAGCCACCCGGCCTACTTCACCACCACGCGCGAGCCGCGCATGCTCTCGGTCCGCCAGCGCACCGAGGGCCATCGCAGCAGCCATATCGGCTCCGAGGTCTACATGCAGATCGTCGATCCGCAGCAGGCGCCGTATGCGGCCACGCTGCGCCAATTGGCGGTGAGCGCGCTGTGCACCAACCGCGACCTGCCGCTGTTGATGCCGCTGGGCCGCGAGAACGACTTCGACTGCGTCGATTCCTTCCCCGTGCAGCGCGTGCGCATGGTGCGCGGGCCGTCGCGGCCGGTGTCGCCGGTGGTGAGCCAGGGCCTCGGATGGCGCGTGGTCGACCACCTCGCGCTCAACTACCTGTCGCTGTCCGACAGCACGCCCGAGCAGGGCGCCGCCGCGCTGCGCGAGACGCTGATGCTCTACGCGGTGCATGCGGACGAGATGCGCCAGGGCCAGGTGCGCGGCCTGCTGTCGGTGAAGAGCAGGCCGGTGGCGCGTCGGCTGCCGCTGAAAGGGCCGATCGCCTTCGGCCGCGGGCTCGAAGTGACGCTCGAGGTCGACAAGGACGCCTTCCACGGCCACAGCGCGTTCCTGTTCGGCGCCGTGCTCGCGCGCTTTCTGTCGCGCCATGTCGAGGTGAACCATTTCGTCGAGACCGTGCTGCGCGTGGCGGGCCGGGGCGAGACCATGCGTTGGAGGCCGTTGTGCGGGACGCGGCAGATCCTGTGAGCGCCGCCCGGCCGCCCGAAGGCGCTCGCCCCCTCGCCCGCGAGGAGGGAGGCGACGTCCGCGAAGCGGCGAGCCCGGGGGAGTCGGTACGCACCCGGGTCGACGCGGCGCTGCGCGCGTGGTCGGCCGAGCCGTGGGCCTGCGACTATTTCGCGGTGATGCGCCGGCTGGAGTCGGTGGCCGGCACCACGCCGCGCTGGGGCCGCGCGCTGCTGCCCGGCGCCGAGCCGGTGCGCGTGGGGCAGGAGCCGTCGCTGTCGTTCGCGCCCGCCAGCTTCAGCCGCTTCGAGCCCGCCACCGCGCATTCGCCGCCGCGCCTGCGCCAGCAGTTCTTCGGCTACATCGGCCCGAACGGTCCGCTGCCGGTGCACCTGAGCGACTTCATCCGCGAGCGCAGCCTGAACCACGGCGACCCGACCTGGCTGGCCTTTCTGGACAGCTTCTCGCACCGCTTCTCGCTGCACTTCTACCGTGCCTGGGCGCAGTCGCGCCCGGCCGTGGCGCTGGACCGGCCGGGCGAAGACCGCTTTCGCCTGCAGGTGGGCGCGCTGGTGGGCATCGGCACGCCGGGGCGCACGCAGCGCGACGAGATCCATGACGACGCGCGCCTGCATTTTTCAGGCTGGCTCGCGCGCCGCGTGCACAACGTGGAGAGCGTGGAGCGCGTGCTGTGCAGCTACTTCGGCGTGCCCGTGACGCTGGAGCGCTGGGTCGGCCACTGGATGCGCCTGCCCACCGAAGAGCTCACGCGGCTCGGCCAGGGCGAGAGCTCGCGCTCGATGGGCATGGGCGCGATGCTGGGCACGCGCGCATGGGACCGCCAGCACCGCGTGCGGCTGCACCTGGGACCGCTCACGATCGCGCAGTACCGCATGTTCCTGCCGACAGGCGATGCGCGGCCCGTGCTGCAGCGCTGGATGCAGCAGCTGCTGGGCGACGAGCTCGAATGGGACGCCGAGCTCGCGCTCGAAAAGGCCCAGGTGCCGCCCACGCGCCTGGGCAGTGCCAAGGGCAATGCACCGCGCCTGGGCTGGGTCTCGTGGCTCGGCGAGCGGGCGCGCAGCCGCGATGCGGCCGACGTGCGCATCGGCAGTCAACCGGTGGGCGCGCGTTGATGCGGCCCGGCCTTTCAGTACGTCTTTCAAACCACCCAGCTTCATTCGTCCAGAAGAGATACGGAGTCCTCCATGAGTGAAATCAGCCGCACCGCCCTGTTCGGAAAACTCAATTCGCTGGCCTACAAGGCCATCGAAGGCGCCACGGTGTTCTGCAAGATGCGGGGCAATCCCTACGTGGAGCTGGAGCACTGGTTCGCCCAGCTGCTGCAGGCGCAGGACTCCGACCTGCACCGCGTGATCCAGCACTACGGCCTGGACGTGTCGGTCGTCGCGAAAGACCTGACCGCCGCGCTCGACCGCCTGCCGCGCGGCGCCACCGCCATCAGCGACTTTTCGCCGCACATCGAGAACGCCATCGAGCGCGCGTGGACCTACGCCACCCTGCAGTTCGGCGAGGCGCAGGTGCGCACCGGCTACATCCTGGTGGGCATGCTGAAGACGCAGAGCCTGCGCAACCCGCTGTTCAACCTGTCGAAGCAGTTCGAGAAGGTCAAGGCCGAAGACCTGGCCGACAACTTCGCCAGGATCTGCGATGCGTCGCCCGAATCGCAGATGCGCGCGCAGGACGGCACCGGCTTGGGGCAAGGCGCCCCCGGCGAAGACTCGGGCGCGATGGCGCCGGCCGCCATGGGCAAGGGCGACGCGCTGAAGAAATTTGCCGTCGACCTCACGGAAAAAGCCAAGAAGGGCGAGATGGACCCGGTGACCGGGCGCGACGAAGAGATCCGCCAGATCGTCGACATCCTCATGCGTCGCCGCCAGAACAACCCGCTGCTGACCGGCGAGGCCGGCGTCGGCAAGACGGCGGTGGTGGAAGGCTTTGCGCAGCGCCTGGCGCGCGGCGACGTGCCGCCGCAGCTGAAGGACGTGAAGCTGCTCACGCTGGACATCGGCCTGCTGCAGGCCGGCGCGAGCATGAAGGGCGAGTTCGAGCAGCGCCTGCGCCAGGTGATCGACGAGGTGCAGAGCTCGCCCACGCCCATCATCCTTTTCATCGACGAGATCCACACGCTGGTGGGCGCGGGCGGCGCGGCCGGCACCGGCGATGCAGCCAACCTGCTGAAGCCCGCGCTGGCGCGCGGCAACCTGCGCACCATCGGCGCGACGACGTGGGCCGAGTACAAGAAGTACATCGAGAAAGACCCGGCGCTCACCCGCCGCTTCCAGGTGGTGCAGGTGCCCGAGCCCGACGAGGTGAAGGCGATATTGATGCTGCGTGGCGTGGCCAGCGTGCTGGAGAAGCACCACCGCGTGCAGCTGCTCGACGAGGCCATCGAGGCCGCGGTGAAGCTCAGCCACCGCTACATTCCCGCGCGGCAGTTGCCCGACAAGGCGGTGAGCCTGCTCGACACGGCCTGCGCGCGCGTGGCCGTGAGCCAGCACGCCACGCCGCCCGAAGTGGAAGACTGCATGCGCCGCATCGAGGGGCTCACGGTCGAGCAGGAAATCATCGGCCGCGAGGAGGCCATCGGCATCGACGTGACCAAGCGTGCGGCGCAGGTGAGTGCGCTGCGGGCGGAATCGAAGGTGCAGCTCGATGCGCTGAATGCGCGGTGGAAGGAAGAGAAGGGGCTGGTGGATCGGCTGCTTGAACTGCGTGCCAAACTGCGGGCGGGGAACAAGCCGGTGGATGCTTCTTCACTCCCTCCCCCCCCGGGGGAGGGCGGGGGTGGGGGCTCGACGGCCTCGACATCATCGTCGGCCATTGATGCGCCGCTGCCCCCACCCCAACCCTCCCCTGGAGGGGGAGGGAGCGAGAACCGCGCCGCGCTGCTGGCCGAACTGCACGAGCTGCAGGCCAAGATCCAGGCGGTGCAGGGAGAAAGCCCGCTCATCCTGCCTTCGGTCGACGAGCAGGCCGTGGCCTCCGTGGTCGCCGACTGGACCGGCATTCCGGTCGGCCGCATGGTCAAGAACGAAGTGGAGGCGGTGCTGAAGCTCGCCGACACGCTCAACCAGCGCGTGATCGGCCAGAAGCACGGCCTGGAGATGATCGCGCGCCGCATCCAGACCTCGCGCGCGCGCCTGGACAACCCGCAGAAACCCATCGGCGTGTTCATGCTGTGCGGCACTTCGGGCGTGGGCAAGACCGAGACGGCGCTGGCGCTGGCCGAGGCGCTGTATGGCGGCGAGCAGAACATCATCACCATCAACATGAGCGAGTTCCAGGAGGCGCACACGGTCTCCACGCTCAAGGGCGCGCCCCCGGGCTACGTGGGCTACGGTGAGGGCGGCATCCTGACCGAGGCGGTACGCCGCCGGCCGTACAGCGTGGTGCTGCTCGACGAGGTCGAGAAGGCCCACCCGGACGTGCACGAGATCTTCTTCCAGGTGTTCGACAAGGGCTGGATGGAAGACGGCGAGGGCCGCATGATCGATTTCAAGAACACGATCATCCTGCTCACCACCAACGCGGGCAGCGAGCTGGTGATGAGCATGTGCCGCGACCCCGAACTGCTGCCCGATTCGAACGCGCTGGCCGATGCGCTGAAGGCGCCGTTGATGAAGGTGTTCCCGCCCGCGCTGCTGGGCCGCATCGTCACCATTCCCTATTACCCGTTGTCGCCGGACATGATGAAAAAGATCGTGCGGCTGCAGCTGGGCCGCATCAAGAAGCGCGTGGAAGCCAACCATGGCGTGCCCTTCGACTACAGCGAGGCGGTGGTGGACCAGGTGGTGGCGCGGTGCCAGGACCCGGAGTCGGGCGGGCGCGTGATCGACGCGATCCTTACCAACACGGTGTTGCCGACGATCTCGGTCGAGTACCTGCAGCGGCTGGCTTCCGGTGGGGAAATTCGCCGTGTTGCGCTCGATGTGAAGGACGCGGACTTCACTTACGCCTTCGACTGAAATGAACAGCTGCTTTTCGTTGTGTCGCTGCAGGGTTCATTCGGGGCGCACTCACGCCGACGGGGTGCCTTGCTCCGCGAATGTCCCCCGGGGCTGCGCCCCTCCTCCTTTATTTCGCTGCGCAAGGCACCCGATCGGCGTGAGCGTTGTTCGCAGCGGTCGTTGGTCGAGCTGCACGACGGCCGCGCTCGGTGTGCACAGGGCGTCGGGTGCTCCCCGCAGCGAAATAAAGGAGGAGGGCGAAGCCCGGGGGACATTCGCGGAGGGGAGTACCCGGCGGCCTGTGCACACGCCCTGAACAGCAGCGCCAAAGAAAGACAGCAAAAGAGAAAACAATGGCCGACAACGAGTTCCGCATAGACAGCGATTCCCCCGCCAAGGACGACCTCATGTTCTGGCGCATCGTGGGCCACGAGGCGCTGGCGCGTCCGTCGGCCTACGAGCTCACGGTGCTGTCGAAGAACAAGGCGCTCGACGCCAAGGACATCCTCGGCCATGCCTTCGACGTCGTCATCGTATTCAAGGACGAAGACGGCGGCACGCACGAGCGGCACTGCCAGGGCCACGCCGTGCGCTTCGTGCGAGCGGGCCACATGGGCCGGCACTGCGAATACCGAATCACCCTGCGCTCCTGGTTCTGGCTGCTCACCAAGCGCGCCAACTCCCGCATCCTGCAGGACAAGAAGATTCTCGAAGTGCTCGACGCCGTGTTCGAAGACAGCCCCATCAAGCGCTTCAAGAAAACCAAGGCCGACAACGTCATCGGCACGCACAACCCGCGGCGGTACTGCGTGCAGCACCAGGAAAGCGACTACCAGTTCCTGTCGCGCCTGCTCGAGGACGAGGGCATCTACTACTGGTTCGACGCGCACGACGCGCCCGGCACCATGCACCTGTCGGACGCCAGCGACCTCGCGCACGACAAGCTGCCCGTGGCCGACACCCTGCGCCACATGGCCGCCAACGCCGCCGAGCCGCGCTTCAACGAAATCTCGCGCTGGGTGAGCGCGCGCCAGTTCGACACCGGCAAGCATGCCTCGCGCGACAGCGACTTCAAGGCCATCAAGAAGAAGCTCGGCGCCGACATCGATTCCTCCGACGACCACGAACTGGCCAACCTCGAAGTGTTCGAGTTTCCCGGCGGCTACTTCACGGGCGACGACGCCGAAACCCGCGCCAAGCTGCGCGGCGACGAACTCAATGCGCGGCGCGACCGCCACTGGGCCGTGACGCCGTGGCCCGACGTTGCCGCCGGGCGCGGCTTCAAGTTCGAGGGCGACCCCGACGGCACGCGCAACGGCGACTACGTCATCGCGGCATGCACCTTCGTGGCCAGCCACCGCGGCTACGAAGGCGTGAGCGCCGCCAAGGCCGCGGCGCGGTCCGTGCACGACGCGCTGGCCGACGTGCTGCAAGACGACGCCGTCAACGCCGACACGCTGCCCGTGCTCCAGGAGCTGATGGCCGCCACCCCCGCGCTGGCCGCCGCACAGACGGGCGCCAGCATCTTCCTGCTCACCGTGATGCCGGCGGAGCGCCTGTTCCGCGCGCCGCGCCTCACGCCGCGCGTGACCATGCCGGGCCCGCAGACCGCCATCGTGGTCGGCCCCAAGGGCGACGAACTGCACGTGGACGACCACGGCCGCGTGAAGGTGCACTTTCACTGGGACCGCTACGACGAGAGCAACGAGAAGTCCACCTGCTGGGTGCGCGTGTCGCAACCCTGGAGCGGCAAGGGCTGGGGCGGGTACTTCATTCCGCGCATCGGGCAGGAGGTGATCGTCGACTTCCTCAACGGCGACCCCGACCGCCCCATCATCGTGGGCCGCGTCTACAACGACGACCAGCCCATTCCCTACAAGTCGCCCACGCAGAGCGGTTTCAAGACCCGCTCCACGCCCGGCGGCGGCCCCGCGAACTACAACGAGATCATGTTCGAGGACAAGAAGGGCGAGGAGAACATCAACATCCACGCCGAGCTCGACATGAGCCGCAGCGTGGAGCGCGACGACGGCACCACGGTGGACCGCGACCAGAGCATCACCGTCAAGCGCGACCAGACCCACCATGTGGAGCGCGACCGCAAGAGCACCGTGACGCGCAACGACACCAACATGGTGGTGGTCGACCAGAAGAACACCGTCAAGGGCAAGCAGAACAACCAGGTGGTGGGCAACCGCGACACCTTCGTGGACAGCAACGACACGCTCACGGTGACCGGCACGCACACCACCGACGTGACCGGTGCGCGCAAGGACACCTCGCGGGCCGGCGAAACCCGCAGCGTGATCGGCAACCAGACCGTCACCGTGAGCGGCAACCTGACCTACAAGGCCGCGAAGATGAGCTTCGAGGCCGGCCACATCGACTGGCTGGTGACGGGCGCCAGCTCCAAGTACATCACCGTGCCCACCGGGCCGCTGGGCCTGATGGCCAACAAGATCAAGATGATGAGCAACACCGGCATCGAGATGATGGCCGTGGGCAGCATCGACGCCACCTCGGTCGGGGCGAACACCACCATCCTCGGGCCCAACACCAGCGGCTACATCGGCATGAACAGCGAGGCCAACCTGGGCATCGCGCGCTCCACCTTCATGGGCATGAGCATCGAGAGCGCGCTGGCGATCTCCATCTCCAACTTCGTCGGCGTGGCCATCGAGAACTCGCTGGGCGTGAAGCTGCTGAACGGCGCGGCGCCCGAGATCAAGTCCTTCGCCATCGACCTGCAGCAGGCCGGCCTGCACACCTTCACGCCGGGTGTGGGCGCGGGCGCCGGCGACGCGGCCGCCGTGGCGGGCATCCTGGGCGCGGTGGTGGGCGCGGCGGGTGCCGACGCCGACATTGCCGCGACGCTGAAGCAGTACGCCGACGCGGCCAAGGCGCTGGACGAGGCGGCGCAGGAAGCGGCCGACCAGGGCCTGCCGGGCCTCGCGGGCCGGCTGGCGAGCCTGGCCGGCGCGACGCGGGGCCGGCAGGCGGCCGGCCAGTTCGGCTCGGACTCGCTGTTCGGCACGGTCGGCATGATCGTGGGCGAGGGCGCCATGGCCACCTTCGGCATCGACACGCCGGCGGAGACGCTGGGCAAGGAGCCGTCCATCAACTCGGACGGCTCGGCCATACCGCCACCACCGCCGGCCGCGCCCGCGGGGGGCGGTGCCAGCGCCGGCGCCGGCGCCAGCGGCAGCAGCGACGGCGCAGGTGCGGGCGGTGCCGGGGGGGCCGGTGGCGCCAGCGGAGGAGCGGGCGCAGGTGGTGCCGGTGGTGCGGGCGGCGGTGCGGGTGGCAGCAGCGCCGGCAGCGCGGGGGGCGCGGGTGGCGCAGGTGGCGCCGGCGGTGCCAGCGGCGGCAGCGGCAGTTCGTCGTAGCAGGCGATCCACAGGCACGCAGCCATGCAGATCCTCAAACCCCAGGCACTCGGCCTTTCCACGCGGCCCATCGAGTTCCGCAAGCGCTACGGGCTCAGCATCAGCGCGTACCTGCACCTGCCGTTCGCGCAGGGCGAGCGCGGTTGCCTGTGGGCCGAGCAGTCGATGTGGTCCTTCCTGGCGAAGGAAATGGCGCAGCCGCTGATCGACGAAGGCGTGGTCAAGCTCACGCCCGAGTTCCTGGTGCACGGCCAGGCCTTTGCGCCTGCGGACCGGCCGAACGCCTGCGCCGTGCGCGCCCGCTTCGGCACGCAGGAAAAGACCCTGCTGGTGTTCGGCGACCGCTACTGGGACGGCGCGCAGCCCAGCACGCCGCAGCCCTTCACCGCCATGCCGCTCGGCTGGCCGGCGGCCTACGGCGGCCCCGGCTTCGCGCCCAACCCGCAGGGCAAGGGACGCGAGGCGCGCGACGGCCTCACGTGGCTGCCCAACATCGAGTTGCCCGGCGACCGGCTGCTGCGGCCCGACCAGGCCGTGGCGCCGGCCGGCTTCGGTGCGCTCGACCTCATGCACCCGCAGCGCGCGCAGCACCGCGGCACCTACGACGCCGGCTACCTGAAGCAGCACGCCCCGGGCTTCGCACCCGACACCGACTGGCGCTTCTTCAACCTCGCGCCCGCCGACCAGTGGATGGGCGGCGCGCTGGCCGGCGACGAGACCTTCGCCTTCGACCACATGCACCCCGACATGCCGCGCATCGAGGGGCGCCTGCCCGGCCTGCGCGCGCGCGTGTTCGTCGGCTACAAGGTCGAAGGCGCCGAGCCGAAGGTGCGCGAGGTGCCGCTGCGCCTGACCACCGTGTGGTTCTTTCCGCATGCGCTGCGCTGCATCGCCATCTTCCAGGGGCTGGCCGAGGTCGGCACGGACGACGGCAGCGACGTGCTCAGCCTGATGGGCGCGGTCGAGCGCAACGGCCAGGTGCGCACCGACCGGCACTATCTCGACGCCGCGGCCAAGCGCGCCGACCCGAAGACCGGGCCGCTGTACGCCATCGTCGACAGCGACCTGCTGCCCGAGGGCGTGAGCACCGCCGACCCCGACGTCGAGGTCGCCAAGGCGCCCTTCGCCATGGCCGGCCTGCAGGGCGAGGCGCAACGCCGCCGCGCGCAGGTCGATGTGGAGCTCGCGCGCCAGAAAGCCCGCGACATGGGACAGGACCCCGACGCCCTGGGCATTCGCATGCCGCCGCGCGAAGAGGTGCCACAGGGTGACGCCCTGCCGGCCTACCTCGACAAGGTGGCCAGCGAGATGCAGGCGCAGCAGTGGGCCGCCGTGGAAGACGCCGTCACCACGCTGGAGAAGGCCTATGCCATGTCGGCGCAGCAAAAGATCGACCTGGGTGCGCTCAAGCACCGCGGCCCGCCGCTGTACAAGGCCGACAGACACCTGGCCGAACTGCGCGCGCAAGCCGCGGTGGGCTCGCGCCCACCCGACCTGGCGCCGCTGCTGCCCAAGCTGCAGCAGCTGGAAGACACGCACCGCCAGGGCTACCTGGAAACCGCGCACATGCAGCCGCCCGCCTTCGCCATGGCCGCCACGGAGGCCGCCGCGCTGCGCCAGGAGATGCCGCGCGCCATCGCGGCGGGCATCCGCTTCTTCGCGGGCATCGACTTCACCGGAGCCGACTTCTCGGGCCTCGACCTGCGCGAGCTCAACTTTCAAGGCGCCTGGCTGGAGAGCGTGGACTTTCGCAACGCCAACCTCTCCGGCGCCGACTTCACCGGTGCGGTGTTGGCGCACGCCAGGCTCGAAGGCGCCATCGCCATCGGCGCGAAGTTCTGCAAGGCCAACCTCGGCAAGGCCGCGCTCGCAGGCGGCGTGTTCGACGGCGCCGACTTCTCCGGGGCCGTGCTCATGCGCTGTGCACTGGCCGGCACGCAGATGCGCCGCGCGCAGTTCGCCGGCGCCAACCTGCTCGAAACCACTTGGGGCCAGGCCGACTGGGAAGGCGCGCTGCTCGCGGGCCAGACCTTCCACAAGCTCGACCTGCGCGGCATGCGCTGGCCCGCGGCCGACCTGTCGGTGTGCAACTTCATCGAGTCGGACCTGTCCGGCGTGGACCTGCAGGGCGCGAAGCTGGAAGGCGCGACCTTCGTCACCTGCACGCTGACCGGCGCCAACCTGCGGATGGCGCAGTGCGCCGGCGCGGTGACCGTGAAGAACACCCGCCTGGCCGGCGCGGACCTGGGCGGCGCCGACCTGCGGCGCTTCAACTTCGGCGGCGCAGACCTGCGCGGCGCGACGCTGGTGCGCGCGGTGCTCGACGGCGCCAACCTGTGCGAGGCGCTGCTGGACGGCGCCGACCTGCGGCTGGCCAGCGCCAAGGGCGCGCTGCTGCGCATGAGCCGCTGCGCCGGCGCGCTGCTGTCGGGCGTGAACTTCAACGACGCGGTGCTGCAGAAGGCCGACCTGCGCGGCGCCGACCTGCGGCGCAGCAACCTCTTCGGCGCCGACCTGAGCCGCGTGCGGCTCGACGGCGACACCCAGTTCGACGGCGCGCTGCTGACGCGCGCACGCACCTGGCCGCGCCTGACCCCCGAACAACAGGCGGGCGCATGACCCCGACGCTGCTGGCCCTGGCGGTGCGCGTCGGCGAGACGCTGGAGGGCCTCGACCTGGGGCAGGGCCATTTCGCCGGGCTGGCGCTGGGCGGCGGCGTGTTCTCGCGCGTGCGCTTCGCCGAAGCCGACCTGCGCGGGGCCGACCTGCGCGAGGCGGTGTTCGACCAGTGCGACCTGCGCGGTGCGCTCGCCGCCGGCGCCAACCTGCGCCGCGCGGTGTTCAACCGCTGCCTGCTCGACCATGCCGACCTGCGCCAGGCCAACCTGCACGGCGCGGTGTTCACCGAATGCGACCTGCAGCATGCGCAGCTGGCGCAGGCCGTGCTCACCATGGCCACGCTGGCCAAGAGCACGCTGGCGCACGCCAACCTGCGCGGCGCGCAGCTCGGCTCGGCGGTGTTCACCCAGTCGGTGCTGCTGGACGTGTGCGCGGACGACACCGACTGGCCCTACACCACCGTCAACGAATGCGACCTGTCCCACCTCACGTGGGCCGGTGCGCGCATGCAGCGCAACGTGTTCTTCAAGACCTCGTTGAAGGGCATGTCGTTCGCGGGCCTGGCGCTCGACGGTTGCCAGTTCTCGTCCACCGACCTGAGCGGTGCCGACTTCAGCGGTGTGGTGCTGCAGCAGTGCAACTTCCAGGGCGCGACGCTCGCGGGCGCGAAGTTCGTCAAGGCGGTGGCGCCCTCGGCCATCTTCTGCGAGGCCAACGGCCGGAGCGCGGACTTTGCCGGCGCGCGGCTGCGGCAGGCGCTGTTCACCGGAGCCGCGCTGCCGCAGGCCAACTTCGCAGCCTGCGACCTCTACCAGACGCATTTCGCGGGCGCGAAGCTGCAGGGCGCCAACCTGGCGGGGGCCGACCTGACCTACGCCGACTTCCGGCATGCCGACCTCGGCCGCGCCGACCTGCGCCGCGCCACGCTGCAGCGCACCGTGCTGCACGGCGCGAACACCGAAGACGCGCAGATGACCGACCGCGCGCACGCCATCGAGAACGACCCCGAGCTGGCGGCGGCCGAACGCTGGCAGCCGCTGGTCGCATGACATCCGCACGCATCCAGACACAACGAAGGAACTGGCCATGAACGACACCACAGCGACATCTGCAGCGGCACGGGCCCCCGCGCCTTCGCGCGGGCGCAGGCGGCAGCCCGCCGAAGCCATCGGCGGCACCTGGTGCGTCGGCATCCTGGCCTTCGATGCGGCGGGCCGGAGCGTGGTCACCAGCGGCGCGCTGCGCCTGCAGGCCGCGCGCGCGGCCAGCTGCCTGCTCGAACCGGCCGCCGGCGACAGCGTGGCCTGCCTGCGCATCGCGCCCGACGAGGTCTGGATCATGGCCGTGCTGCAGCGCGAGGAAGGCACGGCCAACGTGGTGGGCTGCCCCGGCAACCTGCGCATCGCCGTGGAGGGCGGGGCGCTCGACATCGATGCCCGGCAGCTGCGCGTGAGCGCCGACACCGCCGAGCTCGTCGGCCGGCAGCTGAGCGTGGTCGGCACCGGCATCAAGCTCGTGGGCTCGGTGCTGTCCTCGGTGATGGACCGGGTGCAGCACTTCAGCCGGCACTACCTGCGCACCACCGAGGGCATCGACCGCGTGGCCGCCACGCACGTCGAGGTCGAGGCGAAGCAGCTGCTGCGGCTCGAAGGCGAGCACACGCTGGTGAACGGCCGCGAGCTCATCAAGGCGCGCGGCGCGCAGATCCACTTCGGCTGAAGCCGCAACCCACCCAGGGAGCAGACGAGATGTTCGCCAACTGCCAGCTGATGGGCACCGACATGGGCTTTCCCGATGTCTGCATCACGCCCGCCGCGCCGTCGCCCATTCCGGTGCCGTACCCCAACATCGCGATGGGGCCCATGGCCATTCCCAACTGCCCCACCATTTTGGTGATGGGCGCACCGGCCCACAACCTGGGCACCAGCATTCCGATGACCAACGGCGACAACCCCGGCGTGCTGCTGGGCGTGGCCTCGGGCACCGTGATGGGACCGAGCCGCCATCTCACGGGCGCCTTCACCGTGCTGTGGAACGGCATGCCCGCCACGCGGCTCACCAGCGTGTCGCTGCAGAACAGCACCAATTGCCCGGGCGTGCGCACCGTGCCGAGCCAGCCGCTGGTGGTGCTGCTGGCGCCGTAGGCTGCGCGGCTGCGTTGGCGGTGTGGCGGTGCGGTTCGGGAGGGGAACGAAAGAAAAGGGGCGGAAAGCATGGCCGATCACAAGTTCAGCATCCAGGGCGATTCGCCCGTAGTCGACAAGCTCATGTTCTGGCGCATCGTGGGCCACGAGGTGCTGGCGCGCCCCTCGGCCTACGAACTCACCGTGCTCACTGACAACGAAAGCATCGATGCCGCGGACATACTGGGCCGCTCCTTCGACGTCGTGATCGAGTTCGCCGATGCCGACGGCGGCACCCACAAGCGGCACTGCCAGGGGCATGCCATGCGCTTCATGCGCGTGGCGCAAAGTGGACGCTTCACCGAATACCGCATCAGCCTGCGCTCGTGGTTCTGGCTGTTGAGCAAGCGCGTCAACGCACGAATCTTGCAGGACAAGCCGGTGCTGGGCGTTATCGATGCCGTGCTCGAAGACAGCCCCGTCGGCAGCCTCAAGAAGATCAAGTCGGGTGGCGTGGTCGGCCCCCACGTGCCGCACGTGTACTGCGTGCAATACCGGGAGAGCGACTACCAGTTCCTCTCGCGCCTTCTGGAAGAAGAGGGCATCTACTACTGGTTCGACGCGCACGATGCGCCCGGCACCCTGTACCTGTCCGACACCAGCACGCTGGCGCACGACAAGCTGCCCGTTACTGACACGCTGAACCACGTCGAGCGCGGCGCATCGGAAGGGCGCTTCAACGAGATCACGCGTTGGATCAGCTCGCGCCAGTTCGAGTCGGGCAAGTTCGCGTCGCGCGACCGTGATTTCAAGGTCATCAGCAAGCAGTTGCGCGCGGACAAGGGCGACCCCGACACGCATGAGCTGGCGGACCTGGAGGTGTTCGAGTTTCCGGGCGGCTATGCCTCGGGCGACGACACCGACAACGTCGCGCAGCTGCGGCTCGACGAACTCGTCGGCCGGCGGCAACGCCACTGGGCACTGACCGGCTGGCCCGACGTGACGGCCGGGCGCAGCTTCACGTTCAAGGGGGACCCCGACGGCAAGCGCGACGGCGACTACCTGATCGCGGCCTGCACCTTCGTCGCGAGCCACCCCGGGTACGAAGGCGCGAACTTTCCCGAGAACCGGCGTTCGATCGACGTCGTGCTGCACGACGCGCTGGCTGACGACCCCGTCAACACCGGCCTGAGCGGACTGGTGGGCGACCTGATCGCAGAGACGCCGGCGCTGAGCACCGGCCAGCGCGCGAGCAGCAGTTTCTTGCTCACGGTGATTCCGCTGAACACGCCCTGGCGCCCGCCGCGCCTGACGCCGCGTGTCACCATGCCCGGCCCGCAGAGCGCCATCGTCACGGGCCGCAGCGGTGAGCAGATCTGGACCGAGGAGCACGGCCGCGTGAAGGTGCAGTTCCACTGGGACCGCTACGGCAAGAACGACGAGAACAGCTCGTGCTGGGTGCGCGTGTCGCACCCCTGGGCCGGCAAGAGCTGGGGCGCGATCAGCATCCCGCGCATCGGCCAGGAAGTGATCGTCGATTTTCTGGACGGCGACCCCGACCAGCCCATCATCGTCGGGCGCTTCTACAACGGCGAATCGATGGCGCCCTTCGGCCTGCCGGCCGGCGCCGTGGTGAGCGGCATCAAGTCGAACACGCACAAGGGCAAGGGCTACAACGAGCTGTCGATGGACGATACCGCCGGCAAGGAGAAGGTGACCATCCACGGCCAGTACGACATGAACACCACGGTCGAGAACAATCAGACGACCACCGTGCACAACAGCCGCACCGACACCATCGATGTGGACGACTCGGAGAGCGTGGGCAACAACCAGACGCAGCACGTCGGCGTCAACCAGACCATCTCGATAGGCTCCAACCGCGGCGAGACCGTGGGCGGCACCGAGACCATCACCATCACCGGCCATCGCACCGAGACCGTGAACGGCGGCGAGACCGTGACCGTGACCGGCGGGCGCAGCCATACCGTCAATGGGATGCAGACCACCACGATCTCGGTGGCCGAGGCGCATACCGTGGGCGCGGGCCGCATGCACAGCGTGGGCGCGGGAGAGGCCATCAACGTGGGCGGCGTGCAGACCGTGAGCGTCGGCGGTGCGCAGATGGTGAGCGTGGGCGGGGTGCAGAAAGTGAGCGTGGGCGCGCTGCAGTCGATCTCCGTGGGCGGCCCGCACAAGCTCTCTGCCGCGGTGATCTCCGAAACATCGAAGGGGCCGATCAAGATCAAGGCGGGCGCCATCTGCATGGTCGAGGCGCCCACCATCATGCTCAAGGCGGGCGGCAGCAAGATCGTCATGAACGCCAGTGGCATCACCATCAAGGGCGCCAAGATCACCATCAAGGCCGACGGCACTGCGTCGTTCAAGGCCGGCGGCTCGATCAAGATCAAAGGCTCCAACCTGGGGGAGGACTGAGCCGTGGAAGACCACACCGATCTCCGGAGCGCGCGCAGCGTGCTGCACAGCGTCGCGGCCTGGTCGAAGCTGTCGGGCCAGGGCGTGGCGGTGGCCGCCTTTGCCGGCTTCGATGCCGAGGGGCGCTTCCTGGTCACGCTGGGCGAAGGGATGGCGCCGGTGCAGGCGCTCTCGACAGTAGGCCTGGCGCCTGGCGATGCAGGCGCGGCCATCGTCGTGGCCTTCGAGCAG
Organism: Variovorax sp. 10N412; assembly: GCF_056394985.1. Classification (NCBI taxonomy): domain Bacteria; kingdom Pseudomonadati; phylum Pseudomonadota; class Betaproteobacteria; order Burkholderiales; family Comamonadaceae; genus Variovorax; species Variovorax sp. 10N412. The sequence continues at coordinate 346,635 of NZ_JBFTIO010000006.1, forward strand.
GGCGAGGTGCGACACCCGGTCATCGTCGGACGCGTGCAGCCGCCGCGCACCGAGGCACCTCCGGCGCTCGATGTGCGCGTGGATGGCGAGCGCGTCGTGCTGCAGGGGCGCGAGCGCATCGAGCTGCGCTGCGGCGACGCCAGCATCGTGCTCACGCGTGCAGGCAAGGTGCTGATCAACGGCAACTACGTGCTCTCTCGCTCGCGCGGCGCCAATCGCGTCAAGGGTGCCTACGTTGGCATCAACTGACGAACGAGGCACACCCGATGTGGCAGCTCGACAACCGCACACCCTATGCCGCCGAACGCACCTGGGTGCGCGACCGCGACGGAGCGGAGATCTGGCTCGTGGCGGTGAAGTGCAGCTTCGATATTTCGCCCGATGGCGAGACGAGCGTCGCCGCCGAACAACCACCTGTCGCGCAGGCGCCCGTCTTCGTCGACGAGGCCGCGCCCCGGCCCAGCCTGCTCTACGAGATGGACCTGGTGCGCGCCAAGCAGACGACCGACGTGCTGCTGCTCGGCAATGCGCATGCGCCCGGCGGCGTGCCCGTGACGCAGCTCGACGTGGGCCTGCGCGTCGGCCCGATCGCCAAGCGCCTGCGCGTGACCGGCGACCGCGTGTGGCTCGGCGGCGCGCCATCGGAGCCCGAGCCTTTCAGCACCATGCCGCTGGTGTGGGAGCGCGCATACGGCGGCGTCGATCCGTGGACTCGCGATGCGCCGTTGCCGCAGTTCGATCTGCGCAATCCGGTGGGCACGGGCTTCGTGATGGAGGCCGCGCATGCGGAAGGTGTGCGACTGCCGAATATCGAATATCCGGATCAATGCGTTCGGGCATGGAGTGACAAACCGGAGCCTGCGGGGTTCGGGCCGCTGTGCAATCACTGGCAGCCGCGCGCGGCGCTTGCGGGGACGTATGACGAGGTGTGGCAACGGGATCGGTTGCCGCTGCTGCCGGTGGATTTCGATGATCGGCATTACCAGTGCGCGCCTGTGGACCAGCAGGCGCCGCAGTTTCTGATGGGCGACGAGCCGGTGCTGATGGTGCATCTGGCGCCGCAGCCGCAGATCCGCTTCGCGCTGCCTCGTGTGCTGCTGGGCTTCGAAACCTTCTTCTCCGACGGCACGCAGGTGCTGCATGAGCGACCGCAGTTGCACACGGTGATCCTCGAGCCGGCAGTGATGCGCGTTTCGTTGGTCTGGCACAGCGCGCTGCCTTGCCACCCCAAGGTTCATAAGCTGCGGAAGACGCGCATCGTGGAGAAACGGCTACTGCGCCTGGGCGAGACCGTGCCCGAGCAAGCGGTGGAGGCCTGAGCATGGCCGCCAGCGCATTGCAGATCCTGGGGCTCGGCGCCAGCACCCCGATAGGGCGCAATGTGTGGGCCAGTGCCGCGGCTGCGCGCGCTGGCGTGTGTGGCTTCTCCGAGCACCCTTACATGGTCGACACGGCCGGCGAGGCGATGCGTGTCGCGCGAGCGCCCTGGCTCGACGTGGGCCTCGACGGTGCCGCGCGCCTGGGCGCGCTGCTGCTGCCGGCCATCGAGGAAGCGTTGGCACCGTTGACGGAGCTTGGCGGAAGCGTGTCACCGCGCATCGGCCTTGCACTGGCACTGCCGCCGCCGCGCCCCGGGCAGCCTGATGGCTTGGGCGATGACGTGTTGAAGGCCATACGGCAGCGCATGGGTGATCGATTCCCCCGCATCGCCCGCTTCGAAGTCGGCCATGCAGCAGGCCACATGGCCGTCGCCGCCGCCGAGGCTGGTTGTGCGCGTGACGCCTTCGATGCGTGCGTGGTGGCGGGCACCGACTCGTACCTCGCACCCGAGACGCTCGAATGGGTCGAAGCCTGCGATCAACTCCACGGCGGCGGCCCGTTCAACAATGCCTGGGGCTTCATCCCCGGCGAGGCCGCCGGCGCGGTGTTGTTCGGAACGCCTCGCTTGGCGCAGCTGTGCTGCATCGCGCCGCTGGGTGAACTGGTGTCGGTTGGGATCGGCATGGAGTCCAAGCTCATCAAGACGGACTCGGTGTGCATCGGCGAGGGCTTGACCCAGGCCTTTCGCTCCGCGCTGCGGGGCCTTGCACCTGGCGAGCAAGTGCACAACGTGTTCTGCGATCTCAACGGAGAGCCCTACCGGGCCGACGAGTTCGGCTTTGCCACGCTGCGCAACGGAGAACACTTTCGGGCGGCATCGGATTTCATCGCGCCAGCCGACTGCTGGGGTGACGTGGGTGCGGCGGGGTCGCCGCTGCACATGGCGCTGGCTGTCATCGCCAATCGCAAGCGCTACGCCAAGGGGCCGCTGTCGATGGTATGGGGCAGCTCCGAATCGGGCGAACGCGGGGCGGTGCTGGTGCGCTGCGCCGAACCGATGAGAGGCTGAGTCATGCCGCTCACCATCAGGGTCAATGGCACCAGTCTCACGCTGGTCCACAAGTTCAGCATCGGCATCAGCACCGCGACGATCCCCGACGTGTGCAAGACGCCTAGCCCCGGTGGTCCCGTGCCGGTCCCCTATCCGAACATCGCCAACTCGATCACGCTGTCGAGCGGCACCAGCACCGTCAAAGGCGACAAGGCGATGGCTGCGAACAAGGGTTCGAAGTTCGCCATCTCCAACGGTGACAACGCAGGTGTGGCGGGGGGCGTGAAGTCCAGCACCTTCATGAAGGAGGCAACCTGGATCCTCTACTCCTTCGACGTGAAGATGGACGGCAAGAACACGGCCCGGCTCACGGACAAGATGTTCCACAACTCGGAGAACGCGGCGAATCTGGGTGGGGTGGCTCAGCAGCCGCTGATCGATAAGCTGGACGACGACCAAGCCTTGGCGCAGAAACTCTGCGAAGCCGCCTGCAAGGCGATGGAAAAGAAGAAGAAGGGCGACAACAAGGCCAAGAAGAAGGCCAAGCAGAACAAGAAGAAGCAGAAGCCCTCGACCAGCAAGTTCCAGAATGAGATGCGCAACCTGCTGGACCCGCGCAAGCGTGGGACCAAGAATCCGGGGCTGCTCACGGAGGTCGGGCAGGCGGGCAAGGACCTCATCGGCAAATGGGGTTCCAAGGTCGCCAATGGTCGTGCCTTCGTCAAGTGGGACATCGTCATTACCGCGGCTGGAGTCACCCCCGGAGTGAAGTCGCTGGAAGTCAAGGACATCAAGCATTTCGTCGAGGTCAAGTTTCCGAAAGACACGCTCACCAAGAATCAGCAGTCTCTGATGGACTCGATGCCGAAATCGCAGAAGGACAAAGTAACTACCATGACCGTCGGCACCGATCCCAATGCCAAACCCCCTCCCGACTGTTTGTGCACTTGAAAGGACGTCATATGGATGCCGAGAAGTTCACCCTTAAATTCGACAAGCGCGTGGCGGTGGTGCCTTGTCTGGAGCTCGTCGCGTTTTCGTTCGGAGTTCCCACCGACGGCGCCGGGTTCGCGAGATTCCTGCGTGTGTTCTGCGAGGCGTTTGGTGATCGCCTGTCGGTCTATCGCACGGGCGACATGAAGCGCTTCCGTCCCTTCGATCCCCAGGTACTCGAGGGACCGCGCCACTGGTTCTCCGACCCCGCGCTGTTGGCGACCAAGGTGCTGGGATTCGAGGCGCATGCGGGTGCTACTGCGCGCGACATCGCCGCGCCGGCGCTCGACATATCGTTGATGGGCAACTTCGAACCCCAGCGCTATGTGTTCCGAATGGTCCTGCCAGTCGAGTCGGGCGACAGCCCGGACCAGGTGGTGCGGCTGGCCCAGGATGCGCTCGCCGAGTTTCCGTTGGCGAGCGGCTACTGCGGCTACTCGCTGCTTTGGGACCGCGACCCTTCGGTGGACCAGGTGATCTGCGAGTGGGCCGCCCCATTGTTGCGACGCCATCCGGGCCTCGGCTATGGCAAGCCGCTGTCTATCGCGAATGCCTCCGAGACGGGCCTGGCTGTGGTGAGCTGGTTGACCCTGCTCGGCCCCGCATTGACGGCCGCGCTGGGGGGGGGCGAGGCATTGGCGCGGAACGCGCCCGCGGAAGTGAGCGTGCTGCCGCTGAGTCCGGGCGGGGTGATGTTGCGCGCCGGAGAGGCGCCTGCACTGGGGGATTTGAACCGGCGCGATCCTCTGCCCGTCTACCACGCCGTCGGCCGCCTGGCAGCGCCCGTCGTGGCGCCGGACGAGGCACTCGACGAGGTCGCGGTCGATGGCATGCAGGGAGACGACGCCTATGAGTGGTTTCGACGTTTCTTCGTCTGAGCGCTACAGCGGTCTGCTCCTGCTGGAGGTGACACCGGCGCAGCGTCCCGCAGGTGCGATCGAGGTGGTGGAGCGGGGGCTTCGCAACTTCATCGATGCGATCGGCGCTGGCTTCTTCTTCCCCGCAAGGCTGCGTCCTTCGGCGCCGCTGGAACTTTGGGTCGCAGGTGCGTCAGTGCACGGCCGGGTGGACGTCGACGATCTGCCCGTGACGGCCCTGGGCGTGCTGGCCGGCATGCTGGCGGATGGGCGCCACAGCGACGCCTTCATCCAGTCCGCGCATGCCGTTCTCGGACATCGCGAGTTCGACCTGCTGGCCGATAGTGGGGTGCGTCCGGCGATGCCGGATTCCCCGCCCTTCGAAGTCGAGTTCCCGGAGGACATGGGAGGTAACTACGCCCTGCTTGTGGAGATCGAATTCGCGCTGCCGGTGCCCCCGGATGTGAGCCCGAAGCTTCTCTCCACCCTGGCGTTGTGGGACGCCCTCACGTTGGCCTATCCTCTGGATCCTGACCTTCCCGTGGAAGTCGGCGGTGCGCAAGCCATGTTCAACGATCCGCGCACGATCCACTATCACGAATGGGTCTGGGACAACGCCGACGCCGAGGCGTGGGATCTCATCGTCAATCTGTGCTGCGCCTGGCACGAGACACTGCCCATCGTGCGGCTGCACTTCGAATAGGAGCTTGCCTGTGGACTACGACACGCTGTCTTCCGTTGTCGCCGAGCACGCCGACGAAGCCTCTTTCCTCTGGCTCCAACGCGCCAGCGCAGTCCACGCCCCCAACTACTCGCCCCAGCAATTCGCCGACCTCGACGAGCGCCTCTCCGCCCACATCGACGGCCTGCGCGTTGCCGGCGATGAAGGCTGGCAGCATGCCCTGGCGATCACCGACAACGAAGGCCCCGAAGACTTCTTCGTCGCCGCCGTGCTCGCCGTCGAGGCAGTCGCCGGCCGTTTCGACGATCTGGTCGAGCGTGCCAAGGACCTGCCCGAGGTCGTGCCCGGCCTGATCTCCGCGCTGGGCTGGGTCGAGCCGAAGTATCTTGGCGGCCGCGTCAAGGCCTTGCTCGAAGACGCCTCGCCATTGCGGCAGAAGCTCGGCGTGGCGGCCTGCGCGCTGCATCGACGCGATCCGGGCGCATTGCTTGGGCAACTGCTCGCAGGTGCGCCAGACAGCGTGCGTATCCGCGCACTGCGTGCAGCCGGCGAGCTGGGCCGTGCCGACCTGCTGCCGCAGGCCCAAGCGCTGCTCGGCGAGCCCAAGCCCGAGCTGCGCTTCTGGGCCGCGTGGGCGGCGGTGCTGCTCGGCGACCGGGCGCAGGCGCTGGATGTGCTCGCAGCCTCTGCGCTGAAGAGCGGGCCGCGCCAGCCGCGCGCCTTCCAGCTCGCGCTGCAGGCGATGGAGCTGGCATCGGGTCACGCGCTGCTGCTCGACAGCGCCGCGCTGCCCGAGGCGCAGCGCCTGCGCATCATCGGCTCTGGCTTCATCGGTGACGCGCGTTACGTGCCCTGGCTCATTGAGCAGATGGCGCAGCCGGCCACGGCGCGCATCGCGGCCGAGGCCTTCGTGACCATCACGGGCGTTGACTTCAACCTCGCGCAGATGGAAGTTCCGCCACCCGACGGCTTCGAGGACGGTCCGACCGACGACCCCGATGACGACAACGTGGAGTTGCCCGAGGACATTGCCCTGCCCTGGCCCGACATCGACAAGATCCGCGCGTGGTGGCAGCAGAACGGTGCGCGCTTCGCCCCCGGCGTGCGGCTCTTCATGGGGCAGCCGGTCTCGCCCGACGGCTGTACGGGCGTACTGCGTGAGGGATTCCAGCGCCAGCGCGTGTCAGCGGCGCTGCATCTTGCGCTGATCGATGCGCGCGCGCCGCTGTTCGCAACCAGTGCGCCGGCGTGGCGGCAGCAGCGCTGGCTCGGCGACGGCATACCTCTTTAGGTGAGATTGCCAACACGCCCCACGGAATGAATACTCCTTGCGAGTTTGTTCGGGCGCATTCAGGCACAGAGCCTTCGGGGGCCGATTCATGATCCATATCGCTGTCATCACCCGGCAAGGCGCTCCGGCGGGGCAGGCCATTGCCGCGGACTTCGGGCCCAGCGGCGGCACCATCGGGCGCGCCGACACCAACACGCTGGTGCTCGACGACCCCGACCGCACCGTGTCGCGCGTGCATGCGCAGGTGCTGTGCCGTGACGGGCACTACTTCGTGATCGACCGCGGCAGCAACGCGATGCAGTGCAACGGCGTGCCGCTGGGCTCGGGCAAGGAAGCGGCGTTGACCGACGGCGCGCGGCTGGTGGTGGGCAGCTTCGAACTCGCGGTGCGCGTGCAGGCATCGGCCGCCACGCCGGCCGCACCGGTGATTCCGAGCACGCTGATGGGCGGGCCCGCGGCCGCGGCATCGAGCGACGATCCCTTTGCCGACCTGCTCGCGGGGCTGGGGTCGCCGGCATCGGCCCCATCGGCCTCATCGCAGGTTGCGGCACCGTCCGCCGCGCACGCCGACGCGCTGCTGTTCCCCGACCCGATGGCCGGCGGCTCGCGCAACGCGCAGGCCGACAGCATCGACCCCTTCGCCAACCTGCTCGGGCCCGCGTCGTCCGCCGCGCCCTCGCGCGGCGCCGGCGCGCTCGACGACTTCTCCGACCTCGGCGCGCCGCCCGCGCACGGCAGGGCCGCGGGCATCGACGACCTGTTCGGTGGCATGGGCAGCGGCGGCGCGGGCGGTGGCATCGGCGGCGACCCGCTCGCGCTGTCGCCGCTGGCCGATCCGCTGCTGCAGCCCAACACCGCCTCCGACGCCGACCCGCTGGCCGCGCTGCAACGCGCGGCGCCGGCCACGTCGGCCGCGCGCGCCGACCATCTGCCGATCGATCAGTTCGGCTTCAACCCGCCGAAGGCCATCACCCCACCCGCGCCGCCCGCGCCCGTCCAGCCTGTCGCGCAGTTCGACGACATGACCGGCCAGCCGATCCGCATCGTCGGTCCCGAGGGCCCGGCCAAGGCCTTCGAGCCATCACCTCCTCCTTCTTCTCCTCCGCCTGTCTACGCGGCGCCACCGCCGCCGGTCCAGCGCCCGGCCGCGCCGCCCGCCCCGCGCACCGCCACCGACGACGAACTGCTCGCGGCCTTCCTGCGCGGCCTGGCCAGCACGCACCAGGCGCCCGAGCTGCTCACGCCGGGCCTGATGGAGCGCATCGGCGCCATGCTGCGCAGCGCCACCGAAGGCACGCTGCAGCTGCTGCTCACGCGCCAGGAGTTCAAGCGCGAGGTACGCGCCGAGGTCACCATGATCGCGGCGCAGGCCAACAACCCGCTGAAGTTCTCGCCCACGGTCGAGGTGGCGCTGGCGCACCTGCTGGGTCCGGGCGTGCGCGGCTTCATGCCACCCGAGGCCGCGATGCGCGACGCCTTCAACGACCTGCGCGCACACCAGTTCGGCGTGATGGTGGGCATGCGCGCGGCGCTGGCCCATGTCATCGGCCGCTTCGAGCCGGCGGAGCTGGAGAAGAAGATCAGCGCGAAGACCGCGCTCGACGCCCTCTTCAGCGCCAACCGCAAGGCCCGGCTCTGGGACCAGTTCGTGTCGCTGTACGGCGGCATCGCGACCGAGGCCGAGGACGACTTCCACAGCCTCTTCGGCAAGGCCTTCCTCGAGGCCTACGAAGAGCAGATGGCGCGCCTGAAGCACAACGACGCCGGCAACCCCCACAGCTGAAGCGAGGCACCCGCTTGGAAATCGAAATCGTCACGCTCTCCCGGCAGGGCGGGCGCAGCTACAACGAGGACGTGCACGGCCACTGGCACGACGAACGCTTCGTCGCCTGCCTGGTGGCCGACGGCGCGGGCGGCCATGGCGGCGGCGACGTGGCGGCGGCCACCGCGCGCGCCAGCGTGCTGGCGGGCTTTGCGGCTGCGCCGGGGCTCGACGAGCCCACGCTGCGCCGGCTGGCGGAGCAGGCCAACCTCGACGTGGTGGCGCGCCAGGCCGAGGGCGGCAAGCTCGCGGGCATGCGCTCGACCCTGGTGTTCGCGGCCATCGACCTGGAGAGCCAGTCGCTGGCCTGGGTGCACAGCGGCGACAGCCGGGCCTACCTTTTTCGCGGCGGCGCCATCGTGGCGCGCACCACCGACCACAGCCTGGTGCAGCAGATGGTGGCCGGCGGCATGCTCGACGAAGAGGGCGCGCGCCTGCATCCGCAGCGCAACATGCTGCTGTCGGCGCTCGGCTCGGTGGAAGAGGCGCCCGACATCGCCGTGTCGGACCGCATGCGCCTGCTGCCGGGCGACGTGCTGCTGCTGTGCAGCGACGGCGTGTGGGAGCCGCTGGGCGACGAGCGCCTGATCGACACGCTGCACGCCTCGCGCACGCCCAGCCAGTGGACCGAGCTGATCGACGCGCAGGTCAAGGCCAACGCCAAGCCGGGCTACGACAACTACACCGCGCTCACGCTGTGGGTGATCGAAGAGGATGCCGACGAGACGCGCCTGATGGAGCCGGTGGCCGAGCCGAAGCCGAGCGCCTGAACACCTTCAGGCGCCGGTGCAGCCGGCTAGGCGCTCACCAGCAGGTGCGCGTTCAGGTCGAACGGAATACCGGCCGCGTCGAAGGCGTGCTGCGCGTAGCAGTCGGCGTTGTGCGTGCGTTGCCAGGGCAGCAGCTTCTGGTACTTGCCGTCCTTGTGGTGTGCGTAGGCGTAGTCGGTGACGCTGTTCTGCGTTTCCGCGACCGGGCCGACGTAGTGCGCCGTCTCGTGGATCAGCACGTAGGAGAAGGCGTCGCTGTCGAGGTTCTGCATGCGGGCGCACAGGTAGATGCTCCCCCGGGGGATGCCGTTCCAGTTCTGGTTGCGTTGCGAAAGGTCGTAGCCGCCGGCGAAAGTGAAGGCGTAGGCGCCTTCGTTGCTGGTGACCGGCTCGTCCGTCGCCAGCACCAGTCCGCGCGGCACGTACCCGAGCGCCGTCTGCATGTTGAGGTAGATGCTGTCCACGAAGCCCAGGGCGGTGCTCCAGCCGCTGGCACCGGGGAACTTGTCGATCTGGAAGTGCTTCGCGGCCTTTTCCCAGTCGGACTTGCCGATGCCCCAGGTGTTGGGCTTGCCGGTCTTGAAGTAGCGTGCCCGGTCGACCGACATCCGTGCCAGGTTGATGATGTGCATGGCGCGTGCGCGATGCTTCTGCATTTCGGCGGGCAGGTCGGCATAGGTGCCTGCGGCGCTGCACAGCGCCTTGTCGGTCCGCTTGCCCGGATCGATCACGCCGTCGGCGCCTTCGAGGCCGAAATGCTTCTTCTGGAAACCGGTCACGCCCTTCAGCGTGAGCGGCCCGAACTTTCCGTCCACGACCAGCGCGGGGCTGGGGCCGCCTTCCAGCGGCGTGAAGCGGTTGAGCGCCTCCTGCACCTTGCGCACGTCGGGTGCCGTGTTGCGGCAGCGCGCCGCCGAGCCGACCGGGGCACTCAGCCCCAGCACGGTGCCGGTGGAACTGCCGAGGCTGTCGAATTGCCGGCAGCCGTCGGTTCCACAGAATGCCGTCATGCCTGTGTTGCTCATGGGTTCAGACCTTTTCTGCAGTGAGTGCGCCGCCGCGGTTGGAGCTGCCCGTCATCGCGCCGCCGGAGCCCTTGAAGGTCTCGACCGTCGCCACGTTCGAGGTGAGCGGCGTCCAGTTGATCTTCAGCCCGCTGCTGCCGGTGAAGGTGCAGGCGCCGCCGTTCTGGCGGTTGCTCATGGGCGCGGTCGGCGTCATGGGACGCGTGTAGGTCCAGCTCGCCCCGCTCTTCGCATCGATGAGGTAGTAGTAGACCTGCCCTTCCTGCTGCACCTTCCACCAGCCGCGCGCCCATTCGGGCGTGGGCGTCTTCGGGGCGCTCACCGGCAGGCTGGCGAACATGGTGTCGAGGATGGCGTCGACCTCCTCGTCGCTCGCGGTCTTCAGGAAGATCTTCAGCGCGGCCTCGAAGCCGGTGCGCTGCGACGAAGGCGGCTGCTTGTACGGATTGGTGGCGTAGGTGGCGCCGGTGTTCTTCATGCTGAAGTTCACCCAGTCGATGTGGATGTGATCTTCATGGCGGGTGTCGGCGCTGTAGTTGCCGGCTTCCAGCTTGCGCCCGCCGTAGCCGGTGCCGTCGGCGCCGCGCACCCAGAAGTGCACCGGCCCGCCGGAGCCGGGGTTGCGCACGGTGAAGATGAACGCCGACCACTGCATGGCCTCGAAGTTCTTCACCAGGCCGGCCATGATGCGCCGGCCGATGCGCGCGTCGGCGTCCCTCTTGTAGTTCAGCATGATGTCCAGCGCGATGCCGGAGGTGTGCCGCGTGCCGGGCTGGATGTTGTTGCCGGCGTCCAGCTTGACGTTCGGGAACTCGTCCTTCAGCACCGTCATCAGCGTCGCGATGGCAGGCGAGATCTCGGCCATGGTGTGTTCTCCTTGGGGCCAGGTCGGGGCGCCGCCCTTGCGGCGCGCACGATCGCATTTCCGATGCGTTCCCGCGCGCTCGCTCAGCGCGTTTCGGTCGAGCGCGTGTCCCAGCCGAACTTGATGTCGCCACCCATGGTGCCGTCCGCCTTCTGCGGCTTGTAGGCGATCTCGATGTCGCCGTAGGAAACGGCCACGCTCTCGTGCACTTCGCCGCCCTGCGCCGCGCTCACGTTGAAGTCGGCGATGCGCACTTCCTTGAAGGTGATGGTCATGAAGGTCTGCTGGCCTTCGCCGGACTTGGCCATCACGAGCGTGGCCTTGTCGAAATGCTTGCCGTTGGCGCAGGCCTTGGCCAGCGTGGGCGAAGAGCTGTCGAACTTCTTGGTCAGGGTGACCATGCCCGGCGAGCCCTTGCCGACGGAAGAGCCGCCGCCGACCGTGCAGGTGGCGTTGTGCACGTTCCAGCTCCAGCTCATGAGCTCGATCTCTTCCTTGTGGTCCTTGTGCGCGGCTTCGCCCTTGACGCCGTCGATCTTGAAATGGCAGTCGATCATGTTGCTTCTCCTGAGTGGCCTTGCGATGCGGCCGGGGTTGCTGAAAATGCGCTTCGAGGCCCATCCTCGAATTCCTCGCCGGCGGGAGCCTTGTGAAGTCCGTCGCCCGGCTGCTTCTAGAACGAAGACGCTGGGCGGGTTTCAAAGGCGTTGCGGCGTGTCTTTCACAAAAAAGATGCGGTCCGTGTGTGGCTCGTATGTGGCTCGTATGTGGCCCGTCTGTGGCCTCCGTGCCGGCCTACTTGCCGCCCTTGGCCGACGGCAGCTTGGACACCAGCCGCAGCGACACCGTGAGGCCTTCGAGCTGGTAGTGCGGGCGCAGGAAGAACTTGGAGGTGTAGTAGCCGGGGTTGCCCTCGACCTCTTCCACCACCACCTCGGCGGCGGCCAGGGGCTTTTGCGCCTTGGTGGTCTCCGACGAGTTGACGGGGTCGCCGTCCACGTAATTCATGATCCACTTGTTCAGCCAGCGCTGCATTTCCTCGCGCTCCTTGAAGCTGCCGACCTTGTCGCGCACGATGCACTTGAGGTAGTGCGCAAAGCGGTTGCAGGCGAACAGGTAGGGCAGGCGCGCGGCCAGGTTGGCGTTGGCGGTGGCGTCGGGGTCGTCGTACTCGGCCGGCTTGTGCAGCGACTGCGCGCCGATGAAGGCCGCGAAGTCGGAGTTCTTGCGGTGAATGAGCGAGAGCAGCCCGGCCTTGGACAGCTCGGCCTCGCGCCGGTCGCTGATGGCGATTTCGGTGGGGCACTTCTGGTCGACGCCGCCGTCGTCGCTCGGGAAGGTGTGCAGCGGCAGGTTCTCCACCGCGCCGCCCGACTCGATGCCGCGAATGCGCGAACCCCAGCCGTACAGCTTGTACGAGCGGTTGATGTTGGTGGCCATGGCGTAGGCGGCATTGGCCCAGGCGTACTTGCCGTGGTCCGCGCCGGCGGTGTCTTCCTCGAAGTCGAACTCCTCCACCGGGTTGGTGTTGGCGCCGTAGGGCGTGCGCGCCAGGAAGCGCGGCATGCACAGGCCCAGGTACTTGGCGTCGTCCGATTCGCGCAGCGAGCGCCAGCCGGCGTACTCGGGCGTGAGGAAGATCTTGGTCAGGTCGCGCGGGTTCGCAAGCTCCTGCCACGACTCCATCTGCATCAGGTTGGGGCTCGCGCCGGTGATGAAGGGCGCATGCGCCGAGGCGGCGATCTTGGCCATCTCGCCGAGCAGTTCCACGTCGGGCGGGCTCTGGTCGAAGTGGTAGTCGCCCACCAGCGCGCCGAAGGGCTCGCCGCCGAACTGGCCGTACTCCTGCTCGTAGATCTTCTTGAACATCGGGCTCTGGTCCCAGGCCGCGCCCTTGAATTTCTTGAGGTTCTTGGCTAGGTCCGTCTTGGAGATGTCCATCACGCGGATCTTCAGGTGCTCGTCGGTCTCGGTGTTGTTCACCATGTAGTGCAGGCCGCGCCACGCACTCTCGAGCTTCTGGTAGTCGGGGTGGTGGATGATCTTGTTCACCTGGTCGGTGAGCTTGGCGTCGATCGCGGCGATCATGGCCTGGATCGACTTGGTCACGTCCTTGCCGATGACGGTGCTGTTGCTCAGCGCCTGCTGCGCCAGCGTGAGCACCGCGGCTTCGACGGCGCTCTTGGCTTCGTCGCTGCGCGGCTTGAATTCCTTTTGCAGCAGCGACGAAAAGTCGCTGCCCGCGTACGCGACATCTTTCAGCGCGCTCTGTTCGAGTGCTTCGGCCATGGTGGGTTACTCCTCGTGTACCGGTGGTTCAGGCGAATGGGGTTCAGGCGGCGGGGGCGCTGCCGTCTTCGGGCTTCTTGCTGGCGGCCAGCGTCTGCAGCAGGGCCGGGTCTTCGAGCACCTTGGCGAGCAGGTCTTCGGCGCCGCCCTTGCCGTCCATGTAGGTCACCAGGTTCGACAGCTGCGTGCGCGCCTCGAGCAGCTTGTTCAGCGCACCGACCTTGCGGGCCACGGCGGCGGGCGAAAAGTCTTCCATGTTCTCGAAGGTGAGCTCCACCTTCAGGTCGCCCTCGCCGGTGAGCGAGTTCTCCACCGCGAATGCAGCGCGCGGCTTCATGGCCTTCATGCGCGAGTCGAAGTTGTCGACGTCGATCTCCAGGAACTTGCGATCGGCCACGGCCGCCAGCGGGTCGGCCGGCTTGCCCGACAGGTCGGCCAGCACGCCCATCACGAAGGGCAGCTGCACCTTCTTCTCGGCGCCGTAGAGCTCCACGTCGTACTCGATCTGGACCCGGGGCGCCCGGTTGCGGGCGATGAATTTCTGACTGCTCTTGGCCATGGAGATGCTCCTTGCGATGTGAATGAGGGGCGGGGGTGGAAGGCGTGGAAGTTGGTGCTCAGTCGGACGGGCGGCGGCCCGTGACCGTTTCGATGGTGTCCATCGCGTTCGGCGCGAGGTTGGCCATGATCTCGAGGAAGCTCACGCCGATGAGCTTCTTGGCGCGCTCGATCAGGAGCGGCGCGGGGTTGCCGGGCTCGGCCTGCTCGAGGTAGCGGATCACGCGGTCGAGCATCTGCACGGCGTCCTGGCGGTTCTGGATCTCGCCGCGCGCCGCGGCGCGCGGCGAGGAAGCGCCCGCGGCCTGCGGGTCGGAACCGTCATCGGCGGCGCTGTCCGCCGCCGCATCGGCCGGCGCACCGCTCGCGGCGGCGCAGGCCTTGTTCAGCACGCGGGCGATGGCGCGCAGCGGATCGAGGTCGACCACGTCGGCACGGCCGGTGCGCTCGACGACGAGCTTCTGCAGCCGGTCGACGAACCCCGCCACGTCCGCGGCGGCGCGGATCGCTTCGGGCTGCTCGGCCTGGATGGCCTCCAGGCCGCCCTGCACCTGCGCCATCGAGTAGGTGGCCTCGCCGCCGACGGCGGTGAGCGTGTTGTGCGCAATGGCGATGTCGCGCACGCGGACCGGCCCCACGCCGCGCGCCATGCCGACCTGCGCCTCGTACAGGTCGCGCAGGCCCATGGCCTCGTCGGTGAGCGGTGCGAGCGCGTTCAGGCGCATCGTCGGGTCGTTGTCGTCGTCGGCATCGAGCTTTGGATGTATGCCGTCCCAGAAGGTGTCGAGCAATCCGTCGAGCAGCTGCAGCCCTGCGGCGAAGCCGGTCACGCCCTGCAGGTGCGCGGACGCACGCAGCAGCAGCACGGCGGCGCGCACGTCCTTGCTGCGCCGCAGGATGCCTTCGGCGCGCTCGCCGACGTCGCGCCAGTCGGGTTCGACCGCGGGGATCACGGTGTCGCCGAACTGCTGCTCGGCCTTGCCTTGCGCGGCTGCGACGAGCGCCATGAAGTCGGCGTCGTATTCCAGATCGTCGCCGCACGGCGCAGCCTCGCCGATGGGCGCGAGCAGTGTGGCTGCAAGTTCTTGATTCAGCATGTTGCCTGTTCGAGTTCGCTGGTGATAATCAAAGAAGCACCTGAACCGGTCAATGCAACGAAGGGAATAGCATGCGCACGCTGGGTACACACCATTCGTCCTATGAGGGTCTCCTTGCCGCTGCCGCGCGACGCCGCATCGCCGTTCTTGGCCTTGCTGCAGCGGGTCTTCTGATGGCGGGTTGCGCGGCCAAGCCGGTGGTCACCACGGTGGCCGTCACGCTCACGGCCGGCGCCGATGCCAACCCCGATGCACGCGGGCGCGCGTCGCCGCTCACGGTGCGCGTGTACGCCATGAAGGCGCCGGGCCCGTTCGAAGGCGCCGACTTCTTCTCGCTGTTCGAGAAGGACCAGGCTACGCTCGGCGCCGAACTCGTGCAGCGCGAAGAGGTGCTGCTGCGCCCCGGCGAAAGCAAGAAGCTCGACTTCAACCTGCCGCCCGATGCCAAGTCCATCGGCGTGATGGCGGCCTACCGCGACCTGGACCGTGCGCGCTGGCGCGAGGTGCGGCCCGTGACCACGGGCAAGGCGCAATCGCTCGACGTGAACTTCGGCGCGCGCCAGATGCGCATCGAAAACAAATAGGCTCGAGAAATAGGCTCGCCCCCAGGCTGCGCGCACTTCGTGTCGCTTCTCCTTCCCCCTACCGGGGGCAACACCTGCGGTCCGGCGAAGCCGGTTCCGCGGTGTTTCTTGAAGGGCCCGGGCGCATGCCTTTCATGACGGCGCTGTGGACGACGCACGCCCCGGCCGCACCAGCGGCTGGTCGGCGGGCAGGAAGTGCTCGAACAGGTCGTGCACGAACGCACCGCCGGTGGCCTGCGACGCGCAGGCCGTGAGGTAGAGCCCGCGCCAGCGCGGCGCGCGCGAGCCCTTGCCGTGGGGCTCTAACAGCACCTGCGCGAACTGGCGCAAGCCGGGCTGCAGCGCGCGCACCGCCTCCACGAATTCATGCACTGCCAACCGGTCCGCGGCACCTGGCTGCTCGCGCAGCAGCGCTGCGCGCAGCGCATGCAGCCGCTCCGACAGCGGACCGAACACGGCGTCGAAGCGTTCGCCCGCCGGCGTCTCTAGCGACGCGGAGGGTTCGGTCAACCGGTGGCCCAGCGCCTGCGACAGCACCTCGGGCGGCAGCGCGGCGCGCACCGCCGCATAGCCCGTGAGCTGCTCCAGCCCGGTCACGACGAGGTAGGCGGGCAGCTGCAGGCGCAAGGTGTCGCCGGTCTCGTCGAGCAGGCGGCGCATGCGCGCGGCCAGCGACTTCAGCTCGGCTGCGTCGGCGTGCAGCAGCTCGCTGGCCGCCACGCACGCCACCAGGCCGTTGAGCGGCAGCCGGTCGCGCCGCTCGGCCAGCGCGAGCAGCGACTGCAGCCACAGGCCGCGCAGCGGCGGCGTGCCGGCCGTGTCGCCGACGACGCAGGGGTGCACTTCGACGGCCACGGTGGCGCCGGTCAGCCACCAGTGCCACCACCTGCCGTCGAAGGGCGAGGCATCGGAGGCGGGGTCCGGCGGCGGCACGCGCTCGCCGTGCGCCGTGGCGAGCAGGCCGGGCAGGTTGGCGGCGGCGTCGCCGAAGCACAGGAACCACGGCACCGGCACGGCGGCCTTCGCCAGCGGGTGTCGGGTGGCCCGCCCCGATGCCCGCTGTGCCTGCAGGGCCTGCGCCATGACCTCGCGCATCGCGTCGACCGTGCGCTCGTCCGCACCGCACGCCGGCTCGCCGAGCGCGGCGATGCGCCTGAGCAGCGCTCGGCGCCGCGCGCCGCGGCCCGCATCGCGCACCACCGCATACAGCAGGCCGAAGCCGAGCAGGCACAGCGACAGCAGCAGCCAGAAGCGGTGGGCGGGCGACAGCAGGGCGGTCATGTCAGCGCGACACGGTGTCGAGGAACACGAAGTCGGCGATCAGCCGCTCGCTGTTCTTGCTGGCCGCGAGGGCCTCGCGCAGGCGCAGCAGGTAGGCCGAGGCCAGCTCGAAGGGCGGCCGGTCGGCGGCCTCGGCAAAGGGCACCGGCGACGACAGCACCGTGATCAGCACGCTGCCGAAGGGCGGGCTGACCAGCCAGCTCGACGGAATGTCCCGGCCCATCTCCAGCGTTTCGCCGCTGCGCAGCGGCACCGGCGTGTGCCCGGCGTTGAGGTGCATCACCGAGCCGTCGGCGGTGTAGTAGTCGACCCAGATGTAGCTGTCGTGGCGCGGCGCGGTCACCCGCACGCGCACGCTGTCGCCTTCGCGCAGCTTGCCCTCGCGCGCGGACGGCGCGTCCACGTCGAGCCCGTAGGCCTTCTCGCGGTTGCGCGTCTGGTAGGGCTTGAGGATGGCGAACACCTCGCAGTGCGGCCACACGCGCAGGCCGACGTCGAACTGCGGCGCCTGCACGCCCGGCATGCCGCCCACCTCGCGCTCGACGCGCGGCAGGTCGCCGGGCAGGGAGACGAAGCCGCTCACGCGGGTGCGGCCCTGCGTGTCCACGGCGGCGCTGAGGTCGGCGCACGCAAAGGTCTGCAGCTGCTGCTCGATGCGCTGGCCCAGGCCGGTGGCGACGGCCGGCGGGCCGGTGGACCAGAGCCACAGCAGGTAGAGCAGGGGCAGCATCAACGCCAGCGAGGCGCCGCTGCGCAACAGGGTGCGGTCGCGCCGGCGCGTGTCGTTGGGCCCGCGCGGGTCGGGCACGCCGTAGGGCTGCGGGGTGATGCGCTCCTGCGCCAGGCTGCCGGTCGCCGCGGGATGCAGCGCCAGTTGGCTGCCGTGCAGGTCTTTCAGCTTGCCGAGCTCGCCGCGGTCGCCGTCCTCGAAGTAGTACTGGCCCTTGAAGCCGAGCGCCAGCGCGTGCCAGTAGACCTCGCGCACCGCATCGTCGTCGGCGCCCAGGGCCGAGAGGTGATGGAAGAACTCGCTGTGCGCGTTGTTCGAGTTGAAGAGCTGCACCTGCAGGGCCGGCGTGCCGTTGGCGCCTGGGTGGCGCGCCAGGACTTCGTCGATCCAGGCCACCATGGCGAAGGCCGCCAGCTCGACCTGCGCGGCGGGCGTGCCCTGGGCGTCGGCGGCACCGCGCGCCGCTTCCAGCAGGCGGCGTGCCTCCTGCTGCGCCGCACCGTGCGCCAGCATCGGCATGCCGGCCGCCACCGATGCGTCCAGCGCCAGGCCGAACGAAACGAGGGCGGAAAAACAGTCGTACAGGCGTGCCATGGGCGCTGCCCGCTCAGGCGTGCGTGGCGAAGGATGCCTTGTACCGGCGTCTGCTGCGATGGCACATGCCCATGTCCCCGGTTCCTTCGAGTAGGCGTTCATTCTTTCAACGGGCCCGCCGCGGGCGCCATACCGCTTGGGGCCTATGCCGTTGGTACGGCCGGAGCCCTTGTGGTGCGGGGCATTCGCCGGTATCTTCTGCCGCTGCAAGTGCGCTGCACGCTGGGACACGGGGAACTGCCATGAAAATCCTGATCGCCGACGACCACAGGCTCGTCCTCGAGGCGGTCAAAGCCAAGTTGTCGGAGCTGGAGCCCGGCATCGAATTCGTTCTGGCGATGAGCGTCGACGAATTGCTTGCCGGCGCCACCGACGACCTCGACCTGGCCCTGATCGACCTGAACATGCCCGGCGCCGACGGGCAGGCCCACATCGACGCCATCCGCCGCCGCCATCCGGCCGTGCCGGTCATCGTGCTGTCGGGCTACGAAGACCCGGCCATCATGCGCAGCGCGCTGGAGCGCGGCGTGCTCGGCTTCATTCCCAAGGCCTACTCGCCCGAGGTGATGCTTTCGGCCGTGCGGCTGGTGCTGGCCGGCGGGGTGTACGTGCCGCCGATGATGCTCACGGCGCTGCCGCCGGGCATCGTGGCCGGCGTGTCGCCGCAGGTGGGCGCCGAACCGCCGGCGCGCAACGGCGGCGGCTTCCAGACGCTGGAGCACCTGCGCAATGTGCTCACCGAGCGCCAGGTCGAGGTGCTGCAGCTGCTGTCGCAGGGCAAGCCCAACAAGCTGATCGGGCGCAGCCTGGGCATCAGCGAAGGCACCGTGAAGATCCACCTGGCCGCGATTTTCCGCGCGCTCAATGTGCGCAACCGCACGGAGGCGGTGGTGGCGGCGCAGGCGCTGACCGAGGCGCAGCAGGCCTAGGCTGCGCGCAGTTCGGCGACCGGTGCGGAGGCGGCACCGTGGGTGGCGTTCGCGCGCATTCCCTCTTTTCTTTGCGCAATGGCCTGCGCCAGGAACTCCGCGTCCCGCGCCACGCCCGAGAAGCGGCCTGACCCCCAGGTGTGCAGCCACGGCAGCCCCAGGAAGTACAGGCCGGCTTCGTTCGTCACGCCGCGCACATGCACCGGCGCGCCGCGGCCGTTGAACACCGGCGCATCCACCCAGGCGAAGTCGGGCGAGAAGCCGATGCACCACACCACGCTGGTGATGCCCGCCGCGGCGAGGTCGAGCCGCGTGCGCTCTTCCTGCGGTTCCCAAACCGGCGTGTAGACCGACGGCGGCGGTGCCTCGATGCCCTGGGCGGCGATGTACCGGTCGATGGAGGCGTTGATGCGGTTGTAGGTGTCGTCGGCCGCATCGAGGTTGTCGCGCAGGTTGGGCTGCAGCGCGAAGCTGCCGTCGTCGAAGCCTTCGAGCAGCCCGTAGAGCTCCATGCCTTCGCGCGCGAAGCGCCGCAGGTCGATGTCGCGCCCGCCGTCGCGCCCGGTCACGTAGTGGTTGGTGTTGTCGCGCACGCCCTCGCGCAGCGGGTGCTCGGTGACGGGCATGTCGTAGTACTTCATGTCGGCCAGCCAGTCGACCACTTCGCGGCCGCGGTAGAAGCGCGCGCAGCGCGGGGCACGGCCGGTGGCCAGGTGCACCTTGCGTCCGGCCAAGTGCAGGTCTTCGGCAATCTGCGCACCCGACTGGCCGCAGCCCACCACCAGCACGGCGCCTTCGGGCAACTGCGCCGCGTTGCGGTACTGCGCCGAATGGAACTGCGCCACGTGCGCCGGCAGCTTCTCGGCCAGGCGCGGCACGATGGGGCGGTGGTAGCCGCCCGAGGCCACCACCACCTGGTCGGCGGTGTAGGTGCCGGCGTCGGTCTGCACGCTGAAGCGCTCGCGCTCGCCGGCGCCGGGAACGCGCGAAACCCGCTCGACCGTCACGCCCTCGATGGCCGGCGCCTTCACATGTTCGACGAAGCCGGCGAGCCATTCGTTGATCTGGTCCTTCACCATGAAGCCGTGCGGATCGCTGCCCAGGTAGCCCCAGCCCGGCAACTGGCACTGCCAGTTGGGCGTGACCAGGCAGAACGAATCCCAGCGCTGCGTGCGCCAGGTGTGGACCAGGCTGCGCTTCTCGATCACCAGGTGGTCGATGCCGCGCTGCTGCAGGCCGTGGCTCAGCGACAGGCCGGCCTGGCCGCCGCCGACGATGACGACGCTGTAGTGGCTGCGCCCGCCGTAGGGAAAGGAGGGGGGGGTGGGATGGGACATGGGGTGCTTCTTTCTCTGGAGGGGAGGGACGTCAGTCGAAGGCGACGACGGTGACTTCGGCGTCGGCCCCGTCGGCGGACGGGGCGAAGCGCGCGGCGATGTGCTCGATTTCGGCGAGCTGGTCCATCGCCTGCGAACAGGCGAAGCCGTACCTGGCGCGCACCCGCTCCGAGCCGATGCCCAGCGCCTCGCGCGTGCGCGCCAGAAAGTCGCCCAGGGCGTAGCGCTGGCCGGGTGTCAGGTACTCCCGCACCACCAGCGAAGGCGAATAGCAGCGGGTCTCGCTGGCGTCGGGCCAGCGCACGTGGAAGTGCATCACGGGCATGGCAGGGTCTCGGTCATGGCGGGCGGCTGGATGAAGGCGTCGCGGCCGAAGTCCCAGAGCAGCGCTTCGTCACCGGCCTGGCGCAGCCGCACCTGCCGGGTGGCGTCGACCTCGCCGATCACGCCGCAGGCGATGTCGCGCGCGGCAAAGCGCGCCAGCACCGTGGCCACCTGCGCGGGTGCCACGCTCAGCACGAAGCCGTAGCTCGGGAACGACGAGAGCCAGCGCATCAGCGGCACGCCGTCGGGCCGGGGCAGCGCGTCGAGGTCGATGCGCGCGCCCACGCCGGAGCATTCGAGCAGCATCAGGGCCGTGCCCACGGCGCCGGCCATGCTGATGTCCTTGGCCGCGCCGCACAGCCCGTCTTCGGCCAGCAGGGGCAGCAGCTCCAGGTCGGCGCGCAGCCGTGCGGCCGGCGCCCGGGTGGAGGCGTTCCAGTAGGGAAAGGGCTCCTCGTACGCGCCGCGCAGGTCGGCCGCCATCACCAGCAGGTGGCCGGGCTTCGCGTCGAAGCTGGTGAGCAGCTTGCGTGCGTGGCCGAGGATGGCGACGGCCAGCTGCGGTCGCTCGCTGCGGTTGTTGCTGTGCCCGCCCACCACGGGCACGCCGTAGCGCACGGCAGCCTCGGCCAGCCCGCGCAGCACGTCGTCCGCAGGGTTCATTCCGGTGCTCCACAGCGCGTCGACCACCGCCGTCGGACGCCCGCCCATCGCGTAGATGTCGCTCACGTTGACCATCACGCCGCAGTAGCCGGCGAACCAGGGCATGCGCACGATGAAGTCTTCGACCAGGCCCTCGATGGCGAACAGCAGGTAGCCGCCGTGGCCGTCGGGAATGGCCGCGCAGTCGTCGCCGATGGGCACGGCCTGGGCGAGCGCGGCATGGCCGCCGGGCAGCGAGCGGCCGAGCGCGGCCACCACGTCGCTGATGTCACGCTTGTGGGCGAAGCCGCGCGTGGCGCGCAGGGCTTCGGCGATGGCGTGGACGTTCGCGGGCTCGGTCATGCCGCCACCTTCGCGCGCGTGACGAAGCCGCTCACGGGGTCGTGGCAGGGCGGGTACCAGCCGAGGTCGGCCTGCATGCGCGCATGCGCACGGCCATGCACCTGGGTCTCTGCCAGCAGTTGCCAGCCGAGCTTCCTGAACAGCGGCACGTTCTGCAGCTGCACCTGGGCAAGAAAGGTCTCGCAGCCCAGGGCGTGGGCGCGGGACACGGCCAGCCGGATCAGCGTGGCGCCCAGGTGCCCCTGGCTGCGGAACGCGGGGTGCACGGCCAGCCGCGAACCCCACCATTCGCCCGCTGCCTCGCCGCGGTGGATGCGCACCGTGCCCACCACCTGCTCGGGCATGCCGCCGTTGCACGACATGGCCACCAGCAGCCGCGCATGGTCGTCGGTGGCGTCGCGGTCGTCGCGCGCGAAGATGCCCTGCTCGATGCAGAACACCGCGCGGCGCAGCGCCATGGCCTCGTCGCGCTCCCACTGCTGCGCGGCTTCGCGCACCAGGTACTCGACGGGCGCATAGTGGTCCGCCATTTCGAAGAGGTCGTCGATGCACAGCATGGTCAGCTTTCGCCTTCTTTTTCGTAGATCGACAGCGACGAGCAGGCGCCGCACTTGCCGCAGCCGGCCTTGATGTCGCCCGAGCGCAGGCCCGCGGCCACCACGCGCTCGCCCAGCGGCGCGAGCAGCGACCTCATGAACTCGGGCGTGGGCGCGGGGTGGTCTTCGAGCGGCGTGCCGCTGATCGGCACGAAGGGCACCACGAACGGGTACACGCCGCGCGCGAGCAGCTGGTCGCAGATGTCGAGGATGGCCTCGCGCGTGTCGCCCAGCCCGGCCAGGATGTAGGTGCTGACCTGCCCGCGGCCGAACACGCCCACCGCCGCCTCGAAGGCACTCATGTAGCGCGACACCGGCACGCTGGCCTTGCCCGGCATGAGGCGTTCGCGCACCTCGGGCGTGACCACTTCGAGGTGCATGCCCAGCGTGTCGATGCCAGCGGCCTTCATGCGGTGGAACCACTGGTCGTCGTCGGGCGGCTCGCACTGGCCCTGGATCGGAATGTCGACCGCCGCCTTGATGGCGAAGGCGCTCTCGCAGAGGATGGCCGCGCCCCGGTCGGTGGCGTTGGGCGTGCCGGTGGTCATCACCATGTGCTTCACGCCGTCGAGCAGCACAGCGGCGCGCGCCACCTCGGCGAGCTGTTCCGGCGTCTTGCGCGCGATGGTGCGGCCGGCCGCAAGCGACTGGCCGATCGCGCAGAACTTGCAGCTCTTCCTGCGGCTCTCGTAGCGGATGCAGGTCTGCAGCACGGTGGTGGCCAGCACGTCGCTGCCGTGCAGCGTGGCGATGTGCGAGTAGGGCACGCCGTCGAAGGTCTGCATGGCGTAGAAGCGCGGCTGCTTCGGAAAGCTGATGCTGGCAATGGGGATGCTGCCGCGCATCACGCGGCTCATGCCTTGCGCGTCGGGCGCCTCGGCGGTGAAGGGCGAGTGCCAGGCGGTGGAGGTGTGCACCGGCACCATGATCGTGTGGCCGTCGACCGTCACGGCCTTGTGGTCCGAAGGCCCGGCGCCGCCGCGGCGGCTTGCAACGCCTGCTGACGGGTCAACCAGCCGCAACCCGAAGGACTGGAGCTCGGTCATCAGTTGCCGGCTGTCCTGGGGTGTCGTCGTTGCGGTCGTGGTGGTCATGGTCTGGGCTCCGTTGAACTGAGGGTTGCGTGGCGTGCATCGGCACGGTGGTCTGCGCCGGCCGGTCGTTGATGGCGAGCGACAGCAGTTCGGGCCGCGCGTAGTGGCCGACCGAATCCATCATTCGCTTGCGCTTGGCGATCAGCGCCATGTCGAGGTCGGCCACCACCATGCCTTCGCCCTCGGTGAGCGGCGCGGCGAGGTGCTTGCCCTCGGGCGAGACGATGGCCGTGTGGCAGCCGCCGCGCAGCGCCTTCTGCAGGTTGGGGTCGGGCGTGACGCTGCGGATCTGCTCGTCGGTGAGCCAGCCGGTGGCGTTGATGACGAAGCAGCCGGACTCGAGCGCGTGGTGGCGGATGGTCACTTCCATCTGCTCCGCGAAGATCGGTCCGACCAGCGAGCCGGGGAACTGCGCGCAATGGATCTCTTCGTGCTGCGCCATCAGCGCGTAGCGCGCGAGCGGGTTGTAGTGCTCCCAGCAGGCGAGCGCGCCGACGCGGCCGACGGCGGTGTCCACCACCTTCAGGCCCGCGCCGTCGCCCATGCCCCAGACCATGCGCTCGTGGTACGTGGGCGTGATCTTGCGACGCTTGAGCGCGAGCGTGCCGTCGGCGTCGAACACCAGCTGCGTGTTGTAGAGGCTGCCGTGGTCGCGCTCGTTCACGCCGAGCACCGCCACCATGTTTCGCGCGCGCGCCCGCTCGGCCACGGCCTGCGTGACGGGGCCGGGCACCACCACCGCGCGCTCCACCAGCTGCAGGTGCGGCGCACCCTGCAGCACCGGCGGGAGCACGAAGCTGAAGTACGGGTAGTAGGGCACGAAGGTCTCGGGGAACACCGCGATCTGCGCGCCCTTGGCCGCGGCCTCGTCGATGGCGCTGCACACCCGCTCGAGCGTGCCGTCGGGGCGCTCGAAGTCGGGCGCGATCTGGATCGCGGCGGCGCGCACGATGCGGGGGGTGGAAGCCATCTCCTTGTCCTGCCTTACAAGGTCCAGGTGTCGAGGATCACCGCGCCGGCCTTCTTGTGCAGCAGCACGATGTCCAGCACGTCGAGCGGGTTGATGGGCTTGATGCCCTCGATCAGCGCGCCTTCGCCGTGGCCGTACAAAGCCTGCAGCGCGAAGCGGCAGGCGTAGACCTTGCCGCCTTCTTCCATGAACTTGACGATCTGCTTGTTGAAGTTCTGGTGGCCCGGAAAGGCCTCGTCGCCCAGCGTGGGGAAGCCGCGCTGCACGCCCAGCGTCACGCCGGGGCCGTACAGCAGCACCGAGGTGTCGTAGCCCTTGCGCTTCAGGCGCGTGGCCTGCAGCAGGTTGACGAAGCCGATGGAGCCTTCGAAGGCCACGGTGTGGAAGGTGACGAGCGCCTTCTCGCCGGGCTCGGCCTTGACGTCTTCGAACACCTTCTCTTCGTAGTCGACAAGGAACTCGCCTTTTTCGTTGCGGGGGCGGGTGACTTTGGGCATGGGGTACTCCGGGTTGGGTGAGGGGTACGCAGGTCTTGCGTGCCTTTCTCATCGCAGGCGATGTGCCAGCGCCCGGAGGCGGCCGTGCGATCAAGTCGCGATCAATGAGCGGCGGTGCGGGCCGCGTGGCGACAAAATTTTTTGCGGCGCCCGAAATTGCCCGGCCTGTGTGGGAAGAGGCAGACCGTTTCGCACCGGGACGACGCATGTCCCGTGCGATCAATGCACCCGATCAATGGGGTTGATCGCACCGCATCGAAGCATTCTTCCGGCGCCTTCGCCCTCTGGCGGCCATGAATCCCGGCGCGATTCCTGCGTGTTGATGGGCGGCCAGATGCAATCAATGAATGCAATCAACTTGCCGGACCCTCCCCGATGCCTACCATCACCGCCCACTGGCGCAGGCAGTTGCGCACCACCGCCAAGCCGGCCTACCTGCTGCTGGCCGACCTGATCGCCGACGACATCAAGACCGGCCGCCTGGGCGTGCGCGACCGCCTGCCCACGCTGCGCGAACTCGCAAGCGACCTGGAACTGAACTACACGACGGTGGCGCGCGGCTACGCCGAGGCGCGCAAGCGCGGGTTGATCGACTCGCGCGCGGGCACCGGCACCTTCATCCGCTCGGGCAGCCCCAGCCTGCGGCTGCGCGGCGGCAGCGGCGCCGAGATGACGATGAACATGCCGCCCGAGCCCGACGACGCGCACCTGATGGCGCGGCTGCACGACAGCGCCAGCAAGGCCTTCGCGCAGCTCGATCTGCACGACCTGCTGCGCTACCAGGACTTCGGCGGCACCGCGCACGACCGCGAGGTGGCGATGCAGTGGCTGCGGCCCTTCGTGCCGCATGCGAGCGTGGACCGCATCCTGGTGTGCCCCGGCATCCATGCGGTGCTGACCGCGCTGTTCTCGCAGCTGGCGCGCCCGGGCGAGCTGATCTGCGTGGAGTCGCTCACCTACCCGGGCGTGAAGGCCATCGCGGCGCAGCTGGGTGTGCAGCTGCATGCGCTGCAGATGGACGACGACGGACCCATTGCCGACGCCTTCGAGCACGCCTGCAAGACGCTCAAGCCCAAGGCGCTGTACTGCAACCCCACGCTGCTGAACCCGACCGCGGCCACCGTGTCGCGCGCGCGGCGCGAGGCGCTGGCCGACGTGGCGCTGCGCTACGCGGTGCCGATCATCGAGGACGACGCCTACGGCATGCTGCCGCGCCAGACGCCCGCGTCACTGGCCACGCTGGCGCCGGGGCTCACCTACTACGTGAGCGGGTTTTCCAAGTGCTTCGGCGCCGGGCTGCGCAGCGCGTATGTGTGCTCGCCGACGGTGGTGCAGTCGCAGCGGCTGGCCGGCGCCATGCGCGCGACCACCGTGATGGCCTCGCCGATCACCAATGCATTGACCACGCTGTGGGTGGAAGACGGCAGCACCGAAGAGATGCTGCAGGCGGTGCGCGCCGAGTCGGCGGCGCGGCAGCTGCTGGCCATGCGCTACCTGGGCGACAGCGGGTTGCAGGCGCACCCCGAGGGCTTTCATGCCTGGCTGCCGCTCACGCCCGGTTGGAGCCCGGTGGAGTTCGCGTCGTACCTGCGCACGCAGAACGTGGGGGTGGTGGCGAGTGCGGCCTTTTCCACCGACGGCGACCCGCCCGATGCGGTGCGCATCTGCCTGGGCGGGCCGATGTCGCGCGAACAGTGCGACCAGGCGCTGCGCCTGATTGCGGACACGCTGGCGCATCCGCTGCACCCGCACGCGACGCTGCGCTGAGACTGCGCGGGGCAGCCTGCGTCTGTGCTTCAGCCCGTCACTCGGCCACGGCCGCGACGGCTGCGACAGCGCCCGCAATGCCCGAGAAGCCGGCGGCACCCGCCAGCAGCCGGGCGTCGCGGGTGTTCGCGCCGGCCCGTTCGCGCCATGCCAGGTAGAGCAGGAGCGCGGAGAAGCCGAAGATGCAAAGAGAGATTTCGTTCATGGCGCTTTCTTCTTCAGCGCTTGGCGAACACGCCGTTCCATGCGAACACCGAGTTCGGCGCGTTCACATGCCGCAGGCTGGGCTCGGTGCGCACAGGCGACGCTTTCTTGCGCGTCGGTTCGTCGTCGACGCGCAGACCCTTGGCGAGCTGGTCGTCGACCAGGCTCTGCAGCGTGACGGAGCCGAGGAACTCCATCACGTGGTGCTTGGCGGAGGCCCAGAGGGCTTCGGTGGAGTAGCAGCCGACTTCGGCCGCGTCCTGCTTGCTGTCACGCGGGGGTGTGTCGGCGTCCGCCGGAACCTGGCCATCGACCGACGCCAGGATGTCGGCCACGGTGATCTCCGAAGCCCTGCGCGTCAGCGTGTAGCCGCCGCCGGGCCCGCGTGTCGCCTTGATGAGGGCATGCTGGCGCAGCTTGCTGAACAGCAGTTCGAGCGAGGAACGGGCGATGTGCTGTCGCTGGCTGATCGATGCCAATGGCACGGGGCCGTCCCTCTCGCGCAGCGCGACATCGATCATGGCTGTCAGGGCGAAGCCGCCCTTGGTCGTCAGACGCATGGAGTATTCCTCGTGGATGGGCCTTGCATGGGCAAGGCGGTGAAGGGGTGTCCGGCGCGTTTGCGCGAGACAGGTACGGCCTGTAGGTGTCTGAACGCCGGTAAAAGTTTCCGGCGCGGGCCTGGCCGGGTTGCGACGACCAGTGCGCGCATCAACTTCGGCGGCAACTCTCAAATCCCGTTTTGAACTCTTTTGGCATCTACCCCCACCCGGGATGTCGCAGCACGGTTCGGGAATTACGTTGATTGCACGGGGGTTGCCGCAAGCATCAAGCAATGGAGTGCAAGACACGCCTGCGGGCTGTTGTTCCACACCGGTCGGTCGTGTGGGCGCCGCGCGGGGGTCCCTCAATGTGCATATCGGTATTGATCGTGCCCGAGGCGGCACGTTCAAGTTCACTGCGCATTCATTCGACAGAAATACCCGCGCGGAATAGAGCTCAGGCGGAGCACCTCCATCGACAGCCTCAAGTGTGGCCGGTCGACCGAGGCAGCGCCTGCCGGCAGAAGCAAGCCGAATTTGCTCGGAATTCGCCTCCAGTGGGCATGCTAATTCCCATCTAATTTTGAAATCAGTCAGTGGTCAGTCAAATGCGGAGCGGGAATTGGATGGGGGCGATGGCGCCTCCATTTATTAGCGAAGAATTAGCAATGAATTAGCGAGCGGCGGCGCCGTTTTTTGACACAAAGACGTCATTCGCAATTCCTACATTTCTCCTCGATGTGGCGTTTTGCATTCAAAACGCACGATGCCCGCAGTCCGATGCAGGCCGGTCAAAACCATCCATAACCAACTTCCCAACCTATATGATGATTTTCGAAAGAAGAGTTTTGCTGACGTCATTGACGGCAGTTGCGGCTTGCGTGCTCGCCGCTTGTGGGGGAGGGAGTGACGGAAACAGCGGCTTCTTCCCGATCAGCACGCCGCCCGCCAGCACGGCCGGCACGACACTCAGCGGCGTGGTCGCGGCCAGCGGCTACGCGCCGGGAAGCACCACGGGCAACCCGACCCTGAAGGCCGGCTACTACCAGAAGGCCACGGTCTTCGTCGACACCAACGGCAACGGCGTGCTCGACAGCGGCGAAACCTCGACCACCACCGATGCCAGCGGCAAGTTCACGCTGACGACCACCAGCACCGGACCGCTGGTCGCCGACATCGGCACCAGCGCGACCAACACCGCCACCGGCGCCGCCGTGGCCAGCCACCTCATCCTGCGCGCCTCGACCGACCAGATCGCCGACCAGGGCGCGGGCAAGATCGTCATCAGCCCGCTGTCGAGCGAAGCGCAACGCCTGGTGGAAGCCAACGGCAGCAGCTATGCGGCCGAAAAGGCCAACCTCGTCGCACGCATGAATGGCCCGGCCTTCAATCTGGGCGACGCCAAGTTCAGCGACCCGCTCGCGGACGTGAACACCCTGAGCGGCGCCACCCAGTACGCCGCGCTGTACCAAGACAACGAGCTGACCAACCGCTACACCTATGCGACGGCCAAGCTCGACCGCAAGGACCTGTTCCCCGACAACCTGGCCGTCCTGGGCGGCGACCCCCGCCTGGCCGGACTGTCGAGCGCGACGCTCACCAACGCGGACGGCACCAAGGCCACCCCCACGGGGCCGCTGCAAAAGCAGGCGCCCATCACCTTTGCCCAGGCGCAGCAGGCGGCCTTCAACGTGGAAGGCGTGCCGGCGTACGACAACATCTTCGTCATCGTCGAAGAAAACAAGTCGACCGATGCAATCGTCGGCAACCCGCGGGCTGTGAACGTCAATCACATCCTGAACAACTACAACCAACTGAGCACGTACTATTCGACCGGCAACCCGTCCGAGCCGAACTACACCGCGCTGGGCGGCGGCGACGACTTCGGCATCCACGACGACAACTGGTTCGGTTGCGGTGCTGTCGGCCCGTATGCGGTCACCGACGTTGCGTTCGCCGGTGCAACGGCCTCCGACGGCCAGCCCTTGCCCGCGCAGGCCAAGCTCCCGCCGGCGACCAGCGCCCACCGCGCCGGCTACAGCGCGGCCAGCACGAGCTGCGGCGACACCCCGACCGGCGGCACCGTGCACAACGTCCCCGGCGACAACCTGTTCACGCTGATGTCCAGGACGGGCCGCACGATCCGCACCTACAGCGAGTCGATGAACCCCGGCCAGGACGTGCGCGCCGACAGCATTGCCGACACCAGCGTGGTCGCCACGTACGACACGAGCCGCCTGAAGGGCGTCACCAACCTGGACGGCTCCGCCATTCCCGCCCTCGTCGGCACGCCCAACTTCGCGGTGGTGAACGGGCTGTACAAGGTCAAGCACGGCCCGTCGATCGCTTTCCAGGAAGCACGCAAGCTGCCCGAGTTCGCGGCCACCAACCGCACCATCTTCGGCACGCAGTACCAGGAAGCGGACTGGCTCAAGACCACGGCCTACCAGGTTCCGAGCGGCTGGGTCTACGACCAGTTCACCAAGGACCTGGCCGCGGGCGATGTGGGCAACATCAACTTCATCGTTCCGGACCAGTGCGACGACATGCACGGCGTCGGCAGCGACACGAGCTGCCAGGGCGGCAACGACGGCCAGGGCCCCAACATCAAGCGTGCCGACATCTACCTGGGCATGACGGTCAAGGCGATCCAGAACTCGGCGCTGTGGAAGAACCCGAACAAGCGCGTTGCGATCGTCGTGATGTTCGACGAAGGCGAAGGCGGCAGCAACGGCTCGTGCTGCGGCTGGAACGCGGGCGGCCCGAATTCCGGCGCCGCACCGGTGACCGTGGACGCAAGCGGCAAGGCGACCGCCACCACGCCGCCGGCCAACTACGCCGGGGGCAATTTCGGCCACGGCAATTCGATCTTCGGCATCCTCACCAACCAGCAGGACGTGGGCACGGCGAAGAAGAAGGTTGCTGACAGCGACGCTTACAGCCACTTCTCGTTCGTGCGGACGCTGCAGGACATGTTCCAGCTTGCCGACCCGGCTGTCGATGCGACGTACCTGAACCGCGCCAAGTACTCGGAAGCGTTCATCACGGCCAACATCCTTGCGCTGCCGGAATACCAGAACAGCGCGGACACGCACTTCGACTCGGTGCGGCCGATCAACCATGCCTACGTGATCCCGGCCAACTACAAGCAGAAGCTGTACGCGAACGACATCGTCGGCGTTCAGGACCCGGACACGGGCAAGCTTGAAGGCCAGATCACGCCGCAGGTCGGTGCCGACGCGAGCCAGAGCAGCGTCTGGGCAACGAAGTAAAGCGAAGACCGGCCAGACAGACAGACGACAGAAAAGCCGCGGAGGGTTCGGGGGCCGGACGCGAGGCGTCTCGCCTGCGGGCCCCCGCGGCGCAGCATGAAGCGATTTTCCTTTTGATGAATCTGGTCACGGACAAGATGGTCCCGCTCGTCATGGCGCTCTCGGTAGCGCTGTTGGCTTTGACGGCTTGCGATGGCAAGAACGCCACGGCGGCGGCAAGCACCTCCGGCCCGCGCAAGCAGGTCCTGAGCACCCAGGCCCAGGTCGGGCAGCTGGCCTTCTTCGACAAGAACCTGTCGAGCGGCAAGAACATGTCGTGCGCGAGCTGCCACGACCCGCAATACGCCTACGGTCCGCCGAACAGCATCTCGGTGCAGCTGGGCTCCGATGTCACGAAGACCGGCGCGCGCGCCGTGCCTTCGTTGCGCTACAGGGAATCGACGCCGGCCTTCAGCGAGGACGCACCGAACCCCGACGGCGTGACCTCCAGCTCGCCGGGTGGCGGCTTCATGTGGGATGGCCGCGCGACGACGCTGGCGGCACAGGCCGGGATGCCGCTGCTCAACCCGCTCGAGATGAACAACACCTCCAAGGAAGCGGTCGTGAAGGTGGTTCAGGGCAGCACCTATGCCGGCCTGTTCAAGCAGGCGTTCGGCGCCGATGTGTTCGACGACACCGATGCCGCCTTCGACGCCCTGGGCCGCGCGATCCAGGCGCTGGAGACCGAAGACCTGAGCTTTCACCCGTACAGCAGCAAATACGACCTCTATGTCTTCAACAAGATCGGTGGCGTGCTGACGCCAGCCGAGCGTCGCGGCGAGGTTCTGTTTCACAGCACCGGCGTCACCAACTGCTCGGGCTGCCACTACACGGGCGCCAACTTCAACGGCAACTCCGGCCTGATGACCGACTTCACCTACCAGGCCCTGGGTGCGCCGCGCAACGACAGGTCGATCCCGAACAACCCGGATCCGATTCCGGCCAACGACGACCCCAGATACTTCGACATGGGCCTCTGCGGCCCCTACCGCACCGACTACACGCCCGCCACGCCGGACACGCCCCACCCGTACTGCGGCATGTTCAAGGTGCCGGTGCTGCGCAACGTGGCGACGCGCGGCGCCTTCTTCCACAATGGCGTGCTCCATTCGCTGGACCAGGTCGTCAACTTCTACAACACGCGGGACACCAACCCGGAGTACTGGTATCCGGCGCGTGCCGACGGCACCGGCAAGCAGCAGGCCAACCCGGGCTGGGCGCTGCAGCCCACCTCCGTGCCGGGCGCAACGGTCGACAAGTTCAACGACCTGCCGCAAGTGCAGCAAGGCAGCATCGACGAGGAATTGCCGATGGGGACCGGCGAGGGCGGCGACAAGACGCTTGCCAGCGGCACGAAGCCGCGCCAGCCCGGCTCCCCACCGGTCATGACCCCGCAGCAGATCGCCGACCTGGTCTGCTTCCTGGGCGTGCTGAGCGACGGCTACCAGCCTCCCTCCACCCCACCGACCACCGGCAGGTGCGTGAAGTGAAGGCGAACAGAGCCCCAGCCCTCGCGCGCCGCGTCGGTGGCGCCGCGTTGCTGCTGATGCTGCTGGCCTCGCTCGCCGGTTGCGACAACGAGCAGGCGCGCTTTGCGAACCGGGGGAACTTCACCGCGACGACGAACGACTACCTCGCCCAGCGCGGGCACGTGTGCCTGGCCAAATACGAATGGCCGATCACGGTCGCGGCCGGATCGCACGAAGCCGATGCGCAGCAGATGCCCGTGCTTGAGAAGCTGGGCCTGGTGACCGGCAAGGATGTCGTCGCCACCACCACCAAGGACACCACGGCGACCGTGCCAGCCCGTGAATACGCGCTGACCGATGCAGGGCGCAAGTACTACCTGCAGGTGCCCGTGGTGATACGTACGACGACGCAGACGCTCACGCACCCGGCCGACTTCTGCGCGGCCACGCTGAGCCTGGATCGCCTGATCGGCTGGGATCCGCCGCAAACACGCGACGGCCGTACCGCGACCTCGCTGCTCTTCACGTACCGCATCGCACCCGAGCCCTGGGCTGGAACGCCCGAGGTGCTGCAAGCCTTCCCGTTGCTGGCGCGCGCCATCCAGCGCGAAGGAACGATGCAGGTGCGCCTTGGCGTTCACCTGACGCGGCACGGCTGGGTTGCGGACGAGCTCGATGCGCACTGAGGCCGCGATCGTCACGCCGCCCGCCACCGTCACCCATCAATCAACAAGAGACCGCATGAATTTCCGCTTTACCCGCCCGAGCCGACGCACCCGGACTTCGATCAAGGCCCTGACCGGCATCGCCATGGTCTGCGCGCTGGCCGCATGCGGCACCGGCAACGATGCCAAGGCACCCACGGCCGACAATCTCGCGGCCCCGCTGGACGACTACCTGGCCCGGAGCGGCGACCTCTGCCTTGCCATGTTCGACTGGCCGATCGACCTGACCGAAGCCGAGGCCGGTTCAGGTGCGCGCCATGCCGTTCAGTTTCCGGTGATGGAACAGCTGGGGCTGGTGCACAGCACCATCGTCCCCGCGCCGAAGAGCGCCGAGAACCCGGACGGCGCAGTCAAGCGATTCGAACTCACCGAGGCCGGCCGCAAGTTCTACAAGCCGCGCGTGCAAGCGGCCCGCGGCACCGAACACGCCAACGACTTCTGCGTGGCTCATCTCAAGCGCGAGAAGATCGTCGACGTCAAGCTCGATGCTTCCGACGCACAACACAAGCTGGCGGTGGTGAGCTACACCTACCAGGTCGACCCGGCGCCGTGGATGCAGGACGCCGACGCGCAGCGCGTGTTCCCGATGGTCACGCGCATCATGAACGGCGCGGGCGGCAAGTTGCAGCTGCGCCAGGGATTCGCGCTCGGCGACCAGGGCTGGGTCGCTCACGCGGGTCCGGTGTGACGCGCTCATGAGTGCCGCGCCAAGGGTGCACCCATGAGCACCGTCGTCCGCTTCTCGCCAGACCTCGGCCGCTGGGTCACGCGCAACCTCGACGCCGGCCAGGCGCCACAGTCGCTGGTGGCCACGATGCGCGTGCAGGGCATGAACGAGCGGCCCGCGCAGGCCATCGTCGCGGCCTTCGTCGAGGCGCGGCAACGCGGCGTGGCCATGCCGGCCGACGCCATCGAACTGCCCGACGAGGCCTCTTCCAGGCCCGCGGCGCGGCTCGCGCCGGGCACGCGGATCCTGACGGGCGACCGTGAGATCGCCGTGCACTCGCGTGGCGAAGACCCGGTCTTTGCCGCGCTTGGCAACGTCGTGGACGCCGACGAATGCAGGTCCATCATCGACATGGCGCGGCCGCGCCTGCAGCCTTCCACCCTGGTCGATCCGATGAGCGGCCGCGATGTGGTGAGCGACAAGCGCGCAAGCTGGGGCATGTTTTTTCGCCTCGAGGAAAACGACCTGGTCGCTCGCCTCGATCGACGCCTCTCGATGCTGATGAACCTTCCGTTGGAAAACGGCGAGGGGTTGCAGGTGCTGTACTACCCCACCGGTGCAGGCAGCGAACCTCACCACGACTATCTGGCGCCGACCAACGCCGCCAACCGTGAATCCATCGCGCGAAGCGGTCAGCGCGTGAGCACCCTGGTGACCTATCTGAACGAAGTGCCGGACGGCGGCCAGACCGTCTTCCCGCAACTGGGCCTTGCGGTCTCGCCGATTCGCGGCAATGCCTGCTACTTCGAGTACTGCGACGACAACGGCCGCGTCGATGCGAGGTCGCTGCACGCCAGCGCGAACGTGACCCGGGGCGAGAAGTGGGTCATGACGAAGTGGATGCGCGAGCGCCGATTCGTGGCCGCCGAGGGCGTGGGTCGCCGCTGAAAATTGGTGCCGTTGCACAGTCCGAATTCGGGCCGGCACCTTCTCCTCTCGGTCGGGTCTTCGAAATGTTTCAAACGCCATTTTTCGATGCTCGGTAAAGTGCGGGATCGTTTTCGCAACTCCATTTTTCTGTTTTGAACTCCATGCGCTTCGACCACTCCCGCTTCGACGCCGCCATCGTCGACCTCGACGGCACCATGGTCGACACGCTCGGCGATTTCGCCGAGGCGCTCAACCGCATGCTGCGCGACCTCGAACTGCCGCCGGTGTCGGCTGCCGCCATCGAGCGGATGGTGGGCAAGGGTTCGGAGCACCTGATTCATTCTGCGCTCGTGCATGTGATGACGCCTGACGGCGCGGCAGGCGCCGATGCGAAGGCGAGGGCGCTGTTCGACCGCGCGTGGGAGCGCTATCAGCACCACTACCTCGGCATCAACGGGCAGCACTCGGCTGTGTACCCCGGTGTGATCGAAGGCCTGAAGGCGTTGCGCGCGCGAGGCCTGCGGTTGGCTTGCCTCACCAACAAGCCGGCGTCGTTCGCCAAGCCCTTGCTGGCCGTGAAAGGGCTCGATGGATTCTTCGAGCTGGTGTTCGGTGGCGATGCCTTCGAGCGCAAGAAGCCCGATCCGCTGCCGCTCTTGAAGACCTGCGAGGCGCTGGGCTGCGCACCCGCGCGCACGCTGATGGTCGGCGACTCGAGCAACGATGCGCGCGCAGCCCGGGCGGCGGGTTGCCCGGTGGTGCTCGTGACCTACGGCTACAACCACGGCGAGCCGGTGCGCAGCGTGGATGCTGACGGCTTCGTGGATTCGCTGGCCGACCTCTGAAGTCGCCGGCGTTGCCGGTCAGGGCTTGATGCCGAGCAGCGCGTCCTTCAGCTTCCAGTCGGCCGGGTTCGGGCCGAGCCAGATGCGCAGCAGCGCATTGAAGAAGGCCGGCTCTTTCACGGGGTCGGGCTGCGGCACGCCGCGCACGGTGATGAGCGTGCCGGTGCCGGGCAGCCAGTCGATGGTGAAGGTGTCGCCGGTCTTGAGCTGTTTCTGGTCGGCGAACATCTGTCCCATGCGCAGCAGGCCCGGAATGAGGTTGACCATTTCGCTCTTGGGCGAGTTCTCTTCCACGCCTTTGGTGAAGAGCTTGCCCAGTTCGTTGGCGTCGATGTCGCGCAGCATGGTGATCGCCACGCGCTTGGGGCCGGGCGCCGCCAGCGCTTCCTGGGGCGTGGACACCTTCTGGCCCACGTACAGGCCGGCCGTGTAGACCTTGAAGATGGCCTTGTAGCGCACGCCCGCGCCGTTCAGCTGCAGGGCGGTGCCGCGCAGGTCCATGCGGTCTTCAAGCTTGACGCCGGCCACGTCGACCTGCGCGGCGAACGCGCCGAAGGCGGTTGCAAGGCAAGCCGCCACGATGAGGCGGGCACACACGGTCGGGAGCGAATGAGCGGGCACGGGGAGTCTCCTTGGAGTTTTGCGAACGGTCGTGCGAATGTATCTTTTTGTTTTACGTGGCAGCCTTCGGGGGAACCCTGAAGACCGCCAATGGCAGCCTTGTTGCGCGCCTTTTTCGTTTTCGTGGGCTAAACTCCGCGCTCCATGTTCGTTCATCACATCATTCAAACAGGTGAAGGCAGCCGGGGAGCCTGGCCCTGGCGTAGCCATACTTCGCTGACTGTTTGATTGCACGGCGCACGCCGTGCGCCCGCGGTTCCGGCTCGCCACAGATGCCGGACCACCAGTGAATGACCTTGCCACCGGCCGAAGGCGCGCCGTCTGGCAACTGGAGAACGAATCCGTGATCACCGAACTTGAATTCAAGAGCCTCAGCGCCCAGGGATACAACCGTATTCCGCTGATGGCCGAGGCCTTTGCCGACCTCGAAACCCCCCTGTCCCTCTACCTCAAGCTGGCCCATTCGCAGGGCGGCGGCAAGCACAGCTTCCTGCTCGAATCGGTGGTGGGCGGCGAGCGCTTCGGGCGCTACAGCTTCATCGGCCTGCCCGCGAAGACGCTGCTGCGTGCCTCGGGCTTCGGCGAGGAGGCCCTGACAGAGGTGGTGACCGACGGGCAGGTCGTCGAGACCGCGCGGGGCAACCCGCTCGACTTCGTGGCCGAGTACCAGAAGCGCTTCAAGGTCGCACTGCGGCCCGGCCTTCCGCGTTTCTGCGGCGGCCTGGCGGGCTACTTCGGCTACGACACGGTGCGCCACATCGAGCGCAAGCTCGAGAAGAGCTGCCCGCCCGACACGCTGGGCTGCCCCGACATCCTGCTGCTGCAGTGCGAGGAACTGGCGGTCATCGACAACCTGTCGGGCAAGCTGTACCTCATCGTCTACGCCGACCCGAAGCAGTCCGAAGCCTATGCCACGGGCAAGCGCCGTCTGCGCGAGTTGAAGGACAAGCTCAAGTACTCGGTGAGTGCACCCGTCGTCAAGCCCACGCAGGCGCATCCACCCGAACGCAGCTTCGCCAAGGCCGACTACATCGCGGCCGTGGAGCGCGCCAAGGAAATGATCGCCGCCGGCGACTTCATGCAGGTGCAGGTGGGGCAGCGCATCAGCAAGCGCTACACCGAGTCGCCGCTGTCGCTGTACCGCGCGCTGCGTTCGCTCAACCCCTCGCCCTACATGTACTACTACCACCTGGGCGACTTCCACGTGGTGGGCGCCTCGCCCGAGATCCTGGTGCGCCAGGAGAACACGAGCGACGGCGAGCAGAAGATCACCATCCGGCCGCTGGCCGGCACGCGCCCGCGCGGCGCGTCGCTCGAGCTCGACAAGGCCGCGGAAGAAGAGCTCATCAACGACCCGAAGGAGCGCGCCGAGCACGTCATGCTGATCGACCTGGCGCGCAACGACATCGGGCGCATCGCCAAGACCGGCACCGTGAAGGTGACCGAGGCCTTCGCGGTGGAGCGCTACAGCCACGTGATGCACATCGTGAGCAACGTGGAAGGCACGCTGAAGGACGGCATGACCGCCATCGACGTGCTGAAGGCCACGTTCCCGGCGGGCACGCTGACCGGCGCGCCCAAGGTGCATGCGATGGAGCTCATCGACCAGCTGGAGCCCACCAAGCGCGGCCTCTACGGCGGCGCCTGCGGCTACATCAGCTATGCCGGCGACATGGACGTGGCCATTGCCATCCGCACCGGCATCGTGAAGGACCAGATGCTGCACGTGCAGGCCGCGGCCGGCGTGGTGGCCGACTCGGTGCCCGAGCTGGAATGGAAAGAAACAGAGGCCAAGGCACGCGCACTGTTGCGCGCCGCCGAACTGGTCGAGGAAGGCCTGGAAT
The DNA here is from genome assembly GCF_056394985.1 of Variovorax sp. 10N412. NCBI lineage: Bacteria > Pseudomonadati > Pseudomonadota > Betaproteobacteria > Burkholderiales > Comamonadaceae > Variovorax > Variovorax sp. 10N412. Next base: position 384,121 of record NZ_JBFTIO010000006.1, read on the forward strand.
GAGCACTGCACCTGATATTCAGAACGACTTTTCGCACGAGATCATCGGCGCCGCCGTCGAGGTGCAGCGCGTGCTCGGCACGGGGCTCGACGAAGGCGCCTATGCCGCGGCGCTGGCCATCGAGCTCGCCGAGCGCGAGATCGGCTTCACGCGCGACGTGGCGCTGTCGGCCAGCTACAAGGGCCGCTCGCTCGGCGATGTGTACCGCGCGGGCTTCGTGATCGAGCAGTCGGTCATCGTGGAGCTCAAGGCGGTCGACGTGCTGACCGACCTGCACCGCGCGCAGGTGCTCGCGGCGTTGCGCCTGTCGGGGCTGAAGCTGGGCCTGCTGATCAACTTCAACGTGTTCCCTGTCGTGAAGGGCGTGCACCGGATTGTGAGCAAGCCATGAAACTGCTGATGATCGACAACTACGACAGCTTCACCTACAACATCGTCCAGTACTTCGGCGAGCTGGGTGCGGATGTGCAGGTGCATCGCAACGACGAGATCACGGTGGCGCAGATCGGCGAGCTGATCGCCTCGGGCGTCACGCGGCTCGTGGTGTCGCCGGGGCCCTGCTCGCCGGCGGAGGCGGGCGTGTCGGTGGCGGCCATCGAAGCCTTCGCGGGCCAGCTGCCGATTCTGGGCGTGTGCCTGGGCCACCAGGCCATTGGCGCGGCCTTCGGCGGTAGGATCGTGCGCGCGCAGCAGCTGATGCACGGCAAGACCAGCGAGATCACGACCACGCGCGAAGGCGTGTTCGCGGGGCTGCCCGAGAAGTTCGTCGTCAACCGGTATCACTCGCTGGCCATCGAGCGCGAAAGCTGTCCCAAGGACCTGGCCGTCACCGCCTGGACCTATGACGGCGAGATCATGGGGGTGCGGCACACTGGATTCGCGCACGAGGTGCGCATCGAAGGCGTGCAGTTCCATCCCGAATCGATCCTTACCGAGCACGGCCACGCCATGCTCAAGAACTTCCTGGACTGAGCCACCATGACCGATCGCACCTCCCTCGTCGACCTGCGCAGCGACACCGTCACGCAACCCACGCCCGCGATGCGCGAGGCCATGATGGCGGCGCCGTTGGGCGATGACGTCTTCGGCACCGATCCGAGCATGAACGCGCTGCAGGAAAAGATCGCGGCCTTGCTGGGCTTCGAGGCGGCGCTGTTCGTGCCGACCGGCACGCAGAGCAACCTGTGCGCGATCCTGTCGCATTGCGGCCGCGGCGACGAGTACATCGTCGGCCAGCAGGCGCACTGCTACCGCTGGGAAGGCGGCGGCGCGGCGGTGTTCGGCAGCGTGCAGCCGCAGCCGCTCGACCATGCGAGCGACGGCACGCTGCCGGTCGCGCAGATCGAAGCCGCCATCAAGCCCGACGACGCGCACTTCGCGCGCACGCGGCTGCTGGCGCTGGAGAACACGCTGGGCGGCAAGCTGCTGCCCTTCGAATACGTGCAGGCCGCGACCGACCTGGCCAAGCGCAAGGGACTGCAGCGGCATCTGGACGGGGCTCGTCTTTTCAACGCGGCCACGGCGCAGGCTGCACTGAACAACCGCAGTGACATCCGTGCGGAAGCGCGCCGCATCGCGCAGTGCTTCGACAGCGTGTCGGTGTGCTTCAGCAAAGGGCTGGGCGCACCCATCGGCTCGGCGCTGGTCGGTTCGCGCGAATTCATCACGCGGGCGCACCGCATTCGCAAGATGGCGGGCGGCGGCATGCGGCAGGCGGGGCTGCTGGCCGCGGCGGCGTCGCATGCGCTCGACCACCATGTCGATCGCCTGGCCGACGACCATGCGCTGGCGCAACGGCTCGCACAGGGGCTCGAAGGCATCGAAGGGCTGACGGTGGAGGCGCCGCACACGAACATCGTGTTCGCCGATCTCACGGGCGACGCGCAGGCGCGCTCCTCGGAGCTGATCGCGAGCCTCAACAGCCAGGGCATCTTGGCGACGGGGCTGTACCGCCTGCGCTTCGTGACGCACCTCGATGTCGATGCCGCCGGCGTCGACCGGGCCGTCGCCGCGATCCGCGCCTTCTTCAACGCCTGAGCCCTGCGAGGACGCGATGCCTGATTTGCCCCATCTGCTCGCCTTCATCGCCGCCGGCTGGCTGCTGAACCTCACGCCCGGGCCCGACGTGCTGTACGTCGTGGCGAACTCGCTGCGTTCCGGCGTGCGCGCCGGCATCGTGGCGGGGCTGGGCATCACGGCGGGCTGCTTCGTCCACATCTTCGCGGCCGCAGTGGGCGTCGGCACGCTGATGGCGACATCGGCTGCGGCCTTCACCGTGCTCAAGTACGTCGGCGCGGCGTACCTGCTGTACCTGGGCGTGCGCATGGTGCTGTCGCGCCCGGCGCCGGCGGCCGACATCGACCAGGCGGCTGTCGCGGCGGGTGCGCAGCGCAGCCTCAAGGCCATTTTCATGGGCGGCTTCTGGACCAACGTGCTCAACCCGAAGGTGGCGCTGTTCTTCCTGGCTTTCGTGCCGCAGTTCATCGCGCCGGGCGCCGACGACAAGGCGCTGTACTTCGTGCTGCTGGGCGTGCTGTTCAACCTGAACGCCATTCCCGTGAATGTGGGCTGGGCCCTGGCAGCGGGTTGGATGGCGAAACGCGGCGCGGTGCGCAAGGGCATGCACTGGCTCGACCGTGCGGCCGGCGTTCTTTTCATCGGCTTCGGCCTCAAGCTCGCGTTCACCGACGCGCCCGCCGTTCGCATCGGCCGCTGATTCACTCTCGAGGAGACTTGTCATGATCACCCCCCAGGAAGCGCTGCAGCGCACCATCGAACACCGCGAAGTCTTCCACGACGAGATGCTGCACATCGTGCGCCTCATCATGAGTGGCGAGTGCTCGCCCGTGATGATGGCCGCGCTGATCACCGGCCTGCGCGTGAAGAAGGAAACCATCGGCGAGATCACCGCCGCCGCGCAGGTGATGCGCGAGGTGTCGACCAAGGTGCCCGTGAAGGACACCACGCACCTCGTGGACATCGTGGGCACCGGCGGCGACGGCTCGCACACCTTCAACATCTCGACCTGCTCGATGTTCGTCGCGGCCGCCGCGGGCGCCAAGGTGAGCAAGCACGGCGGGCGCAGCGTGTCGAGCAAGTCGGGCAGTGCCGACGTGCTCGAGTCGCTGGGCGTGAACATCAACCTGAAGCCCGAGCAGATCGCGCGCTCCATCGAGGAGTGCGGCATCGGCTTCATGTTCGCGCCGAACCACCATCCGGCCATGAAGAACGTGGCGCCGGTGCGCAAGGAGCTCGGCATCAAGACGATCTTCAACATCCTCGGGCCGCTGACCAATCCGGCCGGCGCGCCGAACATCCTGATGGGCGTGTTCCACCCCGACCTCGTGGGCATCCAGGTGCGCGCGCTGCAGCGGCTCGGCGCCGAGCATGCGGTGGTGGTGTACGGGCGCGACGGCATGGACGAGATCTCGCTCGGCGCCGCCACGATGGTGGGCGAGTTGAAGGACGGCGAGATCCGCGAATACGAACTGCACCCCGAGGACTTCGGCTTCCAGATGTCGAGCAACCGCGCGCTGCGCGTGGAGACGCCCGAGCAGTCGAAGACGATGCTGCTGGGGGTGCTCGACAATCAGCCGGGCCCCGCGCTCGACATCGTTTTGCTGAATGCCGGCGCTGCGCTGTATGCGGCGAACGTGGTCGACTCCATCGCCGCAGGTGTGGAGCGCTCGCGCAGCGCCATTGCGTCGGGCGCCGCAAAGGCCAAGCTGGCCGAGCTGGTCCAGGCCTCCACGACCGTCTGAGTCCCCAGTCACCCGAGAGAACACCGAAGTTATGTCCGACATCCTCGACAAGATCGTTGCCGTCAAGCGCCAGGAAGTGGCCGCGGCCTTGAAGCGCGCGCCGCTGGAAGCGGTTCGCTTCGACGCCGAAAGCCGCGTGCTGACGCGCGACTTCGAAGCCGCGCTGCGCGCCAGGATCGCCGCCGGCCACGCCGCGGTGATCGCCGAAGTAAAGAAGGCGAGCCCTAGCAAGGGCGTGCTGCGCGAAGAATTCATTCCGGCGGACATCGCTCAAAGCTACGCCGAAGGCGACGGCACCATCAGCGCCGCCTGCCTCTCGGTGCTGACCGACAAGCAGTTCTTCCAGGGCGGCGTGGACTATCTGAAGCAGGCGCGCGCCTCGTGCGACCTGCCGGTGCTGCGCAAGGACTTCATCATCGATGCGTACCAGGTGTACGAATCGCGTGCGATGGGCGCCGATGCGATCCTGTTGATCGCCGCCTGCCTGGACGACGCGCAGATGAAGGACTACGAAGCCATTGCGCGCGGCCTGGGGATGGCGGTGCTCGTCGAGGTGCACGATGCGGCCGAACTCGATCGGGCGCTCAAGCTCAAGACGGCGCTGATCGGGGTCAACAACCGCAATTTGCGCAACTTCGAGGTGTCGATCCAGGCGACCATCGATCTGCTGCCCAGGCTGCCGGCCGACCGCCTGCCGGTGACCGAGTCGGGCATCGCCACGCGCGCAGACGTCGCTACGCTGCGCGCGGCGGGCGTCAATGCCTTCCTGGTCGGCGAGGCGTTCATGCGCGCCAAGGAACCCGGCGAGGCCCTCGCTGCGTTGTTCCAATGAGCCGGCCCGATCAGCTGTCGAGCAGCGACCCGGCGGACTGGCCAGTGGCGCCGGGCTGGCAGCCACTGGTCGATGACTTTTTCAGGGGTGCCGTGGGGCAGAAGCTGCGGGGCTTTTTGCGAGAGCGCCTCGATGCTGGCGCCGTGATCTTCCCGCCTCAGCCGCTGCGCGCGCTGGAGTTGACGCCGCCCGACGATGTCCGGGTGGTGATCCTGGGGCAGGACCCGTATCACGGGCGCGGCCAGGCCGAAGGGCTGGCGTTCTCGGTGGCGAGCGGTGTGGCCCTGCCGCCGTCGCTGCGCAACATCTTCAAGGAACTCCATCGCGACCTGGGCACGCCCCCGCCGCCGTTTCCCGATCCGGGCGGCAGCCTGGTGAAGTGGGCGACCCACGGCGTGCTGCTGCTCAACACCTGCCTGACGGTCGAAGAGGCGCAGCCGGCCAGCCACGCCGGCAAGGGCTGGGAGGTGCTGACGGACGCCGTCATCCGTCATGTTTCGGCTGGCGCCAAACCTGTTGTTTTTATGCTATGGGGTGCTCATGCCCAAAGTAAGCGTGCGTTGATTGACGTTGAGCGCCATAAGGTGCTGATGTCGAATCATCCGTCGCCGCTTTCCGCGTTGCGCCCGCCGGTTCCGTTCATCGGCTGCGGCCATTTCGGAGAAGCGCGTGCTTGGCGAGAGGCTCAGCGGCCGGAGGCCTGAACTTCGCTGATAATCGAAGGATTCGTCCTCGGGCAGATCTTCCGCATTGTTGTGATGCTGGGATTTCTGGGTAGTCACGAAACCGTGCTATATTTCGAGGTTCGCCGGAGAGGTGGCCGAGTGGTTAATGGCAGCAGACTGTAAATCTGCCCTCTAACGAGTACGCTGGTTCGAATCCAGCCCTCTCCACCAGCGATGAATTTGGTTTCTAAGAGCGATTGGATCTAGCGCTTTGGGTGCCTTGAAGTGCCCCCGATGCGGGAGTAGTTCAATGGTAGAACCCCAGCCTTCCAAGCTGATGACGCGGGTTCGATTCCCGTCTCCCGCTCCAGAGGCCCGGTTTGTTGTTGAGGCGATGTGAATTCGTAACTTTGTTACAAAAGCCCTTTTGGCTCAGTGGTAGAGCACTCCCTTGGTAAGGGAGAGGTCGCGGGTCCGATTCCCGCAAAGGGCACCAGTTTTGGGGGTTGCAGCGGCAGCTTTGCAACCCATCTGCATACGTTGAAAACGTTTTTTTCGGAGTCGAAAAATGGCAAAAGGTAAATTCACCCGCACCAAGCCTCACGTCAACGTGGGCACGATCGGTCACGTCGACCACGGCAAGACCACGCTGACGGCTGCGATCGCTACGGTGCTGTCGGCCAAGTTCGGCGGCGAAGCCAAGGCCTACGACCAGATCGACGCAGCGCCTGAAGAAAAGGCCCGCGGCAT